>NZ_CAKZKO010000200.1 GCF_937123705.1 uncultured Paraglaciecola sp. | reverse complement strand
TTTGATTGAGGTATAACGCATTAGGACGATAAATAATTAATTAACTACTAGGAAACGTCATGAATAATTTAGTTAAACAATATTTTCGCACTAAACTTGCCCTTTTGATTTCGGTTTTACTGTTAAGTCTTTCCTTGATAGCGCCAGCATCGGCAACCCTTATTCAGTTTAATATGAGTGGCACGATGAGTGATAGCGCTCCTAATGCCAATGATTACATTCCGGATGGCACCATGGTAAATGGTAGCGCCATTGTGGATATTAGTGGATCTGGTTTTAGTCCAATATTATCTTTGGTCAGCGCCTCTTTTGACTGGAACGATGGCACCCCTTATTCAGTCAATCTTATGGATATTAGTATCGGTGGTTGGCACTCCAATGGAAACACGTTTACAGAGTATCGATTGAGATTCTCTACAGGAAGTTTTCCTACAATTAATGGGATAACAGGTAACTTTTTTGAATTCTTTGTTGCGTTGAATCATGATGACGGTGACGTATGGAGTGACAGTTTCCTAAATGGCACTATTGCTAACAGCGGTTTTAGTGCTGAGTTTCAATGCGAGACTTGTATAAATGTCACGTCACAATCCATATCTTTGGCGCAGACCAAACAAGTACCAGAGCCTAGTAGTCTCGCACTGTTGGTAATAGGTGTACTAGGCATAATTAAATTACGAAAAGCCTAGTCAAAAATAAATGTTATAGGAGAACTTGTAACAACTTTTAACCAGCCACCCATAATAAATATCTAATAGTTAAAGAATAAAATTTTGCACTGAATAGGTGAATTATCTTGTTCTAGCTTTAGGTATTGAGAAAGGTATTGAACATCTGGATAGATTTTGGTGTGTTTTGCGTTTTTTGGATGCAACTTTTTTGCTAGAACCTGTTGCTTGAGTTATGTTTTAAAAATTAAACGCAGCGCAGTAACGTTTTTGCCTTGCTCATGCCTCGAATACGTTGATGGCCGGTATGGCGTTTGAATTGATTCATCATCATTTCTGCCCCTGCAGCATAACAAAAGTGTTGTTCAAACTCAGTGGTGAGGATGAGCCATTGTTCATCTGATAATCCTAGTCTTTGCAATATAGGGTGATGTTGTTGGTCAATGTGGCCCGCTTTGTCATTTCTGATAACTCTGCCCGTGGTATCCACTAATTCACAGTAATCTTGTAAAGAAAAGGCAATGCCTTTGGGCATGCCTTGCCTAAGGTTGCCAACAAATGGCAGTAATGTGTTGGTTGTATTTTGTTTTATCGAAGCTAAGCGTGTTTGAATGCTGGTGTGCTGTGAGGTCTCTGGTGTGTTGGCCATCTTGGCTCTAATGGGATTCAAATCCACATAGGCCATGCAGGCCAGTACTGCTGCTTCATCTAATAATGCTTGGGATTTAAACCGCCCTTCCCAAAACCTGCCTTTACAACCATCTTCTTTGTTGGCTTCGCGGGCGATGTATTCATTCAAATCACGCATTAACCAGCTTATGTCGTGCAAACGTTTGCGATACTCGGCAATGGTCTCATCTAATGTCAGTAATTGGCTTTGATTTAATGTATCACCCTTAACAAACATCTGAGTCAGTAACGTGCCTTTATGTAAACGATGCCAGCGCGTCACAACCTCCATATCACTCCAAGACTGAGCTTGTTTAACATCCACATACAGCACTACATGTACATGATTACTCATCACCGAATAGGCACAAATATCAATGGCAAACACAGTAGACAAAAACAACATTTGCTCTTCCACCCAGCCGCGACGGTGTTCATAACTTTGGCCAGAATAGTTATCCACGCCACACAAAAACGAACGTCGCACACAGCGCGACACACAATGGTAATAGGGCGTATCTAATAAACTAATTTGAGATTTACGAGGCTGGGGCATGACATCAATCCTTTGATTTGTTTCCTTATCAAAGCTTAGTCAAGTTGCGTTAGATTTCCATTTTAATTATGGCTGTCTTTGTACGCTTTGCTTTATATATCTTCCGAAAATGACTTTGGTTTTTCACTGATAGGAAATTTATGATTGCTTAGATACAAATTTATATTGTCCAGCGAACACCGCAAAAGAATGTCCATAAATCATCTCACCTCCATCATTCCAAACTTTCTCAACTAGCAATGATTCGTCAAAATTTATGTGCTCCACAATTAGCTCTTCACCTATCATTGACTCGAGGGATGAAACTTCATCCGGAGGTAAATGCTTGGTAATTCGCGGATCAATTTCAGTTACAAGAACTATATCCCCTCGTTCTATCACCTCGCCAGACTCTGATCGTGAACTAAGCAAACCCCAACCGTAGCCGTCATCTACAACCTCATCATCACTAATATTAGAGTCCAAACTCAAATCAATTCTTAGTGATTTAATTTCCTCTCGAGAAAGGTCACTCAATTTTTTCATAAATATCAGTGCTTTGCTATTTCCACAACGCTCCAAGAACCGTGAGAAATAGATACATGGTTATAAAACAATAGTCGGCATTAAGGCCACGTGCAATTTAGCAATTAAATCGATGTAGCGTTTGCGTACTAGCGCAAACTCCATTCGCAACCTAACAGTTTATTAGCCAGAAGTCGGGTTAAATACATATACGGATTTCATATTTACCTCGACATTCCAGTTGATTTTCTACAGCATTTCATAAACTTAGCGTTTTGAAAAGGTCATTTTACATTTGATATTTTATGATCGAACCAAGCCATGTATTTAACCCGATTTTTTAGGCTGGATAAATACAAGGTTATCAAATAGATCATTTTAAAAACAATTACTTACGAATATAGCTCTGTAGAACTGAAGCCAAAACATGCTTGTTATGCCCATTAAAATTATTGTATTTTGGCATTATTACATTATAACTGTATACATATACAGTTTTTTTTGGAAAATCATCATGTCACCTTTTATTGAATCAATTAGAGCGGTTATTCGTACAAAGCACTACAGTTTGAAAACTGAAAAGTCTTACTTATATTGGGCTAAGTACTTTATTCGTTTCCATCAATTAAGGCATCCAAATGAAATGGGCAATAGGGAAGTGGAGGCGTTTTTATCTCATCTTGCTGTTATTAGGGGTGTCAGTGCGGCTACTCAAAATCAAGCGTTATGCGCTATTGTATTTATGTATAAACATATTTTGGATAGGGAACTAACCAATCTTAAATTTGGTTATGCAAAAAAGCCAAGAAACTTGCCGACCGTGTTAGACGCGCAAGAAGTACAAAAAATATTAACCTGTATGTCGGGAAAATATTGGCTAATAACAGGGATCCTTTATGGTAGTGGTTTAAGAGTCCACGAAGCGTTACGTTTGCGAATAAAAGATATCGATTTTAATAACAAATCTTTGTTTATTTTCAGGGGAAAAGGTGGGAAAGACAGGTACACACTTTTGCCTCAGTCGCTAAAGGCACCGATACAACAACAGGTTGCTGCTGCTAAAAAGTATCATGCTAAAGATTTGCGCGAAGGTTTTGGCATGGCTTCTCTACCTGCTTCGTTAATAAGAAAATATGGCAATGCCGCGAAACAACAAAGTTGGCAATTTTTATTTCCTTCACGTGTGCGTTGTACACACCCTATCGAGGGTTATATCTGCCGCCACCACTTACATGAAACCGCTTTTGCTAAGTCTTTAAGGCAAGCCGTAACACGGTCTGGAGTGGCGAAACGAGTAACGGCGCATACATTTCGCCATTCATTTGCTACTAGGTTATTACAATCAGGTGCAGATATTCGAACCGTTCAAGAATTACTAGGTCATGCTGATCTTAGAACCACAGAAATCTACACACATGTAGTCGGCAGTAGACGGGCAGGCACCATTAGCCCAATTGATTTACCAGAACAACACCTTTTCCCTAATCCATAAAAAAACCGGCTTTTACCGGTCTTTTAGTAATTTTAAAGCTCGTAACCCGAAGCTGCCCTTAATACAACAAACTATAAACCTTACGGCGATACTTAGATTTTAAAGGGTCGCCATCGGGTAGGGCGTTGATCATATCTAAGGTGAGTTTTTTAGCTTCGCCAAAATTTAAGTCTTGAATCAGTACCGATACAATCAGCTCTAACGCTTCTTCGGTTTGATTGGCTTGGTGCAGCTGTACCGCCAATTTTACTTTTAACGCTAAGTCATCTGGGTTAGCAGCTAGTTCTGCTTGTAGGGCTTTAATTTCGGGTGATTCTGCCGCTTGTTCGGCCAATTCAATTTTGCCCATTATGCTGTTATATAACGCATCTTGGTCAACCAATCCTATGGTTGCGAGTAATTCTTTGGCAGGTTTAATTTGACCTAGCTCTATTTGGCAATCGGCAAGTAATAATTTGATATCAGCACGCTGTGCGTTCATATCATAAGCTTGTTTTAACAGCGTATAAGCTTGCTGATAATCCCCTGCGCTAACAAGCTCAACCGCTTGCTCATATAAAGTGTCTTCTGGCTTAGGCAAGTGTTTTTCAAAGGCTGCAATAATTTGTTCTTCGGTTTGCATACCTGCAAAGCCGTCTAGAGGTTGGCCTTCTTTTACCAAAATGACAGTGGGCAGGTTTTGCACCCCAAATTGTCCAGCAATTTCTTGCTGCTGTTGGCAGTCAACTCGGGCATGAATTAGGTTGTCGCCAAATTTAGCGGCTACATTGGCAATAATGGGCGCGAGTTGTTGGCTAGGTTCATAACCTTCTGCCCAAAACTCTACCATCACGACTTGGGTCTGCGAGTCTTGTAAAATGACTTGTTGGAAATTTTCTGGGGTAATATTAACCGCGTTATTCATTATAGAGTCCGTTTACCTGTATTTGCTCTGTGAATGGGGGCATATCATTAAAATGCAATCTTTTAATTGTCGCCTAACAGACATTATGCGAGCATTCTCTATGCTAACTTTATCATTTAATAGCACAAAATAGGGGCACATCTATGACACAGCCAAAGCCGTTAGAATTTAATAGTTTTGCAGACTTCTATCCTTATTACCTGTCGGAGCATCAAAACCTCAGTTGCCGTCGTTTACATTTTGTTGGCTCGGCATTAATTCTCGTGCTAATCGGATACGTGTTGCTAACAGAACGTTGGTTGTTGTTATGGTGTATACCGGTATTGGGTTATGGCTTTGCTTGGGTAGGGCACTTCTTTTTTGAGCACAACAAACCTGCCACATTTAAATATCCATTTTATAGCTTGCTAGGTGATTGGGTGATGTTTAAAGATATATTGCTTGGCAACATAAAACGCTAATACATTTAACATTTTATTAGCGATTTCTTCGTTATCACTGGTTAACCAGCCGAAATAGTCTGCTTTTTACAAAGTCAATATGCTTTGTTTAAAAAAAGTACAAATTAGTTGGTTTACTGGCCTTTTCAAGACAACAAAAAAACCTTAAACTTGCGCCCCTTTTCAGAACGCGGTTGATTTTTGCACAATTGAGTGAGATTTATATTATGCAGATTGGCCCTTATGTTTTAGAAAATAACTTGATACTGGCACCCATGGCGGGGGTTACCGACAGGCCTTTTAGACAATTATGTAAACGTCTGGGGGCAGGGTTGGTGGTATCAGAGATGCTTTCGTCCAATCCTAAAGTTTGGAATTCTGATAAATCCAGGCAACGAATGGATCATCAAGGCGAAGAGGGAATACGCTCTGTACAAATAGCAGGGGCAGATCCCGAGCTAATGGCGCAAGCTGCGCAATTTAATGTGGGTAACGGCGCGCAAATTGTCGATATCAACATGGGTTGCCCAGCTAAAAAAGTGAATAAAAAATTAGCAGGTTCGGCATTGCTGCAAGATCCATCTCTGGTTGAGAAGATCATTCAGGCGGTCGTTAAGGCGGTTGATGTACCTGTTACTTTAAAAATACGCACAGGTTGGAATGTTGAAAATCGCAATGGGCTAATAATCGCTCAAATTGCACAGGATAACGGCATTCAATCTATAGCGGTGCATGGTCGCACCAAAGCCTGTATGTACAAAGGCAACGCAGAATACGACACCATTAAGGCAATTAAACAGGCCGTGTCGATACCTGTTGTTGCCAACGGTGATATAACAAGCGCGCAAAAAGCGAAGCACGTTTTGGAATATACCAATGCAGATGCGCTAATGATCGGCCGGGGAGCCCAAGGTCACCCTTGGATATTCCGCGAGATTTTGCACTATCTGCAAACAGGTCAAATATTGGCCGCCCCTAGTATTGACGAAGTGAGCAGTGTTTTACTGGAACACGTCGCCAATGTTCATCAGTTTTATGGTGAATTTGCGGGTAGCAGGATTGCCCGTAAACATGTGGGCTGGTATTTGGCCGCACACGATCAGCAAAGGCTGTTCCGTGCAAAGTTCAACGCTATTGATGATGCAAGGCAGCAACTCGATGCGTTAACTATGTACTTTGATAAATTGGCAGGCGAATCAGCACCTTCATCCGTGTCTGAACACGTTTCACCTGCTGCTTAATATGACTAACTTAAAGAGCAAGATTGTATATGTTCGAACAAAATGTAACTTCTCCATTTACCACTACGGTAACAACTCCTTCGCAAACTCAGGCGCAAAAGCCTCTTCGCGATTCTGTTAAACAAGCGGTAAACAAGTACTTAAAGCAACTTGATAACACCAACATCGAAAACTTATACGAACTCGTCATGGCCGAAGTTGAAGCGCCTATGTTAGAAGAGATAATGACCTTCACACGTGGTAACCAAACTAAAGCGTCAATTATGTTAGGTATCAACCGTGGTACTTTACGTAAGAAGCTAAAACAGTACGGCATGAACTAAACCTTATTGCCTGAATGAAAGAGCACCTTATGGTGCTCTTTTTGTTTGTGCCCTACATGACTAATTAGTCCACAAACAACCAAGCCAATAACATGGCCAAAATTTTTGCCTTATTAAGTGGAACAAACATGCAACAAGACTTACCTGCAACACCTATTCGTCGCGCTCTTTTAAGTGTATCTGATAAATCTGGAATACTTGAGTTTGCGCAATTTCTTGCAAGCCAAGGGGTAGAGCTATTATCAACCGGTGGCACCGCAAAATTATTGAGCGACAATGGTTTAACTGTTATCGAAGCATCAGACTACACTGGCCATCCCGAAATTATGGACGGCCGAGTTAAAACTCTACACCCAAAAATACATGGCGGCATATTGGCGCGTCGTGGACAAGACGAACAAGTCATGGCCGATAACAATATTCAGCCTATCGACTTAGTGATTGTGAATTTGTACCCCTTTGCTGCCACAGTGGCCAATGACGATTGCAGTTTAGAAGACGCTATCGAAAATATCGATATCGGCGGCCCCACTATGGTGCGCGCAGCCGCAAAAAACCATAATGATGTGACTATAGTGGTGAACGCCAAAGACTATGCCCGCGTGACTCAAGAAATGCAGGCTAACAAGAACACAGTTACCAAAAACACACGCTTTGACCTAGCCATTGCCGCTTTTGAACACACAGCTGAATACGATGGCATGATCGCCAACTATTTTGGTGCCATGATTGAGTCTAGCGAGTGTGAAGACGATTGTGGTCATCAGCACAGTGAATTTCCCCGCACTTACAATATGCAGTTCACTAAGAAACAAGACTTACGCTACGGTGAAAACAGCCATCAAAGCGCCGCTTTTTATGTTGAAAACGACATTCAAGAAGCCTCGGTTGCTACCGCTACTCAGTTGCAAGGTAAAGAATTGTCATTCAACAATATTGCCGATACCGACGCAGCACTGGAATGCGTTAAAGAATTTGATGTACCGGCCTGCGTAATTGTTAAACACGCCAACCCTTGTGGTGTGGCCTTAGGCGACGGCATTTTAACTGCCTACGAGCGCGCGTTTCAAACCGACCCAACCTCAGCCTTTGGCGGCATTATCGCCTTTAACCGAGAACTTGATGCAGCCACGGCACAAGCCATTGTTGATCGCCAATTTGTTGAAGTAATTATTGCCCCAACAGTAAGTGATCAAGCTGTAGAAATAGTCGCCGCTAAGAAAAACGTGCGTTTACTGGCGTGCGGAGATTGGCAAGGTCAGTTAACCGAAGGCCACGACTTTAAACGTGTTAATGGCGGTTTGTTAGTGCAAGACCGTGATTTTGGTATGGTTGAAGAAGACGAACTGCAAGTGGTCACTAAAGTTAAACCCACTGAACAACAGTTAAAAGATTTAATGTTCACTTGGAAAGTGGCCAAATACGTTAAATCAAACGCCATAGTTTATTGCAACGACAGCATGACGATTGGTGTGGGCGCGGGTCAAATGAGCCGAGTATATTCAGCAAAAGTGGCTGGTATTAAAGCCGCTGATGAAGGGTTGCAAGTTGAGGGTTCGGTGATGGCATCGGACGCGTTTTTTCCATTCCGTGATGGAATAGATGCCGCCGCTGCCGCAGGTATTAGCGCTATTATTCAACCGGGAGGCTCGATGCGTGACCAAGAAGTGATAGACGCCGCTAATGAACATGGCATTGCTATGGTCTTTACTGGTATGCGCCACTTTAAGCACTAAGATCTGATCCAAAAAACGCAGTCAAGATTGTGAACCCTGATTGCGTTTTTTGTTACTCTTTTTGTTACTTCTGGCGCCTATTCTCGCTACAATCAATTCACATTCATACATACTAAAAAGAGAATATTATGTTTAAACAGGTCTTAACAGGGGCGATAGCCTTATCTTTATTCAGTTCATCTTTAGTATTGGCAGACGGCATTAGTGATGCGGTTAACCATGAAAACCGCTCAGTAAAAGAACGTGCGAGAGATGAATACCGCAATCCACAACAAACTTTACGCTTCTTCGATGTGCAACCAGATATGGCGGTGGCGGAGATATCCCCTGGCGGTGGTTGGTACAGCAGCATTCTTGCCCCACTTTTAAAAGATAACGGTAAATATTACGCCGCGCATTTTTATATGTATGAAGGTGCCCCAAGTTACTATCAGCGCCTGTTAGACGGCTTTAACAAAACGGTAGCAACTAATCCTGATTTTAAAAATGTCAAAGTAACGGCGTTTCATCATCTCAAAGCGCAGGAATTCGCGCCAGCTAATTCGTTGGATCGGGTTTTAACCTTTCGCAATGTGCACAACTGGTATATGGATGGTGGTGAGTCAGGTGTTGAGCAAGCATTTATTAGTTTTGCTAAAGCCCTCAAAAAAGGTGGTGTTGTTGGCGTGGTAGAACACAAACTAGCAGAGTCGGCTTCTGACGATTTGCAAAAATCATCTGGTTATATGAAACAGTCAGTAGTGGTGGCTGCAGCGCAAAAAGCAGGACTCACTTTAGTGGCCCAGAGTGATGTAAACCTTAATACACTAGATTCGTCTATTCATCCTAAAGGTGTTTGGACATTGCCACCTACTTTGGCTCTTGGTGACAAAGATCAAGCTAAATATTTGGCCATAGGTGAAAGCTCACGTATGACACTTAAATTTGTTAAGCCTTAATTTATAAACAAAAGAAACTTTAACCCTATGAATTTATTGATTATTGGTGGCGGCGGTCGCGAACACGCGCTAGCTTTTAAAGCTGCGCAATCGACCAAAGTATCCCAAGTATTTGTTGCGCCAGGTAATGCAGGCACAGCACTTGAGCATAAACTGACTAATGTGAACCTAGGTGCAGAAGACGTACCTGGGTTGTTAGCTTTTGCCGAGCAACACCACGTAGACTTGACCATAGTAGGTCCAGAAGTACCACTAGTGTTAGGTGTAGTGGATGCGTTTCAGGCTAAAGGATTAAAAATCTTTGGTCCCTCGCAAGCTGCAGCGCAACTAGAAGGCTCCAAAGCGTTTACTAAAGACTTTTTACAGCGTCATAACATTCCAACCGCCGAATATCAGAACTTTACCGAGATCGAGCCTGCTATCGCTTACGTACAACAAAAAGGTGCGCCCATAGTGATAAAAGCCGACGGACTTGCGGCGGGCAAAGGTGTAATTGTCGCCATGACATTAACCGAAGCCGAAGAAGCTATTCGCGACATGTTAGCGGGCAATGCGTTTGGTGAAGCCGGAAGCCGCGTGGTTATCGAAGAGTTTTTAGATGGTGAAGAAGCCAGCTTTATTGTAATGGTCGATGGCAAAAACGTTTTACCTTTTGCTACCAGTCAAGATCACAAGCGAGTTGGCAATGGTGATACCGGCCCCAACACCGGCGGTATGGGCGCGTATTCGCCTGCACCAGTGGTGACACCTGATATTCATCAGCGAGTTATGAATGAAGTGATCTATCCAACCGTACAAGGTATGGCAGCAGAGGGTAATACCTATGTGGGCTTTTTGTATGCGGGTTTGATGATTATGGCCGATGGCACACCTAAGGTGATTGAATATAATTGCCGTTTTGGCGACCCAGAAACTCAACCTATTATGCTGCGTTTACAATCTGACTTAGTGGAGCTGGTTGAAGCCGCGTTGGCAGGCAAACTTGATCAAACTCAAGCCAAGTTTGATACCAGAGCCGCCGTAGGCGTGGTATTAGCGGCTGGTGGTTATCCTGGTAGTTATGGGAAAGGCGATGAGATAAGTGGCCTAGCTCTTGGCAATGCCAACAGCAAGATTTTTCATGCCGGCACTAAAAATATTGATGGTAAGACCACCACAAACGGTGGTCGTGTTCTGTGTGCCACGGCCTTAGGAAACTCTGTTACCGAAGCGCAACAAAATGCCTATCAATTAGCGAAAACGATTAGCTGGAATGGCATGTTTTATCGGAATGATATTGCATATCGTGCGATTGCTAGAGAGAAAGTTAATTAACACGAGTTCGAGTTAATTAACTGGAACGCCAGATACCACAAAGTGTTAAAAAAGCGTCTCGGCGCTTTTTTTGTTTAATAGCAAAGTTCAACAGGCCCTAATACTCATCTTCTACGGCTGGCCCTGCATAATTATCAAAACGTGAAAACTGACCTTGAAAGGTTAAGCGTGAGGTACCAATAGGGCCGTTACGTTGTTTACCTATGATAATTTCTGCCACGCCTTGATCGGTACTTTGCTCGTTGTAGACTTCGTCTCGGTATATAAACATGATCAAATCTGCATCTTGCTCTATTGAGCCTGATTCACGTAAATCTGAGTTGATAGGTCGCTTATCACTACGTTGCTCAAGGCTACGATTTAACTGAGATAAGGCTACCACTGGCACTTCTAATTCTTTGGCTAAAGATTTAAGAGAGCGAGATATTTCGGCAATTTCTAAGGTACGATTATCGCTTAACCCAGGTACTTGCATAAGCTGCAAATAGTCAATCATGATTAAGCTAATGCCGCCTTTATCGCGCGCTAATTTTCTAGCACGAGTACGTACGTCCATAGGTGTTAATCCAGAAGAATCATCAATAAATAGATTATCCTTATCTTTTAACATGGCCATAGTATTGGACATTCTGGCCCAATCTTCGTCGTCGAGTTGCGCGGTACGAATTTTGGTTTGATCAACTCGACTAAGAGATGCCAGCATCCGCATCATAATTTGTTCTGAGGGCATTTCTAAACTGAATACTAATACCGGCTTTTCTTCAAGCAGCATGGCATTTTCGCACAAGTTCATGGCGAAAGTGGTTTTACCCATAGATGGCCTAGCAGCCACAATAATTAAATCTGAAGATTGTAAGCCACTGGTTTTTTTGTCTAAATCTGTGTATCCGGTAGATACTCCTGTGACTTCTTTATTGCTTTTAACTAAAACTTCAAGGCGATCGATGGTTTTGGTGAGCACCGCTTCTACATCTTTTGGGCCTTCGTCTTTGCCAGTGCGTTTTTCGGCAATTTCGAATACCCTGCTTTCGGCTATATCGAGGATTTCGCCACTATTACGGCCTTCGGGATTATAACCCGTATCCGCTATTTCGTGGGCTACACCTATTAACTCACGAGTAATTGAGCGCTCTTTGATGATTTGTGCATAAGCAGAGACATTTGCCGCGCTTGGGGTGTTTTTAGCTAATTCGCCTAAATAAGCAAAGCCTCCGGCGGCCTCTAATTCATCCATTCCTTCTAAGTCTTCAGAAACGGTGATTAAATCTATGGGATGGCTTTTTGTTAACAGGCGAACAATCGAGCGGTAAATAATTTGATGTGAACGATTGTAAAAGTCTTCTTCTACCACAATTTCAGCAACTTTGTCCCAAGAGTCGGGTGCAATTAACATGCTACCCAAAACCGATTGCTCTGCTTCAATGGAGTGAGGCGGGATCTTCAGTTTTTCGACATTAGCGTCTGAGTTTTTTTGTGGAACAGCTTTTGCGGGCATCGATTTTATCAGCTCAATTACGGCCGATTAGTATGCGCTAAATCTTGTAAAAAAGTAAGCCTTTTGCGGTAAATCTCAGCAAGATTAGCGCTTGCTATGATTGATTAAGATGCTTTGAAACGGCAGCAATAAATCGCTCACCATAGCGTTCAAGTTTAGTTTGACCCACACCATGAATATCTAAAAATTCAAACTCAGATTCTGGAAATTTATCTGCCATATCGGCTAGTGTTGCATCGCTAAACACAACAAAAGGTGGCACATCATCTTGTTGTGCAATGATTTTGCGTAAATGTTTGAGTTTAGCAAATAAAGCACGATCATAATTGGGTGCGGCAAGCTGCGATTTGGTGCCTAAATCAAGACTAAGCCTTGGTACGGCTAACTGTAACTTTTGCGCTTGTTGTAATAGGGGCCTTGCTTCTTCGGTCAGTTTTAAAACGGCATTTTGGCTAATATCTACCCGAAGAAAACCACGGTGGATTAATTGGTTAATAATGTTATGCCAATAAGCATCGGATTTGTCTTTGCCAATGGCGTAAGTAGAAAGTTGTTCATGCTGCTGTTCTAAAATACGTTTTAATTGTTTCCCTCTTAGGACATCAATCACATATTGGCTAGCAACAGCTTGTTTGAGTCGAAATACACAAGACAATACTTTTTGCGCATCTATTGTGCCATCAAATGCCTTAGGCGGATCGAGGCAGATATCACAGTTTCCACAGTGCCCAGCCGAATATTCGGCAAAATAGTTGAGTAATATTTGTCTTCGGCAAGTTTGTGCCTCACCAAAGGCCTCCATGGCTGCAAATTTTTGTAATTCGACACTAATTCTTGCTTGGTTTTCGCCGGTTGATATCCACTGCCGGATCCGCGCGGCGTCTTTTTCGTCAAACAGTAATAAAGCTTCGGAGGGCATGCCGTCTCTACCGGCTCGGCCAATTTCTTGGTAATAGGACTCAATGCTTCGTGGTAAGTCAAAATGCACCACAAAACGCACATTAGATTTGTCTATTCCCATGCCAAAGGCAACCGTGGCGACAATCACATCAATTTTGTCTTGAATAAAATCTCGTTGAATATTGTCGCGAATATCACCTTCAAGTCCCGCATGATAACCAGCGCAGTTCACACCACTTTTGGCTAATGCAATGCTGAGATCGTCAACTTTTCTGCGGCTGTTACAATAAATAATACCGCTGCCATCTTGCTGCTTAACAAAGGCAATGGTTTGGTCTGTGGCCTTGTATTTGGTGACTTGGTTGTATCGAATATTGGGGCGGTCGAAGCTACCTTTAAAAATAAAAGGATGGTGTAAATTGAGCTGCTGAGTAATATCTGCACGGGTCGCCAAATCAGCCGTAGCGGTTAGCCCCATAATGGGAATATAAGGAAATGTGGCTTTTAATTGCCCAAGTAGCCGGTAGTCTTTCCTAAAGTCGTGGCCCCAATGTGATACGCAGTGGGCTTCATCAACCGCTATTAAACTAACATTTAGTCCTTGCAGACGTTGAATAAAGTCAAATTGCATCAGTCGTTCTGGGGCAACATAAATGAGTTTGTATTTTTCATTTTGCATGCCTTTATACACGTTAAACATGTCTTGGGGCGATAAATTCGAATTGATATAAGCGGCACTAACACCGTAAGTGAGCAGTGCATCCACTTGGTCTTTCATTAACGAAATTAGCGGAGAAACCACGATAGTTAGGCCGGGTAATAACATGGCTGGAATTTGATAACACAGGGATTTTCCACCACCTGTAGGTAACAGAACCAAAACATCTTTTTGCTGCATCACCTGCTCAATAATCTGAGCCTGACCATCACGAAAATGATCATACCCAAAGGTATGCTTCAAAATATGTTGTGCTTGGGAAACGTCTTGCAAAGCTTGCGCAGGGTGATCTAACAACTGTGGCTCGGTGGTATGGAATAAATCATAAGTTTACGTGTTTTTACCTTGGGCTTCACTTGCTAATAGAAAAAAATTAGTCACATTGCTCATCCATATTATTTATGTCAGAGACCCTAAATGACATCCAAAGAATGACGCTCCTTCGTTATTAATTTTTTTAACAATAAGATGCCTTTTAACCAGTTATTAGGCTTTAGAATAAATCATTTGCATGCAGATCATGTAGAAATCAAACCAGCTAAATATAGCCACAGGAACAGGAGCGTATATTATTTAATAACTTAGCTGCAAAATAAATACGTGTTTTTCCTCGTAAAAAAGGCCGCATAGTGTTTTAGTGTTGGGTGATATTTAAACTAATAAGTTTATGTTAGGGTTGCAGATACGAAATCCTAATTTGGAAGTAGCTAAATTGCGTATTCTACAAGGATGATATGACAGTTTCTAATCACAGTCTCACTTTGCTTATTGTTGACGAAGATACTGTTGGTATTTCCATACTTAGTGGCCTTTTTAATAATTTATTTAATATTGAAATTGCCCTAGATGGCAAAGCCGCATTGCAAAGTATCGCCCAAAAAGATATTGATTTAGTTTTAAGTGTAGTTAATACCCCTATTATCTCCGGACAAGAGTTGTGTACCTTTGTTAAAGGTAGTCAACTGACAGCCCATATTCCTGTGATATTTTTGGCCGACACCCCCCACCCCGATGAAGAAGAGAAATGCCTAGCAATGGGAGCGGTGGATTATGTGGATAAGCGCACTCGGCCTAGTATTTTGTTATCGCGTGTCACCAACTTGATGGCAATGGTCGCCCAGCAGAAAGAGCTTGCCGAGGTTTCCTGCACTGATGGACTTACTGGTTTAGCAAATCGAATGCAGTTAGACACTATGCTGAATAAGGAGTGGTATGCTGCGGTTAGAGGTCACTATTCAATCGCAGCGTTACTCATTGATGTTGACCACTTTAAATTATTTAATGATGAATTTGGGCATTTAGAAGGCGATACCTGTTTAAAGACTATTGCGTCTATTATTGACTCGTGTAAAAAGAGAGAGTGTGATTTCGCGGCTCGATATGGTGGTGAGGAGTTTGTACTACTGCTGCCTTTTACTGATTTAGAAGGTGCACAGCAAGTGGCGCAAGAATTGCTCAATAGTGTTCAAAGTCGAAGTATTCAAGCTGCTACACAAGCTTCGCACTCAGTGGTTACTGTCAGTGTGGGGGTTTCTGCCTTTAACCCTACTCGTAAAAAAAATGAAGTACACAGTTCTACCGATTTAATTGAAAAGGCCGATATCCATTTGTTTAAGGCCAAACAGTCAGGTCGCAATCAATATTCACCTCAAGTGTAGTCACAGTCACTCAGCTTCCCGATAAAAAGCCAAATACAATAAAAAACATCATCAATGCCAATATGGGTAGTTTGAGTAATCTAAGCCCTAAAAAACCGCCAACGACTAGGGCTAAGTCAGAATAATTGTGAACGGCGCTCACAAAAACAGGGTTATAGAGTGTAGCAACTAATAGGCCTACCACAGCCGCATTTATCCCCGTAGAACCACCGATAAACTTAGGGTGCAGGGTTAGAGACTGCCAGCTATGATGAATACCTAAAATGAGCAGAAAGCCTGGTAAAAAAATGCCTAATGTCGCCAAAATAGCACCACATAGCGGTGCAGAGTCAAACCACTGCGCTCCCATAAAAGTTGCCATAGTAAACATGGGCCCCGGCACGCCTTGAGCCGCCGCATAGCCAAATAGAAACTGCTGCTGTGTAAGATATTCGGCGATGCTTGTTTGCAACAGTGGCAACACTACATGACCACCACCAAATACCAAACTGCCGTTTTTATAGAAAATAGCAAATAAACCAGCCAAAGAGTCCTGTTGACTTAATCCTATACTGACAATAAACACCCCGATGAAAAGCACTAAAGGTGGCCAATTTAGGTTTTTAAATGCCCGAGTTAGAGCGACCTGATCCTTGTGCCTTTTGCTACTGCTGACCATGCCAATTAGCATCGCTATAAATAACACTAAGGCTTGGGTTATAAACGAGGGGTGCAATACAAGTAACATCACGCTTAGTAGCATGATTAAAACTGTCAAACGAGTTTTGCAAAAACTACTAAACATGTTGATTGCGGCGTCTAGCACCACAACCACGGCAAGTAGTTTTAAGCTATAGGTGAGTGATAATAGCCACTTATCAGGCCTGTCTAAATCTAACGATACGGCAAGCCAGTACATCAAGATAAATGAAGGTAAAGTAAAACCAATAAAAGCCGCTATTCCTCCGGCTAAGCCTGCCTTATGCAAGCCTATTGCGAATCCCATTTGGCTGGAACCAGGCCCTGGCAATATTTGACTGATTGAAATAATTTTGGCGTAAGTATCGGAGGATAACCAAGCGAGCTTTTCTACAAAGGTATGCTGGAAATAACCAATGTGGGCACCCGGGCCACCAAAACTAATGCAACCTAAAATTAAGAATCGCCAAAACACTTCCCAACATTGCTTCAAAAAATGGACAGTTCTAAGATATTTTTGCATTTTTATTCAACTTACCCCACACTCCTGCGCAATATTAAATGCAAGTTAAACTAGGTCAACTAATTGAGCGATAAATCTGTAAAAGCTGGGGTTATTTTTGCCGTAGCTGCTTATACAATGTGGGGTATTGCCCCCACTTATTTTAAGTTATTGACTCAAGTACCTGCCTTGGAAATTGTGATGCACCGCATTGTGTGGTCAGTCTTGGTGTTGTGTATATTGCTGCTTGCCCGTAAAAAATTTAGCCAAGTGCGTACTGCAATCGGCGATCCAAAAGTACTTAAGACCCTAGCTGTAAGCGGCTTGTTGCTGGCAGTAAACTGGCTGGTATTTATCTGGGCAGTGAATAACAATAAGTTGCTCGATGCTAGTTTGGGATATTTTATCAATCCTCTGTTTAACGTATTGTTAGCGCGGTTGTTTTTACAAGAACGCCTATCAAGGCTGCAGTTACTCGCTGTTTTTGTGGCGTTAGTCGGCGTGTCGTTACTGATTTTTTCTTATGCTCAAATACCATGGGTTGCTTTAGTTTTAGCCGTAACCTTCAGCGTATATGGTTTATTGCGTAAAAAAGTAACAGTCGAGTCTATGCCAGGATTATTAATTGAAAGTTGTATTATGTTGCCTTTTGCACTGTTGTATTGGTGGGTAATGGATACATCTAGCGGTAATATGTTGGTAAATGGAATCGAACTAAATATCACCTTATTTCTGGCAGGTGTAGTGACTACCGCTCCTCTATTATGCTTTACGGCTGCAGCTAGGCGTATTCGTTTTACTACCTTAGGTTTTTTCCAATATATTGGGCCGAGCCTGATGTTTCTATTGGCGGTACTGCATTACGAAGAGCCGCTAGATATAATGCGAGTAGTTACATTTGCGTGTGTGTGGTGTGGGCTACTTATTTATGTGTATGATTCGGTTAGAGTGTATAGAAAGTCTAAGTCAATTATTCAAGAATAAGTGTTTTTACTGTAGGACTAATCTGTAACCACTTGATTTCTACCTGAATTTTTGGCGCTATACAAATGTTCGTCTGCCAGACGAATCATAGCGTTAATGCCGCCCTTACTTTTGTGGGTAAGCCCTATGCTAACAGTGCACGAGATACTTTGTTTTTCAAAGGTCAGGACCTTATTGCCAATTGCTTGGCGAAAGTCTTCCATGATGTGCATGACTTCTGCCGCGACCATATTTGAAAAGTACACACAAAATTCTTCACCACCAAAACGTGCAGCTATGTGATCTTCAAAAAACTCTGCAACCAATTTTGCCAGCTCTTTTAAAGTGTAATCACCACAATCATGACCATAGGTATCGTTAATATTCTTGAAATGGTCGATATCAATGATCGCTAAACTCTGTGATTTAGGTGTGACTTTTTGAACCGCAGTGACACAGGTGAAAAAATGCCGCCTATTTGGTAGACCCGTTAAATAATCTGAATTGGCGACGCGCCTTATGGTTTCAATATTTTCTAAGCGTTCGACATTCTGCATAATACGGCAGAAAAACTCTTCGTGGCAGTAGGGGCGATGTAAATAGTCGTTAGCCCCACTTTTAATAAATCGTGCTGACAAACCGCTAGTAGCGTTTGATGGTATACCAATGATTGCTAGATCTTCTTTTCCATAGGTTTTACGCAGTTCAGAAACCAGTTGAATACCCGTGATACCAGATATATTTTCATCCACTATGACCAATCTTATATTTGAATGACTACGTAAGATATCAATACTTTGCTTAGTGTCCATGGCTTCAAAGGTGATAAAGTTTTGACGTCTGAGCAGCGCGGTCATGGTTTGCCTGCTAACTCTGACGTTATCTACCACCAACACACCAATTTTTTTATTTTTACCTAATCTATGTAATAGACGGGTGAGATAGTCATAAACCTGAGTATTCTCTTTGGGGATATAGTCCACTACCCTTTTTTCAAGAATAGTAGTTCTGGTTGATTCGTCATCCTTGGCGGTGACCACAATAGTGGGTAAAAAAGAGGCTATGGCAAAGTCGATGGCTTCACCGTTTTTCGCATCGGGTAAGTCAAAATCTACTACAGCACAGAGATACTCTTCTGGTGCTGAGCTTGAAAAAACATGCTTGGCTTCTACTAAGCTTGTGGTACAAATTGGACGTAACTTGGCCTTAGTAATAAGACGGCGCATCAGATCCATACTGCTCTTATCGTAGTCAATTATTAGCACTTTGCGTTGCATGGATAGGTATAAGTTCTAGAGGTAAAAATTTAATCTATCACACAAAATTTTATCTAGCTCTGGGAAATTAGATTTTTGATAATTTTGCAAAAGATAAAACCAACCATTTACTGCCAAATTCATCGAAGTTAATTTGGACTCTGGCATGTTCACCGCTACCTTCATAGTTTAATACTGTGCCTTCTGCAAACTTAGGGTGAGATACGCGTTCACCAAGTTGAAAACCGGTTGACTCAAACGCGGTGTGTCCTGTAACTGGGGTAAAACGATTTTGAACAGGGCGAGATATTGTGGTGCGTAATCGTACTTCTTCGATACATTCAGTTGGAATTTCCTTTATAAACCTTGAGGGGGTGTGATATTTCTCTTGACCGTAAACCCTTCTATTCTCGGCGTAAGTGATATACAACTTTTCCATGGCTCGGGTCATGCCAACATAACAAAGGCGCCGCTCTTCTTCGATTTTACCCGGCTCTTCGTTACTCATCTGACTTGGGAACATGCCTTCTTCTACGCCAGTTAAAAATACCAAAGGAAACTCTAAGCCTTTCGCGGTGTGGATAGTCATCATTTGTACTGCATCTTGATGGCTATCAGCTTGGTTATCGCCAGCTTCTAGAGATGCGTGAGCTAAAAACGCCGACATAGGCGTCATATTATCTGCTTCTTCAGGCACCACAAATTGTTTACAAGCGGTGACTAGTTCTTCTAAGTTTTCAATTCTTGCCTGAGCCTTTTCGCCCTTCTCTGCCTTATACATGGCAAAAAGTCCGGAGTGTTTAATCACGTGATCGGCTTGTTGATCTAATGGCAGCTCTGTTATGTCTTGGGTAAGTTGAGAGATAAGTTTAGTAAAGGCGGTAAGTGCATTAGAGGCGCGGCCTGTTAAACGATTTTCTGCCAATATGCGCATACTAGCATCCCACATCGACAACTCTGCATCTCGAGCAAGGTCGCGAATTTGCCCTAAGGTTTTATCCCCTAGTCCACGGGTGGGAGTGTTGACGATACGCTCGAATGCCGCGTCATCAATGGTTTGATTTATCAGACGCAAGTAACCTAAAGCATCACGAATTTCCTGGCGCTCGAAGAATCGTAAACCACCATAGATTCGATAGGCAATGGACTCTTGCAGTAATGCTTCTTCAAGCACCCGTGATTGGGCATTATTGCGATATAAAATTGCGCAGTCAGATAAGGCGTTGCCGTTATCTCGCCATTGCTTTATTTGTGAAATATTAAAACGGGCTTCATCTAAGTCATTAAAGCCTGCATACAAAGAAATAAGTTCGCCGGGGCTACCTTCGGTCCATAACTCTTTACCTAGACGTCCTTGGTTATTATCGATTACGGCATTTGCCGCTTTTAATATATTGCCTGTAGAACGGTAGTTTTGCTCTAAGCGGATGGTTTTTGCGCCTTTAAAATCTCGCAAGAAATGTTGAATATTTTCGACGTTGGCACCACGCCAACCGTAAATAGATTGATCATCGTCGCCCACAATAATCATGTTGTTGCTAGGAGCAGCAAGTAGCCGTAACCATGCATATTGAATGTTATTGGTGTCTTGAAATTCGTCTACCAGTATTGCTCGAAAACGTTTTTGGTAGTGCTGTAGCACGCTTGGGTTGTTTAACCAAAGCTCATGGGCTCTGAGCAATAATTCGGCAAAATCGACTAAACCTGCCCGATCACAAGTTTGTTGGTAGGTTTGGTAAATTTCACGCATTTTTTGTTGGGTTGCATCGCCGTAAGTTTCGATGTGTTGTGGACGTAATCCCTCGTCTTTGTTGCCATTGATGTACCACTGTACATGCTTTGGCGCCCAGTGTTTTTCGTCAAGATTAAGGCTTTTTAGTACCCGTCTAATTAATCGGTACTGATCATCCGAGTCTAAAATAGTGAAATTTTCTGGGAGGTTCACCTCAGCATGGTGAGTACGCAGCAAACGATGGGCGATACCATGAAAAGTACCAATCCACATATTGTTCAGGGCGCTGCCCTGTAATTGTTCAATGCGACCTCGCATTTCTTTGGCGGCTTTATTGGTAAAAGTCACCGCCAAAATGCCGTAAGGGGCGATACCCTCTACTTCCATTAACCATGCAATGCGATGCACCAATACTCGGGTTTTACCACTGCCAGCACCGGCCAAAATAAGCATGTCAGATGCAGGCGCTGCCACTGCGTCACGTTGATTGTCGTTTAACTGATCGAGAAGTCGAGATACGTCCATTACACAAAAAAATACATAAGAAAAATAGAGCGCCAGTATATCAGTAACACTGTATTTAAATACACTGATCTAAGTGATATTTTAAATGATCTCTAACAACTGAGATAAGTTACTTAGTTGGACATGAGGTAATACTTGGGCGGTTTCATGGCGTATATTCATGGCTCTATCTTCAGCGTACCAAGCCGTTTGAAAGCCGGCTTTAAGGGCACCTAAAATATCTTTTGGTAGATTATCTCCAACGTGTAAGATATTTTTATGGGGCATATCGAGATAGGCTTGGGCTGCATCAAACATGGCTTTGTGAGGTTTCATGGGCATCCTCACACTCGATTTAAAACTAGCACTAAAATAGGACTGTAATCCAATTTGCTTTAGGTCAACATTGCCATTGGTAATCGCCACAAGTGGTAGCTTAGTCGAGAGAGCTTTTAGTAAAGAATATATGTTTCTGTTTAGTTTGAAGTTACTTCTCTGAAAATAAAAATGCTCGAAACACTGTGTAGTTGCAGCATGTAGCTCGGTACCCGACAATCCTAGTTGTATAAAGCCTGATTCAAGTGATCGTCTACGTAACTCGCCCATGTCATTTTTTAGCAATGGATTTTCCAAAATTATGACTTTTTGTTGCTTGCGCCAAAAATTTTTGTCTAGCCGTTTGGTAGCTGGGTATTGGTGGTGCATTAATTCAGTTAAAGAGCGTTCTGCCTTAATGATCACGCTGGTGTTTTCATATAGGGTGTCATCTAAATCGAAGCTAATAGCTTGAATTTTATTGAGTTTTTTAAAATAAATCATATAGGACTATATATTCTTTTTATTGCAAATAGTTACTTTTGTTTTTTAGCTCTAGGGTGTGCTGAATCATATACTTGGGCTAAATGTTGAAAATTCAAATGAGTATATATTTGTGTTGTCGATAAATTCGCGTGTCCAAGTAGCTCTTGAACCCCCCTGAGATCTGAACTTGATTCTAGAATATGCGTAGCGAAACTGTGTCGAAGTTTGTGAGGATTAACAGATTGCTCCAGACTTTGGCGGGTGGCCCATGATTTCATACGCTTAGCTATTTGCCGGGTTCCGATTCTACTTTTGCGCATACTAACAAATAGTGCTGGCTCGTCTTTACTTGCCAGTTCTGGCCTTATTTTAAGCCAAGCTCTAAGGGCTTCACTGGCCATTTTACCAATGGGCAATAACCGCTCTTTGTTGCCTTTACCCAAGACTCTTAGTTGCCCGTCTGCTTGAAGGCTTTTGATATTAAGATTTGCTAATTCTGATAATCGTAGCCCACAAGCATACATTAGTTCCATCATAGCTTTGTCGCGTATCGCGAGTAGTTCATCTTCTTTGATGTCGAGTAATTGTTGCATTTCGTCGACATTTAATTGTTTTGGAAGAGTTTTGGCTTGTTTAGGTCCTTGTATGGCTGCCGCTGGATTTTGAGTAAGTTGCCCTTGTTGAACTAAGAAGACACAAAATCCGCGAATTGAAGATAAACGTAATGCTATTGAACGTGGGCTAAGATTGCTTTTTCGTGCCTGGTTGAGAATATCACGCACTTTTGAAGGACTGAGATTACTCCAATTATCAATTTCTAGTTTCTCAAAGGCAGCCATCAACTGGCGCTGATAATTTTCGATTGAAGTATTAGCTAGGTTTTTTTCATACCTCAAGTAATCAAGGTATTTTTCTAACCAAGTATATAAGCTTGGTTTTAACACTTTACTGGCTAATAAGTCAGCATTTTAGGTAGCAATATACCTAAAAACTGTTGTAACTGAGTGATCAGCAAAGTATCCATCTCAGGGTTAAAATGTCCAGGATCTTTACTGCCTATGGCTAACATACCAAGCTCACCCATATCCCCAATAAGCAATAGTGCTACAGAGTTGGCTTCCTCGTCTGCAAATAACAGTTTGCGTTCATGATCGCTTAAGCGTCCAAAGAAAAATTTATGAGTTTTAAAGCGTTTTTCGACAAAAAGCCGCCGTTGGATTTCGGGTAGAGCATGTGCGCCTTTAAAAGGCTTTAAGGTGACAGACGCTAATTGTAGATTTTCTTGGATGACTTCTTCTAAAATAAAGGTGAGTTCATCAAGATTAGAAGCCTTAAGTATCCGTAAATTTAAATCCGCATAAACGCGATAGATAGCTTCGTTTTGTTTGGCGATTGAAATAAGTTGATTAAGTTTATGGTTAAGGCTTCTTACCTTTTTACGTAATTGCTCACTTTGTAGCTCAACCAAAGAGACACTGCCTTTATGGGAATGAGGTATACTGATTTTGTCAATTACATTGGGGTACTGAGTAAAAAAATCAGGGTTTTCAAGTAGATAAGTGGCTACCTGTTCGGCGTCTAATAGATTATCAGCTTTATATGCAGTCGTTGTATCCATTTTATCCTTGCGACTCTTTACTCATAGGTTTATGTATCCATCAAAAATATGTTCTGCAGCACCTGTCATTCGTAATGCACTATCCTGACCTTGCCAACGTATTTTTAAGCTGCCACCAGGCAAATCTACTCTTACTTCTTTACTCAATCTATTTTGTAATTGACCTACTGCCACCGCGGCGCAGGCGCCACTGCCACAGGCTAGTGTTTCACCTGCGCCTCGTTCAAAAACCCGTAGCTTAATATGGCTATGATTAATAATTTGCATAAAGCCTACGTTTGCGCCTTCACTAAAACGTTCGTGTTTTTCAAGTAAAGGGCCCATAGTGGCCACATCTGCGTTTTGCACATCATCGACCAACAATACACAATGTGGATTGCCCATAGACACGGCACCACAGAAAAAGGTTTGTTCTTCTGCTCTTAATATGTAAATCTTTTCGCGCTTGTTCGCTTTGATTGGCACTAAATTGGGTTCGAACTCGGGGACACCCATATTAACAGTCACTTGGCCATCTTTTTCAAGATAAAGTGCCATGCGCCCCGACTTTGTACTCACCACAATTTTGTTTCGATTGGTTAGGCCTTTCATCTTAACAAAGCGAGCAAAGCAGCGTGCTCCATTACCACACTGCGAAACCTCAGAACCATCTGCGTTAAATATTCTGTAATGAAAATCTTGGTCAGGATCATAAGGCGGCTCAACCATTAATAGTTGATCGAAACCTATACCAAAATTTCTGTCTGAGAGTTGTTGAATTTTCTCTTTAGAAAAAAACACATTTTGCGTTACGTTATCTATAACAACAAAATCATTTCCCAGACCATGCATCTTTGAAAACTGAATTTGCATTGCGACTACTTAGCTAAAATTTTGTCAACACGCAGGTTTTAAAATGCGTAATTGATATTATAAAAATAGTTATATCATTTCAGCGAAAGACTGACTATGTCTTTAAACAGATACAGGCCAAATAATCGTAATAATGTCGTAATAAATGCCTAAAAGCATTAAGAATTAATTATGTTGGTATGTGCTCACTTTCAAATAGTTGCTCTATTTTCTCGCGCTCTCTGACCAGATGCATTTTATCTCCGTCAATTAGTACTTCAGCAGCTCTGCAGCGACTATTATAGTTTGACGCCATAACAAAGCCGTAAGCTCCCGCACTGCGCACGGCCAGATAATCGTTGGGTGCAATACGCAATTCACGTTCTTTACCAATAAAATCACCGGTTTCGCAAATAGGCCCAACAACATCATAGATGGCTTTTGGTCTTTCGAGTTCAGCGTCTACAGGGATAATATTTTGCCAAGCAGAATAAAGAGCGGGGCGCAATAAATCATTCATGGCGGCATCAACTATGGCAAAATTTTTCTCAGCACCTTGTTTGATAAGCTCAACTTTAGTCACTAAAACTCCAGCATTGGCCATAATGGCGCGACCGGGTTCAAAGATAACTAATAACTCTTCCCTCCCTTTTAAACGTTCGGCTATGGCTTGTGCATATTCAGACGGAAGCGGTGCTTTTTCGTTGTCGTAGGTCACACCTAACCCACCTCCAACATCAAGGTGTTGAATGAAGATTTGTTGTTCAGCTAATTCATCTATTAAGGCTAACAAAATGTCTAAGGCATCAATAAAAGGCGCTAAATCAGTCAGTTGAGAGCCAATATGGCAATCAATGCCAATTACATTTAAAAAGGGTAAGCTTTGGGCGTAAGTGTATATTTCGACCGCCTGTTGGCGCTCTACTCCAAATTTGTTGTCTTTAAGGCCAGTGGAAATGTAAGGATGGGTCTTAGCATCTACATCTGGGTTCACTCGAATAGATATAGGTGCTTTTTTACCAAGTTGTTCGGCGACTTGGTTTATCCGCGCTAATTCACTACGTGATTCGACATTAAAACACTTAATGTCTTGTTGTAAGGCAAATGCAATTTCTTCGTGAGTTTTACCAACGCCTGAAAATACAACTTTACGAGGATCGCCACCTGCTTTGAGAACTCGGCTAAGTTCTCCACCTGATACAATGTCAAATCCCGAACCTAGTTTAGCCATGACATTTAAAACGGCCAAATTTGAATTGGCTTTTACGGCATAACAAATTAAATGAGGCTGGTTACCCACAGCTGTATCAAACGCATGCCAATGCCGCTCAATGGTGGCTTTGGAATAGACGTAACAGGGTGTGCCGTAAGTATGGGCTACGGTTTCAAGGGCTACGTTTTCAGCAAATAATTGTTGGTTTTTGTAAGCGAAGTAGTCCATATTAATTTTTACCTTGAGTAACAGATTCAGTAGTGGGTTTTGAGACTGTGGTGTTAGTGGTAGGCTTTTCGGGCAAATATAAAGCGCGTTTTTGACCACAAGCTGTCAACATGAAAACAACTAATAAAGACAAACCAAGTACTCTCATTTTTGCGTTGTTCACCATCACATTAACCTCGATAATTTTTAGTCGGTAATCATACTCATTCCCAAAGACAAAAACAAAGAAGTGCTCAGCACTGAATGGCTTATTTTAAGCAATATGAAATAACCAAAAATACCAAACCACATAAATAGGTTTGGTGGCGAATCGAACCTTGTACCTGCAAGGTGAGTTTGGATTGAGGGGAGGCTATTGAATCTCGCTGAGTGATCAATTGTTAGGATGGATTGGTATAAGACTATAGGGCAAAATTTGTTTAAGGCTGGATTTGCTCACTACTAGCAGTATACTCATGTTGTCTAGCCTAATTTTGGAACAAACATGGATTACAATACTTCTACTCTTTGTGATGTTTTTGCCGACAGTGTTGACGTGGTTGAACCCATGTTTGTAAGTTTTGGAGGCCGCACTTCCTACGGTGGAGAGATTACTACTGTTAAGTGTTTCGAAGACAAAGGACTGGTGTTAAAAGCATTAGATCAACCTGGCGTAGGTAAAATATTGTTAATTGATGGAGGCGGTTCAATGCGCAGAGCATTAATTGATGCTAGTGCCGCGCAGTTAGCTTTTGATAACGGCTGGGAAGGCATTGTATGTTATGGCAGCGTGCGTGAAGTCGATGATTTAGAAGACATCAATATTGGTATTCATGCTATTGCTTCAATTCCTGTGAGTGCCGATGATCAAGAAACAGGTGAAATAGATGTAGCGGTTAATTTTGGTGGCGTAACATTTTTACCTGAAGACCATTTATATGCCGATACTACAGGTGTTATTTTATCACCAGAGCCATTAGATTTAGAGTAAGTTTTTACCCCGAAATTAATTGTCGAGTCTTTCGTTTTTGATTATGATTGAACAAAATATCTTTCGAATTTATTTCAACAATGCAAAATTTTTTAGGAGCGGGTTTTATTCGTAATTGTTTGTTATTGGTGTCGGTACTTTCCATAAAATGTTTTGCAGATAGCCCGCAACTACAAGTTGTGACTGAATTGTCACCTCCCTACCAAACATTAATAAACAATGAAGTGTCTGGCTCTGCGACCACTGTGGTAAAAAGTATTTTATCAGCTTCTAAAGTGTCAGCTTCGTTCAATTTGTACCCTTGGGCGAGGGCTTATCACAAAGCCATAACTGAACCAAATACCTTAATATATTCTATTGCTAACACTGCAGAACGTGATGAATTGTTTCACTGGTTATTACCAGTAGTGGAGTATAAATTTGGCTTGGTTGCATTAAACACCAACCAAACTGCAATGAAGATCACTCAGCTCAAACAAGTTTCAAATTTTGTTCTAGCAGTGCAACGCAACGATATAGCTCATAAATGGGCACTAAATTACGGTTTAGAAGAAGGAAATCAGCTGATTGTCTGCTCAGACATAGGTTGTTCTTGGCGACTGTTACTGAATAAAAAAGTTGATTTTATTGTTGAATCGCCAGAGCTTATCGAAAGTATGCTAATGCAATATGACCTGCCAATAACATCAGCAAATTATACCCTAGCCATCCCCGAATTAGAACTCTCAGGCTATCTTGCCGCCAATAAAAATATTGAGCCTGCAATATTAGAAAAATTAAGATTAACCATTAAAAACGGTTTTTTTACTCCTCAATAATAGGCATAAGTTTCACTCCTTTGTTAAACCAGCAACTCAATTTCGCATAGCAATAGGCGCCGTTGGTACCAAGTTGTTTTCAAATTTCCCATTTGTTTGATGAAATACTCGAATATTTTATTTATGTAATATCAATGGGGTCAGAGCATTTGATATTTAACTTTTCAAATGCTCTGACCCCATTGATGTGCTAAACCAACAATAACGGATTTCACCATGTCAATTCATCAAGATATAACCATTAAAAGTAGTATTGAAAGTGTTTACGAAAGCCTTACTAACGCCTCAAAATTTTCTGAATTATCGGGAATGCCAGCTGAGATAAAACCACAGTCTGGCGACAAGTTTTCAATTTTCGGTGGGATGATTTCAGGAATAACAATTGAAGCGGTATTAAATTTACGATTAGTGCAAGCTTGGCGAGTGGCTAATTGGGATGAAGGTATTTATTCAATTGTAAAATTCGAGGTTATAGAAATTAGTCAAGACGAAACAAAAATCTGTTTTGACCACAGCGGTTTTCCGCCAGAACATGAGGAGCACTTGACTCAAGGTTGGCACGATAGATATTGGCAACCAATGAAAAAATACTTGGAATCTTAGCGTTTGTTGATTTATCAATAGCACTTAATTGAAGGAGGAAATAATTTGCCTAGATTAAACTACGTAATAACCATTATTTTATTATCTCTAGTGCCTATGCAAGCCGTTGCTTCTGATTTTGTTATTTTATGGGTAGGGCTTGGTAGTTTAATTATTGCTGTATTACTGATTATCATTGGTTTAGTTGCCTATTCTGCTAAGAATCGAGATAAGAAGCGTGGGCTTTTAGTCGTTGTAATTATGCTGACCTTGTTTGGGGTATTGTTAATCTTTGACGAAGCATCACATATGAACGATTTAGATTTATATGGGATGTTGGCAACTGTGTTGATCCCAGGCTTGTTGGCTTTTTTATTGCCACTATGTTCGTTGACAAAAAATGGCAATAAAAACAAATAAAGTTTTAAGGTGAATCGCTATCTTTAAGGTCCTTGGCATTTTTAACTAACAACCAATCTAATCCATGTCTAAAAGATTCGGTAATCACCGAAAAATGCCCATAGCCATCGAGCATTTTTGTTTCAAGTGTGAAAGGGGCGGTGTTTGCATTGGACCAATGTTTCACCCATTTATCAGACGGGAGTCTAAATCTCGCGTCATCTAAGCTGCCTTTAGCAACAAACAATTTAGTCTTGTGAATGCTATTGTTAGGTTTAAGAAAAAACTCTAAATTTCGATGCAGAGCAGGATTGCTAGAAATATGCCCATAAAATAACTCTGGCTGAGTTAACGCGTTATATAACACAAATTGTCCGGCTAGCGACTGCCCAAAAATAATTCGTTTTTGAGGATCAACAGGGTATTTTTCTTCGATGGTGGGTAAGATATCCTTGATTAAGGCCTGTTGGAATTGACTCGCACCACCCCAGTAACTGCGTTCACTGCTTGGCGCAGTGTAGTCAGTACTGCGAAAATTACCTGTTTCAAAATCATTGCTACCATAAGAAATCCCCACCAGAATCACCTCAGGCACCACGTCTTCATGGCGTAAGTAATTATAATAACCCGCCAACATCGGATATACCGCACCACCATCTAATAGGTACACCACTGGATATTGGCAATTAGTACAGTCTTGATAACTAGCAGGTAACTTAACCAATAAGTGAAAATCACGCTTTAGTACTTTGGATTCAAGCTTGAGATACTGAGTGTCAATAATAGACTGCATACCCAGTATGGAGTCATTTTTGGCGAATGCTTGAGCCTGAATAACAACCATCAAACTAAAACTAATAGCAAATGTGAATAAACGCATAATGTTTTCCTAAATCACTGCATATACATAGTTTTACTACACTCAGACGAGTTGCTCATAACTAATCAGCTGAATACCACTAAAAAACCGCCTAGTCGCAATTAGAGTAAATCAATGGGGTCAGAGCATTTGAAAAATTGAAAATATCAAATGCTCTGACCCCATTGATTTTGGGACTTGTTTTACTCCTCTCACTGTTTAATGTATGGTTTTTAACCAAGCAAAGATCTTCTTGTGTTACCTTACAAAAGCTCCGTTTATATGGTTTGCATTGCGTTGTAAATTGGTAAAACGGAATTTTTATAATCAAAAAAGAGCATCTTAATGATCCTACGCAGTGTGACCAAACACGTAAAAGACCAAAACTGGTTTGCGGTATTCCTAGACTTTTTCATTGTGGTCGTTGGGGTATTTATTGGTTTACAAGTAGCGAACTGGAATGAAGCGAGACAAAATTTAGACAAAGAACAGTTTTATATCGAACGGTTAAAAGAAGAATTAACGGTAACCATTGAGCGATTGGAAGGTGCGTCCCAATTATACTTAAAGAGTATAAACGCCATTCAATTGTTGTTAGATGCGCGCAATGCCTATCAGCTAAACCCAGACACCTATCAAGCCGATGAAGATGATTTAATCATTGCATTTGTCGACATAACAAGAGGCAGGGTTCCCGCCAGTTCCCCAGCTGTGTTTGAGGAAATGGTTGCCAATGGTGAATTGGTGTTAATCAGAAACTCAAAACTGCGCCAAGCTTTATATGAATTTGACGAATTTTCTAAAGTCTCTATTTACGGTTGGAAAACGCTCAGAGATCAGTTGCTCAATGCCATGCAGCCCACAACAGGCATCTTGATTTACAAAGCCAAAACCACCGCTGCATCTTATTCACAAGCAAGATATGTTGAACCCGACACATTTGATTTAACGCGTTTACTCACCCAGCCCAACCTGTCAGGTGCGCTAAGCACTGCTATGGCAGCGCAAGAAAACCAACTTACCTTTGCCCGAAGGCAGTTAAAATTAGCCAAAGCAATACAAGCGCAAATCGAATCTCAAAATGATTATTAACATGGCCTATTTATTTCCTTTAAACAAAAGAAATCAATGGGGTCAGAGCATTTGATTTTTCATTTTCAAATGCTCTGACCCCATTGATTTTTGAGGAATCTGAATAATGCTTCTAAGAAGAATTACAAAACACCTAAAAGACCAAAACTGGTTTGCTGTCACGCTCGATTTTATCATTGTTGTAATTGGCGTTGCGGTGGCGATGATGGGACAACAGTGGCTCAGTGAAAGAGACCAAAGAACCAACACCGAACAAGCCGAGAAAGTGTTACAAGATGATTTACACAGAAATTATTTTAATGCCAAAGAAAGAGTGGCTGTTTCAAAATGTAGAATTGAAGCCTATCAATCTATTGCACAAAAATTATTAGAGCCCGAAGAAGAATGGATTGGTATGCCCAGAGAAGAGGTAGACGTAGTTGGCATCATAACTGCGCTGCCTAATTTATTAAGATCACCCAGTCGTGGATGGGGATCAAATAACTGGCATGCTGAATTGGGACGAGGCACCTTTAGCTCAATGGATATTGATCGACGAAATCGCATTGATAGCTTATTCAAACAAACTGAACATGCAGAAAAGTTACAAAGAGAAATATACACATTACAAGGCCGCATCAAGACTTTGGCTTTTTCAACGCGAATTGGTAAAAGAGATCGATTGCGTTACCTTGATTCACTTGGAGAGATGGATCTCAAAAGCGGTTTAATGGAGCTGATAGCAGGTCAAATAGCCACCAGTATAGAAAATATAGGAATTGATTTATCTCCTGAACTGATAATGCAAGGCAATGAAATCGTAGCAGCACATAATAAGTTTGCTCAAACTGTCTATGGGGATTGCTATGTGCCTTTTAATTTGAATGCAGTGACTGAACCTAGCCAGCAGGATGCTCAACCATGATTTTGCGTAGCATTTCAAAAGCCATACGTCGCCAAGATTGGTTTACTGTATTGATTGAAATTGCCATTGTGGTGATAGGTCTTTTAATCGGTTTACAGATCAATAACTGGAACGAAACACGGGCAGATCGCGTCAAGGAAACCGCGTTTCTGGCGCGTTTGGCAGTTGATGTTAATGGTGCTCGAGAGCAATTGACGGCATTTGTTGCGGAGCGAGAAAATCGCCTTCGCACCATTGCGCGTGTAGAAAATATGTATTTCGGTGACGGTGAAATTGAGCCGTTAAGTGAGTGGCAATGCAGACAATTTGCCAGTATGCATCTGATTACCCTCCCGCCAATCGCAGTACCAAGCATTACAGAAGCCTTTGCGGGCGGTAGAATTGATTTACTTTCAGAAACGGCGCTTATCCAGGCACTTATTGTCGTGGAGCAAAGCGAGGATCGTTTGCGGACTGTGATTGAAAGCATGCGTATGAATTTTCCAATGCTAAGCCAGAAATATCCAAATGCGATTAGCTGGAAGCGTGCAACAGACTTACGCAATAGTTTAGATAAGGTTTTTGAGACAGAGGGATACCAAATGGCTGCAGACTGTCACTTCCTCGAAGCGGCACCCGAGCAAGAGTTCTTAAGTGATGTTGTTGTAGGTCTGCAAAAAAACCAGTGGTATGTGAATTTCTTAAACAGCCATTTAGCAAAACTCGATCAACTAGCCGAAGCGTTGGTTGGTGCGCAAATCTCAAGTGTATCGGAGAACCATTGATGCTTTTACGAAGAATAACCAAACACGTCACTGACCAAAACTGGTTTGCGGTATTTATTGATTTTTTTATTGTAGTGGTGGGTGTGTTTATTGGTATTCAAGTGGCGAATTGGAATGACGCGCGTACTTTAGATTCTCAGGAGCGTGAATTGCTGATTGAGCTTAAACGTGAAATCGAAAGTGACGCCACAAACGCTAATATTTTACGAAACCATTTTGAAAATGTTCACGCTGCGGCAAAGCGTTCACTTTTGTTTATGGATAAAGGTGTTAGTTGCAATGACCAGTGCTGGTCTGTTTTAGCCGATTTTTTTCACGCATCTCACTGGTTTCCCGTAGTGATTAAACGCTCAGTTTTCGCTGAAATGAGACGACAAGGACTCCCCCGCTCTCGAGACATAGTGACAGCAGTTGAGAAATATCATTCTCAAAATTATAATGCCTTGGTTCTAGATGAGCTACCAAGATATCGTGAGGTTGTTCGGAGCATTTTACCTGTAGCTGTTCACGAAGCCTATTGGTCAAACTGCTGGCGCTTAGAAGCTAGTGTTGAAACTATTCGCTACGATGACTGCCCAGCAGCGGTTTCGAACGATATAGCTGCCCAAGTTGTGGAGTCCATTCGGCAACATCCAGATATTCGCACCACACTCACATTTTGGCTGAGCGAAATCACACCAACTGCCGGAGAGTTAGACATTCAACATGAAGCAGCTCTGCAAGCGATTGATAAAATTAATGCCGAGTTAGGAAAAAAATAAAAAATCAATGGGGTCAGAGCATTTGATTTTTTTGCTTATGCAAATACTGGCGTGATTTTCGGTCTCCACCTCGCAACTTAGATGTAGTTTGCCTTCCTGTTGTTATTTCTATTTGTGCTTTAAAGCGATCATTTCCTAAGACCCAGCCATGGTTAATGGACTCTCTTATTTCTTTTAAGGTGCTTTCGGAAATTTGCTGTTCGAATAATGCTAGGTAACTTTTTTGTCTTGCTTGGTCGGTATTTCCTAATGATTGGTATATTTCGTAGGGTGTTATCAATTCAATGGGTATGCCTAGCGCATTTCGATGAAAGCTTGACCATGAGTATGCAGCAGGGTGTTCAACCATATTGGCGCGCACTGGATTCATTTCAATATATCGACTAACGGTTAAAAAGTAGCCTTCGTTATCCACTAAAGTCGATTTATAACGGCCTTGCCATAATGTGCCGCAACGGTCGTACTTTTTATTAATATACCTAACATAGTAAGCGCCTAATCTTTGTATCAAGCGACTTACTCCTGTTTTATCGCTTGGGGTGGCCAATAAATGCACGTGATTGGTCATCAAAACATAAGCGTGAATGGCAACTAATAGTTTTTCGCTAAACTCTTTTAGCTTAGCAAGATAAACTTTGTAATCTTGTTCGTCAAAAAAGCATATCTGTCGATTATTACCACGCAAAATGATGTGCTGTGGGATGTTGGCTAGATTTAGTCTTGGGAGGCGAGCCATAAGATAGCCCTCAGAGAAGTAACATATATAATGTAGGCTGTGATTTGTAACAAATCAAATGCTCTGACCCCATTGATAATTGAGTTAAGGAATAATAATGTCGCTGCTTTTTATTGTCGTGATCACCACCTTTTTGGCGGGCTTGGCTATGCCCCTTGGTGCCGTGATTGCTTGTTTCGAAAAAGTGCAGAGTGATTGGCTCGAGCAAGAATTTAGGCATGCAGTAATAGCTTTTGGCGGAGGGGCGTTGTTGTCGGCCGTTGCTTTGGTTTTAGTGCCTGAAGGTATTAATCATCTGCAACCTATGATTGCTTGTATTTGGGTGATTGTTGGTGGGTTTAGTTTTATGGCTTTGGATATTTACTTAACTAAAAGCAATACTCCTGCTAGTCAACTGGCGGCTATGTTGTCTGATTTCATTCCAGAGTCGATTGCCTTAGGTGCGGCATTTGCTACAGGTAATAGCCATGCATATTTGCTTGCGGGGTTAATTGCGCTGCAAAATTTACCCGAGGGATTTAATGCATATCGTGAGTTAAATGCTTCATCTGTTTATCGAGCTTCAAAAATTATTCTAGTCTTTATTTTAATGGCAGCTCTTGGCCCACTTGCAGCTGTATCTGGTTATTTATGGTTATCTGAATCCCCGCAAATTATCGCTGCTGTTATGCTGTTTGCTTCTGGCGGTATCTTATATGCGATTTTTCAAGATTTGGCACCTCAAGTGAGGTTAGATAAACATTGGGCGCCACCGATGGGGGCGGTGTTTGGTTTTGTTTTAGGTATGCTGGGTTTGATGTTAACTTCAACATAAAAAAAACGCCGCTATTCAATGAATAGCGGCGTTTTTAATTTTTTTGAAACAAAGTATTTGGTTTATTTACCAACCAAGACAGAGACGTTTACAATACCGGCTCTTTTCACTTCGTTGATTACTTCAGTGACATCACCGTGTTTGGCTTTTGGATGGGCCTGAACAGCGGCTGAGTCTTGATTATTTTCAGCCAAGAAGCTCTGAATGTTGGCTTCTACGCGGCGAATATCTACCTGACGGCCATTAACCACAATAGTACCGTCTTCATTTACGCGAATAGATAGCGACTTAACATTAGTCGGGGGTGGTGGCGTTTTTGAATCTTTAGGACGATTAACTTCTAAGCCTTTCTCTTTTACAAAAGAGGTGGTCACAATAAAGAAGATAAGCATGATGAACACTATGTCCAACATGGGAGTCATATCAATTGCAGCATCTTCGTCAGAACTGCCGTGCTTTTTTCTTTTCATCGGTATAAATCGCCAATTGGGTTAAAACAAGATTGCCTAGTATAAAGACAGTTGCGCCTAAGAGCATCTATTAATTATCGTAATATTAACAAAAAACTCTCATTTAAGGTTTTTTACGAGTCTATAGCCTGCCCCAAATGAAAAAAGTAATCCAGTATATTTTTAGAAATTATTGCTCTTAGTTCTTCAGTTGGGTAAATCCCCATCTTAGCTTCTGGGCTTTGTTTTGTGCCTTGAACCAAGAAAGCATTTTTTATTGGGTTATCTTGAATGCATGCTTCAAACGCTCTGGCGGCCAGCTCTTGAGGCTGTGCGTAGTAAAATGTTTTTAGTATTTTGTCGGCCTGGGCACTGCGCTTAACGTATTCATTAGGCTGGCTTTTATCCATTCCTAAAAAGATGGTTTCAAAACACTGACTTAGCTTTTCATTTAATCTATGGGGTCTTTGTCCGTGGTCTTGCAGCCAGCATTCGGAAGCAAACTGCCCTGCTGAAACATGAACAAATAATTTGTGGCAAATATAATGGTCGAATCCATGAAACCATTCGTGGGCCAATGCGCCGCCGCCAGCATTTTTGGCCAATGCAAGCCTTTTGGTTTGGGCATCATAGTGAGCGTTACTATGTTTTTTACCACCACTGCCAAAGGCCAATGACAAACTACCGTTTAAGGAAATTACAGTTTCGGGTATTTGTAGAATGTCCATTAAATCGCAAAGGGCGTCAAAAAATAAATTGGCCGCAATTTGTTGTTCTGTCGGTGTGACCCATTTACCAATTGTAACGGCTCGAAAGCCAAAAAATTTTACAATATCTCTAAAGCTTACATCGGCACCATCACGGTGGGATTGACCGTTACGGTAGTAAGGTTTATGAAGGCGAGAAGTAGGTAAGGGCAACTTAGGTCTATTTGGAATTTATTTCATCTAGCAATTGGTGACACCAAGAATCGATACGGCTGTCGGTGAGATCATACTGATTTTCATCATCAAGGCTCAAGCCTACAAAATAACTTTTATCTTCGATCAGCGCTTTTGAGGCAATAAAATCATAGCCTTGGTTAGGCCAGTAACCCACAAAATCACAACCTAAAACTAATAACTCATCATGTAGCATACCCACGGCATCTTGAAACCATTCGGCATAGCCAAGTTGATCCCCTAAACCAAAAATGGCCACCGTTTTATTGGTTAAGTCTAGCGCCGCGATATCTTGCCAAGAGGACTCCCAATCTTCTTGCAGTTCGCCAAAATCCCAAGTAGAAATCCCAAATATTAAGGTGTCAAAGGCTTGGGTTTGCGTCAGTGCAACATCTTTAATATTAAATATTTGTACGCAAGTATATCCAGCTAATTGATTAATCTTATCTTGAATTTTTTCAGCTGCCATTTCTGTATAACAAGTAGTTGAACCGTAAAATAGGCCGATTTTCAAATTGTGATTGGTCATGTATTCCTAATTTAAAATATTGGTGGGTAGAGTGGCTGTTTTATCTCTATTTAAATCTATGCCAGCATTTTTACTATTGTGGTGATTATAAGCAAGGATGCGTAAATTTCAGCATACTATTATACAAATAGCATTAATGGCTCTTAACCACTAGTCACTCACCATTTCAAAAAAGGCTGAAGTTGCCACTAATTACTATTCATGAGGATAAGTTTATATTTCTTCGGGATTTTGTGTAAGGTAAACTATTTTGCTTATTCACAGTATATTGACAGAAAATTGGACGGTTAATGAAAACATACTTGGTGTCTATTATAGGGATTTGCAGCTTCTTAATGGGTTGTAAAGGGGACTCTGGGACTTTGCCAATAGAGTCAAACTTACAAGTCAATGGCCATTGGATATTGGAGCAAAATGGTCAAGTGATGCTTAATCCGCAAAGCTCTGGATTAGTAAAATGGCGTGATGGGTTGTTGACCTTAAGCGACCGCAGTGCCGCCCCTTCACAGCGTATGCGGCTTAGAAGCATCGCCAAAGAGAATGCGCAATTAACCGGCCACGATTTTCCAATGGTTTTATCAGATAGACTGCAAACTAGCTGTTTTGCTTCTTATATTAGTGATAATCCAGACTTAGAAGCACTTACCGTTGATCCTGATAACGACCAAGTGTTTTATATCGTTACTGAAGATGCAACTTATGCCGAACCTATGTCTGACGGTTGCCAAGAAAAATATCGAGATACTGGCTCTACCACTCACCCTACTTTGCTTGTTCGACTTGAGTTACAAAACAACAATAGTGCGCTGATAACACACATTCGTCCCCTACAATTCTCCGCTGAGATGCAAATTGGCAACTTTCCTAATGATGGTGTAGAAGCCTTGGCTTTTGGCCAAAATCGTATTTTGTATCTAGGTATTGAAAAAGACACTCATAAACAGGCGAGGATTTTTTCACTGCAGATGACTAATGATTTTTGGCAGTCAGATGAATTTGCTCCTTTGTCAAAATTTAATGTGAAACTGCCAGAATTTAAAAGTGGCAATCATCCCATCAATGGTATGGACTATTATCAAACGCCAGATGGACGAGAGTATTTGCTGGTGGCTGCCAGAAACGATGAAACATTATGGGTGGTGGATTTATTAGGAAAAAAAGAAACCCGTATATTGCCCATCGATTTTTTCGCCGAAATTCAAACCAACAGTGAAGGGTGTGAAAATTATGAAGCCATGGACAATGCCTCAATTGAAGGGGTTGCTGTGGTGAATCAAACCTTGTGGCTAATTAACGACCCATGGAAAGCGGTGTACTTAAACAATGTGCAATGTGAGCAAAATCGCAAACACTATCAAATGTTTGCGCCATTATTGTATAGCTTGCCTATTGAGCCCAGCTGGTTCGACTGAATCCAGCCATAAACACTGATTGGAACATTCTAAAATTTTTTAATGTGGTTGTCTGAATAGCTAGGGTTTATTCGTCAGTCTATTGAAAGCCAATATTTGCTTTTATAAATAATTCATTAAAAGGAAAAATATCATGCAATTTTTAGCTCTAATCTATAGTACCGAAGATCAAGATGACGTTGATATGCCAACCTTGCTTGAGCAATATGACGCGTTTGGTGAAGAGGCTGGCGCAGCGGGGGTGTTAGTTGGAGGCAATGCCTTAGAACCAGTAAGTACTGCTACTTCAGTGCGGCTAAGGCAAGGCCAGTCTGAGTTAACCGATGGGCCGTTCGCAGAAACCAAAGAGCAATTAGGCGGCTACTATATGCTGGAATGTAAGGATCTCGACGAAGCCTTACACTGGGCCGCTAAAATTCCTAGCGCACGCTATGGCACCATAGAAGTACGTCCGGTTATGGTATTTGAAGATTGAAAGATAAACTAGCGCGTATTTTTCGCGCTGAATCTGGCCAAGTGTTAGCGTCTTTGGTGTGTTATTCAAAAGACTTTCAGTTGGCCGAAGATGCATTGCAAGATGCCTGCGAGCAGGCCAGTATAAAATGGCCTGTTCAAGGATTCCCAAAAAATACCGGTGCTTGGTTACACCTAGTTGCTAAGCGCAAGTTGATTGATAAATTACGGCAACAACATTCCCAGCAAAGCCAGCACAAATTACAATTAATCGAACAATCTTTATATTCTCAAAGTACGTTAAAACCAGAAACTGATTACGAAGTGCCAGATGAACGTTTAAGGCTTATCTTTACTTGCTGCCATCCTGCGTTGAATGAAGAAGCTAAAGTAGCCCTGACTTTACGATCTTTATGTGGCCTCACTATTCGAGAAATTGCCCGTGCCTACATGACCTCAGAAGCTGCCGTTGGGCAACGCATCACGCGGGCCAAAAAGAAGATAAGAGACGCAGGGATTAGATACGAAACGCCAAATGTAAAGCAATTAAGCAGTAGATTACCTTCGGTACTAAAAGTGATTTATTTTATTTACAATGAATCATACTCTGCATTTGAAGGTCAAACTTTAACCCGACAAGACTTGGCAGATGAATCCATCAGGTTGAGTTTGCTGATGACAAAGCTAAATCCCAATGCAGAAGTGTTTGGCTTAGCCGCGCTAATATTGTTTCATGATGCGCGCAGACTATCTCGAAGCTCAAATAGTGAGCCGTTTATTCCCTTGGAACATCAAGACAGAAATTTATGGGATCAAACAAAAATACAGCAAGCCGAAGTATTTATTTATAAAGCCTTACAATATAAAGCACCTGGGCCTTATCAAATACAGGCAGCTATCAGCGCGCTACATTCACAGGCTAAAAATTGGCACGCCACTGATTGGTCACAAATCCAATTGTTATATAGTCGCTTGCTGCAATTGCATCCTTCTGCTGTTGTTAGGCTAAACCTTGCTTTAGCTAAAGCAAATGCGGGTCAACTTCAACAGGCTTATACCGAGCTAGTCGCTTTGCATAATGCACTGAGTCAATATCAACCTTATTTTGCCGCGCTAAGTGAATTAGAGAGTCGTTTAAACTTTCCAGAAAAAGCCGTTGTTTCTATAAGTCAGGCCATCAGTTTAAGTAAAAATGGCATTGAACGAGACTACTTAATTAAAAAGCGCCACCAATTATTGAATGCAGTGTCTAGCTAGTTGTAAACATTTGTACGGTTTTTTGTTGCTGTTGTGTTTCGAACATAAAAGACTTTAGGCAACTGTGCTGGTAATATCTCCCAAAATTATAAAAATAAAGAAGGATAGTTTATGAGTGCACCTCGCGAACAATTTGGTTCTCGTTTAGGTTTTATTCTTGCCGCGGCAGGCTCTGCTGTAGGTATTGGTAATATGGTGGGGTTCCCCGTTGCGGCCACAAAAAATGGTGGTGGCGCTTTCTTATTGATTTACGCGCTTTTTGTTGCTTTTATTTGCTTACCTGTAATGTTAGCCGAAATGTCGGTAGGTAGGCATAGTCGTAAAGATCCCCTTGGCGCTTATTCGTCTATGACAAATGGCCACAAAGGCTGGAAAATAGCGGGTTGGCTGTCGATTATTACCCCTTTTATGATTGCAGTTTTTTACTTGGTTATCACAGTGTGGATATTTGGTTACTTGTTTCATTCAGTAACCGGTGACTTAGAAATGCTGGCCGACCCAAGTACTTTCGGTACTTTTGTAACTGGCTATGACTTGTTTTATTACATGGTAGCAGTATTGGCAATAATCTATTTGATCCTCCAAGGTGGGGTTAAACAAGGCATTGAAAAAGCCGCCAAATTTATGATGCCTACCTTGTTTATTATGCTGGTGGCTTTGGTGATTTTTGTACTGACACTCGATAACGCCTTTGAAGGGGTGAAATATTATGTGATCCCCGATTTCAGTAAAATTAATGCTTCAGTGGTTAATGGCGCTTTGTCGCAGGCATTCTTTTCTCTGTCATTAGGTATGGGGATCATGATCACTTACGGCTCTTACTTGGATAAACACACCGATGTGCCTGGCTCGGCCAAATTGGTGGCTTTATTAGACACGGCTGTAGCTTTTATCGCCGGTTTATTAATCTTACCTGCGGTGTTCTCCTTTAATCCTGATATTAATACCAATGATTTAAGTGATTCATCTGTAGGCATGATATTTACCTTTTTGCCGAAAATTTTCTTGGCGTTACAAACCACTATTGGTTATACCGGCGCTAGTGTTGTAGCCAGCTTCTTCTTTTTGTTAGTATTTTTTGCTGCGATTACTTCAATCGTATCTATTTTTGAAGTACCGGTTGCGGCCCTGATGGATGAGAAAAACTTCAGTCGTCGTAAAGCATTAAGTTGGATGGGGTGCTTATTGATCATCATGGCGGTTCTGGCGACCACATCCTTCGGAATGATCGAATTTTTTAAGAATTTCGTTAGTTATGCGGGGCAAACTAAATCATTTTTTGATGTGATAATTGATGTGTTTTACGACACTATTTTACCCCTTAATGGCTTGCTTATTTGTGTGTTTGTTATTTATCGCTGGAAAAAGGCAAACTTTAATAAAGAGCTAGACGAAGGAGCGGCGAGTTATAAAAACAGCTGGTTTGAACGCTATGTTGATTTTTCCGTAGGGACCTTTATTCCGGTAATTTTGCTGTTGGTGTTTATCAATACCGTTGCCTTGAAATACTTTGGAACGGCCTTTATTGGTTAATATTAGCTACAACAAGTAATAATGATAAAGCCAAACCTTGTGTTTGGCTTTTTTGTGGATAACTTACTAGGTGATTTACAGGCAACGATAGATGCCGCTAAAACGCCAAATGGCGCGGTGTATCCGGTGGGCTCAGTGGTGCAATTGGTTCCAACCGAGGTGATGATAAAACGTGAAAAAGGCTACAATGCTGTCACTAAGGATTGGGAGTTCTTTGAGCTAGATGTATCTGCTAAAGGCTCAGAAATAAAAGTGCGCGGCGCCTTTGAAGTGGTCAATAAATTTGGTGGTAACTGTTTTGGGTGCCATATTAAGGCGAAACCACAATGGGATCTGATTTGTGAACAAGAGCATGGCTGCGATCCTATTACGCTGCCAAATGGCATGGTTCTCAGTCAACATACGATAAAAGCCGTACAAAAAGCCGACCCTAGATGCGTCACTAAAGAACAGCAACAAGTCCGTAAAGCATTAGAGCAAGTTTCGGCGAGTTAAAGCATATCGTAAGGGCTAGGGTATTTTAGCTGTATACCCAGTTTTTTGATACTTGCGCTGGCATCGATTAGCTTACTCGTTGATTTAACTTGCTCTTGTATAAATTCGGGAGCCGTTAATCCCAAGCGTTTGGCTGCCCAAGTATAGTAGTCTTGCCTCGATGGGTGTTCCTTGGCGCATAAAACAAGTCTGTGGCCCCATAGATCTTTGTGAATAATCGACTCTATACTTTGGATTACATCGACTTGATGAATTAAGTTTACTGCTTTATTTGGGGCAGCTAGTTCGGTTTTTCCCGCCAAAAAATTGATGGGATGTCTTTTTCCACCAATGAGTCCCGCTAGTCTGATAATGCTGGATTGGGAGCCAAAGTTTTGTTGTAGCCATTTTTCTACTGCTAAATTAACCTTTCCTGACAGAGTATTTGGCTGGACGGGGCTATTCTCTGTGACAATGCCTTGCTGCTCACCATAGACAGAGGTGGTGCTAATAAATATCACCTGCTTGATATGAAGACGTTTTGCCTGTTGCAAAAACTCTTGAATACCGCTGAAAAATTCTGAATAGGAAGAGTTTTTTTTGGAAAACGGAATATTTAAAATCAGCAGCTTGCAGTTGAAAATGGGTGCAAATTTTTGAAGGGAAAGTGCTGCGCCTAACTCGAACTGTACGGTTGAAAATCCATGGGAATCTAGGCGTAAACAGCCTGCTGCAGAACGACTCGTGGCCACAATTTTGTGACCACCTTTTTGTAAACTTAATGCTAGGGGTAATCCTAACCAGCCACATCCAACTACTGCTATCTGCATTAATATGCTTAATTTTAATTAGGCGGTATGGGAATTATCACATCGCGCTATAGTGATTTTCAACTTGAATAACGTCTAGGCTGGCGAGTTGTTTAATGTTTCTTTGTAAATAACCTTCCGCCCTGTCGACACTGGCTAAAGTAGCACATAATTCATCGGCTTTTTCTTCTAATGCTTCGGCCTGATACTCGACCTTTTGCTCCATTTGCTCGCCAAACCTTTCCATTTTTTGTTCGAATGCGTCGGTGTCACCGCCACTAAGAATAAGCTGGGTGCCAACTGCTACCAATATGTGCCCAATTGAATCTGTGACAAGTTCTTCCATGGCGTCTTCAAATTGTGCTTCCCATTGTTCACCAAAAAACTCGCCATTTTCGAAAGCGTCAGAATGTAATCGAATTTCGCCGTTGTCAGCGTAAAAGTTGTATTGAATTTGCTGGTCGAGGTTACTCAATTTTTCAGATATATCGCTTAAAGCTGAACTATCAGCGCCTAAAAGCTCCACAAACACTTCATTTAGCGCAGTACTAGCCAATGCCACTGCATCGGTGGCTATTGCAGCAGCTTGAGGCGCAGCTTGGTTGATACCATCATAATAGCTGTTTACCCAGCCCTGTTGTTTTGAGTTCAATGACAAAGGGGTGCCATCTACATATAAAATCTTATTTTGGTCTATGGTAACTTTGGTATTATTGTCTAGCTTAACTGCCAATACTTTGTTTTCTAATTGCATGTTGCCATTAAATTCAACATTACATTGATTGGCTAAAACGGGTAGTGAGCAGCAAGCTAGCGTGCTTGCAAAGATTAATGTACGCATATAATTCTCCGAAATGATTTTATGTGGTTGCTTATCTTTCCTAAATAAACGCAAGGCTTAGGCCACAAATAAAATTCGTTAAAAATCAAAGGGGTATGGTTTTTTGTCAGTTGAGCGTTTAGATTTTTATAATGTATTTAGTGATTTTCGCTAAAAGTTAATGGTTTTAGCTAAGTCGTGCTTATGGAATTCATCATAAAAAAGTGACCTGTTATTGATATGGGTTGGTATAATGTTTAGGTCTTTTGGCACTATAATGCACACAATTTTAAATTTGTAGGAATTAACTGATGAGTAACTGGTACGAACCCATTTTATTTGGCTTTACATTAATCACTTTTGTGTTGGGTATAACCAGCGTCATAATGAGCTTTTTGCCCGCACCAGAAGGCGTTAACGTCATGCAGTCTAAGGTTGAATACGGCTTTTTTGGTGCTTCTGCCTTAGCGTTATTTGCAGTCTTTGTGTACGCACTCGCAACAGCCTAGTTAAAAAGTACTCTAGGGCTTATCGCTTATACGTTGATAGGCTCTTAGTTTAAAGGCCGGCAATATAGCTAAAAAGTGGTCAAAAATATCGCTTTGTATTCCTTCATAGTTGACCCAGTTTTTATCTTGACTAAAACAGTACACTTCTAATGCAACTCCTAACTCGCTAGGTGGATTTTGACGTACCATTAGCGTCATATTCTGATTGATGTCTGGATGATTTTCTAAATAGGCCTGCATGTAGGCACGCATTGTTCCTATATTGGTGAGTCTGCGACTGTTAATTAAATCAGTGGCATCTATGTGCTGTTCGTTATGAAAAGCCTGTAATTGTTCGAGTTTGGTTTGGATATATCGCTTTATATAGCGAATTTTAGAAAAATCATTCAGCATATCTTGATCGCAAAACCGAATACTTTGAATGTCGATAAAAAGCGAGCGTTTAATGCGTCGCCCATTGCTTTCACTCATTCCACGCCAATTTTTTACCGGCTCAGAAATTAGCGCGTAAGTGGGTATGGTGGAAATGGTTTTGTCAAAATTTTGTACCTTAACTGTGGTTAAACCTACCTGCAACACGTCTCCATTCGCGCCATATTTTGGCATTTCAATCCAGTCGCCCGTATTGACCATACGATTGGCGGCTATTTGAATCCCAGCAACAAAGCCTAATATGGTGTCGCGAAATAATAACAATACAATGGCAGTTACAGCGCCTAACCCAGAGAGTAGCAACAGTGGCGACTTATCGATTAATAGTGAAATAATCAATAAACCAGCAATGATCACCACAAATAATTTGGCCACTTGAATAAAGCCTGTAATGGGCGCTTTTTTGGCTAGGTTTGAGGCGTTATATGTATCCTCAATTGTATTTAGTAAGGCACTGAGTGCCGTTACAGTCGCAAGTAGTACATATATGATTGCGGTCTTTTGTAAGAACCCTAATAAAGCAGGGTTTTCAATCAAGAGTTGACTAAGTAAGTAGATGACAACAGCAGGCACAATATGCCCGATGCGTTCAAAGAACCCGTGTTGATGTAACTCGTCGTCGAATTGGTTTTTGCTTCTAAGAACTAATTTTCGTAGTCGGCTATGGAGAATGCTTTTGGTCACCCAATTGCATATCAATGCAACCAATACTATGCCGCTTAATGCAATTCCTTGAAAAACCCAGCTATTAGGCGTGGCCTGAATACCCATCTGTTGCAATAGTGATAACAACAAATCTGTAAGGTTGTGACTTTCTTGCATATAGATTGCCCTTTTGACTAAATGATGCGCTTTTCTTGGTTGTTACCGCTAATGGAATAACGAGTATGCACAAGATACCCTTAGGTATTTTGAGTTTTTTCTGACGACAAGGCGTGTAAATCTCGGTCTTTTTGCTCCCAAAGTGCTGTTAGCCAACGTTGGAATTTAACGCGTTGCGTGTGATCTTCAAAATAATCAGTGCCAAATACATCCTGCTCTCGTAACTCTTGAATAGGTAAAACCTTAACCTGTACCTGTACTTTCGAGACCCTACCACAAACGAAGTCCCAGTAACTAGGTGTGCCGTCAGGATAATGAATAGTAACATTAACTAACTTGTGTAGTTGTTCACCCATGGCCCCTAATACAAATGCCATGCCGCCTGCTTTGGGCTTTAGTAAGTACTGAAATTTTGCACCCTGAACTGACTTTTTCTGTTCGGTTAGTCGCGTGCCTTCCACAAAGTTCATGATACTGACGGGTTTGAACACAAATTTCTTGCAAGCCTTACGGGTGTTTTCTAAATCCTTGCCTTTAAGGTGTGGTTTTTTAGCCAACAAGGCTTTGCTGTACCTGTGCATAAAAGGAAAGTCTAAGGCCCACCATGCTATGCCAAGAAAGGGTACCCATATCAATTCCTTTTTAAGAAAAAACTTTAGAAATGGAATTTTGCGATTAAATACTCTTTGTAACACTAAAATATCCACCCATGATTGATGGTTTGATATCACCATGTACCAGTCTTTTTTACTCAGTCCTTCCAATCCAGACACTTCAAATTTGGTGCGGCTGAAAAAATTCTGATTCACGTTATTAACCGATATCCACATGGTGGCACAGCCATCTAGTAGATATGACATAAAGGTTTGCCATATTTTGATGGGGAGTAGTTTCAAAAACGAAAAAACTAAGATGGGAGCTAGCCAGAATAAGGTGTTTACAAGGTAACCTAACACGGATATAACACCAAAAACCGGAGAAAAAATCATCGAAAACATTGTCTACAAAATCACTACTGTTGCAAGATAAGCGCAAGTTTAAACTAAAAGTGTGTGTGAGATGTAGTAGTAATTAATTGTGACAATTTCGACCTCGTAAATTTCCTAATGGAGCAAGCTTTTTGAAAGGGAAATGTGTATTATCGCTAGCCTTCCATATTCTTATTTATCTCTTTTTAATGGTTATTGATACTATGAAAAAATACCTCGTAAAAGTTGCAAGTATTGCAGCTGTATTAAGCCTTGCAGGGTGCAATGTTAACGACCCGAATACACCTATTAGCCAAACTGACAATAACAAGTCCGAGTTGAGTGTTGTGCCAGATGGCATCAAAAAAATTGCAGTTGTGGAGCGAAAAGGCAATGAACTGGTTATTCCTTTTACTAAGTATCAGCTAGATAATGGACTCACTGTTGTGTTGCATCCTGATAACTCTGATCCTTTAGTACATGTGGATATCACCTACCATGTAGGTTCGGGCCGTGAAGAGGCGGGTAAGTCAGGCTTTGCGCACTTTTTTGAGCACATGATGTTTCAAGGCTCTGAAAATGTAGCTGACGAACAGCATTTCGGCTTGATTACCGAGTCTGGTGGAACACTAAACGGCTCAACCAACACCGACCGTACCAACTATTATGAAACTGTTCCCTCTAATCAGCTAGAACGTATGTTGTGGCTAGAAGCCGATCGAATGGGCTTTTTTCTGGATGCCGTTACCAAAGAAAAATTCGAAAATCAGCGAGAAACCGTTAAAAATGAACGGGGCCAAAATTATGATAACCGCCCTTATGGCCTGCTTAGAGAAAGAGTAAATGAAGCGTTGTTTCCTGAAGGTCACCCTTATTCTTGGTTGACTATTGGTTATATAGAAGATCTTAATCGCGCCAATTTGAGCGACTTAAAAAAATTCTTCTTACGCTGGTATGGTCCTAATAATGCTACCTTGACTATTGGCGGTGACATGGACGAAGCGCAAACTTTGGCTTGGGTGAAAAAATATTTTGGCGGGATCCCACGCGGCCCTGAAGTTTTGCCACCTGAATACACTAAAGTGACACTTGATGAAGACCGATATATTTCAATGGAAGACAATGTGTCTTTGCCATTAATTTATATGTCGTTTCCTACTGTTCACCTCAACCACCCAGATGAAGCACCACTTGATGTACTGATGTCTATTCTGGGTAGTGGTAAAACGTCATTACTTTATAAGAATATGGTCAAAAATGGCAAAGCTGTGCAAGCTAGCGCAGGTCATGGTTGCGCTGAGTTAAGTTGTCAATTTACCTTGCTAGCACTGCCAGCACCCGGAAATAGTTTGACTGAATTAGAAGCTATTTTACGGGCATCTCTTGAGGAATTCGAGATGCGAGGAGGGGCAACCAAGGACGATATTGAGCGTGTGAAAGCGTCAATAGTATCAGGTATGGTCTATGGATTAGAGAGTGTATCTGGAAAAGTGGCACAACTCGCCGCTTATCAAACCTATCGTTCAAATCCAGATGGAATAAACGATGATATTACGCGCTATGAGAATGTGACCAAAGCAGACGTGATGCGAGTTTTTAAAACTTATATCAAAAATAAGCATGCTGTCGTGATGAGTATAGTGCCAAAGGGCCAACCAAAAGCGATTGCTCATGAAGATACGTGGCAAAGGTATGAGCGAAATATACCGGAAAATGACGACAACCAAGATTTAGTGTTGCGTGTAGGTCAATCTGATTTTGACCGTTCTGTGATCCCGTCTCCGGGCAAAAATCCAAGTATTAAAGTGCCAGATATATACCGCAACACATTAAAAAATGGTGTGAAAGTACTAGGTGCTGTCAATGCAGAAGTGCCTACTACTACTATTCAACTACGTATTCAAGCAGGGCAAACACGAGAAGCGGTAGATAAGCTTGGATTAGCTGCGTTAACGGCCGCTATGCTAGAGGAAAACACCTTAAAATCCAGTGCTGAAGATATATCGAATAAATTGCAAAAACTTGGCTCTGCTGTAAGTTTTGGTGCAGGTGATAAATTTACCACGCTTAGCATTAGGACCTTGTCTAAAAACCTAAATGAAACTCTCGCCATTGCCGTGGAGCGTTTAACCTTACCTAAGTTTGATGAAGGTGATTTTAAGCGGTTGCAAAAGCAGCAGATTGAAGGGTTAAAGAATGCCAAGAAAAATGCAGGTCCAGTGGCAACAGAGGCCTTCAGTAAATTAATTTTTGGTAGCAATAATAGTTTTGCGTATTCAAACAATGGCACAGTGGAATCCGTTGCCAAACTGACACTTGCAGATGTGAAAGCGTTTTACAAAGCACATTTTGGTCCAGCAAATGCCGAAATTATTGTGGTGAGTGATATAGACAACCAAGGCATGGTAAAACACTTAGGTGCGCTTAATACGTGGCAAGGCAAGTCAAGCAAGATGCCAGTAATAAAACCATTCCCTGAATTAGTGGGTGGTACCTTGTATTTTATTGACAAGCCTAACGCGGCACAGTCTGAAATACGTATTGGTAAACGCGCCATGCATTATGATGCTACCGGTGAATATTATCGTGCCGACCTGATGAACTATAATTTAGGCGGAGCGTTTAACAGCCGAATCAATCTAAACCTGCGTGAAGATAAAGGTTACACCTATGGCGCTCGCTCGTTTTTTAACGGTAATGACTTTAAAGGCCAATATCGAGCACAAGCGGGGGTTCGCGCCGATACGACTGCCGACTCTATTGTGCAATTTAGAAATGAAATAAGCGCTTTTCAAAAAGACGGCCTTACAGATGTTGAGGTACAGTTCATGAAAAGTGCAATTGGTCAGCGGGATGCAAGGGCTTACGAAACACCCAGCCAAAAGCTTAATTTTCTATCAGAAATTATGACTTATGGCTTAGACAAAAATTTTGTTGATGAGCAAAACCAAATATTAGCGAATATTGGTAAGGCCGAACTAAATAGCTTGGCGGCTAAACATCTGAATCTTAATGAAATGATAACAGTCGTCGTGGGAGATAAAGCCAAAGTGTTGGAAAGCCTTACCCCTCTGTTCGACAAAATTGTAGAATTGGATGCAGAAGGTAAGCCCCTTTAACAATTTTATATGCCATAGCTTAAAAGCCACCATATGCTTATTTGTGGTGGCTTTTTGGTTTAGGCGTTTTGTAGCTAAAATATAGAAATACATATCAACAAGGAAGGCTTGCGGTGATTAACCAAGCAAATACGATCCTTAAAAATGTCTTTGGGTTTGAACAGTTTCGTGAGTCACAAGAAGCGATCATCGGCAATGTGTTGCATAGGCATAACACCCTCGCGATTATGCCAACGGGTGGCGGAAAATCTTTGTGTTACCAGATCCCAGCCAGCGTTTTTGACGGCCTGACCGTAGTAATTTCTCCACTTATTTCCTTGATGCAAGACCAAGTTAGGCAACTCAATGAGTTAGCTATTCCAGCTTGTGTTCTCAATAGTTCATTGTCAGACAGTGACTATCAAAACAACTTAGACGCCATCAAACAGCAGCAAATTAAACTGCTATTTTTGGCGCCAGAAACCGCCTTACAAACCAATATCCTAGACTTACTCAGTCATTGTGATGTGGCCTGTATTGCCATTGACGAAGCCCATTGTATTTCTGAATGGGGCCATGATTTTCGCCCTGAGTATCGCCAGCTAAATCGTTTAATCGAATGTTTCCCAAATGCGGTAAGTATCGCCTTAACGGCTACCGCCACGCCAAGAGTGCGCGAGGACATAAAACGGCAACTCAACATTGCTGACAACAGTGAATTTATTTCTAGTTTTGACCGCCCTAATTTGTTTATCAGCGTTGTGCCCAAAGACAGCCCTTATCAACAATGTAAAACCTTTGTGCAGCAACACCCAGAACAGTCCGGCATCATTTATTGTCAGTCCCGTAAAGGGGTTGATGAGCTCACCGCCAAGTTGCAACAGGATGGATTATCGGTACTGCCTTATCATGCTGGGCTAAGTAGTGTGAAGCGCGGAGAATACCAAGAGCGTTTTATTCGTGATGATGTGCACATCATTGTGGCCACTATCGCCTTTGGTATGGGCATTAATAAACCCGATGTGCGTTACGTATTGCACTATGATTTGCCTAAAAACATTGAAGGCTATTATCAACAGATTGGCCGCGCCGGACGTGACGGTTTAGATGCCAACTGTTTACTGCTATTTGGTTACGGCGACACCGGCAAAATTCGTTTTTTTATCGAACAAATGAGCAACGAACAAGAAAAACGCCTAGCCAATATGCACCTTAATCAGATGCTGGCCTTAGCTGAAGCCGAAGATTGCCGGCGCACCCCACTGCTAGAATACTTCGGTGAAGCATCCACCAAAGAAAACTGCGGTAATTGCGACAACTGCACCACCGAAGGCCAAGAAAAATCGGATTTAACCGTACCTGCGCAAAAATTTTTATCTTGTGTGCATCGCACCGGACAACGCTTTGGCGCCAGCCATATTATCGATGTGTTGCGCGGCTCCAGCGCCGAAAAAGTACTGCAAAATCAGCACAATTTGCTTTCAACCTACAATATTGGTCTTGAGCTGAATAAAAAACAGTGGATGACACTCGCACGGCAGTTGATTCAAAAAGGCTTACTCAACCAAGACGAGCAATTTGGTGGCTTAAAACTTACACAACAAGCCGGCGAAGTGCTAAAAGGAAAGGTGCCATTTTTTGCCTTGCTACAGCAAGCTGCTACCACTACTAGCCACACATCCAAGACCCTTGCTAACCCTGGCGATCAGCAATTAGTCGCGATATTAAAAGCCGACCGTAAGCGTTTAGCCGATGCCGCCAACCTGCCGCCTTACGCTATTTTCTCGGATCGCACCCTTAACGAAATGGCCTATTATTTCCCCCATTCTGAAGAAAACTTATTGCGTATTCACGGCATTGGCCAAGCCAAGTTAGACAAATATGGCGAGCATTTTCTTAGGCTTATCAAAGACTACTGCCAACAAAACAATCTTCAAGAAGTCGACAATACTCAAACGGCCAGTAAAGCCACGGTAAATAAAAGCAGTAGCAGCAGTGCGAATAGCCGCAGCGCCGAAATTGTCAGTGCCTATGAAACCGGACAATCAATCGCCTCTTTAGCCACACAATTTAAGGTGAAAGACGGCACTATCATCAATCACTTATACCGCTACGCCCAAGACGGCCACAAGTTTACCCAACCCAGTCAGTTATTAGAGCAAACAGGTCTGGACCAACCCCAAATTGACTCAGCCCTAGCGGCCTTTGCAGAACACTCCTTCGAGCGCCTTAAACCTGTTTTTGACACCCTGAATGAACAAGTGACATACGATCAATTACATCTATTGAGAATTTATTTTGTTAGTCAGTTGCATAAATAAGCACCACTAGTGCTAGGTAGCGAAATCGGCTAGAATGCGCGCCCGAATTTCACATTGGCAAAACAAACTATGAGTACAGCAATAAACCGCACGATTTCTGTCGCGCCAATGTTAGATTGGACTGACAAACATTGTCGATATTTCCTTAGGCAAATTTCACAACATGCGCTGTTGTATACCGAGATGGTAACAACCGGAGCGATTATTTTTGGCAAAGGCGACTATTTAGCGTTTAACGATGAAGAGCATCCTGTGGCTTTGCAGTTGGGTGGATCTGATCCTACGGATATGGCCCGTTGTGCCAGTGAAGCGCAAAAATACGGTTATGATGAGGTGAATATCAATGTGGGTTGCCCGTCTGATCGGGTACAAAATGGCAGGTTTGGGGCGTGTTTAATGGCCGAACCTGAAACAGTGGCAGCTTGTATTAAAAGCATGCAGGCTGAGGTGGACATTCCGGTTACCGTTAAATCTCGCATCGGCATTGATGATATGGATGAATACGCAGATTTAACGCGTTTTATTGAAGTAGTGGCCGCATCTGGCTGCGATACCTTTACTGTACATGCCCGTAAAGCGTGGTTAAAAGGCTTAAGCCCTAAACAAAATCGTGATGTGCCGCCTTTGATGTATGACAGGGTCTATCAATTAAAACAACAGTTTCCCGAATTACATATTAGTTTAAATGGTGGCGTGAAAACCTTAGATGAGGTGCAATTACACCTTAATCACTTAGACGGCGTGATGATTGGCCGTGAAGTCTATAGTAATCCTTATATTTTAGCCGAAGTCGACCAACGTTTTTATCAAGGTGACTCGGTTAGTAAGACTCGCCCTGAAGTAGTGCAGGCGATGTTACCTTATGTGGAGCAACAGATGGCATTAGGTGCAAGACCATGGCATATAGCTAGGCATATGCTGGGCTTGTTTCAAGGTCAACCAGGTGGGCGTATCTGGCGTAGGTATCTAAGTCAAAATGGCACGAAAGCCAATACGGGTATTGAACTGTTCACAGATGCTTTAGAGGTATTATTAGATGCGCAGTCTAAAGCTAAACAATTTCAATCTGAATTGATTGGTTAAATTGACCAATAAAGTAGTATAAATTACTAAAATATGAGGTCGAATAATGTTTTTGGGTCTCATTAGCATTGCAATTAAAAATAAAAAACCTTATAAAACAGCAAGATAAAAATAATTTCATGATTGGCACAACTATCGCAATGGATACTGCGACTTAAACAATAACTGTTAACCAAATCGAAAACAGTTATAACCAAATTAACCAAAGGAAAATATCATGTTATCTAATACCAAAATCGCTGTTATTGCTCTGGCTTCTAGTTTCATTTTTGCATCAAGTGTACAAGCTAAAGAAGTATCTTTAGAAACCTACGTAACCGGTATGGTGAATCAAGCTATGGATGTTGCCCAACAAGAAATCAACAACAACCTACGTTCAGCAGTATTGACAGTTGCCAATAACGTTAGCTTCAATGAAGAAAAAAGTTACGCAGCTAAAGTATCTATTACCGATATTAAAATGGACAGTGAAGAGGCAACTAACACGCAAGCTGAATAAGGAGTTGCCGATGTTTAATCAAGTATCTTTATTTATCATGCTGTTAACGCCCGTAATTGCTTATGTGGCAGGTGCATTACTTTATAGTTTTGTTGAATGTTTGCGTAAAAATATGATCTGGGTGAAGTATCCAAGCATAGTCACAGATAGAAACGGTCACTAATTGTAGTATTGACCGTTTTTTCTTCCTGATCTCCCCCACCTTTGTTTGACCTTATTCCTAGTTTCGTTTTCTAAAGTTATTTGTTTTAGTGACATAATTTGCGTGTACAATTTGCAAAATATCAGCTGCAATGATTGAGCTGTTAAATTAGTTAATTTTTTTATATAGGGAAATTTGATGTTTAAAACATTTGTTGTAGTTACATTGCTAATTGGGTTGAATCAGGCATTCGCCGCTGATAAATGGTCTTCATTTGCGCAGTTGCCTATAGTTGAGCAACCCAGAGTATCACCTGACGGCAGTAAAATTGCGCTTATCTATAACACCCCAGAAGGCCCAACCGTAAGTGTCACTACTTTTGGTAGTGTCGATTTTGACATCCTCGCTTCATTAAAACTCGGCCGTGATAGGGTAGATACTATTAGTTGGTCTGGTAATAAATACATTATCGTTTCAGCTAGCTCGCCTCAGTGGTACAACGGAGAGCATTTTCGAGTCAGTCGTTTTTATGCCTTTGATGTTGTTAACAAAACAAGTACGGCGTTGACAGAACGTCGCTTTACGTCTGAGAGCTGGTACGAATACGCAACTGTTAGATTAGTGTCTTTGTTAAAGCACGACCAGGAACACATTCTAGTGTCAACTTACGATAAGTACGATGAAGGTTATGCTGTGTTTAAAGTGGAATTGAGCACTGGAAAGTATAAAAAGGTACAAAATAACAAACACGATATTCGTAGATGGAGTGCCGATATTAATGGTGTTATCAGGTTGGGTGACGCCTATGATAAAGAAGACGGACAGGTTACCCGTACTATATGGTACAGAAACAAAGCCGAAAGTGAGCTGGTTAAGCTGCATACTAAAATCATTGGACAAGGTGAGACATTTAACGTAATTGGACTGACCAAGGGAGGCTCCAAGGCTTATATATTATCTGATAGAGAAACACAGCGTGAGGCCGTTTGGCTTTACGATATTGTCTCTGGTGAGTATGAATCAATGGTATTTGGTCATCCTACCTATGATGTTGCCGGAGGCTTACGAAATAGTGAAGGTGAATTAATTGGTGTGTATTACAGTGATGATTACTCCAGAAAACACTACTTTAATCCAGAAGATGCAAAATTAGAGCAAAGCTTTGCAAAATTGCTTAAGTCTGAACATGTCACTATTGTTAGTAAAAGTGCTGATAAGACGAAAATTTTGGCCGTCAAAGAAAGCGATAACCAGCCAGCGCTTTTTGTGCATTTTGATTTGGCCAGTAAAAAAGGTGGTGCTTGGGTATCCGAGTATCCTCATTTGAGTAAGGCTAAGTTTCCACATATTGAAAATTACACCTTTACCGCATCCGATGGACAGGTTTTGTCTGGATACGTTACCTTCCCAGAGAATGTCAAACAACCACCTTTGATTGTGTATCCTCATGGTGGCCCCCATAGTCGTGACTACAAGTATTTCAATCCACAACTTCAGTATTTGGTCTCTTTGGGGTATGCGGTATTACAAGTCAATTTTAGAGGCTCAGAAGGGTTTGGTTCAGCGTTTGAATCTGCCGGATATTTTCAATGGGGCAAACGTATGCAACAAGATGTATATGATGCGATGGACTGGCTGATTAACACTAAGCGAGTATCAACAGATAAAGCATGTATAGTCGGGGCCAGTTATGGTGGGTACGTTGCGCTAACCGCTAGCTTTCAGCAACCCCAAAGGTTTGACTGCGTTATTAGCATTGCTGGATTGTCTGATATAAAAACTATGGTACAGGATGAAGATACTTTTGGCTTTTATACTGGGCATATTGTAGATATTGACGATGAAAAAGCGGTGGCACAATTGGATCAGGTTTCTGCCATTAATTACATCGATAAAATAGCCGCGCCAATACTGCTTATTCATGGTACTAAAGACACCCGAGTGAACGACGAGCAGTCTGAGGATTTCTATGACAGTGCGAAACGCAAAATAGATGTAAAGTATGTAGAAATAAAAAATGGTACGCATTTTTTTGATGACAATGAAAGTCAGCAGACTCTTTATCGTGAAATGACCTTATTTTTAGAAGCTAACCTAAAACCATAAATTTACAACACACAAGTAGTCAAAGTGACGGAGGAGCAGTATTTAAAAACAACTGCTCCTTTATTTACTTTACCTATCCGTTCTTATTATTCATCTCTCATCAATATCACTTCGCCAATTTGTTGGTTGTGATTTTCACTAATCACTTAGTCTATTTGACTAAATTATTATGTTTAAACCAAGTTCACAGCAGCTGTTAACTTTGGCTATAAAATAATATCTATATAAAACAATGTGTTAGGTGTTTGTTTAAGTTGGCATAACACTTGTAATAAGTCTAGTAGTGCTGGAATAGTTCAGCGAAACATTTATTACAATTATTGGAGAAATCAAAATGGGTATGTTTTCAAGAATGTCAGACATAGTACAAGCCAACATCAACGCCATCTTAGATAAGGCTGAAGACCCGGCGAAAGTTATCAAGTTACTGATTCAGGAAATGGAAGAAACCTTAGTTGAGCTTCGCTCGGTTGCTGCTACTAACCTTGCTGAAAAAAAGCAGCTGCAACGTCAAGTAAGCAAACTGCAACAACAAATCGCTGCATGGCAATCAAAAGCGACCTTAGCAGTTGAAAAGAATCGTGAAGACTTAGCTAGAGCGGCATTAGTAGAAAAACATCATAGTCAGCAAAGTCTCTCAGCCTTAGTTGAAGAGCAAAGTGTTATTGATGAGTCACTCACAAAGATTCAGAGTGATATGGGTAAATTGCAGGACAAACTTGTTGAAGCAAGAGCCAAACAAAAATCTTTAGTGGTTAGAGAGCGTTCAGTGGCGGTAAGAATGACCGCAAAAAATAAGGTTCATTCAGTCAAAATTGATGATGCGATCATTCGTTTTGAGCAATATGAACGTCGCATCGACGATCTAGAATCACAAGTTGATGCTTATGACTTGGTAGAAGAATCCCATGGACTAAACGCACAATTTGATGCACTAGAAGCGGAAAGCCAAATTGAACAAGAGTTAGCGGCTTTACGTAAAAAAGTGGCTTAGTTGTTAGTTTTAATCATCAAGTTGTAGGAGATAAACATGAGACGTTATATCGAAGTAAACAGGTTATATAAAGACTCAGCTCATCGCAAAGTAACAGGTGTGTGCGCTGGCCTAGCTAGGCACTGGAGCGTGCCTAGGCTGGCTGTTCGCATAGCAGCTGTGGTGTGTTTGATTACACTGCCAACGGTTACGGCGATTGCATATATTACCGCCACACTACTACTACCTAGCCGATAGTAGTAGTGGGATATTAAGGATAGGTTATGTTAAAAAATATTATTTTGGCTGTGCTCATCGCGATTGTTTTGACATACAGCCTTGGTCATCTATCTTCTCAGTGGTTGGATTTGCAGTTAAACTTTGCTGACCATCACTTCGAGCCCATAACCTCAATCATTGCGCTAACCGTTATAGTGGCAGTATTGGTTGTGGTGGGTTTTGTTATCGCCTTTAGCATAGTTGCCGCCATAGTATTTGCCCTTATTGCTGGTGGCATTGGTTTGTTTGTTGCTGGGCTAAGTGTATTTTGGCCAGTGATCCTATTCACCTTAGTCATTTTTTTATTGGTTCGAGATAAACAAACACCTAGGTATAGGGTATCCAGATAAGCAACCAGGTGCATATTGAAAAATGTTTATGAGCGAACTTATCTATAGCTGAATTAATGGTAAAATTAGAGATCTAGGACAAACTTTTAACTTTTATGGTTGGCAAGTTAATTGGAATTGCTGAATAATCGCCAGTATATTTTTTATTTGATAGGTCATTTATGCTGCGATTGATTGTTTTGTTATCAAGTTTGGTTACTTTTATGCTTAATGCTGAAGTAGCGATTACTGACGCAACAATTAGGTTATTGCCACCTGGTGTGCCAAATACAGCGGCATATTTTTCATTGCAAAACAGTTCGGATAAAAAGCTGACTTTGATTGGTGCTACGGCGGGTTTTGCCACTAAGGCAGAGATACATAATCATGTAATGGTGAATAATATGATGTCTATGCAACAACAGTCCGAAGTCGTCATTGAATCGGGTAAAAAGGTACAGTTTGCACCAGGCGGTCTGCACATTATGCTATTCGGCTTAACCCATCCATTACAAGCAGGGCAGTCACTAACCATTAGTCTCCAGACTAAAGAAGGTAAAGTTATTGATGTTATCGCTAACGTCGCTAGGCCAGCTGCCCACTCACATCATTAGGAAACAACATGAAACGTTATTTCGCTCCAAAATGGCTTCTAAGTGCAACTGCGTTGCTTATTTTTTTGTTATGGGTTTTGTCGATATTTTGGAGTAGTGAGCCCGATTTATTCGAACCCGAACTGCTGGCGCAGCAGCAAGCGAGTCACAGAAACGAAACTGTTGTAGCGGGTTACACTATCACCACGAGTTTGATAACAGTGGCTGAATCGTTGCTAAATAAGTCTGGCGGTTATCTGTCAAATGATGTGTTACCTCCAAGTGTGATGATGGATAATATGCCTAGTTGGGAGTTTGGTGCGTTAGAAATGACTCGGGATTTAGCGTTGGCAATGCGTCAAGACTTTAGCCGCTCTCAAAGCCAATCATTAGAAAACCCCTTTTTAACTAAGGCTCAACCGCAATTTAACATCGATAGTTTAAGCTGGTTGCTGCCTTCTGCCGAGTCCAAGTATCAAGAAGGTATAGATAATTTGTATGCCTATAGAAGCAGTTTGTCTGACAGTAGCCAACAACAAGGGCAATTCTATGCAAGAGCAGATAATTTGCGGGATTGGCTGAAACAAATAGAGAAACGTTTAGGCAGTTTGTCTCAACGCCTCAGTGCTAGTGTTGGCCAAGAGCGTATCGACACCAGCTTGGCAGGTGACGCGCAAGCTATTCAATCAACGCCAACCGCAAGCCGCCTGCTTGAGAAAGCTAGCTGGTGGCAGTTAGACGACAACTTTTATGAAGCTCGAGGCGCCAGTTGGGCCTTACTACATTTCTTAAAAGCGGTCGAAGTGGATTTTGCCGATGTACTCGAAAAGAAAAATGCGCGAGTCAGTTTGCAACAAATTATTCGTGAACTCGAAGCCACCCAAGAGTCACTTTGGAGTCCGATGATCTTAAATGGCAGCGGTTTTGGCACCTTAGCCAATCATTCATTGGTCATGGCTAACTATATTTCTCGTGCAAACGCAGCTCTCATTGAGCTGAGTGAATTGCTAAATCAAGGATAAATTATGAAGAAAACTGTGTTGTCTTTTAGCTTGCTCGCCTTACTTACTAGTGTAAGTAGCCAAGCTGATACTTTGCTTGGTTTATACGCCGGCGCACAAGGCTGGAATATGCAAACTAGCGGTGGATTTTCGGAAGATGGTAATAATGGAAACTTTAACTTTGAAGATGAGGCTAAATCTAATATTTATATCGCTTTTGAGCATCCGGTGCCTGTTATTCCAAATATTAAACTGCAACGCACAGAGATGGATACCTTAGGTGATGTGACCTTAGATACTAATTTTACTTTTGGGGATGAGTTGTTTTCTCTTAGCACTACTGTTTCAACTGACGTACAACTCACTGCCACCGACATTATTTTGTATTACGAATTATTTGACAATGATTTAGTAAGCTTCGATTTTGGTATTAATGCAAAATACATTGAGGGTGAGTTTTTAGTCACAAGTGAAGACGACCCCAGCAGAGTAGGGCGAGAAGAATTTTCGGGTGCAGTGCCTATGTTATATTCCCGTGTTGCGTTAGGTGTGCCTTTTACGGGGTTTGGCGCTTATGTAGAAGGCAGTTATTTAAGTATTGATGACAATACAGTGTCAGATTATCAGGCTGTGATCACTTACAGTCTGATGGAAAATTTGGCATTAGATGTCACGTTTCAGGTGGGTTATCGCGTTGTGGCAGTAGAACTTGAAGATATTGGTGATATAAAAGAACTCAATAATATTTATTCTGATCTTGAATTTAAAGGGCCTTTCGCAGGAATAGAAGTTCATTTTTAGTGTGAACTAATTTAGTTATAAAAAATTAGTTTTTATTCTTTCCAGTTATGAAGTTATGTCGCTAACCTATAGTTGTATTAATAACGGTTAGCGATTCTATGTCATCAGTAAAAAATCAAGCCACAGGGCTTGCCGCAGGTTTAAATGAAAACCAGTGGTCTCAAATTAATCAGGCCACGGCCGCACTTAACCCACAACAACTCACTTGGCTAAGTGGCTATTTAGCAGGATTAGCGCAAACAGGGCAACCTGCGGCAGCGCCACAATTAAGCCATCACGCTGCTAAGTCATTGACTATTTTGTATGGTTCGCAAACCGGAAACGCCAAATCTGTTGCCCTAGAATACAAAGCTAAGTTAGATGCCCTCAATGTGCCGGCTAAAATAGCCAGTATGGCCGACTACAAACAAAAGCAGTTGAAAACAGAAAGCCATATTGTGGTTATTGTTAGTACTCATGGTGAAGGTGAAGCACCAGACGATGCGGTGGCTTTACATAGCTTTTTGGTCAGTAAAAAAGCACCTAAACTCAACGACCTGAAGTTTTCGGTATTGGGTTTGGGTGATTCAAGTTACGAATATTTTTGCCAAACAGCAAAAGACTTTGACAAACGCCTGCAAGATTTAGGGGCAACACCTATTACTGATCGTGTTGATTGTGATGTAGATTACGATGCCGACGTATCCACTTGGTTTGAAACCGTCACTCATCAGGTAAAAGACGAGCTCGGGACAAAAAGTTCGCAATCAGTGGCGCCTTCTTTAGGTATCAGTGCTGAACCAGAAACGGGCAGTCAATACACTAAAAAATCTCCTTACTGCGCCACTTTACTTGAAAGCCAAAAAATCACTGGTCGAGATTCGGTAAAAGATATTCGTCATATAGAAATATCCTTAGAAGACTCCGGTATTCAATACCGTCCCGGAGATGCTTTAGGTGTTTGGTTTAAAAATGATGTCGCACTAGTTGATGCGCTTATTAGCGAGCTTGGTTTAGACAGTGATGCAATAGTAACCTGGTTAGGCGAGGATTATGCGTTAAGTGAGATCTTAGTGAACAAATTGGAGCTCACTCAAAGTTACCCTACTTTTGTGAGCCAGTACGCTCAGAGCGCCGATAGCGTTGAACTTAATGCACTGCTGGATGATAAATCAGTATTACGGGAGTTTTTGGCTCAGCGTCAAATCATCGATATTGTGCGCCAGTTCCCTGCGAAAATCACCGCTCAGCAACTCGTGTCTAGCTTAAGAAGTATGACACCGAGGCTATATTCAATAGCTTCTAGTCAAGCAGAGGTGGAAGACGAAGTGCATTTAACCGTGGCCTTAGTTGAATACAATGCGCATGGTTATGGCCACCAAGGTGGTGCATCAAGCTTCTTATCTTCTCGTTTAGAGGAAGGAGGAGAAGTCAATGTATTTGTGGAGTCTAACGACAATTTCCGTTTGCCCGATGATGACAATGCACCTGTTATCATGATTGGCCCAGGCACAGGTATTGCGCCTTTTAGGGCGTTTATGCAGCAACGAGAAGCAGAAGAAGCTAGTGGCGAGAATTGGCTATTTTTTGGCAATCCTAATTATACTCAAGACTTCTTGTATCAAACCGAGTGGCAGCGTTTTGTTAAAGATGGAGTCGTTAACAAAATTAGCTTGGCATTCTCACGAGATCAAGAGCAAAAAATCTATGTGCAAGATCGTATGCTCGAACAAGGCCAAGAATTATATCAATGGCTTGAGCAGGGCGCGCACATTTACGTGTGTGGCGACGCCAATCACATGGCCAAAGATGTGCAAGATGCTTTAGTGCAAATTGTGATTGAACATGGTGCTAAAACCACAGAGCAGGCAGAACAGTATATTTCTGATTTACGCCGAGCAAAACGTTATCAAAAGGACGTTTACTAATGAGTGAAGACAACAAGAAATTCGTAGTTACAGGTAAGTTAGCCGATAACGAGCGTTTAAAAGAGCAAAGCAATTTTTTACGGGGCAGCATTGCCGAAAACTTAACGGATGATCTAACCGGGGCATTTGTTGGCGACAACTTCCAGCTAATCCGTTTTCATGGCATGTATCAGCAAGATGACAGGGATATCCGCGCCGAACGTGCCAAGCAAAAGCTTGAACCGCTACAAAACGTGATGCTTAGAGCGCGTTTACCTGGAGGTATTATCACGCCAAAGCAATGGCTTGCCATCGACAAGTTTGCTCAGCAAAAAAGTATTTATGGCAGTATTCGTTTAACCACTAGGCAAACCTTTCAATTTCATGGGGTGCTAAAACCTAATGTTAAGCCTATGCATCAAATGCTCAATCAAGTGGGCATTGATTCTATTGCCACTGCGGGTGATGTAAACCGTAATGTACTCTGTACCTCAAATCCAGTTGAATCAGAGGTGCATCAAGAAGCATACCAATGGGCCAAAAAAATCAGTGAGCACTTGCTGCCAAAAACCCGTGCCTACGCTGAAATTTGGCTTGATGGCGAAAAAACCGAAACCACAGATCATGAACCCATTTTAGGGAACACCTACCTACCTCGTAAGTTTAAAACTACTGTGGTTATTCCGCCGCAAAACGATGTAGATGTACATGCCAACGATTTAAACTTTGTAGCAATTTCCGAAAACGGTAAGTTAATTGGTTTTAACGTGCTAGTGGGCGGTGGTTTAGCCATGACTCATGGTGATACCGCAACTTTTCCTCGTAAAGCGGACGACTTTGGTTTTATTGCCCTTGAACATACCTTAGCTGTGGCAGGAGCTGTTGTGTCTACCCAAAGAGATTGGGGAAATAGAGTCAATCGTAAAAACGCTAAGACTAAGTACACGTTAGAGCGTGTAGGTGTTGAAAATTTCAAAGCCGAAGTAGAAAAACGCTCAGGCGCTACTTTTGAGACAAGTCGTCCTTATGAATTTACCTCAAGAGGGGATCGTATCGGTTGGGTTGAAGGTGTGGATGGTAAACATCATTTAACCCTATTTATCGAAAATGGCCGAATTTTAGATTACCCAGGCAAAACTCTTAAAACCGGGTGCGCTGAAATTGCCAAAATTCATACTGGTGATTTTCGCCTTACCGCCAATCAAAATATGATAATTGCGGGTGTACCTAAAGAACAAAAAGCACAAATTGAACAGCTGGCACGCCAGCACGGTTTAATGGCCGATGATGTTAGCCTGCAACGTAAAGATTCTATGGCATGTGTGGCCTTGCCTACTTGTCCATTAGCTATGGCTGAAGCCGAGCGCTATTTACCCGATGCGGTGTCACAAATCGAAGCCATTCTGACTAAACACGGTATACCAGATGAAAGTATTATTTATCGGGTGACAGGTTGCCCCAATGGGTGTGGCCGCTCTATGCTGGCGGAAGTGGGTTTAGTTGGTAAAGGCCCAGGCAAATATAATTTGCATTTAGGAGGCGACCGTCAGGGTACACGTATTCCTAGAATGTACCGTGAAAATATCGATGAGAAAGAAATTATGAAGGAGTTGGATGGCTTAATAGGCCGCTGGTCTAAAGAGCGTGATTCAGAAGAAGCTTTTGGTGACTTTCTTATCAGAGTTGCAGTAGTTAAACCCGTTATTGACTCAGCTAAGGATTTTTACGATGACCCAAGCTATTCAATCTAATGTTGTCGATTTTGTTGATATGAAAATTTCTGGCGATGAATTACAACAAACTAATCTGTGGCTTGAGGACCAGTCGGCTATGCAACGTGTTGAGTGGGCGTTACAACATTTGCCGCAAAATTTTATGCTGTCATCGAGCTTTGGTGCGCAAGCCGCTGTGATGTTGCATATGGTGACTCAGCAGTACCCTGATATCCCAGTGGTTTTGACAGATACTGGCTACTTGTTTCCTGAAACCTATCAGTTTGTAGATTCCTTAACGCAGCGCCTAAACCTAAACCTTAAAGTGTATCGCTCCGAACTATCTGCTGCTTGGCAAGAAGCGCGATTGGGAAAAATGTGGCAGCAGGGTGTTGAAGGTATTGAAAAGTACAACGCCCTTAACAAAGTTGCTCCGATGCAACAAGCGTTGCAGGAATTACAAGTAAAAAGCTGGTTTGCAGGGTTACGTCGTAGTCAGTCGGATATGCGAGAAAGCTTGCCTGTGGTGCAGAAGTTACAGAATCAATACAAAATTTACCCCATTATTGATTGGTCGAACAAAGACGTACATATGTATTTGAAACAACATGATTTGCCTTATCACCCGCTATGGGAGCAAGGTTATGTCTCAATTGGAGACTGGCATAGTACTCGTTCATTAGAAGAAGGCATGAATGAACAAGATACTCGGTTCTTTGGGTTGAAAAGAGAGTGTGGTCTGCATGAATTTGGAGATGGTATCTAGCGACGTTGGCAGCAGCGTTTATAAGACTATTTAGAGAATATCAAAAGTATTGTCTAATATGGCCCTAAGCGACTTTACATAAGTGTCTTGTCGCTTTTGTGTCACCAATTTACACAATTCAGCTCCTGTAGTGGTGAACTTATAATAAACCATTGTGGTGCCATTACGTTTTGCTGATAAACCTAGTGACTGTCCTGCACAGCGCCATTCAGTGGAAATATTGACAGGCAGTTCGCCAGACTCAATCTCGCTTTGGTGAATTAAGCCTAAATCCATCAACGACAATATATCTGGGTATCCTAAACCAAACTCTGCAAGGTTAAGTCTGTGCTCTTTATGGGAGCTGAAAAAAGACCAGATACTGGTTTTTTGATAATATCCTAGTAAAATTTTAGGCGATGACTCTCCCTTACGTCTGCTCGTTAAATTAACCGCATTACGAAAAATTTGCGCATCCTTTTGGGTTAGTTGTTTTAATAAACCTAGAGTCTTTAAGGAAAAGCTGCCAGGCCTCGCTGTTTCAACTGCAAAAATTTTGCCCCAAAGCTCTTGCATGGCGGGAGAATATATTTCCTCGGCCATTTTTACAAAACTAAAAAACCAATCGGGATCTAATTCTTCTGTATTGCCGTCATCTAGGCAAAAATCTAAAGCCCTACCAAGAATATTTTGAAGGTTGCTTATTTTGCGTTCGGCTAATAGCGCTTTCTTACGTCTAACTTTGTCATCTAAGCTGGTGGTTTCTTGGGTGCGGTTACTTTGTTGTATTCCTGCTTGGGAGAACCAAAAGGTAATGCGTTTTTGAGTGGAATGTCTGCTTAATTTATTTTTAGATTGGGTTTTAGATGTGTTTACACCGGCCATGTCTTTTTGGGGTGGCGTAGATGTCACATTATTTGTAATAGATGGAGAGTTAGACTCAATTTTCATAACGCTTTAAACCGTGTTCCCAATTTAGTGTATTACCAACTATATTGCGTTAATTCTTATTACATGAGCAAATAAAAATGTTAAATTTGATTAATACTGGCAAATTATTTTGTGTTGTCATAAATTTTCTTCGTGTTGTATTGAGGGGATGTGACTTTAAAGGTAAGTCTCGCTTGATACTGGCAGTAGGATTTCGACCTATATGGAATGTAAATGAGCTCTAATAAATATGATAATGACGAACTAATATTTTTGTCAGAAGACACTCACTCGAGCACCGCTAATGTATCTGGAAGGTGGAACGTACTGGTTGTCGACGATGACGAAGAAATACATGCCGTTACTCGATTAGCGCTATCGGATTTGGTTGTCAACGATAAGGTCTTACATTTTATTCATGCCTATTCTGGCGATGAAGCGTTAAAAATAATCGCTGAAATGGGTTCTTCTATCGCTATTATATTGCTGGACGTCGTTATGGAAGCCGACGACGCTGGGTTAACTGTGGCAAAAAAAATGCGCGAAGAAATGAAAATTTTGGAGCCTCGCATCATTTTACGTACAGGGCAGCCCGGTTATGCTCCCGAAGAACAAGTGATTAAAGACTACGATATTAATGATTATAAAACCAAAACTGAGCTGACTCGCAGTAAGTTGGTAACAACCATTATCGCCTCCTTGCGCTCTTATCAACAAATATTATCCATTAATCAAAGCCGCAAGGGCCTACAACAAATTATCACTTCAGCTGCAAATTTAATGGAAGAACACTCGGTTAGGAATTTTTGCGAAGGCGTAGTGACGCAAATAAGCTCACTAATAGGCTTAGAAACCGGTGGTGTGGTGTGTGCAAAAGCGGGATCAGTGTTAGATAAAGATGATGATGGTGTGTATGTGCTTGGAGCGGCAGGTGAATTTGCTCCTTACATCAATAAAAAGCTAGAGAGTTTACATAACGAACGCATAGTCAAATATGTGACTAGTTGTTTACAGCTCAAAAAGCACATATTTGAAAACGAGTTTTCAGTTCTTTACCTGAGTAGTTCAGGATACGAGGCCGCGGTATTTTTGCAGGTAGGTAGAGGGATAAGTGTTGTTGACCAACAACTACTTGAAGTATTTTTGTCGAGTATTTCTATAGGATATGAAAATGTTAATCTGTTCCATCAACTTCGTACTGCGGCTTTTAAAGATTGGTTAACTAAGCTGCCTAATCGTAGTGAGTTTATTAATCTCCTTGACGAATGCGGTGCCACTAAAAGCAGCAGTGAAAAAGCACTAGTGGCATTAATAGATATCAATCATTTTGCCGATATCAATGATGGGTTAGGGCAAGAGGCGGGTAATAATACTTTGCTTGCTGTCACTAAACGTTTAGAAGAAACGTTTTCAGACAAGGTTGAAATAGGGCGTATTGGCTCTGACGTGTTTGGTCTAATTGGTGAAGAAGCTGATGTTAATCCACAAATATTAAATCAAATGTTTGCTGCCCCCTTTAAAGCAGGGGAACACACTTTGCCTCTGTCGGCCTGTTTTGGTTTTTGTCGGTTGCAGGGAGTACCACAAACCGGCATTAATATTTTAAAACAGACTAATATTGCCCTAAACATTGCTAAGAAAAACCTGAAGGCAAATTTTGAGTATTACGCTCCAGAAATGGAGCAAGAAACGACTTGGCGTTTGGATATGATCAGGCAGTTGACCAGAGACTTTGACGCTAAAAAGTTACAGCTTTGGTATCAACCTCAAGTTGATTTGGTGACTGAAAAAATTGTAGGAATGGAAGCATTACTGAGATGGCCAACATCTGATGGTGGTTTTGTATCTCCTGCCGTATTTGTACCTTTAGCCGAATACTCTGGACAAATTATTGATATCGGTATCTGGGTTCTTGAAGAGTCATGCCGACAGTTAAGTGCCCTCAGTAAACTCGGATATACAAGTTTGCGTATGGCAGTGAATATTTCCATGCCTCAGTTTAGAGATCCAAACTTTATTGATACAGTGAAAAATATCATAACAGAACACGCTGTAGCGCCCGATAGGATTGAATTAGAAATTACTGAAAGTGTGGTAATGGATGAACCTCAAATCGTAATTGAGGCCCTAAGCGAGTTAAAGCAGTTTGGTGTTAAAGTGGCGGTTGATGATTTTGGTACGGGTTTCTCGTCTATGAGTTATTTACAAAAGTTGCCACTCGATCGTTTAAAAGTCGATCGTTCTTTCATTAACGAAATTACGCCTGGTAAAGCTGCGTTTATTGCTGAAACTATAGTGACCTTAGGCAATCGACTAGGGTTATCTACAATTGCAGAAGGTGTCGAAAAACGAGAACAAGCTAGTTATATGTTGAAATTAGGCTGTGATGAAGCTCAAGGATTTTTATTTGCTAAACCTATGCCATTTGAACAGTTGCTTGAATTTTTAGCCTCGCAAGAGAGTTAATTCTTGGTGTTATTTGGGATTTTGGTTTGCAGTATTTTTTGCATCTGTGGCAATACCTGGGTTTCAAACCAGTTATTCTTTTTGAGCCAAATATTATTTCTTGGTGACGGGTGTGGCAATGGCAAAAATTTAGGTTGGTACTCTTGCCAGTTTCTAACCCGTTCGGTGAGTGTTTTTTGGTCTTTTAAGTAATAATCTTGGGCGTACTTGCCCACTAGCAGAGTCACTTTTGAAGTATTTTGTGGTACCAAAAACCTTTGCCACTTAGGTGCACATTCTGGTCTTGGAGGTAAGTCGCCAGAATGTCCTTTCCCGGGATAACAAAATCCCATAGGTACAATAGACAAAATGTTACTGTCATAAAAAGCTTGCTCTGTCATGTTTAACCACAAACGTAACCTATCTCCAGAAGCATCATTCCAAGGTTTATTTGTTTGATGAGCTTTAATACCCGGTGCTTGACCAATAAGAATGATCTTTGCATTCGTTGAATATTGCAATATGGGTTTAGGTGGAAAAGGCAGTGATTTGTAACATTCAGAGCATTTTTTGACTTGGGAGATAATGTCAACTTTATCCGCCATTGCAAACTCCAAATCTATCTTGCTTGAGTAATGCTAGTCATGCTGACTAACATTACTCAAGGTGTGACCTTACTGGTATTATCTGGTTATTCAGCAACTGCGGGTAAAAAGTCGAATTGACTAAGTTGTAGCCATTTTTGCTTTTGTAACGCTAAGCTCTGTTTTAATTCTTTATATTTGTAGTGTACTTCTAAGTTTTCATAGCTGCGTTTTAAGCTTTGTTTCTTGATGGTCATAAGTTGTTTCTTAGCGGCATAATAATCGGTCATACGTTGAGCTAAGAGTTCGTACTCCCGTTGTACTTTGACCAAAATTTCGTCAGCATCGGCAAGTTTTGCAATTTTTTCCTGAGCCAATTTTAGTTGCATGGCAGCTTTTGCTTTTTCAATTCTTTCTTCTGAGCAACGTCTAAGATTGCTGGTTAAACCAATAAAAGATAAACCTCTAATGAGCCATTTTGTGGGATCAAACTGCCACCATTTGACACCATTTCTGTAGTCATACTCGAAGATGTGATGAAAATTATGATAGCCCTCACCAAAAGTAAAAAAGGCTAGAATATCGTTATCCCGGGCAGTATTTTTATCGGTGTAAGGTTGTTTGCCCCAAATATGAGCCAGGGAGTTGATGAAAAAAGTAACATGATGCACTACAACCAAACGGAACACCCCAGCTAACAGCAGCATTCCCCAGATATCGCCATTTATCCATCCTAGTAATAATGGTATGCCAAAGTTGGCGCAAAGCATGATTTTTAAATAGTTATTATGTTGCCACATGACCACTGAGTCTTTTTGCAGATCACGACAGTTACTATAATCAGCATAACGGTGAACTTGATACTCTCTTAACATCCAACCTATATGTGAATACCAAAAGCCTTTTTTGGCTGAATATGGATCTTGCTCGTTGTCGTCAACATGTTTGTGGTGAATACGGTGATCCGAACACCAATGTAATATGCTATTTTGTAACGACATGGCACCACCAACTGCCAAAACGACCCTAACAAAAACGTTGGCCTGAAACGCTTTGTGTGACCACAAGCGGTGGTATCCGGCTGTGATAGACATCCCTGAAAAATAAATTAAAACTAAACAAGCCACCACTTCAAAGGTGTCAAAGCCATTAGTAAATGCCTCAAATGGCACTAAAACCGCCGCTATAAGGCCGGTAATTACAAAAACCAAAATATTGGTAAGTATCAAACGTGGTTTTTTCATTTCTCTAATTTATAATTTCAGCTTACATGTGTACGCTATTTTACGTTGCCTTGCAGGTTTCGCAAGCGCTATATGTATTTTGTGGATATTTCTTCTGTAAATGTTGAGCTTATTCACGTTAGAATTTACAACATATTGAACAGCCATACGTGATAGGCCTTGCTATTGACTCGACAACAACAAAAGTTGCGCACTCGGCGCTCTATTATAGAGGCTGCATTTTCGCTGTTAGATGAACAACGTAGTTTATCTAGCATCAGCCTTAGGGAAGTGGCAAGGGCTGCAGGTATTGCACCTACATCTTTTTATCGACACTTTAAAGATATTGACGAATTAGGCTTAACCTTAGTGGATGAAGCTGGTTTGGCATTGCGACAACTAATGCGTCAAGCTAGGGTTAGAATTGCTTCTGGTGGTGGAGTGATCAATACATCAGTCAATACATTTATGGAGTTTATAACCGCAAACAACAATGTTTTCAGACTGTTATTGCGAGAGCATACAGGTACATCAATGGCATTTAGAGCAGCAGTATTGCGAGAAATAAAACATTTTACTGTTGAGTTGACTGATTACACTATATCCACAACTGGATTGCCTTACGATATCGCTAACCTTCAAGCAGAAGCTATGGTCAAACTGGTTTTTAGTGCAGGAGCTGAGGCCCTTGATGCCACTGCTGAGCAACAAGTTAATGTTGCTCAGCGAGTAAAACAGCAATTGAGGTTTGTGGTAAATGGTGCCATGCAAGCTAATGTTATACCAAACCCAGATTAGCTTTTCTTCTGTAAGTAGACGCCACATTCTGCATGGTGTGTATAAGGAAATTGATCGAATAAGGCAAATCGAGTCACAACATGAGTTTTTAAAAGTGTGTCGAGGTTGTGTTTAAGTGTGTCTGGGTTACACGAAATATAAACAATGTTTTCATATTGGCTTACCATATCCACTGTACTGTCATCTAAACCCGCTCGAGGGGGATCAACCAATACGGTTTTGCACTGATAATCGGTTAAGTTAATACCTGCTAAACGACGGAATTCTCGTACACCTTGTTGTGCTTCAACAAATTCTTCACTCGACATCCGCACAATCTTTAGGTTCTTGATATTATTTTGCAAGATGTTGTCTTGCGCAGCAGCTACAGATGTTTTAGATATTTCTGTTGCTAGTACTTTTTCAAAATTTTGAGCGAGAGGTATAGAGAAGTTTCCTGCACCACAATATAGCTCAAGTAAGTCGCCACTGGTGTTTTGAGTAATATCCAATGCCCATTCAATCATTTTAGTATTTACATGAGCATTAGGCTGAGTAAAACTATTCTCGATTTGTTTGAAGGTGAAGTTCCGCTGATTGATGGTTAACTCTTCGGTAACATAGTCCTTATTCAGTACAATCTTTTGTTTTTTAGCGCGGCCAATAATATCAATTTTGTATTTTTTTCTTAGTGTAGAACGGATTTCTTGCATGACGTCTACCCACTGCTCATCTAATGCTTTGTGATACAGCAAAGACACAATGATTTCTCCACTAATTGTGGCTAAGTAGTCAACCTGAAATAACTTTCGTCTTGCTGGCTCATTATTTTTAAGCAACAAAATTAAATCAACCATAACCTCATTAATAAGTATGCAGGCTGGTGGAAAGTGGTGTACTTGGTACTTTTGTTTAGTTGCTTGATCAAACATTATGTGATGCAGTTCATCACCATCATGCCAAAGTCTAAATTCGGCGCGCAATCTATAATGTAGCGGCTCTGATGCAAATATTTCCAACTCAGGCATTGGATGTTGGGCAAAATTGTCTTTTATAAACGTTGTTTTATTTTGCAGTTGTTCAGAATAGCTGCTTGCCTGGATCTCAGTTGGCCGCATGTTGTTCCTCTATCTTTGGTATTCAATGCGCGCAACTTAAAGTGTTTTTAGGCAGTCTGCAATATCTATATATTCAGACATAGGACAAATTTTAATCAAATCGCGCTAAAGTATTATAGGGAGGCGGTCGATAGAGTAAGATGAGGATAGTGAGGTATCTGCCATGAACATTAGTCAATTAAAAGCTTTTTTAGGTAATAAACCCCAACATATTGGGGATGATAGTATTAAGAATCAACTGCGTGACGCGGGTTTAAAGCAGGCTATTACTGGCTTGAATAGCCATGCTTTACAGCGAGTTGATCAATTCAGTTCCAGCGCATCTTTGGGTATGCATATATATTCGAACGCTTTAAATAACACCTTAGAGGTCGACAGGAAAAGGCCTGACTTTTCAGCTCCAGAGTCTAATGAGTCTGAAGCGTCTTTATTTGATTTCGAAGAAATTGCGAAAAATGTACTCACTTTTGTTGGTGGTGCAATAAAGAATGCGCATAGTCGCGGCGCTGACGTCGGTGAGTTGAACGACTTATTTGAGCAAGCTTCATCAGGTGTACTTAAAGGTATAAAACTGGCTGAAAAGGACTTGGGTGGATTCTTAAACGATGAAATCGCAGAAGGCATTAGTAAAAGTAAACATCTGATTGAAGAAGGTATTGCTAATCTGAAGCACGACATTTTAAATTCTGAAACTGTTGGTATAGAAAATACTGCTTCCTCCGTGGTTAACAGTACTAGTGTGTCTTACGCAAAACAACAGACTGGTGAATTGAATATTCGTACTAGAGATGGTGATAGTGTGAATATAAGATTTGAAGACCTGCGTGAATTTGAGCTGAATCAGCATCAGATATATGAAGCTGTTCAACAGCCAGAGGATAAAGAGGTAGCAACTAAAAAGCCAGTTGAGCAAACCATAGCTTCCACCACAGAGTCTGAATCCCCGCTTTCTGAGATAGAAACAGAACTCGAACCGGGTGATGAGGTTGACTCGATTGAAGAACCCTTAGAGCCGATACCTTTAGCCGTTCAGAGGAATGCGGTTTTCTACCAAGAGAGCTCATTATCATTTTCAGTAAATGGTGAACTCGATGACGATGAACTTAAAGCGATTGGTCAATTAGTATCCGATTCTAATGCTTTGGCTGAAGAGTTCTTTAACGGGGATATTGAGACAGCGTTCAACCAAGCTTTAGAGTTAGGGTTTGATGAGCAGGAATTATCTAGTTTCGCATTGCAGCTAACAAAAGCAGAAAATACTGAAGTGATTAAAGCCTACGAAACGGTTTCTCATTTCGATGAAGATGGAGTAGACAACGATCCTGCTAAGGCGGTTAAACCCGTCGCTGAATATCTCGATAAACTTCTAAATGTTCTTGAAGGTTCAAAGCGTCGACTCGCTGATACCCAATCATATGAAAATGTAATCAATGAATTGATTAATAAGCTAGGTGATGAGGTGGCTACACCAGATTTGATATCTGCTATTCATCGGTTTAACGAGTTTAACCAAAAGTTAATAAACAACTTACCTATTGGTTATCAACCAGAACAGCAATCTTAAGAACTCGAACTTTGAATCAGTGGTGGTTTATCTCACCAAATAAAAAGGCCAGCATATTGCTGGCCTTTTTGGATTGAGAATTAAATTTACGCTTCTTCAACTTTGTCTTTTGCAAGCCTTACTTTCAATGTTCGTTCTTGAAAAGTTGAATCGTTCAAATTCTTTATGGCTTTATCCGCACCCTTAGTACTCATTTCAACAAATCCATACCCTTTTCGTTTCCCGGTTCTGCGATCTTTCATAAGCCTGACTGATATAACGGTTCCTTGCTGCTCAAAATGCTCTTGAACAGCCTCTTCATTGGCGCGATAAGGTAGGTTGCCTACATAAAGTGTGGATACTTCGCTTGACGCTTTGGATGAGGAAATAAACTTAGCTATCGATGGGACTACTAGGCCTCCCACTAATACGCCTATTACTGCTGTCCATTGAGCGGGCATATCAGAAGCTACTATGGGAATAATGACATAAAGAACAATAGCTAAAATAACAGTGGTAAAAATATTCAAAACAAAAGATGGATTCATGTGGCGGTACCTAAAAAATTATTATGGTTATAAGAATAAAAGCGCACTTATGGTACCCATTTATATGGTTTACGCAAACTGTATGAGTATGTATCAGTAATAGTTTTATAAAACATGCTCAAAAAATAGAAGCTTTTAGGTGGTTTTGGTGGATTAATAACCACTTAAACATTTATTTCAAATAAGTGCTTGCATAGGAATCTGTTCTCTCTATAATGCGCCCTCGCTTCAAGGGAGACCACTTAGGACTCTCGCAAAATGGCTAACATTGTTAACCTTTTGTAAATTAGCTTAGGCTATGATTGGTGCGGGATGCAGCAAGATTTAATTTGAATTTATTTTAAAATAAATTGTTGACATCAAAAGGGAATGACGTAATATACGCCTCCCGCTTGAGAGGGTCCACGGACAGCATCTTAAGCCGCTAACGCAGTTAGCATGCTCTTTAACAATTAGAACAAGACAATCTGTGTGGATACTCACGTTATGAGTGTTCACCAAAAAAATTCATGTATTAATATTTAATTGAAGAGTTTGATCATGGCTCAGATTGAACGCTGGCGGCAGGCCTAACACATGCAAGTCGAACGGAAACATGTCTAGCTTGCTAGATGATGTCGAGTGGCGGACGGGTGAGTAATACTTAGGAACATGCCTTTTGGTGGGGGATAACTATTGGAAACGATAGCTAATACCGCATAATGTCTACGGACCAAAGGGGGCGCTTGCGCTCTCGCCTAAAGAGTGGCCTAAGCGAGATTAGCTTGTTGGTGAGGTAAAGGCTCACCAAGGCGACGATCTCTAGCTGTTCTGAGAGGAAGATCAGCCACACTGGGACTGAGACACGGCCCAGACTCCTACG
>NZ_CAKZKO010000199.1 GCF_937123705.1 uncultured Paraglaciecola sp. | reverse complement strand
CGATATGCACAGAGCACGGGCTTGACTTCGAGGCTGAGCAGAAAGCATTCCCAGACCGTGACGCCGTTGTTGACTGGATGCTGGTTAATCAGTTAGGCCGTCGAAACTTGTCCCCTGATGATTTCCGTTTGTTTGTCGGTCGGCTTTATAACTCGCGGAAGAAAAGCGTCGGTAGCAGCAATCAATATTCTGCTAACCCTCAAATTGAGGGAAAGCAAAACACGGCGGAAACAATAGCATCTGATGATTTTCGACTGTTTGTTGGGCGGCTGTATAACGCAAGAAAACTATCAACGCCAAACCCAAATGGTTCAAATCAGCATGAGGTTAACCGCCAAAATGGCGGACAACCAAGCACGAGCGAACGTTGCCGCTAACTCACCTTATCCAGAAAATCGAGGCTGTCACCCTGACCGTTCGATTGTGCATACCAATCATTTGTCAATTCAACATCAGACTTTGACGCCTTTGCAGTGCGAGCACTGTTTGCGGCCTTTGGTGGTAGTCGCCGGGTTCTGGGCTTTGCAGGTGCTGGCTCTGGAGCTGCGCCGATTCTGCGTGTCTTACCTTTGGGCTTTGGTGGTGGTGCCTTTGGACGTTCGACCGGACCCCAAGCCAGAACGTCGAATCTGCCACCATAGACAGCGTGCACACCCCATGTGCCGATAATGTCCAGATCACAGTTGCGCAGCTCATCAGGTGTCGGTAAGTCACCCTGAAATACTATCGTGCCGCAACCAGTCGGCACGCCGTTGATAATCTCGTTAACGTTGAGCACTAAAAATTGCTCGGCCCTGTTCTCGCTAATTACACCGCCCTTGGCAGAGTCGGCCATAAGCCTGACTTGATAGCGGTATTCGTCGTCACTGAGTATCTGTACGTTTTGGTTTGTCATCGTGTGTCGCTCTTTGGTGTGTAGTTGGGTTTTTCAATGCTCCGCTCCAGGTATTTAAGGTTTGATGGGTGCCCGACCTGTATCAGTCGTTTGGCGTTTGCGGCTATCCATGCCGGCACTGCAAGAGGTGACTTCGTGACACCCCCGAAATTCGTGACTTTGTGCATCAGGTTCAGTGCCTTTGCCTGAAGCTGCTGAACGTGGTTCAGTACCTTGTCGGCTGCCTGCTCGAATCGACCGACAAATACACCACCTTTCTGCCTGATAGGCCGTGCCATGGTGTTCATCAGGATGGAAAATGGTGCAAGTAAGGTGATTGCTATGGAAATGACCCTTTCTGAATGTTGCGACTCTGGCGTTAATATTCATGGCTTCGCCTTTTTGCTTTATTCACACATAACTTGGCCCTGTCATGCTCTCAGTGCCGTATTCATGGCCGCTCTCACATACCAGCACCCACCTAAGGGCGGTCACTGCCATGGCCAAGGGCATCAGACACGGTAGGGGGAACCTACAGATACATGATGCTGCACTACTTATTGGGCCAGTATTGAGGGGGGAGGCTCTGAAACGCACTAACCACGGGGGTTGTGGCGTTTTCAATTGTTTCCCGCAAGAAATCAAAAACAAGGGGTTTACGTATATACAGTAAATGGGTTTCAGGCCAACCATTTGGGCGCCTCTATTTGTGATTCTTCCAGCTTGAACACAATGCCTGTGGCCTCTGTCATGGCCTCCACGAGCACTGCCATATCATCAGCCTTATCACGAGTCACAATGCCGTCGTGAATCGCTACAAGCGGAGTAGCTGACGCCTCAACCATCGCTGCCATGGCTTTACACTCGATAGCCTGAAGGACGAACGCCACAATTTGCGCTTTGCTGGTTTTGCGGGTTTTGCCGTCATCGTCGGTATAGGTGGGCGGTAAGAATTGGAGCAGTACGTTTTGATATTGGCCCTTGTGCCCGTTCTTAGGCTTGTGGCTGTCAACGATGTGTTTGAAGATTAGCTTCAGCTCTTTGTGTAGCCGCTTAAAATCAGGGTGGTTGTATAGCGTTTCCTGGCCCTGCTCGCCAAGCAACTCACGCAAGGCCCATTCCTTCGAGTCATCACGTACCACTCGCTGAAACCTGCCGCCATAGACGATAATCAGCAACGCCTTTTTAACCGCGTCGGTATCATCGTGGCCCAGCGCGGCAGCTAACAGCAATCGCAAGTTATCCCGGTTGAGTACGTAAGCATCCAGCGCCGGGCACTTGATACCGGCTGACTGAGCAAACCACTGCAATATCTTGTGGTGGCATGCCTCTATGTCATACGACCAATAGCCGTCTAACGCTGCATATCTGAGTTCGCGCTGAACACCTTGCAATGACGCCTTGCCCTGCCCTGTAAATCTAGGTTTGCCGTTGGTCTGCGCATATGTCTGGTGAAATAATCCATCACCGTTTAAAGCACGGGGTATTGCATCAACCGCCCTTGCTCTAACCAGCTTGTTAGCCACCCACCGAATCCAGTAGTAATAAAACTCACCCTCTGGCATGTGAGCTTGCACTGCTCGTTGCTGTTCCTTGCGGCGTCGGTATTCTTCTGGCACCAGTGCTGCTGCTGTGCTTGTTTCGGCAGCGACTAACCAGCTTTCGCACACATCGACATACCGCTTAACCAGCGTTGTGTTTATCTCAAAGCTAGGCGGCACGTTCAGGTGCCCGTGCTTGCCTTTATTCTTACCACCCACTACAGCACTATCTGTTTTGTACATTCGCTTGTCGTCGCTTCTGACTAACTCTAACGGGGGCCATGACTTGCGCACCATTGCATCGTTCACCGCTTCGGCAACCTCTGGAAACACTGAAAACTCACGGGTGCAGTTCTTACCCCTGTCTGAATAATTAAAACGTTTCGTTGGTCCACGAATAATCAGGTGCCCGCATAGTGACAACCACTGCTTTCCTATTCTTCGCCGCAATTCACGTTCCTCGACGCAGATAGCCAGCGGGTTATCGCGGTGCCTGACTTGATACAAAACAAAGGCACTAACGAATTTACCAAAGGCCACAATCTGACTTTCGGTAGCTCCCGGCATACGTGGCCCCAGTACCGATAAATAAACCTTACGGGCATGTGGCGTTGTGTAATGCCAAGCAATATCTTCATGGCTTGCAGGGCTTCTGGTTGGCTTACCAATATGGGGCTTTTGGTCAGCAATTGGCGTGGCTTGTGCTAAACTACTGTTCATGCACTTTGCCCCTATTTAGCGGTTTTGCCGTCGCTCTGGATTCTGCAATTGCATTACTGTGAGTAGCTTGCTCGGCACTCTCAGTTACATTGTTCTGTTGTCTATCTTTAAAAAATGTTATGCAAACTAGGTCACTTAGGTGGCCTTTTTTGTGTCTGAAGTTCATGCGGCCAACTCCAGTTCAACCGATGGCATCTGACGCAAATACAGCCGCTCATACGGTTTTTGTCCAGGAGGCACCCGCACTCATAGCCATCGCAGCAATATTCAGGCTCATAGCCAGGAGCTTCGTTTCCGCAGAATTCGCAATCCCAACCACTCACAACACATCCCCCAACAACACCGACAAATGAGCCTGCACACTAGCCAGCCTTCCAAGCTGCTCTTGATCATCCTCGGGAATATCAGGTGCAGGTACTTCAATGATTCTGGCAATGTAATCGTCTACTAAGTCGGCTGCGGGCAGGGTTAGGTCTGCGGGTAGGTCATTCATGATGTCCCGCCTGAGTTCGCAACGGCTAGCGGTGGCTTAACTCGAAGCGCATCTACCTTGTCACGTCCCACGCTCACCTTTTCGACCGTCAGCATAATCTCAACACCAATCCACTTGTCAATCATCGGCGTCTTTGCTATTCGGTGAATGGCATCCAGATTAGTCGCGTTCAGAATAAAACTCTTGTCTTTGCCCTCAAGCGTCGCAATGACACGTTGCTCAGATTTGCGCGATCCAGGGTTATAGATTGAACGCTTGTGTGTGCCGGTGATCTTAACCGTGGCATTGGCGAACGTTCCATCTGGCTTCATCAGATCACAGGCACCAATATAGGTACGCTCTACATGTTTCTTGTAGTGACCTTCAATCTGGGTTGTATTCAGGTCTTGTGGTATCTCTTTCATGAGGCTCTCCTATGCAACCAATTCGGCGTAGTTTTCGATAATCTCCGGCGCATCCCATATGGGAATAGATAGCTCCAGATTGTTGCTGTATCCCGGCCAGTCGTCGGCTTCAATGCAGTCCTTGTACGTCTGAATGTCCCTGTCCATCAGATAGATTCCGTGGCTAACCGCGTCCTCGTTAAGCCTGTAGACCGTTGACAGATACGGTGCTTTTTTCTCAACAACCACGAAATAGAATTCAGGCCAGACACTGTTAACGACGTGGTAGCCGGTTGAATACATCGCGTGTTGGACGTGGTAGCGGTACTTGGCGCACGATTGTCTAAATGCTCGCTCTGATGCATCCTCAGTGGTTTTCAGGTCCACGATGATGTGCTTGTCCCGGCTCAAGTAATCGGGCCTGACACGGCAGCTCACGTCCATGTAATCGAACAGTATCGACTGCTCAGCCTTGCCGCCCGATAGTAGGTCGCCTGCTGTGGTATTGACTGATTCCAGCATGCGGGACATGGCGACGCGCTCGGACTCGGTAACAACCAGTAATCCGGTCTGTTGCTCGAATGTCGGCAGCCATAAATCAGCCGGTAACTTCGGGTCTTTTGATGTGGCTATCGGGTGAGTTGCGCCATTGTGAATAAACCATGTATCCCATGCTTCTTTGTCAGCGTTCGAGCGTCGAGGAATATCTGGCGCAACAATCACACCTTTGCCTGATTCGAGAATAAACGCATGCGCAGCTGAGCCGATCCTTGCGGTATCTGAGCCTATGAATCTGGCCTTAGATTTGAAGTGCGCAGGTGACTTTGCAATCAGGTCTAATCCTGATTTGCTGATTGAATCTAGCGCGTGATACTGCTCGTTTGTGTAGTTGTTTGTGATCATGATCTATCTCCAGTTCTCAATTCAGCATTCCGATTAATTAGCGCAACTCGTTCAATCAACTCACAAACACCAAACCCTGTCTTGCCGGTGCGGTTCTTCCAGCGATCTTTCCCAGGCCAAAAGTCAATAAATCCTGTAGCCGTCTTGACGATTAAATGAGCGCCGTTATTGTGGACAGTGAACGGTATGCCAGCCTGTTCCAATTGCTTAGGCGCAGACTCACGCAACTGAGCCTTCCAGTGTTTGTTGTTCTTTCCCTGACCCATGTTGTAATGATGCGGATCACTGTCACCGCCACATTCAGAACAGCTAACCGGATACCCATCACCATCACCTATCCATTGGCCGCACTCTTGACACATATCGCCACTGATCATGGCGTCGGCTATTTCACCCATTGTCGTCTCCACTCAATAAAGCATCATCAATTCCCGGACCCTTGCCGATAGCTCGCTTAGACTCAATGCGATCACGCCACGGTTGCCGGATGAATGTCACGCCTGATTCCTTCTGCACTTTGTCTGCAATCTGGGTGATAACCGCGTTAGCAATATCAGCAGCCAGTCGCACACGGTTCTGTCTGCCGAATTGCAGGGAGTCTTCTGGTGGTTGGCGGCTCATGCGGCTCTACCTACATTGAAATATGAGTCCGTGTATTGCCTGCCCTTCGCCTCAAATCCCTGCAATTTCAGCTCTAAATGCCCAGGAAGATGACAGCGCCAAATAATCACACCTGCTCGATTCTTGCGCGTGTTAAAGGCAATCTTGTTATGAATGCAGATCGCAATCAGTTCGTCCATATCCACGGTACCGAGCGCATCCATACGCTCGGCTTGGGTTAGGTCTCGGGCTGTATTTGTATTCATGCTGCCACCTCCTCAAGCACAATATCCATAACGGTTTTCCATGCCGCTGACCATGCCGCTGACTCTGCCGCTGACTCTGCCGCTGACTCTGCCGCTGACCATGCCGCTGACCGTGCCGCTGACTCTGCCGCTGACCATGCCGCTGACTCTGCCGCTGACCATGCCGCTGACTCTGCCGCTGACCATGCCGCTGACCATGCCGCTGACCGTGCCGCTGACTCTGCCGCTGACCATGCCGCGGCGTCATCTGATTCAACCTTGTGCAATTCCATTACAGCCTTGACCACTTCAGCAGAATCACCAGCAACCGGCAGCGTAACCTCGTTGAGTATTCGCCAGTGAATTATGTGCATAACTGACCGCCAGTTATCACGCGGCTTTATAGCTTCCGCAATTTTTACGTGGATATCTTTATCGGCATTCTCAAAAAGACCGTCTTGCAGGTGAACGAGCCATTCAGGGTAGCCGTAGAAGTTAGCAACGATTTTATGTAGCTCGCTCTCGTCGGCATATGGCTCTATGTCGTGCGCCAGACAGCCAACAGAGCAAGCTTTGAAAGTACCCTCATCGTCTTTGCCATACGTGCCGCGTACTAAAATATCTAGCTCTTTGTGATGCCGCGTTGCTTTTACCAGCGCGTCTTTTTGTTCGATTGTTGGTGTATTCATGCTGCCTGCTCCTGCATACCCAAATGCTCAGCTAATTTTTCAGCCGCACGCTTGTGTGTGTAATTAACGTATTCTTTTGCTCGTTTTAAGCCGCGTTTCTCAATCTCATTGATGATGGTTACAGAATCAAAAGCAAACGTTGCGTCGTAGCAGATTGAGTAGGTCTTAATTCCGTCAGAACTTCGTATTGCATCCATAGCCGCTATCTGATGCAGGGTGTCTGTGATGCTCATGCAGCGCTCCTTTTTCTTGCAAGCTGTTTGGCTTGCCTGTCGTAAAGAACAACGTTTACCGTTGCCGCTAAATTCATGCACCCGTTTGTAGGTACGTAAATCGTATCCCTGCACCACTCTGTCACTGAGCGGCCAAGCGTGGAATCTTCAGCGCCAAAAATGTAAAAAGCTCTCTCTGGGTGAGAGTACTGATGTAGTGGTATTGCACCTTCAATTAAATCAACCGCTACAGGAACGCAATCAAACGGAATAACTGAATGCAAATCATCTGCATGTATCAACGGCATATGTCGCCACTGCTTCATCGTATCTGCGGCAGAATTTTTATATCGATGACCTGTAAATGCCAGCATCGAAGCGCCGTAGACACCGCACGCTCTAAGCGCTGATCCAACATTCACCGCCATCTTTGGATTGTGCAGGCCGATAGCAGAGTAACCGCGTGTCTTATGTATGGCTCTCATGCGATCTTCCTCGTAGCAGCAGCCCGAGCAGCTAACTCATGCTCGCGGGACTCGGTGAGCTGCTTTTCCATGTGGTCAGCTATGCGTTGCTGTTGTGATTCAGTTAATACAAACAACGCTGAACTGATAAGCGTCTCAGTCATAGCCATGCCACGTATCGGATTGTCGGCTTTGGCTTGTGTGAGGATTTCTCGGATTCGGTGGGAGTTC
>NZ_CAKZKO010000198.1 GCF_937123705.1 uncultured Paraglaciecola sp. | reverse complement strand
ATACGTATAACACCGATTGATGCGTCAATCGCGTGTACATTCGAAGCGATATTTGACTTTGAAAACTTACTGTCAGCGGCCTACTCATGCAGAAAAGGCAAAACAAAATCGACAGCGACACTCGTTTTCTTCAACAACCTAGAAGAAAACATTATTCAGATACAAAACGAACTGATGTGGGACATGTATCGCATGTCGCCCTATCATCACTTTTATGTGTTTGAGCCAAAGCGCCGCTTAATATCTGCCCCTCACTTTAGAGATAGAGTAGTTCACAGGGCGATATACAACATTATCGAGCCGCTTTTTGATAAGACGTACATTTATGACTCTTACGCATGTCGGCGAAACAAAGGAACACATAGAGGCGCAGACAGAACTCAAGCGTTTATCAGAAAGGTAGAAAGCAAAAGCGGCAAAGCATATGCGCTGAAAGCGGATATTAGCCGTTATTTTTCAAGTATCGATCATCATATTTTGAAGTCGCTACTCGCGGCAAAAATACGCTGTAACCGAACGCTGGCCTTGCTTTATTACATTATAGATAACAGCCCGTGCGATGCGCTGGGCGTAGGAATCCCGCTTGGCAACTTAACGAGCCAGATTTTTGCCAATGTCTATCTTCATGAGCTGGATAGATTCGCCAAGCATACTCTGAAAGCTAAGCACTACGTCAGATACATGGATGACTTCACTATCATCCACGATGACAAAGCGCAGCTTCATAAGTGGCGTCGAGAGATCGAAGCGTTCCTTTGGTCGATGCTCAGACTTAAAACAAACAGCAAAACGCAGGTTTTCCCGATTTCAAAACAAAACGGCAGAGCCTTGGATTTTCTCGGCTATAGAATTTATTCAAGCCATAGATTGCTCAGAAAATGCAGCGTCAAGCGCATAAAGAGCAAGCTAAAGAAGCTCAGAAAGCAATATGCAGGCGGTGAAATCGGAATTCCTGAAATCAATCAAAATATTCAATCGTGGCTTGGTCATGCGTCACATGCCAACTCACACAATCTAAAACTGGCGTTATTCAACGAGCCATTCCGGAGGCGAAATGTTTAGCTACATCTTTAAAGGCAAAACCTACACGGACACGAGTCGCGAGTTTATGCTCAACATTGGCATGAACGCAGAGCAAATTGAGTCTGTATTATCTCAGCAAGAATACGAGTCAAAGCAAAACGTAGAGCTACGACAGCAAGCGTATAAGCGCGAATCTGATCCGCTCTATATTGAATGGCAATATGAGATTGAAAGTGGCAACCCAGAATCAGACAGCTACAAAGGAGTTTGGATGAGTAAAGTAGCAGAAATCAAGGCCCGTTATCCGTTACAGCCTGAAAGTTAACTAGCACGAAAGTAAGAAAGCACGAACTCCGTGAAAGCGGTTTTTTTGTGCCTGAAATTCACCCAAAGCCCTAGCCATTCGCTGGGGCTTTTCTTTTACATAAGATTTGGAGCTGATACATGGCCGCAGATTATTTGCATGGCGTAGAGATGATTTATCTCGAAAACATGAACCGCCCTATTGAGGTGCTTTCCGCCTCAACCATTGGCTTAGTGGGTACGGCAGATGATGCCGATGCCACGGTTTTCCCTTTAAACACCCCGGTGCTGATTAACAGCGAAACGCAGATCGCCAAGGCGGGCACCACGGGCACCCTGAAAACGGCTTTACAGGATATTTATGATCACGGTGCTGCGGTGGTTATTGTTATTCGTGTTGAAGAAGATGCGGACGAAGCCCAAGAGGTGGCAAACATTGTGGGCCAGCTCGACAACGACACAAACACCTATGGAGGCTTGAAAGGCTTGCTGTTTGCTGAAAGTGTTTTGGGTATCCGTCCTCGCTTGCTGATTGCCCCGGAATACAGCCACAAAACGGGCGTGGGTGCAGAGCTTGAGAGCGTGGCTATCAAACTCAATGCTATTGCCATTGTGGACGGCAGTGAAAACGGTTTTACCAGTGTTGTGGCTGAGGTTAAAAACTACGGGCCAACTCTGTTTGTTAACTGCGGCATTAAAAAGCTGGGCAGTGACGGCAACCCGGTCACTCGCAAAGCCAGTGCCTTTGTGGCGGGCCACATTGTGCGCGTGGATAACCTTGAGGGTTATTGGCATAGCCCATCAAGCCGCAAGATGATTGGCGGCATCATTGGAACCAGTGAACCGATTGATCACGCTATTGGCTCCACAACATCAAAAGCCAACCTATACAACGCCCAGAACGTGAGCGTTATTGTGCAGCAGCAAGGCGGCTGGTTCTTCTTTGGCAACCGCTTGGCTGATGGAACCATGATCCCGCACCAACGTATCCGCTACATCGTGGGTGATTCGATTCTTTACGCTCACCAAGAGCTATTGGATCGCAACGTCACAAAAGGCTATGTGGACGGTGTGAAAGGCCGTGTGAATGCACTATTGCGCCGCCTTGTATCGCGTGAAGTGATCAGCGGTGGTGAATGCTGGTTGGATAAAGAACTGAACGTGGCCGCTATCGGCACCGCTCAGGTGTATTGGGATTACGATCTGGGCTTTTATGATGTGGCTGAGCGCATGACGTTCAGACAGCACATCACGGATCGTTACAACGAAGCCATTTTTAGCTAAGGAGTCAAGCCGTGGCAAAACTACCAAGTATGCTTGTAGACATTAACGCATTTTTCAAAGATGAATCGTTTGCTGGCTTATGTAATACGGTGACACTTCCTAAGATTGTCACCAAGACCGTGGATCAAGTGCTTGCAGGTGTAGCGGGCGACATTGAGCGCAACATCGGCAAGCTGGAAAAGCTCGATTGTGAAGTGACCATTGCCGACTATGCCACCAAGGTGATTGATCTGGTGGGCAACCGTGACAGCCGTGATGATCAGTTTATCGTTCGTGGCTATGTGGACACCGATGCCGGAGATATGGCCGTGGCGGTCAAGATGCAAGGTTTCTGGAAGTCGATGGAACACGGTGGCGAGTTCAAGCCGGAAGAAGAAGCGGCCATGAAATTTGCCATTGCTGTGGAAGTCTACACGCTGGAAATTGATGGCAAAGAAATCATTCACATTGACAAGATGAACAACATTTTCCGTGTTAACGGTAAAGACCGAAACCAGAAATGGCGTGAAGCACTGGCCCAGTAAAAGCCAGAAAGCACGAAAGTAAGAAAATATAAAGAGTACCCACACAAGTCCCTGACCGCGAAAGCGGCGGGGGCTTTTTTTGTGGCCGTGCTCGATGCAGCAATCAAATTTAATAATTGTGGGTAACAAGAATTATGAGTAACGAACTAAAGCTAAGTAAACCGCTAAAGCGTGGCGATACTGAAATTGATACGGCAACATTCCGCGAACCAGATACAGGCAGCTTGCGCGGTCTGGAAATGTTTGGCGTGTTGCGTATGGACATTAATACCCACCGCACCTTGGTGCCTCGTATTTCAAATATTGATGCCAACCTGTTTGATTTGCTATCCCCTAAAGACTTAGTGGCCGTGCAAAACATGGTGGTCAGTTTTTTCATGGAATAACCCCACCTAAAGACGTGATGGAGGTCGAAGCGGATCTGTTCATCGTGTTTCAAGGTTGGGACGCTAACACCACGGCCAGCATGTTGATCCCTGAGCTGATGCGCTGGCATAAGATCGCCATAGCTCGCCATAAAAAGGCAGACGGTGACGATTAACCAGATAACGCCCCAGCGGTGCCCTTGATGAAGTGGCGGCGCTGGGGCTTTTTTTGTTTGTAACGAGGGCAGTCAATGGCTGAAAGTAAATTAAAACTCAGTCTGGTAATGGATATGGTGGACAAGATCACCGCTCCCATTCAGAAAGTCACCACCCAAACCACCAAAGCCGGGGAGAAAATCAAGGCCACACAAGACAGCCTCAAGCAGCTGGGCCAGCAAAGCAGCGACATTGAACACTTTAGAAAGCTGAAAACGGCCACGGCTCAAACCAGTAAAGAACTGGAAGAAGCCCAAGCCAATGCCAACCGTTTGGCGCAGCAGATGCAGAACACGGCCAAGCCAACCCGCAAAATGACGGCGGAATTTAACAAGGCTCAAACCGCTGTTAGTAAGCTGAAAACTCAGCAGCAAGGCGAAACCGAACAGCTGCAAAAGCTGCGGGGTAAATTGTCAGCGGCGGGCGTATCAACCAACAAACTCAACGAAGCAACCCGCAAGATCAAGAAAGAAACGCAAGCCTATAACGAACAGCTGAAAAAAGAGCAAACCCAGCTGGACAAAGTTGCCAAGCAGCAAGAGCGGATCGGCAAGATTAAAGACCGAAACAGCAACATTAAAACCAAGGCCGCCACGGATGCGGTGGGCGTAGGTGCTGCGGTCTTTGGGGTAAAGCAGCTGGTGGATGCTCAAGGCGAGATCAGCAGTGCTCAGGGTGAAATTGGTTCACTTGGCCTTAATGATGCCGAAGTGGCCGCCATTACCCAAAAAGCCAAAGAGTATTCTAACCAATGGGCGGGCACCACTCAGGCCGAGTTCATCAAGGCCAGTTATGATATTAAATCCGGGATCAGCAGCTTGTCAGCTGAGGCGGTGGGCGAGTTTACCAAAATTGCCGCACTGACCGCCACGGCCACCAAGTCAACGGTGGGCGAAATGACCGGGCTGTTTGCTACGGGTTACGGTATTTATAACAAGCAGTTCCGGGCGTTCGGGGATAAAACCATTGATGGCTGGGAGAAAATGACCGAAGCGGAGAAAAACGCCGCCTTTGGTACTTATTTCAGTGATGGTATTGCCGCGAGTGTGCAGCAGTTCAAAACGGACGGCAGCCAGATGCAAGGGGCTATTTCTGCCCTTGGTGCGGCGGCCACATCCTCAAACGTTCCTTTTGCTGAACAGCTCAGCATTCTGGGCCAGCTTCAAGCCACCATGAGCGGCAGCAAAGCGGCCACAAAATATAAATCATTCCTAAATGCAGCAGCGGGCGCAGGTGAAAAACTGGGCCTGAGTTTCTTGGATGCGAATGATCAGCTGTTATCTATGCCGGATATTCTGCAAGAGCTGCGGGATAAATACGGGGAAACCCTGACCGATATAGACAAGATGGAGCTGAAAAAAGCCTTTGGCTCAGATGAGGCAATGGCGCTGATCACCCAGCTTTATCCTGAAATAGACACCCTGAAAGGCAATATTAACGGCATGAATGGGGCTTTGCTTGATGGCGGCAAGAACGTCAACAAGATGGCTACCAGTATCGCCACGGGCCCTTCTGAGTCTATGCAGCTGTTAACTCAGCGAGTGGGCAACATGACCGCCGCAATCGGCTTGCTGTTTGCTCCAGCGGTGATGTTTGTCAGTGACGTGATCGGACAGGCAGCCATTGCCATTTCATCATTCACCGAGAATTTCCCGATCTTGTCTCAAGTGTTGGCGTTCGTGGTGGTGGGCATGATTGCATTCAAAACGGCGAGCATAGCCAGCCGCTTGGCTTATGTGGCGTTTTCAGATTCGTTGCTGTTTGGTCAAAAGGTGCTGGGAATGCTCAATATTACCCAGTTGAAAAACACCGCCATTATGGCTGTCAGTCGCGTGAAAACGTTAGCCAGTGCAGCGGCTACCGTAGTGATGAGCGGAGCGCAAAAGGCGTTAGCCCTTGCCACTGCTTTCACTACCTCCGCCACCGTTCGAGCGAATGCGGCGATGGTGTTAACTCATACCAGAACGCTGGCCGCCGCTGGGGCATTGTTAATGATGTCAGGTGTGCAAAAGGCAATGGCAGCAGGCACCGCCGTAATGACGGGCGCACAATGGGCACTTAATGCGGCAATGATGGCTAACCCTATCGGTTTGGTGATTGCGGGTGTCATGGCCTTGATTGCTGTGGTGGCTTTGGTGATTAAGTATTGGGAGCCTATCACGGGTTTCTTTTCCAACATGTGGGGCGGTATTAAAACGGTATTCTCAGGGGCTTGGGATGGAATCAAGAACACCTTAGCTATGGGCTGGGAATTTATCAAAACGCTGTTTGCATGGTCGCCACTGGGTTTGATTATTCAAGCATGGGAACCATTAACTGGCTTTTTTGGCAGTATGTGGGAAGGCATCAAAGGCATGTTTTCTGGTGCTATGGAGTGGCTTAAATCAATGGTGTTGGCACCCATTGAAACCCTGAAAAATACGCTTGGATCGGCATGGAATGCGCTGTTTGGTGGGGATGGTGAAGAAGTCACCCACACGGTGAAAAAAGTGGCTGAGGAAGTGCCCGCCCTTTCTAATCCGGCAGTTAGTCAAGTGACCGCCGAAGGGGAACCACTGCCCAAGGCGAAAGCCACCGAAGCACTAAGCGCAGGCAATCAAGCCACTCAAAGTGTCAGTTATCAGTTCGGTGACATTATCGTGCAAGCTGCACCGGGCATGAATGCCCAAGAGGTAGCGCAGGAAGTGGCACGGCAGCTGGCCGCAGAAAAGCGCAAGGCTGAGCGTAAGAGCCGTACTTTAGCGGTGGACTAACACCGCTTAAAGCACGAAAGGCAGAAAGCACGAAAGTAAGCGAGGTAAATCATGGCCGTAATGATGGCGCTGGGCAGTTTTCAGTTCAGTATTAACACCATGCAATATCAATCCCTTAAAACGTCTATGGGATGGCGCTGGGCCAAAATGGACAGGGTGGGCCGAAAGCCTGCCCGTCAGTTCAAAGGGCCAGAGGGGATCACTAAATCATTCGATATTGCCCATTATCCGCAGGATGCGGATGGCTTAACCCAGTTTGATGAAATTCAAGCCCTAGCTGATGAAGGCAAGCCGATCCGGTTAGTGGGTGGGGCATTGAGAAGAAACAACGGGCAAGTAAGTGGCACCGCTTTGGATTTGGGCCTGTGGGTTATTGAAAAGCTCGATATAACAGAAACCCAGTTTTTGGATAACGGCATACCACTGGAAATGAAAGGCTCAATCTCGATCAGTGAATACGGGGAAGATCAGCCATGAAATATTTAACCGGCACGGGCGAAATGCTTGATGCAATTTGTCACCAATATTATCAGGGCCGAACTGGAGCCACCGAAGCCGTGCTGGAAGCAAACCCCGGACTGGCGAAAGCTGGCCCGGTGTTGCCCGTTGGCACGTCCATTGAATTGCCTGATCTGGAGCCTGTTACCAAACAAGGCACCGTGAGCTTATGGGATTAAACCGCAATGAAAGAAGTTGATTTTAAAATAATCGCTAATCAGAGCGATATAACCGCCAAGATCCGGGATAGGTTGCTGCGGCTCACGTTGAGTGATGCCGCTGGCATCGAGAACGACACCGCCGAAATCGAACTGGATAACCGTGATCAAGCGATTACCCCGCCGCCAACCGGGGCCGAGCTAAATATTTACATTGGTTATGTGGGGGAGCTGGTATTTAAAGGCACGTACACGGTGGATGAAATCAGCGAGCCACTAGAAACGGACACGCTCACAATTAGTGCTCAAGCGGCCCAGATGAAGCGCAGCTTTAAAGCGCCCCGTGATGAAAGTTACGACAATATCACGCTGGGTGAGCTGGCCCAGCAAGTGGGTGGCCGTCATGGTTATGATGTTCAGGTGGAACCGTCACTGGCTGGGATTCAGTTTCCCCACCTCGATCAACGTGCTGAGTCTGACAGCAACATGCTCACCCGGTTGGCCCGTGAAAACGGGGCCATGTTCAAGGTGGCGGCTAATAAGTTGCTGTTAGTGCCTAAGCAGAAAGGTAAGACAGCCAGCGGGAAAGACTTACCCACCATTGAAATTACCGATCCTGAGCACTCCACGGGCACAGTAACGGTTCAAGATAGAGAAGATTACCAAAGCGTGGTGGCGTATTGGTTTGATGAAACAGCGCAAGAGAAACAGACCGAACGGGCAGGGAGTGGAGAACCTGAGTTTGTGATCAGAAAAACCCATACTGATCAGGCATCGGCTCAGCAGGCAGCCAGTGCCAAGCTGGGTGAACTGCAACGAGGTAAGGCCCAGTTAAACATCACCCGCCCATTGAACCCCTTGATCGTGGCTGAGGGATTTTTGAAAGTGAGCCAGCATAAGAAAAACGCCAATGGCCGTTGGCTGGTGGAGAATGTCAGCCATACCATTGAGCCGGGTTCTGTTGCTCAAACTACGGCTAAAGGTGCAGTGGCTTGATATGTTTGTGTGATGATAGTCTTATCGTTAGGTGTTTAGCTCTAAAAAATATGGCATCGGTGTCACATTCTTGGTAAGAAGGGGGCGGCTTAAATTACTGGTTTATAAAAAGAGTTATTTCTGAATAAGTGTCTTAATAAGTTGTTTTAGTGGCTTCAATGCGTCATGTGGTACTTGGGAGAGCAAGGCTAAGAAATCATGGTCTTTCGTCCCCGGAGATTGCGCAGGCCCATCCCCTGTTAATAGCCAGCAGTGTGTTACCTTGTAGCGTCTGCATACATGGTTTATTTGTTCAGGTGATAATGCCAATAATCCCCGCTCATACTTTGAGATAGTCCCCCGCGAACAGTCAAAAGCATTGGCTAGTTCTTGCTGAGATTCACCGAACAATTCACGCATTTTGCGTAATCGCTTCCCGATCTGTTGGTTTGTTGTTTCCAAAATGGCACCTTTTCAATGCTAATGACTGCGTTGGGGCGCAAAAAAGACAGTTAAAACAGTGAGTTAGATGTTATCAGCGGGAGAGGAATAAACAAGATGTTTTATAAGTACACGCAATTGATTGATCTGAAACTAAAATAAATACAAAATACTGTGGTTATATACAGTGTCGCGGCTAGAAGGAGTTGTCTAAATGGCGCTTACAAAAAATAATGACAAAGGATCGAATCCTTTAATCCATGACCATGAGGGTGAAACGATTGATGCGCTTTGCCATTACTCTGCGCATGTGGCGGAATCACTAGAGTGTGACCCAGAAAAGCGGGGGTTACATATATCAATGCAATTGATTTGTGAAGCTTTGCAAAAGCTACAGTTGGATCGTGAGTCAGATCAGTGTCATACTGATTCAGATAAAATCTAGGAATTTGAAAACTTAGGGTGGATTTTTTACACCCTGTGTGTATTATTAACAGGGCTGAACGCAAGTAGGGCTAAGGTGCTCAAGTTGTGTTCAGTTTTAACGTGAGATTGGATTAACGGACAGGCTTACAGACGCAAAAAAACCTCGATGCGCTAACACCGAGGTTCTTTTAAAAATGGTTCAACCAAAAGAAACCACCTCTAGACAAGGTTAATTTTACTGGTTGTATCGTAATTTGCAAGCCTCGCTACTATTTTTAGGCGAGAAAATGACAGTAAATTTAGGGCGAGAGTGCCCGAATAAGAAACAAAGCAGCAGATCATACTCTGAATCTGTTCGTGATGTGCTAATCGGCTTAGGCAAAACTAAGATTGCTGAGCCTACCCGCCGATTTATTGATAAAGTGTCGGGCTATTCATCTAAACCTTACCTTCTTAAATCACTTAATGAAGTGGATTGTCGTCAACGTGACTCACAAAAACGGGTTCGTGTGCGTATGATTCGTGTTTTAAGTGTCATTATCACATATATAGATTGGTCTACTTTCCGTTTGGGCGTAGCCAAGCCTAAAGAACTAGATCCTGTTAAGCACGCATCTATGAGAAAGCGTTACGCTGCTATATACGGAGAAGAAATCCCAGAATCAACATGGTTCCGTTATATTGATAAGCTAGTACGCGCTGGCTATCTTCATAGTGAGGCTATGGATTTGCTTGATAAAGAAGAAGGCAAGATCAAGGGTGTTGCTGGTTACAAGTGGCTAACAATTAAGTTATTCAAGGAAATAGGTTTTAAGGCTGGCTGGTTAGACTCTCAGCGCCAACAAGCACTAGAACGACTATGCAAAGCCAAACTTTCTAATAGCTGGCCTGAATACGGCAGTAAGCTGTCAAAACAGAAGCGTGCCGATGCTTTGAACTTGGAAAGCTACCAAACAGAATCCAATCAAGGCCAGTTTGAAACGCACTGGTATGATGAAGACGCAGTAAGCTGGTTTACCCACTAAATCCCCTCTCTTTTGATGCCGATTTGTTTCGGTAGAATACTCGTGCCTGCTATATAAAAAAACCCTTAGAACGCCATACATCGCCCACAAATCACCATCATTTCATCGGTTGTCACTACAATATATCCACACCCTAACGTATATCGATCAGCACTATGGATAAGTCATGTATAGGTATGTGTGTATCCCTAATTAAATGAGAGTTGGAAAAGGGAGGTGAAACCGCGAGTGGTAGTTTCATCCTCCGGAGTAAGTACCATTTTATTTATTAACAGGGTCCCTTTAATTCCCTATTAATAAATAAAGAGATATATAGTTTTCATTAAGAGCATAAAGAGCTGTTTATAAGTACCTCCCATTAAATTGCAATCAACATCACCAACACTAAATAGTCCACAGAAAGCAATTTAACGGGCCCCGTCGAGGCACCTATAAGCCACATAACCAAATAACCTATTATTCCAACTAAAAGCAAAAGAACGCGTTGATCCTTTCTTTTGTCATTCGACAGGAAGATCCAGAGTTTATTTCAACCTCCTGCAAAGAGCAGGCTTAGCAGGGGAAAGGCTTTTAAAATACCGCGAGTTAATGCGTATAACGGCCATACAGCTATTATTTTGAGTTTAGTGGTAGTTTGCTTTGCATATTTTGCTACGCTCAATATAAGAGCGTACAAGAGCGGCGGCTTAACCCCCCTCTTTTAGCCAAAATAGCCAGTAATGCTCTACATTTCGTTACATGCCCCCATAACGCTAGGTTAACTTCGAGCGTAAATGGCTATAGACGGCACTTTAAAGGCAGCGACAACCCAAGTTTACCTATTTATAAAAAAGCCCTCACTGGCTTAGATGCTTTCAATAATCAATGGTTGTAGTGACGCATCACAGTCAGATCGATTTATTCTCAGTTTAATTTGACTACCACTACCAATAGTAATTACTATTGGTAAATACAAATTGTAATTACTATTGGTGGGTCTATGCATATTATTTTCTTCAATACAAAGGGAGGCGTCAGTAAGTCTACTTTGTGTGAATACACTTCTATTGAGCTTCAAAGATTGGGTTATAGCGTCCATGTTGACAATACTGATCAGCAACGGCACGTAACATTAATTGAAAATGAGGAGGCTGACTTCTTTCTGTACGATACCGCAGGAGCGTTTACAGCTGATAATGTGGATTTACTTAAAGCTGCTAGCGAAGAGAAAGCATTAGTTGTTGTTCCAATGAACACGGGAAAGAATGATCTAAAAGAGTTTGATTTTCTTTTGTCGAAATTGGAAGAGTACAAAGTAAAAGATAAAGCTCGATTTGTTTTCACTAAGGCCAGAAGTAATAGTAAGGCTTTATCAGAGAGACGAAAAATGCTAACTGAACATGGTATGGATTCTACTTGTTGGGTTATGCCTATGTTGGAGGACTTTAGTGAACAACGACATACTAGCCGCACACGCAATGAAATTAGCGCTTTTTTGCATGAGGTGATCTTATGAGCTTAATCAACAAGAAAAAGAAGTCAGAAGATCGATCAGAATTAACTACAGAAGCGGCAGTTCGTGACAAGGTTGAAGCTGAACAAGCGGAAAAAAGAAAAGCTATCCAAAAGAAACATCGCGATCGCTATTTAGCTGACTGGAAGCATGAAAAGAGTGTTATTGATGATCTCTCTGGTAGTGAGTTGAGTGAGTACGTTAATGGGCATGAGGTTAACGCTATCGATCCGCGTGTTGGATTGCACTCAATGAAGATAAACCCGTATGAGCTGGCAGTTGTTAAGCAAGCTATGGAGATTGTAGGGGCAAGGTCTAGTCGGGAGCTTTTTGTTAACCACTGCAAAGAAGTAATTAAAAATAGTAAGTAGTTATTGTATGTATAAATAGTATGTACTACTATCCAGTTTAGATACAAAAACGCCACCCGGAAGTTTGGCGACCACGGGCGGCGTAAGTAACCACAACAGAAGGATATTCTAATGAGTCACTATACCCGTGATCTTATCACCGCGTTTCAAAATCGCAAAGCAATTCACCTTGGTGCTATGACTGGTGCGGATTTTCGCCGTGTTTTAGCTGAAATTAAGGCGTATCAATTAGCAAACAAGGAATAAACCTCATGAAAGATAATGAATTACGTTTGCGCTCATTAGTTAAACGCGTAAAAGGAATGGCCGCACTTGGCTGTGATGGAAGTCCAACCGAAATGGATAACGAGTCTTTGCAGCAAGTAATGCAGGTTATGCTTGAGTCTGCTTGTGAAATAGAACAAATTTTAGAGTCGAGCGAACTGTCATCCAAGCAAGAACGCCCTAAAGCAATTCGCCTGGCATGAAGGAACCCACATGATCGAAGATGATATTAGGGTTTTAAGACTAGCAAAAAGAATCAAGGCGATAACCTCTATGGCGTTTGATTCAAGCCCAGACAACCTTGAACAAGGGGATTATATGGAGGTAATGCTAATGTTAACCGAGGCTGCCACTGAGATTGAGAAGATTATGAAGAAGAATATCGACAAGGCCAGTATGAAACCTGCCAAATGAAGTAACAACAAGGTAAGGAGTTGCAATACTGACACCTCCGTCATATACTGATCTTGCTAAGTCGAGTACAGCATATAACTAAGCACCTACCACTGCTTAGTTACCAGATACAAAGAAACCGCCCTATCGGCGGTTTTTTTGTATCTGGCAAATGGAAAACTATTAAAGCTAACATTTCTCCTATATAATCAATCTGCTAAGTAAGTCTTCATTTTGACTTTAGACACCCTAACAATGCTTTTGCATTGTTAGGGTGGGACTATGTTCTGCCCTTTATGTCCCGTTCGGCTGGTGTGGTAGCCAGTTTCTAATCTATAGAATGGATTTCATAAATCTATCAGTCGTATGCTGTACTCGACTTAGTACATCTTGCAAAGTTTCAAGTCGGTTAGAAGTTGATTCTTCGCTACGGCTCCAGATATTGGAGAGTAACCAATGATCATCAGTTCAACGATTGTCATTTGTGCTTTGATTGCTGCTCTAGTGTTGGCTGTGAGTGTGAAGATTACGATCGGAAACATTAGCATCAACATTAACAGTAACAACCGCAAGAAAGACTAACTGAATAAAAAATTATTTTTTACCCGCCTTGTGCGGGTTTTTTTATGCCTGCTTTCTATCCCTCCTGATTGAAGTTCTTTGGTACTACTCCCTTGAGTGCATATATTTCTTGAAAATTGTAATGTAATTATGTAATGTATTACAGAATTACATTACATAATTACAATTAAGGTGAAACCGATGGCCGAGAAGATAACCAAAGAACTTGTTTTTGACCTTGCTGATCAGCTGGTGGCACAGGGCGTAGACCCAACCAACCTCAAGATCCGTGAAATGAATGAAAGCCGTGGGAGCTTGAGCAGTATTACACCGCACCTGAAAGCGTGGCGTGAGCAACGTTCTGCGGAGGCGGTGGAATCCTTGCCTGATATGCCAGAAGAACGTTTGCTGGCTGTGTTGCGCCCTGTTTGGGCTGAGCTTGCCCGCGAATCTCAAGCGATCCTCAAGGCTGAACAAGCCACCTTTGACCGTGAACGCGCCCAGCTAAAAGCTGAGGCTGAAAGTTACATGGGCGAAATTGACCGCCAAGCGGATGAGGTTGAGCGCCTGCAAGCTGAGCTTACCGACACTCGCAAGCAGCTACAGCGGCAGAGCATGGAGCTTTCCACCCTGACAGAACGCGCCGATCAGCAAGCCCAGCGCATTGATAACCTGCAACAAGATAAACTTGCCGTGGATAAGCAAGTCCAAGAACTCCGCAGTGAATTGGCCGCCGAGCACAAGCATGGTGAGCAGCTGCAAGTTCAGCTGGCCGCAGTGAACAAGCAAAACAATGAACTGGCGGGTGATCTTAAAGCTGCCCATGAACAAGCCACGGGCTTGAATGCTCAGCTTAAAACTAGCCAAGAGCTGGTGGCTGAAACTAAGCAGCAACTAACCACTGAGCAACAACGTGGGGCAGAGCTGGGCCAGCAATGCAACCAACAAGATCGCACCATAGCCACAACCAGTGCCAAACTTGAAGCCGTGACCGAGCAGCTAAAAGAGGCCAAGCAGGCTATTACTGAAAAAGACAAGCAAGCCGCCGTGAGTCAAGAGAAGGCTACCAAGCTAGAATCTGACCTGAAAGCCAGCCAAGCCGAAATGAAACAAGTGAATGCAGAGCTGGGCCGTGCCAATAGCCGTGCTGATAAGCTGGAAGCCAACCTGATGGCCTTAACGGAAAACCTACAGCAATCTAAATATTAAATTTAAATGTTGATGCGTTGGATATTAGCTTGTGAATAATGGGAGGCCCATAGACTACGAGGGTGAATACATGACACAAGTGATTCTAAATATTATAGAAGTAACACTTAGGATTATATTGGCGTTATTAAGCAATATTTAATTAACAAAGAAAAGGCCATGCATTTCATTTGCATGGCCTTTGTGACTGGTCACAAGTTGGGGGAATTAAGATTTCTTATCTTTTTGTCGATCAGAAACTCTATGTTCCTCCAGGATTTCCTCACTTTGAGTACCATCTAAGTTGTAGCGATGTGTACCCGTTTTTAATGCTTCAATATAAGCTTTTTTCTTTACCCATCGGTCAAGGCTTGTTGCAAGGTGTTTCCAACCAAATCCGAGATCTTTACCGTTATCTCTATCTTGTCGATATTGCTCAGCGACTATCTTGTTAATCCCTATTGCTAAGGGCTTAAAATCATCATAATCAAATACTTTCGGCCATGTATCCATTAACCAGCGTTTAGCTCGTTTAATGCTTTTGATTTTGGCATTGATTGCTTTAGCGTTGTTCATGTAAGTGCGTTGTTCTGGCGTTAACTCTTCTTTGTTTTTCTCGTTTTTTTTAGTCTCTAATTGTTTCGCTGGTGACTCTTTAGGTTTTAACGAGAGCTTTTTAGGTGGTGTTGATGTGGTGCTAGGCTCTGGCGTAACCAGTTTGCGTTTTTTCTTGATAATAATGGTCGCCATAATTAGCCCCTTGATTCAAATCTGATTGTTTTACAAATAATAACAGTACACACGGTGTGATCCGCTCTTTTTACCTTGAAATACGCATTATTTCTAGTGATTCGGAGCTTTTAACGCTTACACATTGCGTGTGTTTCTTTTTGTTGGTGCATTTTAAGTACACCCTTAATACACTTAGTTATTTTGGTGCATTATTTCCTATATTTTAATGTATAATGCACCTAATTAACAGCACCAATATAAAATGCACTGGGGTGATCATGCGTGTTTATGGGTATTTAAGAGCATCAACCAGTGAGCAAGATGCTGGACGAGCTAAAAGCCAGCTGGTGGAGTTTGCGGAACAACAAGGTTTTAAGATTGCTTGTTGGTTTGAAGAAAATGAATCAGGGGCGAACTTAAAGCGACCAGAGTTATTCCGGCTATTAGATGTTGCTTTGCAGGGTGATGTCTTACTGGTTGAGCAAGTCGATAGAATTAGCCGGCTAAACGCTGATGATTGGAATGCTTTAAAGCGTTTGATTGGTGTCAAAGGAATACGAGTTGTTTCACTTGATCTACCTACCAGTTATCAATTTATGACAAGTGGCGATCAGTTTACTGAACGTATGTTTTCAGCATTGAATGACATGATGTTAGATATGTTGGCCGCTGTTGCCCGTAAAGATTATGAAGATCGCCGCCGCCGACAAGCTCAGGGTGTTCAAAAGGCCAAAGCGCTGGGTAAGTATCGAGGCCGGAAAGAGAACAAAGAACTTCACCATAAAATTGAAGGCTTATTGGTTGATGGGAAAAGCTACAACTACATAGAGAGCTTAATTGGTTGTTCAAGGCACACCATTTCAAAAGTTAGTAAACGCTTAAAATCAGAGGGTTTCTTGCATGAAAAATAAGAGCAAAATTAGCGAACAAGATATCTGTTACAAGCTACATGCGGAAGCCTTAGCCTGTTTTAAAAATGGTGATAATGCGACTGGTGTTTGTCGTATGCAGGAAGCGAGGGCGATCGAAATTGTAAGGGATACAGGAGATTTCAGCTTATTGCTTGATACAGTTAAGCAAAATGAACATGAGCTGATCAAGATGGCTAATTACTTTTTCAATAATGGCCTTGAAACTTGGGGTGGGGTTCTGGCGGGAATGACAGGCTTAATGAATTCTATTTCATTAAGCGGGCCGATGGCTGACAGAGTGAAAACTCAAAAGAATAGAGAAAGTGCTAAGAAAAATCGAACCCCAGAACATTTAATTCAACTTTGGAAGTCAGTCATTGATGGTGCGCTCTGTGAGTTTGAAAGTGATAGCGTTGCGTGGACTTATGAAAGCCTTTATCAAGAGGTTGTATCATGCTTAATGGAGTGCGGCCAGATTCACTTTCCTTCATTAAAATCTGTTAAAAAATACACCCCTGAAATTTGCGAGCGTTATGGCTTTGCCCTTCCTTCTAAAGGAAAACCGCTAACAGTGGAATTTGATGAAAATATTCTTAGTAAAGTGAAAGCTGTGGTACTTAACAATCCCCAACTAGGTGCTAAAGGCGTTTCTGATAAGCTCAACGAACAAGGCCACCGATTAGACCCCAATAAAGTAAGGTTGATTTTTAAACGTCTTAATTTAGATAGTCTCGAATTGAGGAAATCTTACAAGCAAGCTATTAGCTAGTGGATTCAGTCTTCTTGATCTTCCTTCTGCGGCGTTCTGCGGTTGCTGCGGCATTGCGTTTTCTACTTTCGGATTTTAAGGCTTGTTGTTCTGCAAGATCCGCACGATCATTGGCTTCATTAATAGCCTGTTGCGCTTGCCGCTTTATTTGTTGGATTTGGTCATTTAACCCCTGCTTCATCAATTCAGCTTGGGAGGTTAGGCGCTCCCCATAAGCCAGCATGTTTTGAGCTTCATTTTTCTTATTAGCTAATTCTGAACGAGCTTGTTTTATGGCTCGCTGTTCCGCTGTCTTTGCTCGTTCTTGGGCTTTTATCAGTTTTTCTTCTGCAATAGCTACTTTTCTACGTGCTTCTTTATGTCCTAGATCTTGAAATAGCGAGATCATGACGGGTAAGAAAATTAAACAGGTGACAGTAACCAGTAGTGCAAGCGGCCATAGCCTAAGAATAATGGCCCATCCGTCAGCCTTATTGTTGAAAGTGGCAAACAATGCCCCTTCTGTCGTTTTTCCATTCCAGAACTGCCAGCCTGTTTGAACTTCTTCTTTAACTTGTCCTATTTCTAGTAGAGATAGCGCTGTCATGTTTTCATGCACATAGGTGCCAAGCTGGGCGAGTACGCCTACAGCGATAATAAAAATAAAAATTCTCAACGTAGGTAAACCTCTGTAATTTCTGGGCGAAAGTGCCCCATTTCTTGGCTAACCGTTTCAAGGGCTAAATCACGATTGAATCCGGCCTTTTGTAGTTCGTGCATTCTCTCTTGGGCATAACTATGCCGTAACCCGTGAGCACCTTCTGACCATCCAAGAACCCTTTTTGATGCAGCTGAGAATGAATTACTCCATTTTTGACCGCCTGTGACAGCGTAATGTGAGGTGTAATAAATACCTCTATCCTCGATGCGTACAGGTGAGGGTAGGCGTAAACTTTCTATTCGATCAGCCAAGTGGGAAGGGATAAGCACTTCACGAACTAACCCGCCTTTACCCTCTACGGTATAAATTACGCCATCACGTCCGGCCCATTTGGATGGAAGGGTAGGCCTTTGATCCGGTGCGCGTATCTCTCTGGGTTGCAAGGTCAATAATTCATGGGCGCGTAATCCAGCAGAAAGCGACAACTGAGTCGCAAGGCTATTCTTTTCGTTTTGGTGGTGGGCGATTAAATTTGCCTGATCGGTGGTGTAGGCTCTGGATTGTAATGCTTGAGCCTGCTCTGATTTTATAGTGGGAAGTTTCTCAGGCGCTTCAAGTAAGTGCGTGACGTGGTGCATCATGCATTGGATTGCTTGGCGCTCCATATCAAGCGTCTTTTGCCCTACCTCTTGGCCGCGCTGCTCCAAATATGTGATCGCTTGAGCTGGGGTTAGCCCCCTAAGACCGCCATTAATTTTTTCAGCCTTGGCATATTCAGCGACTCTTGTTAAGGCTTGTTCATAATTTCTCACAGTGCCAACGGAGGAAAGTATCGAACCTTGAACGGCTTTTATAACGCTGGTGGATTGTTTTGTGGCACTTGCGAACTTACCCATGCTGTGCCTGTAACCATCGTGAAACCGTTGAATGTTCTACTTTTATTCGCTTACTTCTAAGCCAGCGTTGAAGTTCGGCAGTTGAACACCCTTCTTTTTTAAGAGCCAGTAACTCACCTTTATATCGATCAAGTCGTGACTTCCTGCGTTTGTAGGTCTTCTTTCTGATAATTTGTGTTTGTTGCTTTAATCGTTCTGCTTCTGCTTTTTCATCAAACACAGGATCTTCCTTCTTTGTAAGAACTTTACTGACTCGTATCGAGTTCAGCGACAACTCAATGCCTATTCGCCACTGTTTAAACCTTTTCGCCGTTTTGGTCTGACCGATCTCACCATATTATTGCGAACCTTGATATTTAATCAGTAAGGTTAAGTCTGATGATGCATAACGAGCATCAAAGCGTTCAAATCTCGTTTTGAAAAACGTTACCGTAACGGGGTAAGTGCGACTCTCTTGGGCTGTGAGTAACAGTTATTTCCTTTATAGGAACTCTGATTTGACTGTCAGGTACAGATACTTAAACATGGTGTTTAAGTCTCGATTTTTGAGAGAAATCGGTGGGCCCATTTTGGGTAAAACTCTAACGACTTCGGACGGTCGTTAAGCGCACAGGTATAGTTCTATAGTAACAATCACAATAAAAAACATGCAATATGTTTATTAAAATGTGCGTGAAAGTCTCACAGGCCAATATCCACGCTATGTAGCGACGAATTTATTAGTTGTACATAGCGGGGATAGGCAATTACACGATCTTCAATCTAATCTTGATATTTGGCGTTGCAAGTGGGTGGTAAATTCACAGTGATAGCAGCGCGATCCCCACCATATCTAGCCACGCAATAAACATCTATCAGGGAATAAATGTGCCCTAAGTGCTACGGGCTTGTTACGCCCGATTTATCCTTTAATCTCTCGATAAACCAACAAACATTCTGAATCGTTAGAGGCCACCATGAGCAAGACATTAGATAAAATTCGCAAGTTGATCGCAGAAGCGAGTCAAAGCCTAGAGCAGCTGAAACCTAAGTCACTCTCTGCAACTGAATTAGATAAAGTGACTCGTGAGCGCGCGATGCTACGGGACAAACTGGAGTTATTGCGAGAGCAAGAAGAAATAGAAGTTAGTCGCATTCAGGAAGAAGAAGCGGTTAATAAAGCCGACCGCAGAAAGCTATTACTTATTAGTTTGGGTGAAGCGGCAAAGGAACATAAGAATAATCACGAACACTTGAATGAAAAAATCACAACGGCCATTGGTAATCTGTTCAAGTTAGTAAAAGAGCGTGATGAAGTGGTGAGTAAGTTTGGGTTTGGTGATCTATTGGGCGAATCACGCGAACTACTGGAGCCAGAAGAATTTAAACAGATAAGCGCTGAGTTTCGTGAAACACGATATGCCCGCCAATCTGAAACCTCTTTTACCCCTGATCTGGCTGGGTGTTGGTTTCAAGAGTTACGTAAGCATGTAGGGACAAGTGGAAACCTCTATCAAAATCTGAGTGGATTTGTATCGATGTTCCGTGATCCAAAAGAAATGCAAACTATTGGCGATCAGATGATTGAGTTATGTGAAGACCTTCTTAATCCCCCAGAGGTGGATGAGGTTGAAGAATTAAACGAATAAATAGCCTGGTGGTTGTTTGTCATGGCTGATTAACCTCAGCCCTGCGTACCGTATGCAGTCGTAGCGGTAGCGGTTAGTCGTGAGTGCGCTTGAAAAACCGCGACTGCCGACAGGGATATTGATAATGCCCGTGGTCGGCCATTTGAATTATAAGTATGAGGTTGAAAGTAATGACAACGAAAGTGATTAACTTTTCTGAATCTGCGATTAAAAAAGTCCAAGTAGAAAGCCAGTGTTCTGAATTGCGTGATCCTCGTTTTCCGTTGCGCTTTCGATTTCATGCTAATCGCTTATCTGGTTCTTGGTTCTTTGTTAAAAATGCCGAAGGAAAGTCCCATTGGAGAAAGTTGGGTGTATGGCCGCATTTGAAAGCAAAGGATGTGATCGCGAACCTGAGTGAATATGAAAGCCGCTTAGCCGTAAATTTACACGATGAAGTGCTTAATCAGCAGTTTAAAACGGTATTGGATTTGCTGGAATGGTATGCCGAGCGCAGCAGCAAAGACAACACGGTTACATCATCAAGACGCGCCACGATCAAGTGGGCGATCCAACGTCAGCTTATTCCTATGTTGGGAGAGTGCGAACTGATTGAATTAACGCACTCCCAGTTAGATGAAAAGTTATTCTGGCCGCTTCAACGGTATTACTCCATTGCAACGGTGCGTTCTGTCTGGAGCGTGTTCAAGCAAGCCTTTAAACGTGCTCATAAATTAAAGCTCATTGGGATTAATCCCGTAGCGGGCTATTTGTTCAATGATTTTATTGAAATGAAAGTAGCCCCTAAACCTGCACAGCTTAAACCTGAGCAAGTGGAATCCGTGATCAAATCAATTGAGAACGTAGCTAAGCCCACTCAAATGCTGGTAATGATGATGTTATTACATGGCACTCGCATAGGCGAAACACGTTGTACTAAATGGGCGCATATCTGTTTTGATTCTGGTCGTTGGAATATCCCAGAAGCCATAACGAAAACTAAGCAGGCCCATACGATCCCATTAACAGAGACAGCAATGAACCTCTTGAAGTGGTATCGAGCATGGCAGCGTTCGCAAGGTTACAAAGGTGCATTTTTATTTCCAAATAAACCAATTCAGAACTGCATTAGCCGTAATAAAGCCAATGAGTTGATTAAAAACGTGAGTAATGGACTTTGGTGTAGTCATTCACTCAGAAAGCTGGCGCGTACCGCATGGATGGATTTGGATGTTGATTACATGACCGCTGAATTACTACTGAATCACGCCATGAACAAACTGGATCAGACCTATATCCATACCTATGCAGAGCGACAAAAGAGCCAAGCACTGCAAACTTATCACCAATGGCTAGAAGGAAAATCCCCTGAGTTCTTCAACCTGTTCAATGACCACGATGATTTGAAGATCATTGATATTGCTCAGACCGCATGAACCCAGACAGGACAAGGCTAGAGCACCATCAAGCAAGATTAATACAGTAGACAATATAAGCAGGCGCGAGGGCTGGATTGTTTGGGGGGGGGTGGCCGTGAGTAAATACCCGCTAAAGCCTTATTTTTAAAGGGCTGGCGAGGTGTGAAGGCTGTGAGCCTAGGAAACACGGGGGACCCTGAGAGAATCAGAGTCAACCACGGGCGGTAGGCTCGCGGAGTTTGGCTAATTTTCGGATTTTGTATGCTCGTCAGCACGACCCTAGGCACTAAGGTGACGAATCCCAGAGCGAGAAAGGGTTTAGAGGTGACGAACAGGTGTGTTTTTACTGTGAGAAATGCCCGTTTTCAGATGGGATTAAGCAAAAAACGGAATGATCCTTTGATCATTAATATTCGGTGTTTTTTATCACCATTGCATTTAATGAGGTTGTAAATGAAACGAATGCTGGCGTTGGGTTGGTTGGAGTCCACTTGTTGGGCTGTTGACGATAACACCTTAAAAATTATGGCTGATATTGCCGCAGGCATCACAGGAAACACTAGTATTGAAGCCCTCCTTTCCAGCCAACCAATGGCGTTAGAAGGTCGAGTAGGCACAAAATCGGGTCATGCTATGCAAAAGCGTGGCCGTGTTGCGGTGATCTCTGTTCGCGGGGTGATTTCTCGATATGCCAACTTGTTCCAGTTGATTTGCGGGGGAACCAGTGTCCAGTTACTGGCAAAGGATTATAACCAAGCCCTGAACGATCCAAGTGTCAGCGCCATCATGTTGGATATTGATTCACCGGGCGGTGAGGTATCGGGTATTCATGAAATGTCAGAGATGATTTTTGCGGGCCGATCTAAGAAAAAGACAGTGGCGTACATCGGTGGGCAGGGTTGCTCTGCGGCTTACTGGTTGGCATCTTCGGCAAGTGAAGTTGTTATTGATGCGACAGCCAGCGTGGGCTCTATCGGGGTTGTTATGACGCTACAACGTAACAAGAAGAATGAAAACATTGAATTTGTTTCTAGCCAATCGCCGAAAAAACACCTTGATCCAGCCTCTAGTGCTGGGCGTTCTGAGTGTCAAAAGCATCTAGATGTTTTAGCGGGTGTGTTCATTGATCGTGTAGCAAGAAACATGAAGGTAAATCGCTCAACGGTACTCAAGGATTTTGGCCGTGGTGGCGTTCTTATGGGTAAAGCTGCCGTTAAAAATAAGATGGTACACAAGTTAGGCAGTTTTGAAGGTGTAATTAAGCAATTAGGCGGAGTGTAAATGAAAGATAGAGTGGAATGGAATATTACCGAAATCGCTCGAACGTTTAGATGTTGTCGAGATACAGCAAGGAAGAAAATTAAAGAAGCGGGTGTTGCACCTTGCGGTAAGCGTGGGGTTGTCCCTGTTTACGATCCTGTTGAAGTGGGTCGCGCTTTATTTTCTAGAGAGGGCGGGCTATGAAAAATCACGCAGGGCCTCCATTGTTGACGCGAGCAGAGTTTGCCTCTGCTTTTAGGCTAACGAATCGCACAATAACCAATATGGTGCGAGATGGGATGCCTATTGCTGGTGGCATCGGTACGAAAAGCGATCCTCATCGTTTTGATTTGTATGATTCAGTGTTGTGGATGCTAAACCGTGAAGCTGTAAAGCGAACGGGAAAACGAGTATTTACGGGGTTCAATTATGAGTGAAAATAAACATAAACTTTCGCTGGTATTGGATATGGTGGATAACCTGACGGCACCTATTCAGAAGGTGACAACCCATACCACGAAAGCAGGAGAAAAAATTAAGGCTACACAAGACAGCCTTAAGAAATTAGGCCAGCAAAGCAGTGATATTGAACACTTTAGAAAGCTAAAAACGGCTACAGCTCAAACCAGTAAAGAGCTGGAAGAAGCTCAAACTAAAGCTAATCGCTTGGCGCAACAGATGCAGAACACGGCCAAGCCAACCCGCAAAATGACGGCGGAATTTAACAAGGCCCAAACTGCGGTTAGTAAGCTGAAAACTCAGCAGCAAGGTGAAACTGAACAACTGCAAAAGCTGCGGGGTAAATTGTCAGCGGCGGGTGTCTCAACCAACAAGCTCAATGAAGCAACCCGTAAGATCAAGACAGAAACACAAGCCTACAATGAACAGCTGAAAAAAGAGCAGACCCAGCTGGACAAAGTTGCCAAGCAGCAAGAGCGGATCGGTAAGATTAAAGACCGAAACAGTAATATTAAAACCAAGGCCGCCACTGACGCGGTGGGCGTAGGGGCCGCGGTATTCGGCGTTAAAAAGTTGGTGGATGCTCAAGGCGAGATCAGTAGTGCTCAAGGCGAAGTGCAATCACTTGGCCTGAATGATTCGGAAGTGGCCGCGATCACTCAAAGAGCAAAAGAGTTTTCAAACCAATGGGCAGGAACGACTCAGGCAGAGTTTATTAAGGCCAGCTATGACATTAAATCGGGTATTAGTTCCTTGTCGGCGGAGGCTGTGGGGGAGTTTACTAAAATTGCGGCTCTAACGGCGACAGCGACAAAATCCACAGTTGGAGAAATGACCTCTTTATTTGCGACAGGTTACGGGATTTATAACAAACAATTCCAAGACTTTGGCGCTAAAACTATTGATGGGTGGGATAAGCTAAGCCAAGCCGAAAAAGAAAAAGCATTTGGTACGTATTTTAGTGATGGAATTGCCGCTAGTGTTCAGGCGTTCAAAACAGACGGCAGCCAGATGCAACAGGCTATTTCAGCTCTTGGTGCGGCGGCTACGTCTTCAAACGTTCCGTTTGCTGAGCAGCTTAGTATTCTGGGCCAACTTCAAGCCACCATGAGTGGCAGTGAAGCCGCAACAAAATATAAATCTTTTCTAAACTCTGCGGCTGGTGCGGGTGAAAAATTGGGTCTGAGCTTTTTAGATGCTAATGATCAGCTGTTATCTATGCCGGATATTCTGCAAGAGCTGCGGGATAAGTACGGCGAAACCCTAACCAATATAGACAAGATGGAGTTGAAAAAAGCCTTTGGTTCAGATAAAGCAATGGCGCTGATCACTCAAATGTACCCAGAGTTAGATACGCTAAAAAGCAACATTAATAATATGACTGGAGCGGTGCAGGATAGTGGGAAGAACCTCAAGCATATGGCGACAACCATTGCTACGGGGCCCGCTGAGTCTATGCAGTTATTAGCTCAACGTGTTGGTAATATGACGGCAGCGATAGGTACATTATTTGTTCCTGCGATTATGTATACCAGTGACGTGCTAGGGGAAGGTGCAAAGGCAATTGCAGCCTTTACCGAGAATTTCCCGATCTTGTCTCAAGTATTGGCGTTCGTGGTGGTGGGCATGATTGCATTCAAAACGGCGAGTATAGCCAGCCGCTTGGCTTATGTGGCGTTTTCAGATTCGTTGCTGTTTGGTCAAAAGGTACTGGGAATACTCAATATCACTCAGTTGAAAAACACCGCCATTATGGCCGTCAGTCGCGTGAAAACCTTAGCCAGTGCAGCGGCTACTGTAGTGATGAACGGAGCGCAAAAGGCGTTAGCCCTTGCCACGGCGTTCACTACATCGGCCACTGTTCGCGCAAACGCAGCAATGGTGTTAACCCATACCAGAACTGTGGCCGCCGCTGGTGCGTTGCTGATGATGTCGGGCGTACAAAAAGCCTTAGCCGCAGGAACGGCAGTCATGACAGGCGCACAATGGGCACTCAATACAGCAATGATGGCAAACCCTATCGGTTTGGTGATTGCGGGTGTAATGGCCTTGATTGCTGTGGTGGCTTTGGTGATTAAGTATTGGGAGCCTATCACGGGTTTCTTTTCCAACATGTGGGGCGGTATTAAAACGGTATTCTCAGGGGCTTGGGATGGAATCAAGAACACCTTAGCTATGGGCTGGGAATTTATCAAAACGCTGTTTGCATGGTCGCCACTGGGTTTGATTATTCAAGTATGGGAACCGATCACCGGCTTTTTTGGGAGCATGTGGGAGGGTATTAAAGGGATGTTTTCAGGCGCAATGGATTGGATCACCTCAATGGTGCTTGCTCCTATTGAAACGCTGAAAAATACACTAGGTGCAGCGTGGAGTGCTTTGTTTGGTAGTGATGGGGAAGAAATCACCCATACTGTGAAAAAAGTGGCTCAGGATGTTCCCGCCGTTTCGTCTAATTCGGTGGCAGCTAATGCCACTCAGCAGCAAGAACAACTAAAAGTTTCCAAAACGGAAACACTACCAGCCGCAGGCAATAGAACGGTAGTGACGAGTAATCCAGTGTATGAATTTAATATTCATGCTGCTTCTGGTATGGATGAAAAATCTATAGCGCAGGAAGTTGCACGACAAATTAAAGAAATAGAACGTAAGCGTGCTAGATCGGCAAGAACGTTAGCAATCGATTAAGGTAAACCTATGGGAAAGAAAAGTAAGGATAAACAGATTTTAACGTTAATTCGTCAGTGTCAGGAGTTAGCATTAACGGCGACTACGGAGCAGACGGCGAAAGCTGAAATTGTGATTGATAGTCTAAAAAAGCAATTTCCTGAGCCTCATGAAGCCAAACGGGACTTAGGTCACGTTATAGAGCGCATATTCAGTGAGCATGGGGATTCTGTAGGGGCTGTAGTTGTTGATAGATTCGTTAGGCCATTGATGAATACAAGGTTTTCACGCAGGATCTAGTGACTTGTGTGAAATGGTAGGGTAATATTTCCATCAAAGCGTAGGCTAAATGCAAAAAAACCCACAGTTGAAAGCTGTGGGTTTTTATAGAAATTAGTTGAAAGCACAAAAAGTCAAACAACCATCCATAATTTGATTTTACGTGCTGAACACTCTTTCTGCAAGCCTTTCTGGTTAACCACAAAAAGAAAGAAAGTAAGAAAGCACGAAATTATGAAAATAAACTTAAAATCAAGCAATCAACATGACAAACGCCAGCGTGGTGCTCATAGCACCTGTTGCTTAAACCCTAAACCTGTTTATATTCGTCCAGAGTCTTGGAAGAATTTGCCGGGTGAGCTGGGCAAAACCTTCAAATTTTGCCGTAAGCGCGATATTTCACGCGATCCCCACTTTGTTCACTTGCGCCAAGTTGCTGGCCGTCAGCGTGATTTTAAAGACGTTCGCCGCAACCTTATCAATCCTATCTTTCAGCTTTGCTTGTCTCGCCATGACTTGGTAACGGGCATTATTGAACTCGATCTTGAGGCTATGGCCTCAGAACTATCCAAAATGTGGGTGACTGACCCGGAAACGGGTGAGCAGTACATTGCAGAAAGCAAAGTAACCGTAAGTCGGATCAGCCGTTTTATTGATGAAGTCATGATCCCGTTTGGTTTGGCTTATGTGCATTCTGATGGCGACCAGAGCAGTCCGAAAAGCGGCATGGTGTGGGATCAGGCCAATGGCTTTTGGTTCCCTAAAGTGTTGGTGCTAACGGATGAGTTTTACCGTTTGGCTGGTGCTAACCTTGAAAAGCTCAATATACAGCGTGAAGAACAGCTGGCCTTGCGTAATGTAGGCATTACCGAGGAAGGTGAGATCATCACGGTAGCAGAAGCGAGAATGCGCAAGCGTAAGCAGATTTTTAAACGTGCATGGGATGCCCGCAAGCAAAATGCGGGCGCTCAGCGCCGCCGCAACAAGCTGGCAGGCATGAGCTTGGATGATCG
>NZ_CAKZKO010000197.1 GCF_937123705.1 uncultured Paraglaciecola sp. | reverse complement strand
GAGCCAGAGCCAGAGCCAGAGCCAGAGCCAGGGCCAGAGCCAGAGCCAGAGCCAGGGCCAGAGCCAGAGCCAGAGCCAGGGCCAGAGCCAGAGCCAGAGCCAGAGCCAGAGCCAGAGCCAGAGCCCAGAGTTGACAACGACTTAGAGCATGAGCTTGAAGCTGAACTTAATACAGAAACGGACTTTGAGACAGAGGCGATCAATGACGTCACCTTAGACGAAGATCAGCTTGAAAAAGCCTTAGAAGATTTTGAAAACGAAGAACTCGATGAAGTACTTGAAGACCTTACGTCAAATGCCAGCTCATCCATTAGTTCTCTTGATGATTTGGCGTTTTCGGCTGATGATTTTGTTACAAACGAGTCTTCAAACAAACCCGCTCCTGCGCCATCATCTACCTTAGATGATATACCCTCTACTGAGGACTTTGATGACAGTGATTTGGAAATTACGTTTGATGAAAGCAGTGCCAACTCCGTAAATGAATCGACTGAAGGTAGCAATGAAAACCTAGATGACTTACCAGGACTCGGGGATTGGTTAGATGAAGATGCGGTAACACCGCAGCAGCAGGAAAAGGCCATTACAGACAATGGCATGATTGAAGAGCTTGAAGATTCAAGCTTTGATGAAATGCTCGAATCCATTGACTTAGAAGATGAGCTAACACCTTCGGAAGAAGATGACACTGGGCTTGATATTGCTGCTCTGTTGGATGAAACCGCCGACAATGATGATATCGATGTTAGTGATAAAGAATTAGAAGACTTTTTAGATGTAGAAACATTACTCAATGAAAGTGTGGATGCTGAGTCAGATGAAGAGATCGAAAAGGCGCTAGATTTAGATATTCCCTTAGAGCCTTTTGTAAATGAACAAGATAATCTCGATATGATTGATGTTGACGCCAATGATGGCTTGGGGGCTAAGTTAGACTTGGCACATGCTTACATAGAAATTGGTGAACAAGATTCGGCTAAAGAGCTGTTAGACGAGATTTTGCAAAAAGGTACTGATGAGCAAGTGGCAGAAGTTAAAAAAATATTAGATAAATTGGACTAGTAGCGATGATTACTTCTGGTAAACCTAAAACTTAGGTTTACCAGAAAATCATTGGAAAAATTGACTTTAGAAAAAGCTATACACCAAAGTGACTGCAGTTTGTGTATCTAGGTTTTCGGTATCGTCAGCGACATCGGAGTTATGATCTAAAGTAAGGGAAACCTTAAGAGATAAACCACCGCTAATTTGGGCAGAAACTGATGTCTCAGATTTTGATTTAGTATTATCGCTACCTATTTCGGTACTAACTAACTGTTTGAACGTAGCCGTCTTCGAGATTTTCCATTGATAGTCAGCTGCTGCCCTTACAATAAATCCATCTTGCGCGATCCCTTGATTGGTTTCAGAAAATGAGTAACCAGGACCTATACTGTAATTAAACTGACTGGTTTCATCTTCCCACATTTTTTGAGACCAACCAGCAGCTAGTGTTGCTTGATAGTTATAACTGCTAAATTTGTCGTCTTCATATGAGGCGAAACCAAATAGTCTATGGTCAGGATTTTCTAATTTGTAATTAACTTGGCCTGACAAAAAGTATTTTTGAGCGGTGGTTTGTTCATCACCATCAATTTCATCATTTTTGTACAATGCTTCCAACGTGTAGTCGTTGCTCCACTGAGTTAGCTCTTGGTGAGCAGACAGTTTACCTTTAACTGAGGTGGTTTCGGTGTTCCCAGTGGTCGCAATATAGCCAAATTCGCCGTCCATAGTGAAAGGTTTCATTTCCTCGGCTGCTAATACATTTCCTGTGGCACATAACCCAAGTAAAATTAAAGATTTTTTCATTTGTTTATCCTATTGTGTGTAAACGTCATTGAGTAGGAGTGCTTCGCCTTAGTGTTGCAGATACTTAATTTACTGCTATAAAAATTGATATATCAAGCTAATGGCTGCTTCTGTATCGAGTGATTCATTGTGTGGTCCAACACTGGAATCAAAGTCCATAATAAAACTTAACTTCATCCCTAGCTTTCCTGTCAACTTGGTTGATAGAGATGTTTCCGATTTGGTTTTAGTAAATTCATGGTCAGATTCAGCACTAATAAATTGTCGAAAAGTGGCTTGCTCTGAAAATTTTCGTTTGTACTCTATTGCAGCCCTAACTATCAACCCCTTGTTTGCTTCGTTATTACTGTCTGCTTTTACTTTGGAGACAGCATAACCTGGTCCTACGCTGTATTTTAATTCACTGCACTTATCGCGCCAAACTCTAGAAGTCCAGCCCGCTGCTAATGCTGCTTGATAGTGAAAACCATTAAATCGATTGTTCTCGTATTCACCATATAAGAACACTCGGTTGTTTGTTCCCGCGAGTTTATGATCCATTTGCGAAGAAACAAAAAGTTTTTGCGCAGAAGCGGTATTGGTTTTTTTACCCTGTACTTCTTGTTGGTTTTGTTTATATAAGGCGTTTCCAATAATCTGATAACCCCAATCTGAGAATTCTTGGGTAGTATTTATATTAGCGGTGACACTCGAAGTATTGGTATTGCCATCCGCCATCAAAAATCCAAACTCTCCGACCATTGACAATTCGTCATTCCCTTCGTAACTAGGGGGCTCGGGGAAATACAGGATATGCATAGTGCCTTGCTTTGCAAAAACACTTTTTGCTGTAAGTAAAATAATAAACAGTATCAGGTACTTCATATCATTTAAATGGACTGGTCATTTTAAAAATTGCGCAATAGTATATACAAAATCAACAAGCTTGTGGACTAATAATACCAAACTACATAAGTAAGGGCTTTCCCTTTCGGGCGAGTTTTAATAGGACTGAGTGCTCATTTATTTGTGTGGCTTGGTATAAAGCATAACAAAGTCGAATGGTTGTTTTTTGCACTATAAAGGTTGGTGAAGCGAAGGATTCATCACACCTAAAACGCCGTCTGCTTCCATTGATGCAAATTTAACTGCATCTTGTAAATCTTCTTGCTCAAGTTTTAAGAATTTTAGCACTAATGGGCTAATCAATTGGCTGGCTGAATACAATTGGTTATCGGCCATTGCTATCCCTGCACGAGCAGCCGTATAAATTATCGCCACATCTTTGTTTTTGAGGGCTTTATTTTCGTTATGCAAGTCCATAACAGGAACATATAATTGGCTTGGTAAGTGCCAAAACTCCATCAACTTTGCGCTGCAATTTGCGTAGCTAAAGCCCAAAACTTGTTGTTGTAATTTCCAGGGGGAGGTTTTTTCGTCATAGTTACAGCATGCAATGGCCAAGTCTGGTGACTGCAAAGCCACAAGCAACTCGCCTAAGTTATGTAACAAACCCAATAAAAAAAATCTTTCACTGCCTCTTATTTTGACCATTTTTGCTAGATGTTTCGCTACTAGAGCGGCATAAATGCTCTGTAACCAGAATCTTTTCAAATCAATCACATCGCTACTGAAGTGTTCAAACGCAGAACTTGCCGTTTCTGCCATCACTAGGTTATATAAGGCCTCACCGCCAATTATGTTGATGGCTTTTGGCAAAGAGTCAATTTGCGATTCAAAACGAAATAACGGACTATTAGCTAGTTTAAGTAATTTTGAAGACAAAGAGGGATCTAATGAAATGTAACGACCAATGTCTTCTAGGTTTGATTTGTTATCGTCTAACATGGCACGTATTCGCACGCAAATATCCGGTAAAGCAAAAGATTGGCTGGCTACTCTAGCAATATCGATAGGAAGAAGTGATGGCATAATTCATTTTATTGGATAGATCATTGCTTCAGTATAAACATTCATGATTTGAAAAGTGTGATTATTTTCACGTCAATTTGCATACAGGGGTATACATAAAAGTGCTTGATTTTTGTTGCCAAAAAGATAGGGTGTTTTAACATTTAATTCACATTATGAATGACTTACAAAGCGTTTCCTCCCACAGAGGTTTGCTTATTATTTGTTGAGACATTCAGAATTCCTATGGGTATTCCAGAAAATACCAATAAGCTAAAATAATTAATAGGATGTGTTATGCAACATTTTGTACCTAAATTACCGCGCCCGTCGTTAAGACATATGTTGACTGAAGGCCGCACGATACTGGAACTAGGGGCCATGGGGGCATCATTGCCATTATTAATGCGCGCTCCTCAAGGTGATGGTCATCCAGTTATGGTATTACCTGGATTTATGGCCAGTGATATTTCGACTAAGCCGATTCGTAGTTTTCTAGGACGCAAAGGATATCAATCTAGTGGTTGGGGCCTAGGGCGTAATTTAGGCACTCATATTGTGGGCGGCCAGCAAGTATTAAGCGATGACTTACTCAATAAGGTAATAGAATTGTCGGTTATTCATAATGCCAAAGTCAGTTTAGTCGGGTGGAGCTTAGGTGGTGTGCTAGCTCGTGAAATAGCGCGTATCATTCCAGAGTGTGTACGCCAAGTTATTTCATTAGGTAGTCCATTTAATGGCCCTAGTGGCTCGGCTTCACCCGTTGAGAGAATATTTAAGCTAATTAATGGCAAGTTAATACAAGACAATCCAGAGGTGGTGAATAATATGTCTTTACCACCCCCAGTGCCCACATCGGCACTGTATTCGAAAACCGATGGTGTGGCCCATTGGCAGGCATGCTTACACCATGATGTTGATGAGCATCACGAAACAGAGAATATAGAAGTACGAGGCAGTCATACGGGGTTAGGGCACAATCCTCAAGTGGTGTGGATCGTAGCTAACCGTTTAGCTCAAGCTGAAAATAATTGGCAGCCATATAAAACAGCACCACAAGGCCGCTTTGACCCAAGTCTTAATTTGGTATAACAATAAAGTAAGCAGCAAAGGTCGATTTTTGTTGCTGCAACAAACAATAAGAAGTCCTAACATTTATGCATTCAATACCTTATCAGTCAGAAAAACTCGTCAACGCCAATGGCTTACAACTTAACTACGATAGTTTTGGTGATCCTAGCAATCCTGCCATCGTGCTGATTATGGGCTTGGCTACCCAAATGATTTACTGGGATGAGGAATTTTGCCGCATGTTAGCTGCCCAAGGATTTTGGGTGATCCGCTTTGATAATCGAGATGTAGGTAAAAGTACTTGGCTTAAAGGGGTACGTAAACCCAGTACCTTGGCACTGATTGGCAATGCTTTATTTAATCGCTCTTTAGGTGCCGCTTACTTATTGGATGATATGGTGGCAGACACTATTGGTTTATTGGATGCCCTTGATATTAAGCAAGCCCACTTTGTGGGGGCTTCTATGGGCGGCATGATTGCCCAAGCATTGGCCATCAATGCGCCGCAACGGATCATGAGTTTAACCTCTATTATGTCAACTACTGGAGATCGTTCTCTACCTAAACCTTCTCTGGGGTTTGCGTTAAAAATGATTGGCTCAGCGCCTAAAGATAAAAAAGAGTTTCAGGCCCATGGTATGAAAGTGTGGAAAACCCTACAAGGTGAGCACTACGAGTTTGATGAAAAACGGATTGCAGACTTAATTGGTCACTCAATCTCTAGAGGCTTTAATCTAGCAGGTAGCGGTAGGCAATTGGCTGCAATTGTCGATTCGCCTGATAGAACCGCCGGTTTAAACAATTTGACTATACCCAGTTTAGTGATCCATGGTGATGCCGACCCTCTTGTACCTGTTGCTTGTGGCTATGCAACGGCAAAAGCCATTCCTAATGCCCAGCTAAAGATTTATGCAGGTATGGGGCATACGCTTCCCAGTGCCTTACATACAGACATTAGCCAAGCCATTATCGAGCATATTAAGGCTATTTAAAACGTGAAAACAAACCGTTAACACCGCGCACTATCCATCTTGGGTAGTGCGAGGCCCACTGCACTAATAGTTTATTGGCTATCTTGTCTAAAAACACCACTTCGCCTTTCTTGCTAGCTTTGTAGGCCTGAGAAGCTAGCTCCATAGGATCGGCCTTTAAAAACTTAGGAATGAACTTTTCCATGCCATCAGCATGACTGAGCATCTTGGTTTCTGTCATGCCAGGGCATACACAAGTCACACTGACCCCTGTACCCCGCAGCTCCTCGGCAATGCCTTCTGAAAACGACAATACAAAGGCCTTGCTGGCACCGTAAGCGGCAAAGTTAGGGGTGGGCATAAAACTGGCGATAGATCCTACATTAACAATCTTGCCTTGACCGCGCTCAATCATCGGCTGCACAAAAGCTTGGGTCATATTGACTAAACTTTGTACATTTAATTGTATAAGGTTATTTAAGGTGTGGGGGTCGCTTTCGCTTAATTTTTCAACTTGCATCATACCGGCGTTGTTAACCAAAATATCAATCTGTATTGCTTGTTCCGTCAAGGCGGCAAAGAGTTGTTGCGGGGCATCAACGGGAATAAGATCGGCAGCAAGTACTGTCACCTTTACGGCATATTTTTCTGTGAGTTGTTGCGCAAACTCTTCGAGTTTGGCTGCGTTTCGGGCAACTAGCACAAGATCATGGCCATTTTTTGCGTATACCTCTGCGAAGCTGCGACCTATACCTTCAGATGAACCTGTGATCAATGCTGTGTTAAGTTTTGGCATGTAAATACTTCCTATTGGCTGAATACGGTTCACTTAACGTGAACCGCTGATTTTTTGATGGATTTCAATTTCTCTATTTAACACTGGATCCCCGATAAAAGCACTCGGGAATGACGATGAGGAGAATTGCCGCCATTCCGGTAGTCCTCGCTTACAACATGCGGGGATGACGCGGTATTTCGTTAACCAAAATCCAATTTTATTGTTTGTCTTTAGAAAAATCGTCCTCCAATAAACCAAGTTGAACTGATGTATCTACTGGGCTTTGCTTTTTATTCTTAGCCGCTTTTGCCCTTCTTTTACGCATGGCACAGGCTTTGATGATTTTGCTTTGCACATCTTGCTCTAAATTTATCCAATGTAAACGCTCTTCTCTGGAACGAAAGCAACCCACGCAAAAACCTTTAGGGCCAGACTGGCATACGCCAATACAGGGACTGGTTATCTCAAAGATTTCAATTTGCTTCAATGTGTGCCCCAAAGTAGCGGATATGACTGGATAATAACACTCTTGGGTGAAATGTAGGCAATCAGATTTTTAAATAGGCAATAAAAAGGCCGCTTAAAAGCGGCCTGAAGTCATTATTTTTACTTACCAGATTTTAACTCTGTCTTCTGGTTTAAGGTACATAGCGTCACCTTCTTTCACATCAAAGGCTTGATAGAAAGCATCAACGTTACCAACTATGCCATTAACGCGGAACTCGCCCGGTGAATGAGGGTCGCTTAACAACTGTGCTCTAAGTGCGTCTTCACGAGACTTACTACGCCAAACCTGGGCATAACCCATAAAGAAGCGCTGAGCGCCAGATAATCCATCGATAGTAGCGGCTTCTTTGCCCTCTAAAGACATTTGATATGCTTTATACCCAATAGTCACGCCGGCTAAGTCGCCGATGTTTTCGCCTAAGGTTAATTCACCGTTAACGTTTTGACCTTCGATGGGTTCAAATTTGTCAAACTGGGCTACTAACTTTTTTCCTAACACATCAAAGGCGGCGCGATCTTCATCTGTCCACCAACTACGTAGGTTACCTTGACCATCATACTTAGAGCCTTGATCGTCAAAACCATGGCCAATTTCGTGACCAATGACCGCTCCAATAGCACCGTAGTTCACGGCATCTTCGGCATTCATATCGAAGAAAGGTGCTTGTAAAATACCCGCTGGAAATACAATTTCATTTCGCACAGGCGAATAATAGGCATTTATGGTTTGTGGTGTCATGCCCCAATCGGCTTTGTCGACAGGTTTACCAATTTTGTTAGTGTCTTCAAAATGATCGAAGGCTGAATAACGGGTGTAATTGCCCACTAAATCATCGGCTTTGATCTCTAAGGCTGAATAATCACGCCATTTATCAGGGTAACCAATTTTAGGGGTAAAGGCGGCGAGTTTAGCAAGGGCCGCTTTTTTGGTTTCAGGGGTCATCCACTCTAATTGATTGATGCTATCGCCATAGGCGGTGGTGAGGTTTTTAACTAAAGCATCCATTTTCGCTTTTGCTTCTGGAGTAAAGTGACGCTCAACATATTGCTGACCTAAGACTTCACCTAACACACCACTAGTGGCGGCTACTGCACGTTTCCAGCGAGGTTGTTGCTCCGGGATACCGCGTAGAGTAGTAGAATGAAAATCAAAGTGTAAATTCACCATATCTTCACTTAGGCGTGACGCGTAGGCGTCGACTAAGTTAAAGGTTAAATAGTCTTTCCAAGTCTGTAAGTCGTGGGCGGCGAATATCTCTGAAATCGATTCAAAGAAAGGTAAATTACGTAGCACCATATCTTCTACTTTACCGACACCACTGGCATCTGCATAGGCTTGCCAGTCAAAAGTACCCAATAATGCTTTAACTTCTGCGGCGCTCTTTTTGTTGTAATTTTTCTCAGCATCACGACTTTCAACTTGTGAAAGGTGTTTAGACGCAATGTCTTTTTCTAACGCCATAATTTTAGTGGCGGCGTCAGCAGCTGATGTGTGCCCAGCTTTGCTTAACACGTCAGCCATATATTTTTCAGTGGCCGCGCGGAAATTAACAAATTTTTCTTCTTCTTTGCTGTAATAATCTCTATCTGGCAAGGTTAAGCCGCTTTGATAAAGGTACATAGTGACCACGTCAGGGTTTTTGGCATCGGGTGAGGTATAAAAATTAAATGCACCACCTACACCCATCACTAACATTTCACCAAACACTGTAGACAGTTGCTGCATGTTTTCGATGCTTTCAATACTGCCGAGCATAGATTTAAGCGGGGTTAAGCCATTTTGGTTGGCCAGCTCAACATTCATGTAGCTGTTGTACATGTCACCTAGTTTTTGGGTGTTTGAACCTTTTTCTGCTTCAGTGTTAGCCGACTCTTGGATCAAGGTTTTTAAATTATCTTGGGTGTCATCATATAAAACATTAAACAAACCATAACGAGACTTATCGGCTGGGATCTCGGTTTGGGTTAACCATGCACCGTTTACATGTCTAAAAAAGTCGTCTTGAGCAGGTACGTTTTGATCAACCGCAGTTAAATCAATACCTGAAGTCAAAGGTGCTTCACTTACGGCCGCCTCTTTTTTTGTCATGACTTCAGTGGTTTCTGTTTTGCTTGATGGCTCACATGCACTTAAACCTAATGCCAAACTGACACTAAGGGCTAACATACTCATTTTTTTCATTTGTTTACCTGTGTTGAGCAATATATTTTGCTCTTTATGTTTTAAAAGTCGTGACGGAGTGTACTGATTGCTAAAGCCAACTGCAAAAATAGCAAAGAATTAAGTGTGAGGATTTGTTACAAAGCTGTTAATTCTTTTTTCACGCTCATACCATTATCCATAAATAAGTGCTCACTTATTTATGGATAATGGTTTTTTTTTGAAAACTAGGGGGAATGCGAATGGATTCCCGATAAAAGCACTCGGGAATGACGAGTGTAGGTGTATTTCTTGAGTTCAAAATTATTTTCCCTTTAAAAGCAAAACGCAAGACCTGACCCCGGTTGCGCAAGACCTGACCCCGGTTGCGCTGACCCCGGTTGCGGGGTGTGGTTGGAGATCGGGAATCGCTTGTACTTTAAAGGCAAATTATGGGCTGGCGTAGCATCAAAGGTTAGGGTACATCGGCCATGGATATCCGAAGAATAGGCAAAAAAAACCTGTCAGTTAAGAACTGACAGGTTTTTGGTCAACTGACTTTTATCAATAATGATAACTTGAGTTTACTTTTTCTTAGCCTTGGGATTAGGTAAGTCAGTAATGCTGCCTTCGTACATTTCAGCGGCAAGACCAATTGACTCGTTAAGGGTTGGGTGGGCATGAATAGTGAGGGCGATGTCTTCGGCATCGGCGCCCATTTCAATGGCTAGGCCAATTTCACCTAACATTTCGCCGGCGTTAATGCCCACAATTGCACCACCGATTACGCGGTGGGTGTCTTTGTCGAAGATTAACTTAGTCATGCCTTCGGTACGGGCCGATGCAATTGCACGGCCAGATGCAGCCCAAGGGAAACTCGCAGTCTCGTATTTTACGCCCTGTTCTTTGGCTTCTTTTTCGGTTAACCCTACCCATGCCATTTCTGGATCGGTATAAGCAACGGAAGGAATGCATTTAGGGTCGAAGTAATGTTTCTTACCAGAAACCACTTCAGCCGCTACATGACCTTCATGAGCGGCTTTGTGTGCCAGCATGGGTTGACCCACAACATCACCTAAGGCAAAAATGTTGGAAACATTAGTACGCAGTTGCTTATCAACATTGATAAAGCCCTTGTCGTCTACTTTTACACCGGCTTTTTCTGCATCTACCATACTGCCGTTTGGACGACGACCCACAGCCACTAATACTTTGTCGTATTTAACTGGCTCGGCTGGGGCTTGTTTGCCTTCGAAAGACACATACAAACCGTCTTCTTTGGCTTCAACGCCCGTTACTTTGGTTTCTAGCATGACATTAAATTTGTTTTTAATGTATTTCTGATAAATCTTAACCACGTCTTTGTCAGCGGCAGGCACAAGCTGATCAAGAAATTCAACCACATCAATTTGTGAGCCTAAGGCGCGATAAACTGTACCCATTTCTAGGCCGATAATGCCGCCACCTAACACCAACATTTTTTCTGGTACATCGGCTAATTCAAGTGCACCAGTAGAATCGATAACTCTAGGATCGTCTTGTGGGATAAAAGGTAAGCTAACAGGCTCTGAACCTGCCGCAATAATGGCATTATCAAAATTAATAGTGGTTTTGCCGTCTTTACCTTCAACTTCTAAGGTATTGCTGCCTGTAAATTTTCCGTAGCCTTGTACGTGTTTAACTTTACGCATTTTAGCCATACCCGACAAACCTTTGGTAAGCTGAGTCACAACGCTGTCTTTCCAACCACGTACTTTATCTAAGTCGATTTTTGGCTCACCAAAAGTCACGCCGTGACCGGCCATTTCTTTGGCATCGTCAATCACTTTAGCGACATGTAGTAGGGCTTTTGAAGGGATGCAGCCTACGTTTAAACACACGCCGCCTAAGGTCTCGCGAGCATCAACTATGACTGTTTCTACACCTAAATCTGCAGCACGAAAAGCGGCTGCATAGCCTCCTGGGCCTGCACCTAATACTACTAGTTGAGTTTTAATTTCGCTCATATGATCCTCAATTTTTTGTTTTTGAACAAGATGTTTGCCGCAGTTGGGCGAAACACCTTGTGACTAAATTCTGCCTATTGGCTGTTAAAGTTGGACGTACTAAACGCGCCCCAATTTTCTCTACAGTATTATTCTACGCAAGTCAGTTAAATTTGCAGCAACTTCAGTAGAAAAACGTGCACCTACTGCACCGTCGATTACACGATGATCGTAAGATAAACTTAAGGGCACCATTAAGCGCGGCGCAAAATCACTGCCGTTCCATTTAGGTTTCATCTCTGATTTAGATACGCCCAAGATGGCCACCTCAGGTGCATTAACTATAGGTGTAAAGGCTGTACCGCCAATTCCACCCAAGCTAGAAATAGTAAAAGTGCCACCTTGCATATCGGCTGCTTTCAGCTTGCCTTCACGGGCTTTTACCGAAGTCTCTATCAATTCCTTAGATAACTGTTCGATACCTTTTTTGTTGACATCCTTGATCACCGGCACTACTAAACCGCCCGGTGTTTCTACCGCAATGCCTATGTTTATATACTTTTTAACGATCAAACTTTCGCCATCATCAGATAATGAGGAGTTGAAAACGGTGTATTTTTCTAGGGCTTTTGCCACAGCTTTCATCACAAACACTAAAGGCGTGATCTTTAATCCTGATTTAATTTTGCCGTGGTAAGCATTTTGCTCTTTACGGAAAGTTTCAACCTCGGTGATATCGGCTTCATCAAACTGAGTCACATGGGGAATAGTGGCCCAGTTGCGATGTAAAAACGGACCAGATATTTTCTGAATACGGGTTAAAGGTAATACCTCAACCTCACCAAACTTGCTGTGATCTACAGGTTTCACTGTGGCAATCTGTAATACATTATCACCTGCAACCGCACCACCGCTGGCCGAGCGTGGTTTGGCTAATTCTGCTTTGACATAGGCTTGCACATCTTCTTTGAGTATACGGGCTTTAGGGCCGTTACCTGTAACTTGGTTTAGGTCAACACCAAATTCTCTGGCTATTCGGCGTACCGAAGGTGAAGCGTGAGCTTTTCCGCCAGAGTTTGCTGTAGGTTCGGCCGCAACAGGAGTGGACTTTTCAGGCGCTGCGGTGGCTGATTTTTCTGCCTCCGCTTCAGGCGCCGTTGTTGCAACTTCTGGACTTTCAGTATTGCTATCACCAATAGTTTCGAGTTTGATTACAACGCTGCCTTGCTTGACTTTATCGCCAGTACTAATAAGAACTTCTTTGACTGTTCCAGCGTGAGTGGATGGCACATCCATAGTGGCTTTATCTGTTTCAAGGGTGATTAAGCCGTCTTCTAGTTCAATGGTATCGCCTGGCGCTACCAGTACCTCAATCACATCGACTTCGCCGTCTTCACCAATATCCGGTACCGCTACGTCTATCACTTCAGCGGCGCTTTTTGAAGCAGGTGCAGGGGCTGCAGCGGGTTCGTTAGGTGTACTTTCAGCTTCATCGGATGGTGAAGTTTCAGCTTCTTCGGATGATGCTGTTTCAGGTGACTTGGCTTCCTCATTAGAAGCGGCTGCTTCTGAATCTGCAGCCTTTATTTCACCAATTACATCACCTTCTTTGATTTTGTCGCCAACCTTAACCGACAAGCTGGCAAGTTCACCTGCAAACGGGGCAGGGATATCCATCGAGGCTTTGTCGGTCTCAACGGTCACTATGCCTTCGTCGGCTTCTAGGGTGTCGCCAACAGCGAAACAAATTTCAATAATTTCAACTTCTTCGCCGCCTACATCGGGGACGAGGATTTTTTGAGTATCTGACATAAATAAAATTCCTTATCTAGCCGCAATTAGGCGTAAAGTGGATTAAGTTTGTCGGCGTTGATATTAAAACGCTCAATGGCTTGGCTTACGACTTTTTTGTCTACTTCACCCCGTTTGGCTAATTCGTACAACGAAGCTACGACTACATATTCCGCGTTCACTTCAAAGTGGGTACGTAAATTAGCGCGGCTATCACTACGGCCAAAACCGTCTGTGCCTAAGCAGCGATAATCAGTATCGATAAAGGCGCGAACTTGGTCTGAATAACCTTTCACATAATCGGTCGCGGCAATGGCTGGGCCTGCATCTTTAGTGATAATACTGCCAATATATGAAGTTTGTGGCGTCGCTTCTGGATTAAGCATATTCCAACGGGTCACATCTTGACCTTCACGGGCAAGCTCATTAAAAGAGGTCACAGAATACACATCAGACGATACACCAAAGTCGGCACTTAGCATCTGCGCCGCCTTGCGCACTTCATTTAAAATAGTGCCAGAGCCCATTAATTGCACATTGGCTGTGGCTTTTTTCTTGGTTTCAACACGCTCTAATTGGTAGATCCCTTTGATGATTTGCTCGGCCACGTCTTTATCTTCGGGCATGGCAGGATGTTGATAGTTTTCATTCATCAAAGTGAGGTAGTAGAAAATATTTTCATTGTCAGTGTACATACGGCGTAAACCGTCTTGAATGATCACCGCCACTTCGTAACCATAAGTAGGATCGTAAGTTACGCAGTTTGGAATGAGGTTGGCTTGCACATGGGAATGACCATCTTGATGTTGTAAACCTTCTCCATTTAGCGTGGTTCTGCCTGCTGTAGCGCCGAGTAAGAACCCGCGGGCTTGGCTGTCACCTGCGGCCCATGCTAAGTCACCAACACGCTGAAAACCAAACATTGAGTAATAGATATAAAACGGAATGGTAGTGGCGTTACAAGTGGAGTAAGACGTACCTGACGCCACCCAAGAAGCCATAGCACCGAGTTCGTTAATGCCTTCCTGTAACACTTGGCCTTTTTTATCTTCACGATAATACGCCACTTGGTCGGCATCTTGGGGCACGTATTTTTGCCCTTCATTGGCGTAGATACCTACTTGACGAAACAAACCTTCCATTCCAAACGTTCGGGCTTCATCAGGAATAATAGGTACAACGCGCTTGCCCATTTTTTTATCTTTTAACAATGCGTTCAAAACTCGAACAAAAGTCATAGTAGACGACACTTCACGCTCGCCCGAGCCTTTTAATATAGCATCAAAGGCTTTCAGCTCAGGCATTTCAAGCTGTTCTTCGGCTTGTTTGCGGCGTTGTGGCAACGCGCCGCCTAATGCTTCACGGCGCGCTTTCATATATTTGTATTCTTCGCTATCTTCGGCGAATTTAAAATAAGGCAAGTCAGCAATGGCTTCATCGGCAACTGGGATATTAAAACGGTCGCGGAATTTCTTAATAGAGTCCACGTCCATTTTTTTCACGTTGTGAGCAATGTTTAAGGCTTCACCCGATGCACCTAAACCAAACCCTTTAACGGTTTTAGCTAAGATAACCGTTGGGCGACCTTTAGTATCCATGGCTTTTTGATAAGCGGCATATACTTTAACGGGATCGTGTCCACCCCGGTTTAAACGGAAGATATCTTCGTCAGACATATTTGCCACTAACGCCGCCGTTTCTGGATATTTATTAAAGTAATTCTCGCGAGTGTATTTACCGCCTTTGGCTTTACAGTTTTGATATTCGCCATCTACGGTTTCGTTCATCAGTTGTAGAAGTTTGCCAGACTTATCACGGGCCAGTAACGCATCCCAATAACTGCCCCAAATGACTTTAACCACTTCCCAGCCTGCGCCTCGGAATGTACCTTCAAGCTCTTGGATAATTTTGCCGTTACCACGTACCGGGCCGTCTAATCGCTGTAAGTTGCAATTGATCACAAAGGTTAAATTATCTAAGCCTTCGCGAGATGCTAAACCAATAGCGCCCAATGATTCTGGCTCGTCACATTCACCATCACCTAAATAACAATATACTCTTTGTTCTGAGCAATCTTTGATACCACGGTTAGTTAAGTACTTTAAAAAACGTGCCGTATAGATAGCTTGTAGCGGCCCTAAACCCATAGAAACAGTAGGAAATTGCCAATAGTCTTTCATCAAGTGGGGGTGCGGGTAAGACGGTATACCTTCGCCATCACATTCCTGACGGAAATTATTAAGCTGATCTTCTGAAAGGTTCCCTTCGAGGAAAGAGCGGGCATAAATACCCGGAGAAATATGCCCTTGTGAGAATATAAAATCGCCGCTGTTTTTATCATTAGGGGCTTTGAAAAAGTGATTGAAGCCCACATCGTACAACATCGCAGATGAAGCAAAACTACCTATATGGCCGCCCAGTTCTAGGTCTTTTTCAGAAGCCCGTAACACTATCATCAAGGCATTCCAACGAATAGCGGCACGAATTCGCGCTTCTATGGACTGGTCTCCCGGCATAGTTGGCTCTTGCGCCACGGGAATAGTATTGATGTAGGCAGTGGTGGCGTCGTAAGGTAAATGCGCGCCACTTCGGCGGGCTTTATCTATTAAAGCTTCTAACAAAAAATGTGCGCGTTCGGCGCCTTCTTCTGCAAAAACGCTTTCTAACGAATCTAACCACTCTTGGGTTTCTTGTGGATCTACATCTGGATGCATCATATCAGCCATGGTGCTTGCCTTTTCTATTGTTTGTTAATGTTGGGACTTATGGATAATCAATAAGCCGGTATTTACTGTTTGTTTGCTTACTTGCAACCTCTACTGCTGTTGAAGTAAGCAGTCAATTTACTTCTATTCGCCGTAACGCCCGCTGCATGCGGCTATCTTGACGGTTAATATTTAATAAAGTGTCTTCAATATAGGCTAAGTGTTCGTTACTGGCCTTACGGGCCTGCTCGGGATCGCCTTTTAAAATAGCCTGTACTATATTGCTTCTTTGATGCTTTATGTTCTGAGCCGCATCTGCATGTTTCGCTAGTACTTCTAAGTTTCGTTGGATATTGTCTTGCAGCATAGACTGTAAACTGCGCATGACATGCTGCAAAACCATGTTGTGAGCAGCTTTAGCCATAGTTAGATAAAAATCAACAAGGGCAATGGCTTCGTTACTTTTATCGGCCGCATCATCTGGTAAAGCGTGTAATGCGTTTTGTAATGCTTGATAATCTTCTGGTTGACCACGTAGTGCTGCGTAATAAGCCGCCATGCCTTCTAAGGCATGACGAAATTCGAGTAAATCGAACTGCATCTCGGGTTTATCGGATAACAGTTGCAATAAAGGCTCGGTAATCAACTCATTTAAACGGGGCTTAACGTAAGTGCCGCCACCTTGTTTACGCTCCACTAATTTTTTGGCTTCGAGTTTTTGAATGGCTTCTCTTACTGAAGGTCGTGACACCTCAAATTGTTCGGCAAGAGCTCGTTCTGATAACAGCTTTTGTCCAGCTAATAAACGACCATCTAAAATCATGGCTTCTAACTGTTCCATAATATCGTCAGATAACTTTCTAGATTGCACGCGGCGCATTCAATATATCCACAGTTTTTAATAGTACAAAATTGCCATTTGGTAAATTGGTAATACCAACGAAAGCCATAGCTTAGTAGACAATTGTTTATGAGTAAATATAAATTTTATAAATGATCGTTAAAGTATGTAAAACAGAATGAAAAACAAAAAAATTTTGAACCACAGAGGGCACACAGAAAAGCAAATGAAATCTTAATTATCTTTTCCTCAGTGCAGTGCAGCGCTCTGGTTTCTCTGTGGTGAATATGCTTTTAAAAGAAAGGAGGTTAATTAACCCAACCGGTTAAGGTTAACAGTGCAATGATGACCAATAAAAACATGACATTTCGCTTGGCTAGCTTGACTAAAGTACAGGGCTCTTCGGTGCAGTCGTTTTCGTCTGGTTCGATTTCTTCTGCTTGTTTGGATACATCTAAAAGTAACGTCTTGGCTTCTACTGTAGGGTCGGGAAGGTAGGCCAACCAGGTGGGAAATGCCCGCGAAAAGTGGCCAACCAATAAAAACCCTAAAGCAGTGATGCGTACCGGAATCCAATCAAGGATATTCAATAGGCCTTTTAACTGCTGACTTATCTGCTCATTTTCGTCTGATAGCCTTGCTGTCATTTCTCTGACTAAGGTATATAACATCGCTCCAGCGGCACCCGCAACGGCAAACCATAAAATTACCGCGGTATAATGACGATAGTTTTGCCATACCAAACTTAACCCAAAAGAGATTTCGCCTTTGTCATTGCCGCTAATTTCGTCTTCGTAGAGGCTACATGCCTGTAAATCGCCTCGATTTGCAGCTTTTAAGAAACACTTATAGGTGGCACGAATTGCAGGGCATCCCACGCACACCATTAATATCGCTGTGCTTACTACTAACTCTATTAATCCACCGGTAAATTCTTGCACGACTAAATAAGTTAAAACCACTGGGGCAATAATAACCAAAGCCAAGATCCAAGACTTGGACGTTGAGGTGAACCCACCCCGTGAGACTATGCCTTGTAGGTATTTATCGGCGTAAAACCCTGCTTGCCAATATTGGGATTTAGTAGTGACTCGTTCAACAAGCAATACCAGTAACAAGCTGATTAATGTCATGATGTTATCTCTTATATATTTGTTATTAGGTTGAGTAATTACTTAGCTAGCGTGGCATAAACTATATCATCTGCCGATAAGCTGACCAATCAAAAGCAAATCCTGGGTCGGTTTTTCTACCTGGTGCAATATCATTATGACCCACAATACGCCCAAGGGTAATAGCAGGGTACTGTTGCATTAAGGTTTTGGTGAGATTGCTTAAGCTTTGATATTGTGCCTGGGTATAAGCAATATGATCAGCCCCCTCAAGTTCAACCCCAATAGCATAGTCATTGCACCTGGTTACACCTTGAAAGCTTGATACCCCAGCATGCCACGCTCTTTTATCAAAAGGCACAAATTGTAGGATATGCCCATCTCGCCTGATCAAGCAATGAGCCGACACCCGCATGTGGTAAATGCTCGCAAAGTAGGGGTGTAGGTTAGGATCTAAACAGCCGGTAAAGAAATACTTGATATAATCGCCACCAAATTCATTAGGAGGCAATGAAATATTATGGATCACTAACAGTGAGATCTGATGTGGGTCGGGACGCTCATCACAATGAGTGCTTTGACAATATTCAGCCGGTTGTAAAATTCCGTTCTTAATCAAGGTTTTGGCAGCATAAATAGGGCGTAATACTGTTATCATAACAAAGTGTATTATTTAAAGGTTATAAATTTTTACTAAGAGATATAGGGCACTATGCAACAACAAAAAATGGGCAAAGGTATGCTAATTGTGGCGTGGATCATTGGTTTAGGGCTACTTACCCTAATGTTTGACGAACAGCTTGCCAAACAATTTAATCCTAATGCCAAGCCGATTTCTTCTTCCATGCAAGGTGTACAAGAAGTTCGCCTTAAACAGAACCGTGCAGGGCATTATGTGACTAGTGGTTTCATAAATGGCCAGCCTGTGGTGTTTCTATTAGATACCGGCGCTACCCATGTGTCTGTGCCTATGCATTTAGCTGACACATTAAATTTGCAGCTAGGTAATAGCGCTTTTGTGCAAACCGCCAATGGGCGGGTACAGGTGGCACAAACCAATATTCAGCGCTTGTCTATTGGTGATATTCAATTAGATAATGTGCGCGCTAACCTAAACCCTGGCTTTAAAGATGATGAAATACTGCTGGGAATGAGCGCCCTAAAACAATTAGAATTTACCCAAAGAGGTGAATGGTTGATATTACGTAATTTATAAATAGCATAAAAACCAAAGACAAAAGAATGTTGAACCACAGAGGACACCGAGAGCACAGAGAAAAGTGATTTAAATGTTAACCATCTTTTCCTCTGCGGTGGAATGCTTTTAGACGGAGTAGTATTATTCCCCATTATGACAAGAGAGATTATGCAAGATATTGATATTAAAAACGCCGTTAAAATCGCTTTATCCGAAGACTTAAACGGTCAGCACCCAGATCAAGGGGATATTACCGCAAACCTTATTCCCGCCACTCAAATTATCACGGCCGATATCATTACCCGTGAAGATTGCGTATTAGCCGGAGCCGCTTGGGTAACTGAAACCTTTGCACAGCTCAATCCAGAGATTAAATTACACTGGTATGCCCAAGACGGCGAACAGCTAACAGAAAATCAGCCAATAGTGCGATTATCGGGTAATGCTAGGCATATATTAACAGGGGAACGTACTGCCCTTAATTTTTTACAAACCTTGTCTGGCACCGCCACGCAAGTGGCAAAGTGTGTGCAGCAACTAGCGGGCAGCCACACCCAATTATTAGACACCCGAAAAACCTTGCCCGGCATGCGCCTAGCACAAAAATATGCGGTCACTTGTGGTGGTGGTAAAAACCATCGAATAGGATTATTCGATGCCTACCTAATAAAAGAGAATCATATTTTGGCCTGTGGCTCGATTCAGGCCGCTGTTTTAAAGGCTAGAGAGCACAACAGTGATTTACAGGTAGAAGTTGAAGTAGAAAATTTACCAGAATTACATCAAGCAATTGCCGCTAAGGCCGACATCGTTATGTTAGACAATTTTAGCGTGGCTATGCTTAAGCAGGCTGTTATTGTTAATCAAGGGCAATGTAAATTAGAGGTATCGGGCAATATTACCATCGACAGATTAAAGGCATTATCGGACTTAGGCGTAGACTTTATTTCTTCAGGTGCGCTGACTAAAGATGTTAAAGCGATAGATTTGTCTTTAAGAGTAATAGAAACCCTTGCTTCTTAGTGGTAGCTACATTAACCCTGTTACAAGGGCTTAGTGACCAAATAAAGGCATGTTGTTAACAGAATGTTTTATGGTTAAGACTTAGGTATACATCTACATACTTGCCAGAAACTTAACTCGTTCTATACTGAACAGGCATTCAAAAACAACGCCCTAAACCGGCAACTAAGCAGTAAACTTTAAACTTAAATTTACACAAGATGTGTAGGAGAAAAAACCATGAACATGACTCAACTAAATAATGCAAAAAAACAAGGCGGCTTCACTCTTATCGAATTGATGATTGTTGTGGCTATTATCGGTATTTTGGCAGCCATTGCTTTACCAGCTTATCAAACATACACCAGTAAAGCTAAGTTCTCTGAAGTAGTGCTTGCTGCACAAAATCATAAGATTGCTATTGAAATTTGTGCTCAGACGACAGGTGATATGACGCAATGTGCTGCAGGAAGTAATGGCGTACCAGCTAATATTACTGTTGCGGACGGTAGATTAGCCACTCTAACATGGGATGGTTCTGATATGACAGCAACTGCAGTTACTGCTGATGGCTTAGCTGGGGAGACATATATAATGGGCGGTGCTCTTGTTGATGGTAAAGTGACGTGGACTTTAGATGCTACCTCAACATGTGCTACAGGCGGTTTGTGTTAGTATTAACAAACTGATGTAAAGCTAAAGCCCAGCCTTGCTGGGCTTTTTTGTCTTTACCACCTCTCTAATATATTTGCATACTTGTCATTCAGATACTTTTTAGGATATTAATATGGCGAAGTCACCCACAATATTTGTTTATAACGGCTCGAATCGTAGAGGGCAAGTTGTTAAAGGCGAAATTTCCGCCATGTCTATCGTTGAAGCTAAAAATCAACTCCGTAGGCAAGGTATTTCAGCGAAGAAGGTTAAAAAGTTAGCTAAGCCATTACTGGGCGGTGGGGAAAGCATTAAGCCAGTAGACATTGCCTTATTATCAAGACAAATTGCCACTATGCTCAGTGCTGGGGTAAGCTTAATTCAAGCTATTGAGATGGTGGCGTCAGGTCATGCTAATCGGAAAATGCGCGAGCTATTGACTGAAATTGGTGCCAGTGTCAGTGCCGGTAATCCTCTTGCCGCGACTCTACGACAGCATCCCGATTATTTTGACGATTTATATTGTGACTTAGTGGAAACCGGCGAGCAGTCGGGTGCACTTGAAACTATTTACGATCGGATCGCCCTATATAAAGAAAAAGCCGAAGCCCTAAAATCCAAAATTAAAAAAGCCATGTTTTATCCTATAGCGGTTATAGTGGTGGCTTTTATTGTAACCACTATATTGCTGATTTTTGTGGTGCCGCAATTTGAAGAAATATTTTCTGGCTTTGGTGCTGAACTGCCGGCTTTTACCCAGTTTGTGTTAGGTATATCACGTGGTATGCAGGATTATGGTTTAATAATAGGCGGGGTTATAATCGCTGCGGGAATCTTATTTGCCAAAGCCCATAAAAACTCTCTAAAACTTAGGGATTCTGTTGATAAAAAAATTCTAAAAATTCCTGTGATAGGTGACATCCTTAGTAAGGCTTCTGTTGCTCGTTTTACTCGTACTTTGTCTACTACTTTTGCAGCCGGCGTACCTTTAATGGGCGCATTAGACTCAGCGGCAGGTGCTGCGGGTAATGCCGTATATCGTGATGCCATTTTATTCGTAAAAAAAGAAGTTTCAGGCGGCATTCCCATGAACGTGGGCATGCGTAGCACTGGGGTGTTTCCCGAAATGGTGGTGCAAATGATTGCCATAGGTGAAGAAGCCGGTGCGGTTGACGAAATGCTTAGTAAAATCGCCACTATCTATGAAGCCGAAGTAGACGATATGGTGGATGGCTTAACCAGTTTACTCGAACCCATGATTATGGCAGTACTAGGCGTAGTCATTGGTGGCTTGATAGTCGCCATGTATTTACCAATATTCGAAATGGGTAATGTGGTATAAAGATGCGTCGAGTGGTGTTAGCCTACGAGTAAAAAAGCATGCGCTAACGCTTACAGGCATCCGTGCCTGATTTTGACTCGATTCCCTTCGAGCCAGTTACTTTTTTTTGCTCGCACAAAATAAAGTAACCAAAAAAAAGTGCGCCTTACTACTGCTGAAAAACCCCTATAAAAAGGCAAAAAAGCACGGTCGTCTTCATGTGCTCCCAGCACACAAGACTTAATTTTCTGTCCATGAAAATTAACCGCACTTTTTTGCCTTTTGATAGGCCGCAGTACATAGGAATGAAAATCAAAAGCAGTGGCTGCGCCACCAAAGAAAACAAAGCTTTATCGGCGTAGCCGATGCTCTTGATTTACCCTCGAATGAATGCTCGCCGACTATC
>NZ_CAKZKO010000196.1 GCF_937123705.1 uncultured Paraglaciecola sp. | reverse complement strand
GCTTCATGGTGCATCAACGACTTGGTGGACTTATTTTTATCCTCATGAAAAAAGAGGAAAAATAGCGATGGATGAGGCCGGTATTTTACCGCACTTTACCGGTGTGCTATGTCATGACCATTGGAAGCCATATTATCAATATACCCAATGCCAACATGCATTGTGTAATGCGCACCACATCCGAGAATTAGAAAGGGCTAGGGAGCAAGATGGGATGCAATGGGCGAAGGATATGCAAGGTTTACTTAAAGAAATAAATAAAGCTCAGATAGATAATCCCGACTTAGATAAAGGGGCCAAACAAAAATATAGTGAGAAATATCAAAAGATATTGGCTCAAGGTGATGCTAAGTGCCCACCACCAGATAAAAGTAGTCGGATTAAAGGTCAGCGAGGCCGATTAAAGCGGACAAAATCTAGAGCATTATTGGAGCGATTAAGAGATTATCAAGATGATGTTTTGCGCTTTATGATGAGCACTGGCGTACCATTTACCAATAATCAAGGCGAGAATGATATTAGGATGACCAAGGTTCACCAAAAAATATCAGGATGTTTTAGGAGTAAACAAGGAGCAGAGATGTTCTGCTTGCTCAGAAGCTATTTATCGACTTGCAGAAAACAATATGTATCTGCAAGTTTAGCTCTTGAATTGCTATTCAAAAATCAGCTGCCTGATATATTTATTGAAGATGAGGCTGAATAGTTACAATAAAAGTAGCTTAAAAAATTACATAAACATACAAAGAGTCTGTAATACTATTTTGTGTTTCATAGTTAATTTTAGGCTGACTAGTTTACTACCTGCTCGCCAGCCTTGGTTATATAGTACTTTTGCTGAGGGCTTCTTGGTGAATCAGGCTCTGTCATTGCGATTAGACTTTCCTTTAGCGCAGGCGTGATATAGTTCTTTTTGAATGTTGGACGGTGCTTCAATGCCAAACCTTCCATAATGATAGCTAGCTTTTGTGGATCTTTATTATTAAGCCAATTCAATAATAACTTTACTTGATCGCTTACTTGTACTTTTACTTGATCGCTTTGCTCGGTTATCACTTCGTTAACCGCTGAGTGTAATGCCTTAAGCATGAATAATATAAACACCGTTGAATCACTGGCTTTATCTGAGGTAGACAAAGCTTGGTAATATTCATTTTGCTGATCTTTAATCACGGTTTCTACGGGAAGATAAGCAAACATTGGTTGCCAGTTACATAGGTATAGCGTTTGCCATAACCTCCCCATTCGGCCATTGCCGTCTGAAAATGGGTGAATGAATTCAAACTCATAATGAAAAATGCAGCTGGCGATCAATGGGTGACAGTCAGTCTGTTTCAACCAATTAAGCAAATCGTTTATTAGTAAACAAACTCTATTTGCTGGCGGCGCCATATGGATCAACTGTTTTTCTCGGTAAATACCAACACCTTCATTGCGATATTGCCCAGCATCATCAACTAAACCGTACATGAGTTGTTGGTGTGCAGCTAATAAATGCTCGGCGTTGGTTGCTTGCCATGAAGGAAGGTTTTCATAAGCCTTAAAGGCATTTCTTACTTCCTGGATCTCGTGCGGCAAACCTAAAACTTTTTTCCCTGATATAACCGCCGTTACCTGTTCCAACGATAAGGTGTTATTTTCAATTGCCAAAGATGCCTGAATTGTTTTAATTCTATTACCACGCCTAAGTTGAGGTGAAAGCAAATCTTGGTTGCTTGCCGACCATCTGCCAAGTAACTGACTTATGTCTGCCACAATATTTAGTATTTCATTGGTAATTTGAAATGGTGGTTGATAAGACATTAAATACACCCTCGCTTTTTATATTCAGCTTCCCATTCTTTAAATCGCTTAGTTAATCGAGCTTGGCTTTTTGCTATAACTTCAGGTGAACGTTTTTTCTTCTGTGGCTTTGAACGACCAATATCCACCCCTGATAGTTCTTTAGTGAACATTTTTGGGATCACATGACTGTAATGTTGCTCTATCATTTGAACGCTCGTACCACATTGCTTAGCTAGTATTTCCATATTAACTTCACCAGACATTAACTGCCAAGTTATATAAGTATGTCGCAAAGAATAAAGGATCCTGACACCGTGAGGAGATTGTTTAAGGCCGACTTCATTGAGTGCTTTATCAAACGCTTCTCCAAGTTCATTAGTCGTAGAGCCATCAGCCAGCCTAAATAATTTGTCACTTGGCTTACGGTTTGGAAAACGTTCACGTAACTCTTCTAAACAACCAAATATTTCATCACGGCAAACTATTTCACGAGTACCTGTATATTTGGTGGTCTTGCCTTTTGTAATCGTAACAAAGAAAACCACATTGTGATCATTACGCTCCATATGAATATCAGCCCAGGTAATACTTTCCATTTCAGTGCCGGGTCTAATGCCAGTGTTAACAGCAAACTCCATATAGTCGAGTAGCAACTCACGGATTTGGCGGCTCTTTTCAGTCCTACTATTTTGCTCTAGCTTGATTACTGAGTCGTAAGCTTTATCGTATTCTTTTTTACTAAGCGAAGCCCTACGTTGACCAGCAACCTCTTTGTTGCTTAGTACGGGGACTTGTACTGGCAGCATCCATTGTTTATCAATGGCTTCCTTAAAAACCATTTGCAGGGCGGCATTGTGAGTAAGAATTGTAGACTTAGCCGGGACGCGTTTTAGTTGATCAATGCGCCAAGCTTCAAACTCTAATATTTTATCTTGGTCAATAGAGGTGATGAACGTCCGTTCAAAGAAGGGAATAAAGTATTTCCTAAGGGCGCCAATGTAATCTTTGTATATAACTTTACCGCCACCATGGATTAACTCGCCGTGCATGTTTTGAATGGCCTTCTCTGCAACATCACAAAACCGCTTACTGGTAAATAGTGTATTGGTTTCAACTCTGACTTCATATTCAAGCTTAATGCGGTGTGCCTTGGCTATGGCTTTTTGAACATCAGTTTCTTTGGTGGCTTTGGCGTACCACTTGCCAAAAATTACAAATCGACAATACCAGTACTTACTGTTATTTTGTAAGTACACATATAACGTGTCATCAATGTTGTGTCTGTCAATTTGTTTTGACATTTTTCAGCCTAGGTTTATTTAGTGTTTTCATTTGCAAAGAGCGTGCAAAGGTGGCTGATTTTAACATGATGTGATTGAAATATAAAAGGTAAATGAAAGCACTGTTCTTTCAAAATCCGTTGCCTTCGGGCGTGACGGTTCAAGTCCGTCTTCCGGTACCAACATATTAAAGCCCTGCTCTTAACGGAGTGGGGCTTTTTTTTTGTGTTCAACAATAGATAAACATAAATAAAATTGGCCCATTCTAAAGTTTTATAAATCATATATTTAAGCATGAGTCATCGCATTTTTTTATTTCATTTTTAGTATAACAGTGGCAGTATTAATTTAATCTAATTAATAGCTACGAGAGAAGTATGTCAGATATAAGAAATGGATTTTATGCATATGCGGCAACCCCTAGATCTATTGGTCAAACAATAGAGGTTGCACTGGGTAAAATAGATAAAAATAAAATATCAGTAAAATCATGGACCGCTATGGATATAGTGGGCAGTTTTATTGCTGAAGAAGTTCTGCAAAGCATTGATGAATCTGATTTTGTCGTAGCTGATATATCTATTTTAAATTTCAATGTTATTTATGAAGCTGGTTATGCTATTGCCAAAGGCAAGAAACTATTAATTACAAAAAATGCCAGTATTAAGGATACTCACCCTTCAATCAGGGATGTTGGAATATTTGATACTTTAGGGTATCAAGAGTATCAAAACTCGGATGAACTGGCGAAATTTTTTGAGTCAGTTGACGATTTTAAAGTTATAAAAATACCAAGCAAACTGAATACTAAATCACCGGTTTACTTGCTTGAGGGCTTGTTTAAAACTGACTGGGCAACAAGAATAGTTTCCAGAATAAAAAAAGCTAGGTATCTCTTTCGTTCTTTTGATCCAAATGAACAGTCACGCCTTTCTGCTAGTGATGCTATTTCTCAAGTATCGCAATCACATGGTGTGGTAATCCCTTTACTTGGTTCTGGTGACGAAGGAGCAGAGATAAATAATATGCGAGGAGCTTTTTTAGCAGGCTTGGCTCATGGTTTAGGAAAGGCTACTTGTATGTTGCAAAATGGTGAAGGGCCAGTTCCTATAGATTATAGGGATATAGTTAACGCAACTTATCACCCTAATGATATAAACGAGGTTATAGCTGAATTTGCAGGTAAGATTGCTGAAGCTTTTCAACAAGATGTTGTTATCCTACCTAAAGAAAGAGAGTCATTTCTTCAATCTTTGGAGTTAGGGGCTAGCTCTGCTGAAAATGAAATGAGGACTTTGCAAAATTATTATCTAAAAACTGATCAGTTTTTCAAATCGATAAGAGGAGAGGCCAATATTGTGGTTGGCCGAAAAGGGGCGGGTAAGTCCGCTATTTTCTTACAAGTTCGAGATAAAGAAAGAAACAAAAAAGACAATATTGTTTTAGACTTAAAGCCAGACGGTTATAAATTAATCAAATTTAAAGAACTGATTCTCTCCTTTTTAGAAGAAGGAACGTTTCAGCATACCATAATGGCATTTTGGGAGTATGTTTTACTGCTAGAAATTTGTTACAAGATTCTGGAGGCAGACAGGGAACAGCATATACATGATCATGATCTTTATGAACCCTATAGAAAGTTGGCTGAACTATATAATGCAGAAGGTTATGTCACAGAAGGTGATTTTTCTGAACGCATGAGTTCCTTAATGGAAAAAATATCTACAGAGTATCGTTCGCAATATGGTGATGAAGCATCCATAGGACTACCGGTTTCAAAGATTACTGAAATGTTATATTCACACGATGTTAAGGACTTGAGTCAGCAATTAATCTCATATATGAAAAGAAAGGATACCTGTTGGTTACTTTTCGATAATATTGATAAAGGTTGGCCAACGTCTGGTTTACAGCATGAAGACTTATTAATAATTAGGGCACTAATAGATGCCACAAAAAAAATAGAAAGACAATTTGGTCGTTCGAATCTAAATGTAAATACAATTATTTTTTTGAGAAATGATGTTTATGAACTTTTAGTTCGTGAAACTTCCGATAGAGGCAAGGAGGCTAAAGTCCTTCTTGATTGGACGGATTCAGATCTACTCCGTGAATTGATTCGGTTGAGAATCGTATACAGCCATACTAATGGGGATGAGTCTTTTGAAGCATTGTGGCGTAGATTGTGTGTTAGTCACTACAAAGGTGAAGAGTCATCGGAATACTTGATAAGCAGATCACTAATGAGGCCTCGTTTTCTTTTAAATTTAATTAGTCAATGCAAGAGTTTCGCAATTAATCTTAATCATGAACATATTCATGAGGAAGATATCACCAAAGGTATGGCTGCATACTCAACAGATTTACTTACTGATATTAGTTATGAAATATCAGATGTCGCTAAGAATGCAGATGACCTACTTTATGCTTTTATCGGTTCAAAGGCGGAAATATCAAGAGCTGAGATAGATAAAGTTTTATCAGAATATGGGGTAAGTGAAGAGCAATTTGATGACGTATTTGAGTTACTTGTTTGGTATGGTTTTTTAGGTGTCAAATTAAAAAATGAGGTTCAATATATTTATAACTTTAATTACAGCATGAAGCTAATGGAAGGTGTAATGAAAAAAAATAAAAGCTCAATATTTTTTATTAACCCAGCTTTTTGGCCATCCCTTATGATTGAAACTTAGTCATTAACAAATATCTAATATGTTAATTATCGGCACTAACCATTATCTCAAATACCTTTGATATGGTGGCATAATAAATAAAGTTTTGCTCCCAAACTTGGAACATCTCTATAGCTTGCTCAATAGGGGATGTTCCAAATAAGTTTTGAAACATGCCAGCATCAAAGTCAAAATCCAGATCCTTGGCAAGCTCCGCACAATAACCACTGCCAACATAACAAAAGTCGCTGATGTAGCAGAGGTGCCATTCGCTCCCACCGTTTACAAGTCTAATTTCTACAGGGTGGTAGCCTCCATCATCAGCAGAATAATTTGGATCTCTAAAGTTAATAGTAACCGCTTTTTCATTTTCATATGGTACAAGAAAGTCGGCTATATACAGTGCAAATGTTGGGCTTACAGGCAAAGCTAATCCTTCGCGTTTAATTCGAATAGTCATGGTGGTATCCTTTACTGTGTTTTTAGGTATTTTGAAAAGCCTGTGATTAAACAGGCTTGTTGTTAACGTGAGATATTTGTTGGTTTAATCCTTTGGTATTGAACTTGCGGCTTTTACAGACGTCTTTTTATTAGTATTGATTGGTACAATTGCCAATAGTAATTCATCTAATTCACCGGCGATAACGGCTTTAATAACTAGCTCTATGGTTGGCATTAAGTTTTTAAAATCGCCTATTTCAATTGCCTGTTTGTCTTTGGCTAGTGGCAGTGCTTTATTGCCATAACGAATTTCTAAGTAATGCTTACCGTTATTTTTGTAGAACCACGGCAGTACTTTTTTCGGTGTTCGTATTAATTCCTTTTTATTGGTCTCAGGGTTAAGCTGCCATTTCTCTGTGTAAGCGGTGAACCGCTCACCGTCTAGTTGTGCTTGAATCATGTCCTTTTGTACACCAAGCTGTGTTAATAAACGCTCCCGTCTTTTGATTAATGGGCTTTCTTGTACTTTTACAGGACGAGCGGATAGCTTGAGCGAACTCAATATTGATTTAGTCATGGTATGTACCTTTTAGTGGTTGTGGTTGGAAGTCTGTGCTTTACTGAAATCTCGTGAGTACCTAGCTCATGCTGTAGTTAAATTGATTAAATAAAGCCGATAGGCTTTGATGGCGCTTTACGGTCATTTTCTGCTTTTAGTAGTGCCAGTGCTTGCTCTTGTGTCATTGGCGTTTGATTAAATTGGTTTCGTCTTTCTATTATTGCGAAGTCGCCGGGGGTTAAAAATCTGAGTAGTGCTAGTTGATTGCTGACACTTTCTGGAATGTTCGTGCTGTTAAGCGTTTCACAAAATAG
>NZ_CAKZKO010000195.1 GCF_937123705.1 uncultured Paraglaciecola sp. | reverse complement strand
TTGATGCGCTTTGTTAGCTTAATAATTGAGGATTGAGAATGAAGATTGATATAAAAAAGCACTTGATGGATACATCGCGGATTCATAGAGATATGGGCGACCCGCTGACGATTGAAGATTTAGCCGATCTTGCTTTAGACATACAAACTAAAAATATTGAAGCGCAGCGAGTGTCCCAGCGAAGCGACAACACCAATTTGTTATACGCAAGGACTCTATTATGAGCGAAAAACCAGAAGAGATAATCACCGATGACGAAATTGAGAGCGTACATGCAAACGCGAACTTCGGCGGAATGGATAAACGGACAGTTGTTAATCAAGGTGTATTGAAGTGCGCCAGCGGCTACTACCAAGGTGGCACATCTAACGCGATTATTCTTGAGCATGGGCTGATAACAAACGATTACGAGCTGACGCCGAAAGGTCGCGCTTACTTGTGGGCGGTCTTCTCAAACCCGCCAGCGGATAGCGTATAACACCATATTCAACGTCATGGGTATATGTGGGTTAGCGAATGCCGTAGACGTAGATTTTTCCAGAGGTGAAGTTTACTGCACCGGAATTTGATATTTCTAGCGTATCAGCTGCCTGTGTTGTGGTGTCTAGGCTTTCACACCGTGATATACCCGCATAAACACTGCCCTGATACTTGTAAACTTTGAGATTTGCAGATACGTGGGTGTCGAGGCTGGCATTGGCCATATTTCTGACGGTAACTAGGCCGCTTATCAGGGAGTTCTCGTCACACACGGCAGAGCTTACCAGCAGCGCTTGATTTTGCCCTGATGCTAGATTTGCGTTGTACCCAGTGCCGGCCTTGAATTCATAATTATTCGACCACGAGCCATTAGCCACACCACCCACGCCAGCGCGAGCATACAGCTGCCTGCTGGTAGCGCCGGAGATAATCAGGTCGTCAATCTCGAATTCGGTATAGCGATAGGGCGAAAGATCAAACCCGTAATCTAGGGTGATGGTGGCCTCGGCATCGACCTCGATGACATCAAGGAGCTGGCGCTGCGATTCTTTCGCCGACCGAATCCACACCGTGCCAATGTTGTTCGATTTGTCGGTACGCATCCCACCCAGCTGAACCACGCCCGTATAACCAGCCGTAGAGATTGCCGGTGTAGACAGTGCGGTGGCTGCTGAATCGCTCGCGTCAATCGCTACTTCGCCCTGCGCCAAGTCATAGGTGCCTTTGGTTAGGCCGAAAATGTTGTAGCGCGTGTTCGCCGCGCGAGCGGAGGCCGAAGCATAACCCCCATTACCGGTGCCTTCTGCCCACGCAGCGGTAACGTCTTTATCTATGAGTGAGCTTGGGGAATAAATGCCAGCCGAACCCAGCTCGCTGCGCGCAACAATACCCTGAAGAACGCGAACAAGGCTGCTCGATTGCTCACTGATAACGCTCGCACTGCCATTCCAGCTCCAAAATCCAAGAGGCAGTAAGACGGACTGATCGTATTCCTTTTTAACCTGTGCAGGCATAAAGCCATCGGCTGAACTGGTCGCATCAGCGTGCAGCGTCGCGTCTGTTTGGGTGCCGTGCTGAGCCGCCGATAGAGACCCGGTATGGTTGCCGATAGCTAGATAGTACGCTGCATTATTGCCAGCAAACAAGGTAGAATCATCAGCGTTGGTAATCGTCCCCGATACCGCCGCTGTAAACTCTAGGCCTGTGCCTGCCGAATTAACCCGGATGTATTGCGATGCGGCTAGTGCCGGTAGCTTTAGGTTTGCGCCGGATATATCGGTGTCTTGAAGCCTGATTGATTTATTGATCACCTCGCGCAACTGCTGCAACACCATAAGCTCTAGGTCTTGCTCGTCGTTCAGTGTGTCCGCTGGGACATCAGACAGCGCTGCATAGTCAGCCGACCGCTCGATAGGCTCATTACGTTTAATGCTAATTACATCGCCGGATGTCGCCGGAGTCACCAGCGTAATATAGCGGGTAGCCGTCTCGATATTGCCTGCGCCAGTTACCGTATAGTGAGCGGTGAGCGTCAATACATCGTCGGCATCGCTGGCTGTATTGCCAGTCGGCGTCTGGTAAACAACTAGAGATGAATCGCTAAAAAACGGCCAAGGCACAGTGAATTGCGCTTGTGATGCTGTTGCAGTGTACTGGATCAGCGGCGTGGCATCGTTAATTTCAATATGGGCCATTAGAAGGCCTCCCAATTATATTTTTCCGGTTTCATTCTGGACTCAACCTCAGCCTTTACTTCTGGGTATTCATCAAGCACCTTGTATTTTGCCTCTTTCCGGTACGCATTGATAATGGCCGTTAAGAATGCCTGCTTGCCACCTTCGGGGCCATCTGTCAAAACACGTCGATAAACTTCCTCGTCAACATGCGGGTGACTGCCATCCACTATCATATTTAGTTCTTCGACTAGCGGCTTACCGCTGGACTCAAACATTCCCTGCATAACTGTTATTGAATCGCCATCAGAGGTTTCAGTGACCTCCTTACCGGCAATTTCAACCATGCGCCAATACGCATGCGGGTATAGCTGTTTTAGGTTGATGGATATAGCCTCCCCGTACTTGTAATCCTCTACCCTGTCACGATAAAACGTCTGGTAGGGGCTGGGCTTGCTAACACTTTTTCGCAACCGCGCCAGCTCTCGGTCAACCGGCTGCGGTTTCATCTTTCTAGCAGCAAAGGGCGACACAGCATCGTATACCGGCCCCATGTGAGATCGGCGTGATATTTGATTGCCCCATCGGTCAAACTTACCGGGCAGCTCTTTTGAGTACCCGGGCGCTCTTGCCTTAATTGCATCAATCATACTGGATACGTGCCGGAAAACCGGATCATCAACTCTAGTAATGTCCGATAATATGGTCGGGCTGGCGATACCGGCTATTCGCTTGAAGTATCCATCCGCGTAGCGATGCGGGTCTGACATCATCTCAAAAAAGCTAGACACGCCTGACATATATTGCTGCGAGGTTACTTGAGATGCTATAGCCATAGACGCTGCCAGCAAAAGTTTGTCGGCCTCCTTGTCGGGGTTTTCCCAGTCCTGCCCCTCGACAATATCGTTAATGCCTGCCGCGATACCAAGAAATGTGCCGATAGGCTCAATACCGCGAACGGAATAGCTATTTATTGAGCCATCTTCTTGCTCAAATTCAAACGACATCGGCGCATGCTCCTGCATCCACCCTTCACGCTGAGACATATTAGCGGGGCCATGGCCGGTAATGCGCCCCGACATAGCTAAATCAAGCCCAATAAGAAGTAATGAATTACCCACCGCTAGTTGCGCTAGCGCAGTATCCCGATCAACGCCACCCTTTTCAATAGCAGTGCGAAATCGCTGAGTGATAGGGGCCAGCGGCGTTCTCTCAAACCCATATAGGCCGATATTGTACGCAGTCCGATCAAACGGCAATATGAACTTATTAAGCGGCCATGGGGTTTTTCGGGCTATCGCCTTCCATAGATGCCGGAAATTTGTATCCTCCGGCACATCGGTAAAGGTCTGTCGTTGCGCCCTAACAGCCGCACCCAGCTCCATATAGCTTTCTGGACTTTCAACCAGCTTGTGAGCATGGTCATACACCTGATCCTCGGCAATGTCGCCGCGATCCATGGCCGCGCGCGCCTCACGCCATGCCAGCGCATTGATCTCTGCATCATAGTTCTGCGTTTTAAAAAGCTCGTCACCTGCCGCCAGCGCCTTACCCGGCGTCCGAACAATGCCGTCTAATCCGTGCATAAGCATGTAGTAAGGGTTCATGCTCCCCAAATCGCCGGGCGACTTTAGCGGTGAGCCATCAGGCGTCGAGGGGGCAATGTTGTGTTTTTCTGGATCAAAGCCGCCAATTCTAGGCTGTTCGACCTTGCCAACACCAAAGCCCGACTCGCCCTCCTCCCATGCTCGCCATACCGTGCCAGTTTCCTCGGCTTTCTTCGATACGCGCAAAGCCCTGACCGTGCCCTTGATCATGCCATACAGGTAAGCAGCACCCTCGCCAGATTCAACACGATCACCGGGCGCTGCGCCCCTGAGCTTGCCGATACCGGCTGCTATCTCCCGCTCCAGCATGTGAACCGGTGCCACGACAGCATTGCCGATGATGTTTCTCATGTGCGTTTTAGGGCCGGATAGGTAGGAGAAATAGATCAAGTCGTTGACCATATCCTTGCCTTTGGCAAAGCTGGAGCCGTAGATCAGCGTATCGGCTTGCGCCATCATACCCGCCTCGGTCAGCTTTAAGTGCTGCTTGGCTATTTTCTCGAGATTCTTCTCCTCGCCCACCAACTCAAGCACATCCTCAAGGTTTTTGGCCTCGACAGGGATGGCCCACGCATTAAGCGCCCGGGCTGTCTCTGCTCTGGCCCCCAGTACGCTCCTCTGAATAGCCGCATGCACCGCTAGCGCATTCTTGTATGCCAGCTTGTTAATAGGCGAGGGATCACGATGGAGGCGCTCAGCTAGGCCGCGAGCAGCGGCTCCGGACTTTGTCCATAATGTTCTGGCCGCAACTGTCTGCGCAGCATTAAGTGGCTGCCCCTCTGCACGCTCAGTCAGCATGTTCCAAGCGTCTATTTTTTCAGCTTCTAGCTGTGTCTGATCCCAGCCAACTACGCCACGACGCGCCTTATCTATCGCGTCAATGTCCGAGTCGGCCAGTTCTTGAATAACCCGCTTAACATCGTCGTCTGTCTTGATGTGAGCAAAATTGATAACAACCTCATCAATCGACTGCGCACCATGATTAAAAGCTGGGCCTTCTGGATCGCCCCGCAAATCTACCAGCAGTTGCTTTTGCGCTTCTTCGCGCTCAATCTGTAGCGCCGCCTCAACTTGAGGTGAGTCTTTTCGCAGTTCACGTCGAGCCATCCATAGAGCGCCCATTGTGCCAAGTAGCTTCTGCCCAACAGCAGACTTCAAAAGCATTGATGTGGCCGCAGCAGCCACCTGCACGCCCTTTGCGCCGACCGCAACAGTCGCCTCACCTGCTGATGCTAATAGTGCGGCCTCCAGCGCGTTGGACACCCTAGCTTGTGCCTCGGTGTCGTTATTGGTCATCCATTGCAGGAAGTCATTTTCCACACCAGCGCCTTCCAGCATTTCGGCAAACGCATCATCGAACGGGTCGAACGCAGTAGCGCCAACAATCGCCTCAGCACTCAGCATCTTGGCACCGCCGGACAGCAATCCTTTTCCTGCCCATCCAGCCGCAGACAGCCCTTTTGTCATGGTCAGATAGGGCGCTAAAAACTGACTCATTGAATGCGCAGCTTGCCCCCAGCCAGTACGCGGCTCGCCTATCAGCTCGACCAGCGCCTCGGCTGGATCATCCGGCAGCAAATGAGGGCTGCCGATCTTATCCAAAAAATCATCGACTCGGGCTTGATCGTCACCGGATAACTCCATATCAGAAATAGGCAGCTTGTCCTGCGCCCACTGAGTAACAGAGTCAAGACTATCGCTCATCTCACTAACAGCGTCAGCCACTCCTGCTACGGATTGCGCGGTAACATCGGCCACAATGCCCAGCTTGCCCATACGATTGCCGAACGCCGCCTCTGCAACGCTATTAAGCAGGCCTGAATCCTCCTCGGCCTCAGGTGCTAATTCCGGCTCCATGTCTGGCTGCTCACCCTCAGCCATATCTGCCAGTATTTGATCTCTTGATGGCATGGCTTCGCGGTCAAAGCTCGAACGGATATTGCCCTCAATGGACAGTTCCGGCTTGACGCTGAGAGATGCGACCAAATCAACAGGGCGCTCCACCTCTGCAATAATTGGGGTGTCCTCTACTGCTGGCAGCTCAGGATCAAAACCGCTATCAATAAGCCGCTGTTGCTCTGCCGCATCGCGGATACCTTGGAACTTGTCGCCAACAGGCCGCTCGACGGACTCTATAACGCTATTGTCCACGATTAACCCCCATCATCTCGCGCATCTCGTCGCGCTCGCGCCACTCTAATACCAATCGCTGCAAGTAAATGTATTCCTGATCAGCGGTCATGCGATCAATATCGCCGCCATGCTTTCGGCCAAACGCCTGATTGATCAGCTTCCGCGATTCATCAGGGGTATCGGCGCGGTACTCTTTTGGTACCCTAAGATGCCGCTGCTCGCTATCCGTATCAGAACTAACCGCCGACTGCACAATCATCGACGCCATGTTCGCCGCATCGGTCGGCGTCATATCGGGATTGTCGCGCTTCGCCTTCAGCCACCGCTGATTAGCTCGACCGATATTGATTGCCGCCTTGGGGTTGCCGCCCTGTCTTGCCGCAGCAATAGCCGTCTCCATGAATTCATCGCCAGCTTCAAATCGAGAGCGGGTCAATACATCGCTGATCGCCTTATGGTCTGACCGGTTTAAATCTCCAGCCAATAGCGCGCTCGTTGCCTCCAGCATGATCTCCTCGCCCAGTTCTGGATCAGCATCAAGATCAGCATCAAGCGCCAGCGAGTAAAGTCGCCCCATCTCGGCCTTGTTTGATGCGCCGGTAGACGGGAATCCACCATTATCAGCCGCGCGAGATAGTGCGTACTTATAAAAATCATCGTCAACGCGCCCACGGTAGCCGCGCACGACTTCTGATGTCAGTGCGTTGCTGTCCATCATATCCAGCAAATCAAGCTGATTGGTGCGCCTGCTCTCGTGCTGCGCAATCTCCACCGCTTCAATCGCCTTGCCTTCCTGTGCGACCTGATCCGACAACAGCGCGCCATGCTGCTTCATGCGCTCTTGCAGGTAATCGGCCATCTTTTCCGGCGTGTAGCCTGTTTCCTGCTTGATTTTGGACATTGATCCATCGGTCAGCTGCCTGCGTCGCAGCTTGGTGATGTAGTCCCTTGCGCCAGCATAATCGTTAGCGTCAAGGTGGCGATTTAACTCAGAGCTGTAGCTTGCCTGCAATATCCGCGTGCGAATGCCCAGCTGTTTTTTGGTTTTTTCTTCCTGCGTCAAAAATGACGTGCCAGCCACTCGCTCGTCATACACCGACAAAGCAATAGCCAGTTCGCCCTCTGAAAATTCATCCTGATCAACTGCAAAGCTGGTGAGAATGTGCTCCTCATTGGATAGAGTGCCATCGAATACCTGCTTAGCGGCTGCGACGTTTGACTCCATCACCCCCGTCTTGATCTCTTTAAGATACTGCCTTTGCACCATGTCGTAAGACATCAGCGCATAACCCGCTTGATCTCCGGCCTCAGCCGCCACCATGTCCCGCTTTTTCTTCGATGCGGCTGCAAATGCTATCGGGTCGTTTTTGTGCAAGACAGACAGCTCGCCCAGCCTGACATGCGCATCGGCCTGCACGGAATCGCGGTAAGACTCCATCATCGCTTTGTTGTAATAACGGTCTGATGCGCCTATCCCTTTGCGCAGTTCTGGCGCTTCTGTCCCGTCATACTCAGCGACCTCTTTCTGCGCCTTGGACATTTTGGCCGACTTGTAGAGATCGCCCGACACACCCGCCATGGTAGACGTGAACCCCTGCATGGCCTGAGCAATGCTTGAATGCTTCTCAGCCTTGCCGGATGATGCGCCACCCGTACCCTGAAAGCCATATTGCCTTTGATAGCGATCCATTAGGCGTTAATCATCGTCGAAGCCATGCGCGTGCCGGTATCAAGCAATGATATCTGAGCGCTGCGCTTAATGCCGGACGCTCGATTCCTTGCCTGCTCTTTGATATTAGATGTACGCATATTGTGTGAAACACGACCGCTGAGCGATTCCATCTCGTACTGTTTTTGGTCAAACTCCATTACATTGATGGGCGATCCAGACAATGATATCCCGCGCGCGCCTGCGCCTGCGTTCTGCGCCGCCAGTGCCTTGATAATCTTTTCCCGACGCGATATCTGCTGCTCATTATGCCGCAGCTCCTCCTCGTCAATATAGCGCTCAGCATCGGCCATAATCCCATCGCCAGCCTTGTTTGCCTCTTTGTACTGCATATAACCCGATGCCGCTGTCAGCGCCGTGGCGACATACGGCATGGCTGCTGCTACACCTGCACCCATTATCCGTCCACCTCTATACCTATACCAAGCACCGTCATCGGCGCTGGCTGATCCTGCGTTATTGTCACTTGTGAGGTCTTGCTCCATCCCAGCAAAGGCGACCCCTTACGGCCAGTATAGGGAGTCGGCGCGGTATCCAGCGTTAGCGGAAACTGGATATCGGGAACTGGAACGCCGTTAATACTAACGCCCAACGTCTCGAAAAGATCGAGCGTTACGCGAGTAATGCGCTTCTCATCGTCCAGATTAAACCCTGCGCCAGCATCCTGTGATACCGGCATCGTTTTAAGTGTTGATGTGAAATTAAGCCCCACCTCGACGCGAGCATTGGTAAGTGTTCTGGTTAGCGTTACTTGCCCAGCTGATACCGTCATCTCTGGCAGCAACACGCCATCAGCGCGAATACTGACAGCCTCGCCCTCTAGGTGGGATAGCCCCGTTAATACTGAGCCGCTAAATCCCGTATAAACCTCGGTGGCATCAGTATAAAGTGATGTATCCGTGCGCTCCAAAAATCGCGCTGTAGTACCGTTGATCCTGCGCTCTGTTATGTAGTACGCATCCTCAAGCAGCACAGCAACAGATCGAAAGCTAGCCGATGATCCGGACAGCAGCCACCGCGACCAAGCAGAAACATTCTGATCTCTAAGCGTGTTAAATATAGCCACCGTGCCATCACTATTGACGACAATAATATAGTTAGCATCCTCTGACGATGTGCCGCGCAATGCTTCCAGCTGGACAGGATCAACAATCAAAGAGGGCGCGAGGTACGATATCGAAGGCGACGAGTATGACTGGCTGAGTGACTGCGACTCAGAAAACATCTCCCGAATCGCTTTGCCTGTTCTCTGAACAAAAGTGACAACTCCCTCGATATCAACCGGCTTGATCTTTTTCGCTCCATACCGGGTCTGCCCCAATATGCGGATATTCGATGGAGTGATGGGGTCAAATTCATTTTGGACAACAATGAACTCACCGCCAGCGGTAAATACCTGCAACGTCCTTGACGAGAATATCGCTTCGATCTTGTTGATCTGATCCGTGTCTAGCGTGTACTCGACCGCCTGATCGTCTCGACCATTGCCGGGGCGATAGTTAAAGAAGGAATTAACATTCGACCCCCAGCAGGTATTGGGCCGTTGCTTTGACCCGCCAAACCACAATCGGGCTTCGTGGAATGTCACTGTGCGCGGGTAGCCTCGACCGGTAGACCATACATCTTCCGTCTGTGGCGATCCAGTTGATATGCGAGAGACCGAAAACGTCCCTGCGCCTCCATCCGTGAATCGACCATCAAGCAATCGCCAATCATCCGCAGCTGTGCCGCTAAACGTCACACGAAACACCCCTGCACCTGTTCGGGCAACAGTGATTCCCGTGTCTGGCGTGTTGATCAGATCGAGCAGCGCTTCCTGTATGTTCAGCGCGCCATCGGCGTTGTCTTGGTAGGTAATCGTCTCGGTGTCGATTCCTTCCAGATTGAGTTTAAAAATTCGTCCAGCGACTCCGCTTGTGATGGTAACGTCCTGTACCTCGTCGGCTGCGGTTGGGCTGTCGGCGTCTGCGAAGTCGTACTGTGGCAGCTCAGTAAAGCCGATATCAGTAATGGTGAAATCAGCGTCGGTAGCACCGCGCGCCAAAAGCCTCGGCGGGTAGTCCTCATGTACAAGCACCATGGAATCAGTTGACTGGGCATAATCAATATCGAACAAGTCTGCCTCTTGGTACGCCGTAACGACCGTATCGACTTTTGCATCATTACGATACACGTCGATCTGATTGTTGCTGAACACCAAGCAATACTTTTGGTCAGTATTGAATATGAATGGAATAGCTCTTGATACGCCGGGTAGCGTATCAACATATAAAAGCCCCGGCCTGCGGCGTGCGCCACCTTGCGGGAGAAACTTTACATTATCACCCTGCTCTACGCCTTGATAAAACTGCTTGATATCAAAACGAGCGCGCAGCGTGGGGTCTAGTACACCATTATTGAATGACGACTGAAGCTGGTGGTTCTTCACAACTACCGCCGGACATCAATAAACGGTCGGGATTGTATCGCCACATTAGGCCTGCCTTGTGCGTCCTTGTGCATAGCCTCAGCGCGGCGGCGAGCCGCCAGCTCTACCATCTCACCGCGTAGTGTTACGTTATTGGTCACAGAAATAGCTATTTCTTCGGCAAGGCGCGCAGCAAGCGCCTCAACAAAATAGGCAGGGAATGCAGGCTCAAGGGGTCGAAATATATAGTCAATCTCAACCGATGCTGCATTGGTATAAATTTTGTCCTCGTATATCTCATACCCTTGGCTGGGGTACATGCGTATAACCAAAAGGACATCATCAGGAATCTGAAAAGCATATCGCCATTCGTTCAGCGGTGTAGCGGTAAGCCTGTTCAGTGATTGCTTGCCTGTAGCAAAGCGCCACCGAGTATCAGTCAGCATCGCGTCTCGAATCTCGGCGTACCGGTTCGATGCGACGACGCCAGTAGTGCCCTCAGTAAACGAGTTAATAGGAAGCTCCCCCAACAACAGGAGGGCTTTAGAGAATATCTGCTCTTTGCTTGACATCAATAAAGGTCGGAGCGATTCAAGCCGAAACCTGAACCGCCCCTATCTGCGCGGAGACAGATTAAGTATCTGTAGCGCTAACAGTATTACCATCAACAACGTCGATAGTCGTACCATCATTAGCGTTACAGTAAGTCAGCGTCACTACAGGAGTGCCGCCTGTTGCACTAACCACCAAAAGGCAATCGTTGAGACTGATCTCGTTGATTGCCGGAAGGAAGTAATCAGCTGCACGGATAGTCGAAAACGCATCGGTAGATGAGTACATCCACAACCGTGGTGAGCTACCGCCCGGGCCTACTTGATAAAGCCCATCTCTTGAAAATGCCACTAGATCACCCCCTATTAGGTTTCAGTTGCTTGTACTTTAACTAGACCGGTCGTGTCGATCGCTACAGCACCCGCCTTCAACAGGCCGTTACACAACCATGAAGTTTTCTCGGGAACGTAGTTCACTTCCGTTTTCTGGTCGATACCGATGGCCAAGCCCAGCGCGTCCTTGTGATAGGCATAGCCATCAAAGACATTAGAAGCGGATGTCAATCCACCTTCTGAGCGCGTACCGATAAACTTGAAGGTAAAACCGGCGTATGTGTTGATCTCGCCGTTAGCCAGCGCCTTGACTGTATTGTAGTCAGAGCTAGACAGTTCCGGGTCTTCAAGCATCGACCACTTAGATCGCGCGGAGAGGATCATAATGCGACCATCTTCGTCCACTTCCTGTTGGTCAAGCTCCTCGCCTGCTGCGCGAATCTTGCCGATATTCATTCGGTTCGAGCCGCCCGTCGCAGTACCGACAGTAGCAAGGTACGAGCCAGCGCCGTCGAGCGCATCAATCAACAATTGATCTTCGCGTCGGCCAAGCGCCTTACTGATAGTTTTAGCAAGCTGTGACTTCTCGTCAAAATTGACTTCAGCTTGATCAAAAATATCGGTGTACTCGGGCGCGACCCAGTTCTCCAAAATACAATTGACCAGCGTGTGATCAATGTCCATCGGAGTGACATCGGCTTGGGTTGGTTTTTGGTTGGCCACACCTTTACCCATGGTGCGGAATTTATAGATATCGCCCGTTACGCCGGAGCGTAGCTGGCAACAATCGCGGAGCCTGCCCATACCTTGATAAAGGTGATGAACAAGACTGTCGAACTCCTGCTGCGCGGCAGCAGATAGATTCTTTGACATGGTGATTACCTCGTGTCAATAAAACAAGTGTGTACTTGCTTCATCGGGTGTCCTGTAGGGGCCGATTCAACTAGCGTTAAATCATTCCGAACTCAGGCTCTCACGAGGTATCTGAAGGAATGCTGGGTGCTACATTACTACACGCTATAATGTTACGCAACTACCCGCCGAAATACTGCTGGCGCATCCGCTCAATCTTGGCGCGATGGGTCTTGTCTGTCAGCCATAACAGCTTCCCGTCTGGCCCCTTCTTGCCTTCCATCTCGGCAAGCTCGTCTTTTGTGACCGCTCCCGCCGCCGGTAAATCGTTCGGATTAGGCAGCATAGACTCGCGGGACTGCTGGGCAAACCACTCGAATACATCGACCGATGCCGCCGTGGTCAGCATGTCGTGGAACTTGTTATAGACATCACCGGGCATATTCGCTTTGGCAAACGCACCAAGGGAGGAGACCCGGTTAGGGTCGCCAACCTCTGCCATTTCTTTCTCGACGGTCTGCGCCTCGCCTGCCGCCGATTGCGCCTCCTGCTCGATAAACATGCGGATCATCTTGTCAAACCCGCCCTGATCGAGATTCATTTCCTTTGCTACTGGAATGAACGCCTGCAATAGTGGGTCATTGTCGTCGAACTCCCATGTTATGCCTTCAGGCAGCGCAAGATCAGCAGGCACCTCGATAGCGTACTCCTCCGGCGCTCCTGTGAAATTACCAAACTTCGCCTCCAGATCGGTATAGGCTTTTGCCTGATCAGCAACGGTAAGATATTTATCACCCTTGAACCACTCTGGCTTATCGCCTGCGCCATCCAGTTCTGATGTCCACTTCCATGGCTGCTCGTTGGCCGCTTCCTGACTAACCGTGCTCTCCGCATCAGACTGCACCGCATCAAGCAGATTTTTAGATTCAACCTCTGCCGATACGTCCGTTTCTACCTGTTCATTCTCCGCGACTTCACTCATTGCACATTCTCCGCTTTGCTTACATTATCAACAACCATGGCGACAAATTGCCGCCGAGACTCCACCATAGCCAGCTCAATAGGCGATGGATCGTCGCCCGTAAAGCCGCTCATCATAAAGCTATTAACCCACTCCTCCATGATCTTGCGCCCGTCTGCGCTCTGGCTAAATACTCTGTGGTATCTGGACAGGCGCTCCTGTCGATCCGCTCGCTGGCGCTCCGTTAGCTCCTGCATTTGCTCCGGCGTTTTCGGCCTCAGCTTGTCCCAGCTCATTCACTACCTCCGCTGTTTTCTGTGTCATCTCGTCGCGCTCTTTAGCCGTTCTAACCATTGATGGCTCAACGCCCAGCTTCTTGCCAACAAATGCGCCGTAGTTCTCAGTCTTGAACTGAAGCTGTACCGACTCAGGCCCCAATAATCCAGCGGTATATTCCATCGCTGTATTGAGGTTCTGCACGTCCTCCATGTCCATTGCCTTCGCAAGCGGCGATGTATGCTTGATCTTGAGCTGGCGGGATTCAAAACTAATCGGTGGGATTTTCCCCTCGCGCGACAGTAGATAAATCGTGCGCTCCATAACTTTATTCACCAGCTCAGTGAATAGTCGCGCAAAGAATGCCCCGCTGTCCTGCAAATCCATCTGCCGCCGCATAGTCAGCTCAGTGGCCGTTTTCGTTGGGTCGTCCATCTCGCCAATGGGATTGGCAAAAAACGCCTTGTTAAGCTCGGCTACTAATTCCTCGCGCTTCAGCTGCGTGAACGTGAAGTCAAAATTGGTATCGAGCGATCGTAGTGTTGGGTTTCGCTGGTCGTTACTATGAACAGGGATCACCACCCCCGGCGCGATCTGCACGGTATACGGGTTAAAAGCCCCGTCAGTGGTGCCCGTCCATACACCTGATGCCGATATCGCCCCCGATGTCAGCTCAAACTCACTGATTAAATTGAGAGTCTTGATCGTCGGCAAGTTCTGCATCACCACACCTCGACCGTAAACTTCGCCGGGAATTACCATCGACCGAAAGCCGATAAATGGGCAGGACTCTAACTCCTCCTCCAGCACTGTATGCTTACGGGCCTTATCAATCACCGAATAGCGGTATTTACCAACCGCTAGATATAAACACGCCTCAACAAACACTGCCTTCTTTTGCGGGTACTTATCCATCTGCTCTTTGAGCTTGTCGGATGGCTTGGCGCGAGGCCACATGCGCAATACATGATCTAGCTGTATCTCATGCTCTCGCCAAAAGTTATCAATCCCACCCATGGGGCCGGGTTCTAGGAATGTCTCAGGCAGCGGAATAGCATTAAATACCAGCCGGTCATTCTCTACGTCGAACTCCTCTGTCAATATGCCGGTCGATACCGACATATCAATCATCGACTCGTAGACCTTCATATCGAAGTTCGATTCGTGTATGTATTTGAATAGCGTATCGGTTGATCGCTCCAGCGCCTCGTTGACTGTCAGCGTCTCGCCATCGTAATCAATCTCCTCCTCGCCCATCTCGTCCGGCATGGCATCATCAAGCGCCAGCATTGCCCACTTCTGCCACGGAGGAACCATATCCATCTGCATGCGAGACGCAAATTTCTGTACGCCCATAACCGCCGTATTATCGAACAAGTCAGTATTCTTTTTCTGTCCTGAGGTGTAGTGGAAAAATGTTTCACGCTGAGGCGCTGCATACTCGTAGCACTCCCGCATGTGATTCCACCAGTTCTGATTTCGACGCAGCTTCGCCTTCTCAAACCGTTTTAGTAATGCTCTGGCGTCTGTCATGCGATGGTGCCTTCTGCGCCCACGGTCGAGCTTTTAGTGCGATTGTTCATAGCGGGAAGGCTTACCCTGCCGCGCGCGAACCGTCGGCGCGTAGCTGTTCGCTGCTTTATCTCGCTAGCCTGCTCGCGCAAGCGCTCCCGCTGGCGGTTCACTAGGGCTTTACGCTCGTATTCCTTGTATCGAGTGCTTAGACCCGCGTCGGATACATCAGCTCTGTGAAACGCACGGCCATATTCAATCCCGCCCTTGATATCCTCTTTAGCTGTAGCAATCTGCTCGTCGGTGAGCTTGCCCGGATAGTTCGCAGACACGCGCCCCCTGTATCTATCGGGTGACAATTCGCCCACCTGCACCAACTCATTGTATTTAGCGCCTGCGCCATGAGGCTCTACAGCAACATCGACTTGCGTATATTCGCCGCCACTATGCTTGAGCTTGCTCACATAGCTCTCTCGATTCCGGTCGATGCGTTCTTGGGTCAGATATGACGGATGGGACGGACTCAGCTTCTTGCCCTTTGCACCCGGCAGGTATTGACTGATGTCCTCATCATCAATTTTCGGCACCTTTTTACCCAACAGGCCATTTGCTTTTGCTTTCATGCTACACCCCCATCGTGTCTTGCTTGCCGGTCGGCTTGCCTGTTTCGCCCCGACTGGATATCAGCGACATACGACCCCGCTTGCGCAGCCGGAATCGCGCCTTTCGCTCGGCAATCTCTGAGTCCTGTTCGCGCATCTGCTCCATCTGCTCTTGGCGTAGCGCCTCGGCCTCTGGATCATGCTGTGCTTGTTGGGGCTTGGGCTTTTTCTTCGATCCCATGACTGATATACCTGTACAGTTGTCGTGGCGTCACAATCGACCAGCGATTGATTCCTAGTATTGCCTTAACTGTCTCCACACAAGTAAAAGGCTGCAACAAATGAGGGCAACGAATACCGTTTAGCGAGACCTCTCGCAAGAACGGCTGCACAATCGCCCCTTCTGGCAACCCCTTTTGCCACCGATACCCGCCGGGATGGATGTCGATGAAGGTATGCGAGTAATGATGCTGGACTTCGATCCAGAATCCATACCGGTTGATAAATAGCGAACAATGGCCAAAAGCGCCAAACAGACCAGACCACCAGCGATCACTCGCATAATAAACAAGGTAGCCATTAAGCCGCCTCGACTCCAGCGCTTTCAGCAGGCTTTGATCGTTTCTTTGTAGCGGCACGTGTAATCCTCAGCTCCTTATTCTCATGGTTCGCTTCAATGTCATAACCCGCCAGCAGCTTGCGCAGAGGGGCCACAATCAACCGCTCGCACTGCACCTTCTGGAGGTTCATTCTGAGGCCAACGACCACTTCCTTATCCGTCACCTTTTTCAGGTGCTTGTTCTGTGCGTTCTGGCTCAGCACATCAAACAGAATAATTAGTGCTCCCGCGTGCTTGGTCATCGCGTCCGGCGTCACGCCTTCCTCTAGTATCGTCCTCATAATCCTATCTCCGCATTGGATTGTATTGGTTAATTTTAACGGGCGCTCTAAATGCAGGCTTGCCGTGTACTGCCGCGCTACCCTCCCCCTCGCCCTGTAGCGCGTACTCAGCCGCTTCTACAATGTGAGAGTATTCGCTCTTATCAGGCTTATCGGCATATTTCTCGCCGCTTACCTGCACTCGCTTGTAACAAAAACCACCCGCCAGTCCCTTTCTGAGCATTTTACACTTTGGCGATATGAGTAGCGCTGGCCGCCCATCCATGCAATTACGCATACCCGGCGAGCTTAACGACGCCCTGCGCATTAGCGGGTCATTGCTGGATGTTGGAGACGCTACAATGCCGTTTGACCGCAAAATATCAAACGGCGTGCGATCAGTGCTTTGATTCCCTGCGCCGCCTGATGGATCGCCCCACCCCATTTTAAACGTAAACCCGCTATAATTTTGATCAATATATCGCTTTAGCTCTGGCGCAAACGTCTCTGCGCTCATGTTGTTAGATGTAAATTCATCCACAAACCGCCATCGCCCCATTGCATCCTTTTGTGCAAACGCGCATGCAGGAGTGCGCCCAAAATCCAGCCCCAGCACGACCTCCTGCTTCCTGTCTGGCTCCAACAGCTCCGGCGAGCAATGCACTTGATCGTTGTACCATGGGTGAACCGGCTTGCCGTCTTTGACAAATCCGTAATTGTTCCCGAGGTTGACGCTGATCCAGTCATCGTCATGGCCTGCTATCTGATTCTCATAGTACCCTTCGGGTAGGTTGTGCAGATTGTCAGCGCCGGGATTTACTTCCCACTTGTCACCACGCTTTATTACTGCGGGAGGCTGGCGAACAAAGCACCACCCCTCCGGTTTTTCTTCCTCAGCTAGCTTGTAGTACCAGTGATCCTCGTCCGGCGCGTTGGTATCGCCTACCAACCCATACCAATACGGGTCTACCTCGCCCCTGCGCGGGTATCGACCGCACCTGCCAAACAACATGGATATCGCCTCCCATGGCAGCTCCTTGATCTCGTTGGGCCAGCCGCCCGTTAATTGTAACCCCCGCAGCTTTTTAACATCCTTTGGCTTGTCTAGTGCCAAGAACATCATCTCAGCCTCAACCTTGGTGCCATCCTCTCGAGTAAACAGAACGCGCTGAACAAGATCAGTCCAATTCATTACGCCCAAATCCTCCGGGCATATCTCCAGCCACTCCTTAACCGTGGTATTTTTTAGCTCTGAGTACGTGTTTCTAATGGCGCACCATCGAGATCGACGAACACCCTGCGCATCGACGGGCATGCTCACCATCAAATCAAACAGATCACAACATACCGTGGTGGTTTTGGCAGAGCCAAGCGGCCCCATAATAAACCGATGGTGATACTCCAGCGTGCGATGATAGGCGTCGAGTGACTCAGATTGCGGCTCATACTCCAGCGCATAGCTAGTCGCGGTCACGTTTGACCCCGCGCAGATCCTTCACAATCACCTCACCCTCATGTACCACGCGATCTTTGAACAGCAGCAAATGACGCCCCAGCAGCTCCAACCCTCGAACCTTGTCGGCCAGTCGAAATTTATGCACATTCTCCATAATGGGCCGGTCGTTCTCATCATATTCACCCGAGGGTCTGGTCGTCACCTCCATACCAACGAGCGCCCCCGCGATATCATCATCCATATCACCCGGCAACAGCACTGTATTCTGATCGCCAAATGCCTTCCTGATGTCAGCAAAGCCTATTTTGCCAAGCTCCTCTAGTACGCGATCTGCTGTGATCTGCGTCCTTTTGGAGCGATCGTCTTGTAACGTGCTGATAATTGCCTGTATCTCAGGTTTTTTGAGGAGATCGTGAGCCTGCACGCCTGCTGTTCTCTTGCTATATCCAGCCCTGATCGCGGCCTGTGTAGCGTTGAGGTCAACGATGTATTCTTCGCAGAATCGCTTTTGCCTTACGTTGAGCGCCATCTAGCTATCGTAATACATTTGAGTTGCTGTATTTGTAGCCGACTTGTCTATTTTGAAATCGCCGGGGCCGGTTAATCTGTTCTCAGACACCTTTGAATCGCAGAGTATGCCTGAATCGAGAGGGCGATAGTTTGTCCCTCCGTCATAGGTTCTTGATGCCGTTACGGTTTCGTTCGGGCTTAGTGGCTCGTCTGTGTAGACGATAATAGATTGCCCATCGGTGAGCGTTACCGTCCCCGATTGTGCTGTAGTCGCTGATGATCCAAGCGTCGTCGCCATTTGCTACCCTCCTATAATTGAATTTCCAATAATTTTTGTACCGCCACCACTACCACCCCCGCCAGAGCTTGCCAGCCACTCGTCTGCGCTCACGTCAAACGTCGCCCCGCCAAATGAATAGTCGCCATCAGCGGTGTATGTAGCGGTGGATTGAGGATCAACAGCGCTCAGAATGTTGCTCTTGGCTGTATTCGGCGCAGTATAGTTTGTCTCGCTGGATGAATTGAATATCACAATATCACCAGCCGTTAAGCCTAGATCATGCACGCCCTGCCATGTCAGCTTGGCATCGCTAATACTGGTGCCGCCGTTTGAGTCGTTTCCTGCAGTCCAGCCGTTAGCTGTCCCTGCTTGGTTCACATAGTATGTTGCCACTGTCGAAGCCCCTGAAGCGTGGTAAAAATTTACCGTTATATCTGCGCCATCGCCTGCGGCTGCGAACGGATTAGAAACCGAGTTATACGTCCACCGGCGCTGCAATGAGCTGTACGTTGAGGCGTCAGTGCGCACAAACGCCGTACCGTCAACTTCTATCCGAGTCCAGCCCTCGTCATCGCCCTCATTGTTGGCAACACCGCTATCGTGCCGAGGTCCAACCTCAAAAACAAAATTGTTACTGAGATCGTCCCATCTGAATTTATCGACCTCAATGGCTGTCGTGTAATCAAAATCAATAAATTCATCAGGGGACATCGTGCCATAAACGCCGCCCTCGGTCGCATAGCCCCAATTGGTATTCGCTGGCGATCCAGACACCGCCTGCGTGCCAATGGTCAGCGTTACGCTGTCGCCTAAAACCTCTCCCGGCAGCGCTGGCATCTACTGATCCTGAAATGTGCCACAAAAACTAATGCGGGTTTTGACCGTCACTGCCCCAACAGGGAAGCCTATAAAATAGTTGTCGTACTCGATAAAGTGTGACGGATAGGCAATAGTGGTACTCATCCGATAAACACCCATGCAGTATCGGCGGCATTTCGTATATACGTCCCCGCGCCGCTGCCCGGATTCCACGTTGAGCCATCAGCGCGAACAACCATACCCGCCGCTGTAGTGCCCGGCTCTGCGGTTAATTCACCGCCCGGCACCAACCGCTCGATATACACCTGATCGGCTGCTGCTTCGGGTGACAGAGTTGGCGAGCTGTTCGCGTTGGACTCGTAAACGTCTATCTTTAGCCCCGTCGCATTGCCGCGAATCGAACGTATCGCCATCGTGTAAGTTGCTAGGCGTTTAAATATGACGGTAAACCAGTTGTGATCGCTGTCGCTGCCTAACGCAAAGCCGCTAGAGCCAAGCGAATCCACACCGTCTATCCCCTCGGCGTACATGATGCGAGTTGCGTTAGCGTGGTTGGCTGTTGGCGCTATGACCGGGTAGCGACTAAGATCGGTGCGCCCAGATGTCGGGATTGTGCCGGACATCGTCATATCAATAATGCCGCCTACTGCTGTACTAACAGCCGTGACATCGCGGCCCCACGTGCCATCGTCATCAGCAATGTAGGCTGTTGATGTGCCGCCCGGCCAGTCTGAAAATGGCGAATAGTTAAGCCAGTTCTCCCGCACCTTTGCGGTAAGAAACGGCGTCGTCGCAGCGGCCTGTAAAGGAACCCCCCGCGCATAGGGGTAGCCCTCGGCGGCTTGATCTCCCGCCGATGGCTGAAATTGATATTGTATAAATGTGTTGGCTTGTGAGCGCTCACCGCCCCGCCCGATTTCCATAATGCCGACATTGCATCCCTCGACATCGAGGTGCAGGAAGGTGTTTCGTTTGGCTTGCTCCAACCAAACGCCTACACAGCAATCAGTGACATTGGCGCCGGATTTGATAACTTCGAGCCGGTCAAAAAGGATGTTATTGATCGTATCGTTAGTGGTGTCATGACCAAGAAATTTAACGCCGACGGTATTGGCGCTGCCCAGCGTGACATCAACACCCTGAAATACACCATCACCGTAGTTATACGGGAACACATCGGCATTGCGGAAATTGACCAATATGCCGCTGGAGTCAACTTCAAAAAGGAGGCTCTCAGCACTGAACTGGTTTACCTCGGCCAGTTCTAACGCCCATCCTGCTGCATTACCGCCTGTCGCCACTAGATCACGGAATCTCACGCCGTTGCAGTTGTTGATTAGTATGCCGCTGCCGGTCATGCCAGAAGCCATATTGTAGGCAAAGCCCTTAAACTCCGGAGTGCAGAATGCCACCGCTTCAAAGGTTGCCGTACCTCCCGTGGCGGTAAATGTATTTCCCGCCGTGGTTGCGCCAGCGCAATCGGATGCAAACTGGCCGATAGTTCCGGTTGTCCCCGTGCCAGTACAGCGCATTCTCAACTCAAACGGCCATTCTGTTGTCGGCGCATGATGAGGGAGCCGGTACTCACCCACTGCAACAGTCTCGCCACCGGTATGCATTTCGCCATTGCCGAAAACAAAACCACCGGACGTGCTATTAAAATTAAGCAGTGTCGCTCCCGTACCGGAACCCTCGATTGTGATGTTATCCTCGATACGAACGAGATTGGTAAAATCATATTCGCCGCTACCGACAATAATCTTGCGTCGTCGGCCCTCGGCAGTCGTTTCGGCGTTGATCTGCGCAACCGCCCATGCAATCGTGCCTTCGGTTGAACTATCACTGTGATCCGTTAAGGTATCGTCAGCGATGTAATAATCTTGATAGGTGTCAGCCATTGTTTAGTCCTGTTGTTGAAGTAGCCAGCGCCACTCTCTAATTACACTACCATCTTTATCAAACACCGCGCCTATGGAGTCGGCGCGCGAATCAGGATACGCCCTCGGCCATATCTAAACCTCATTGCATCCTGTTGGGATTCTAGCGATAACAACCGGCCTGTTTTCATAGCGAAACACCATGCAGGGGTTGCCATTCTGACTCTCGTTGGTGATTGAGATAGCCCCGCCGCCATTACCCTTTGCGTTAATCAGTAGGCCGACTGGATAGGACTCGTTGCTCTGAAACTCAAACAGCATACGTTTTTTCTCGCCGCGCATAGTGGCGTGCGTGGGGCCGAATGAGTGAACCGGCGCAGTCTGACCGTAGCCCCATTGGTGCGTACCGTTCACCTGAATGCGGAAACGACTGTCAGGCTCCATCGGCATCCATGAACTAAACACCGTGCCATGCGTCCGCGTAGTGCTAACGGCCTTCACGCTCAGCCATTGTGATCTGAATTTAGCGACAATATCGCTGTAGCTCTCGGCCAGTACGTTCGACGAGAACGACAGCATCAGAATGAGCGGTAAAATTTTCACAGTTTACTGTGCCTGAATATTCCACAGCAGATCAACAATACGGGCAGGGCCGCCCAGTGATCCCCGAACACCATCTATAAACGACTGCTCAAATTGCACGTTGGCTATAACTGTCGGGCTGTACTGCTCTGACGTGGAGCCGCCAATCATCCGCGTTTGCATATCAATGGCCACACTCGCCAGTCCATCGTCGAGAATATCGGCAACTGTAACCTGTAATCCTAGCGGAGCAGATTCCCCCGCTGCACTGATCTCGCCTAGTGCCTCGCCTGCGGTTGTGGTCACTCGGTAGGGGAACGCCTCAATGTCGGCAATGTTCAACGGTGTCCCATCAGCATAGGTGGCAGGCGGCGTAAAACAGAGCGTAACGGCTGTCGGACAGGTCAGCGTAGACACGTCGCATCCTGTCAGTAGAGCGGGTTCCGTCATTGGCGTACACGTCTGCGCCTGTGTGACGGTTGAGAGCGCCGTAGCGACAATTGCTAGCACGTAGTTGGTCAATTTGTTCATGTATTGCCTCATAGTCTGATTGTTTGAGTGTCGTTGGGTGGCCGCCCGAACTGCTACATCCCGTCCTGTTTCGCTCGCTCCACTGGCAGCGCTGTTCTAGCGTTGTCATTCATTTCAGCTCGTCTACCGCCCGGTGCATAGCGGCGATAGCCTCGCCCATAACGTCCGCATTGCGCTGAGAACTGGATTCAATCTGGCTGCCCAGCTTATCAAAAATTTCGGTGCGCTCCTCGCGCGCCTCCTGTCTCAGCGTCGCCTGATTCTCTTGGCAGTTATCGTGCGCCGTTTCAACGGCATCCCGAAACCCTCTATTCGATCGGACAATCACCACGACCAGCAGGACAACACAAACAACCAGCGATATAAACGCCAAACCCACGAGGCCAAATTCTGCCCAAACCTCTAGGTCAATCAGCTCGGCTGGGACAGTCGTTTGCATTAGTTCCTCGCCCGACGGAACAACGGGAATCTGTAGGCCATCGCTAACCGAACCTCCAGCACGAGTGCCAGCGTTTGCGGAATAGCTCTAAACGTCTGCGCCCATATTGGATGATCTAGCTCCCATTGCAAATTGTCGCTCATGTGCAGCCCCGAAAAAAACAGCATAGCGATAGCCACCACCGCTCCCGCTAACCATGTGTAGCCCAGCTCCTTGGCGGTGGCAACATGCGCCACGCGCATCGCTAGAACCGCCAAATACACCAGCATGACAATACTAGCTGTGCCCGTAATCATGCTGCCCCACGATACAATCGCGTAGACCTGCGACTCTAGCTCCGTCATACAGCAACCGCTCCCTAACTAAACGTCTGCAAAAAATTCGGCATACACCGGCAATGGATGTTCGGAGCCACTGGATTTTCGAATCCCTTTGACCACCTCTTTGCCAATGCGCGCCATACCAAATGGCACCTGCGTTACCATATCGAACGGGTTGAGGTAATGAGTTGTTACCGATCGTAACCACTGTTCATGGCTAGGATTGTAGATACGAGCGACGGTTTTCGGTGTGCCGAACGTCACTGTTTGGTCGATCAGATCTAGGTATTGAGTGACCGCTGCAAAATTAACCGCCTCGCCCCCACCGGCTGAATGCCCAGCGAGAGTTAGTCGTTTGCGGGGATCGACCAATTTCTCCAGCTCCGGCAAATGCTTGGCGATTTTCTTGCCGTAGCCTCGATGAAACCGGCCAACGCCCGCGAATTTTTTGTGCGGCCACACGTAGAAATTCTGTAGCCAGTCTGCCCAACTATCACTACCGCGAGGAACCAGCGCCACAAATTCGTCGCGCTCATGGCGCAAAACAATCATATTGTCGAACGTGTGCAGTGTTTCGCCCTGCCCTAGCCGATCAGCGGACAGGTACGACCGCTCGCAGAGGTGGTGGCAGTATTTTCGGAGTGATACGCCCTTCACTGGATAGCCTGCACGCTCTGAACGGTAGCGATTAGCTCAGAGATCATCTGATCGAGCGTGACTGTCACATCATCGGTATCCACGGATTTCAACGCTGTGAGCTGCGCGCCGACCAGCGCCATGTATCGCTGACCGGCGACGGTTTTACACCAGACACCGCATTCCTCGGCCAGCATCGCAGAGAGGATATCC
>NZ_CAKZKO010000194.1 GCF_937123705.1 uncultured Paraglaciecola sp. | reverse complement strand
CTGGTGTTTCCTACCGCATTGGTTGCAAAGTATTTAGTACCATCGGGTCTAACTAAAATAACGGCAGGCGACCCAGGACGTCTAAAAAATATTAATTTTATTTCATCAATTTTGTCATCTATACGAAAACGGTTATCCAGTAACGGTATTTCATTTTGTTTACCGCTGCCTTTTAACTCTTCAACTTGTTTAACGCTGTGTGCATCGGGAATGAAGCACGCGGCGATTAAACACAGTGAAACTACTAATAGCGTTTTCATAATAGTGCCTTATTCAGCGCGCCATAAACAATGGCCGCCCTCCTTTTGTACAATGTCTAAACGTGATTGATGTGCGCTTTGCTCTGCTTCGCTTGCTGCTATAACAACCAATGGGGCTCTATCGCTGTTTAAGCGCCTAATGCCGCCCTTTTGATCTTCACTTGAGTCATCTTTATTTTGATTTAGATTTAGCTTTACTTGTCCCCCGGTCATTGCCAGGTAAACATCGGCTAAAATCTCAGAATCCAGTAAGGCGCCGTGTAACGTCCGCTTAGTGTTATCAACATCGTAGCGACGGCAAAGCGCATCCAGGTTGTTCTTTTGTCCTGGATGCAAGTCACGCGCCATTTTAAGGGTATCAAGTACCCCACAAAAACTATGGGTGTTTTGATAACCTTGATTTAATAACGCAAATTCATTATCCATATGGCCAATATCGAACGGCGCGTTATGAATAACGAGTTCTGCGCCTTTAATATAGTCAAAAAACTCTTGGGCAATATCTCGAAAAAGCGGTTTGTCACGTAAAAATTCGTTGGTAATACCGTGAACATCGATTGCTTCTTCTTCAATGCTGCGTTGTGGATTTATGTAAACGTGAAAATTATTGCCGGTTAACCGACGATTCATTAGCTCCACACAGCCTATCTCAATAATACGATGCCCTTGTTTAGGGTCGATGCCGGTGGTTTCTGTATCTAAAACTATTTGTCTGCGTGCCATATCGAATTAAGCCTGACTCTGGTATCTTTCTATAATCACTTTATTGTACATAATATCAAGGTAAAACAGTGCAAAAAACCGTAGAGATTTACACCGATGGTTCGTGTTTAGGTAATCCAGGCCCCGGTGGTTATGGTATTTTTATGATTTATGAAGCCCATGAAAAAAAATTAAGTCAAGGTTACAAACTCACAACAAACAACCGCATGGAAATGCTAGCTGCTATTGTTGCGCTAGAATCACTTAATCGTTCATGCCCTGTTACCCTGACTACCGATAGCCAATACGTAAAACAAGGCATTGAGTCGTGGATCACCAATTGGAAAAAACGCGGTTGGCAAACCTCTGCTAAAAAGCCGGTTAAAAATGTCGACTTATGGAAACGTCTCGATAAAGCCTGCGCCGAGCACGATGTTACTTGGAAATGGGTAAAAGGTCACAGTGGCCATAAATATAATGAAATTGTTGACGACCTTGCCCGTGATGCGGCCAGCGGCAAAAACTTAATTGATGATGAAGGTTACCAACCGTAACCCTCAATATCGCTCTATTTTTTATTTTGCTGATAATGTTGCTTTGAGGTCTGCCTAAGCCCTACCCCTTTTATTGGCGCAAATTGTGGCCGTGCATGCCACTTAGGTTTTATTGGCGTAAGTGGCGCAACACGCTTTCGTGCCACCAGCAAATATACACTGCCCATAGGTTTTAAATATTGCTTGGTAAAGCTGCGCCAAAACGCAAACCGCGACAACCGGTTACCGCGTGCCAACGATGAATAAATAAATCGCTCATCGGCCACAATTTCAAATCCGAGTAAATTAAGCCAGTCTTTAACGCGTGCAGGGGTAAAAAAGCGCCCTGTCCACGGTAGTTTTTGACCACTAAATGGCAGTAATTGCGCTAACCCACAAAAGCTAAACGGATTAAACCCGGTAATGGCAATATAACCGCCGGGAATAAGCGTACGATGAGCCTCACGTAATATATGATGCGGATCTGAGTGATACTCTAAACAATGGCTCATAATGCACGCATCTATACTGTGCTCATAAAAAGGCAGTTCGTCTATGTCAGCCACCACTCCGGTATAAGGGCCTGGCTCTGCAACGCATACTTGATGCTTAATGGAACTTTTGCTGGTATCTAACTCGCCACTTAAATTACCCAATTTAAGCATATGATAGCCAAACATACGCGGTAGCCACGGCGACAATTTGCGTTCTATATCACAACGTAAATGATCACCATGCGGAAACTGCTGCCATGACAACGGTTTGGGTCCTTCTTGAAAACTAAAGGCTGGTTTCATTGTATAAGCTCGTTATAATATTAATTAAATACCACTTTATAGAGCAACGATACATGGTGCAAGTCAAAGCAATTAAAGCCTTTTCTGATAACTACATTTGGTGCTTAACCACCGAGCATAATAACCAAGCGTGGGTGGTTGACCCCGGCCAATCTGCGCCGGTCACTGAGCATTTAGCACAGTATAATTTAACCCTAGGCGGTATTTTAATAACGCATCATCATTATGATCACACTGATGGCGTTGCCCAATTAGTAAAACAGTATCCAAACGTTGAGGTTTACGGCCCAAGTAACAGTCCATTTAAAGGAATAACAGAGCCTTTAAATGAAGACCAAACGATTACCGTTTTAGGCACCTCATTTAATATTATCACCACGCCTGGCCACACACTCGATCATATTTGTTATGTTAATGATGCACTTGCTTTTACTGGCGACACATTATTTAGCGGTGGTTGTGGGCGCTTATTTGAAGGCACTCCAGAACAAATGTGGCATTCATTTAATAAACTTAGTGCACTACCGAGTGATTGCAAAGTGTATTGCACTCATGAATACACCCAGGCGAATTTGGCGTTTGCAAAAGACTGGATTCCGGCATCGCGGCTGCAAAATGCACCCTCTTGGCACTACATAATGAGCGAGCAGTGGCGTTATGAGCGAGAAAGCTCAGTCTACGCACCAATTCCTGAAAACACGGCAGTTGGAGATACGGCAGACATTGCCAAGGGACACACCGCGGACACACAAGTTCAAGCTGTGCGAAATGGCTGGCTACCGTTTTATCCGCAGTTTGAAAAACCGAATCACGAGATTCTTAACGACGCAAAAGCTGCGGGAGCGACCAACGAAAAAGAAATTTCGGATTATGTTGTCAAACAACTAACGGACAAGAAATTACAGTTTTCGGTTGAAAACCCAAGTAAACCTGAAAATTTCCCGAGAGTCTGGTTTATCTGGCGCGGCAACGCTCTAATGGCAAGTGCCAAAGGACATGAGTATTTCCTTAAATATTATCTAGGAACACACCACAACGACGTTGCCGAACAATGTGCCGAAGGTTCTGTAAAGGACATAAATGTTGAGAATCCGCCGGCTGAAGGCAAGATGGACTTAGTCGTTGATTTGAACTTCCGTATGGATACGTCAGCACTTTACTCGGACATTGTCTTGCCTGCCGCGACCTGGTATGAAAAAGCAGATTTGAATTCGACGGATATGCATTCGTTTATACATCCTTTATCGGAAGCGGTTCCGCCATCTTGGGAATCAAAGAGCGATTGGGAGATATTTCGGGGACTGGCGAAAAAGGTCAGTGAATTATCGGAAGAACATCTTCCGAATCCGGGCGAGGATT
>NZ_CAKZKO010000193.1 GCF_937123705.1 uncultured Paraglaciecola sp. | reverse complement strand
AAATGCCAATGACGGGTCTTCTGGAATGGTCGAAACCTCAGGGTATTGCGCTTCTAAGTACTCAATAATAGGGGTGGAGTCTTGCATCACTTGATCGTCAGGGCTCAACATAACAGGAACAATACTTTGCCCCGCGGCTTCTACTATCCATTTAAGATCTGACTGATTCGAGTGTATTTTTTTATATTGAATGCCTTTGTAATGCATATAGGCCATCACTTTATGGGAGTACGGAGAACCTTGTGCTTGCCATATTCGATAGAAGTGCTCCTGCCCTTTTAGCAAGGTTTTACTTTGTTGGTGAAGTTTGTTTTCTAACCATACTGTGGCCGATTGTTTAGCGCTATTTTCCATGCTTTTTCCCATAATTGTAATGACACTATTTATGACATAACGTATTCGTGAATACAAGCTGGAAATAAGATCAGCACATTTATGGCCCAATACTTAGCAATTTGGCAATACAGCAATGCGTACTAATACGCTATGTATCAAAAACATTAAGGAAGACAGATGATTAAGAAGTTATTCTTAGGTGCAGCTGTAATAGCAACAGTTGCCATAGCTTATGTTACGCACTTTATCTTGGGCGCGTCCAAAATTGCGGCGGGTTATGTGGCACAAACCTACTGCACTAACGTTATTATGCTAGGTCGCGATAAAGCGGATATCACGGCCAATGATTTGTCCGATTTACAACGCAAAGTCACCTCTTCAGAAATATATAGTGATTATGTCGCCACCCAATTTAACGTTGGACCCATAGCACTTCGCACGCGATATGCTTTACATAGGCCCGGATTAGGTTGCAGCATAGTGGTTGACAGCGATCTGGATGAATTGCGACAACAAGGTATAAAAGGTGAATTCGTATCGCCCACACCCTCAAATTGGCCAGAGGTAAACAAAAACCTTTTGGACGTTGACTACAAGGTGTTAAACCAAGGACTGGATGCCGCATTTTATGAATCAACATCTCAGCGCAATCAACAACAATTTACCCGCGCTGTCATAGTGCATTATCGAGGGCACATAATTGCCGAGCGTTATGCCGATGATTGGGCTCCAAATATCCCTCATAGAGCCATGTCAGTGACCAAGAGTTTCTCAAGCGCGGTAACTGGCGCTTTGGTGCAGGATGGAAAACTTGCTATCAATTCGGCTACTGGGCTTGATGGTTGGTCAAAGCCAAACAGTCTTAAAAGCAACGTCACCTTAGCGCATATTTTAAACATGACCAGTGGTTTTGCCTACCAAGAAGAGATGGAATCGGATCCATTAAATGTACTTAACAGAATGTTATATGCAGAAAAAAACGCAGGTGCCTACGCCGCGCAACAAGCTTTAGATAAAGAAGCTGGCTCTTTTTGGGACTACCAAACCACTAATTCGGTTTTATTGCAATATATTGCCCGCAAAGCTTTAAATGATGATCAACAATATTTCCGTTACGCTCAAGAAAAATTGTTTAATAAACTCGGTATGGGCAAGAGTTTTTTTCAGGCAGACAGTTCAGGTACCTTCCTAGGTGGGGCAAGTTTATATGCTACCGCCAGAGACTTTACTCGCTTGGGGTTGTTGTACTTGCATGATGGCGTGATAAACGGCGAGCGCATTTTTCCTGAAGGTTGGGTAGATTTCACTCGCACCCCGTCAAAAGCCTCTATGCAACGTAATGCTTATGGAGCGCAGTTTTGGTTAAACGCACCCTCAAAAAACCAATGGAACGCAGACTTACCCGAAGATATGTATGCCGCCAAAGGTCACTACGGACAATATATAGTGATTATTCCTTCAATGGATTTAGTCATAGTGCGTCAAGGTATGACTTATGCTCCAGCAAAATTTGATTTAGATAAGCTTATCAAAACAGTGGTTGACGCCTTACCAACACCCCAAGTAGCTGCCAAAGCATTGGCTGCAAGCGATTGATTTATACGCGAGAAAAAACCATGAGTAAAAATGGGATTAAGCCTTTCCATTGCACTCAAAATGAGGGGCTGGCTATCATTTCAATCAATAATGCTCCCTGAAATAAAATGACGTTGGCATTCATCTATCCCTTAACGACTGCCTAAACGTTGACGGACTGACCCCATACCAAGTTTTAAACGCGCGACAAAAGTTTGCAACCTCGCTGTAGCCTAAAATGTCTGCGATTTTAAGTACGGTAAATCGAGCGTCTTTTAACAAGGTGGTGGCGTATTTTCGCCGTTCGGTTTCAAGTATTTGTTTGTAGGAAGTGTTAGCCGTTTTTAGTTTTCTCATTAGGGTACGGCCAGACAGGTGTAATTCTGCGCATAATTGAGCTTGAGAGGGGACAGCTGATAGCGGAATGACGGCTGATATGCTTTGATCAAAATGTTTAGCAATGATATTGGCTACTAAAATATCAAGTTCAACGTTTTGATTGAGCTGTTCAAACAGCTGTTTACATCGGTTGACGTTCAATTCGTGTGATTCTTTGTCATATAACGGAGAGGGGCTTGACCAAAGTGCTTTGGGGATCAGTATTGAATTTTTATCTTGTCCAAAAAATAGCTGGGACTGGTAAAAGGCGACCAAGTCTTGTTCTTTATCTTTCGATTGCTCTTTAAAATTAATCTTAACATCGGAGCGACAATAGCCGCCTAAGATAGTAGGTATCAATACTTCAAATAGACTCATGCTGGCTTCAAAATTAAACGCTTCGTAAGTTGCATCACCTGTGGTGTCATGCAGCAATACTTCAAAATCCTCTTGCTGCTCTAGTATTTCCCATGCATAGGCGCTGCGAACTTGCTCCCATGTCATCAACGTTTCTATTGCATGCCCTAGAGTGGGCGCACTCAAAGCGGCATAACCCACGGGGCCATGGCCAGAAATACCAAGGTGTTTACCAAAGACACTCGGCCAAGTTGGTGAATGGCTGTACTTGTAGAGGTTTTTGACAACCTGTATTGCCGAAGATATATCAATATGTTGGTTTTTTTTAAGGTAAGCAACCGTTAGTCCGGTGTTTTCAAGCACCTTTTCGGCTGGCGCAAAATCAAGGCTTAATACGCTTAAAAAATAAGATTTATTGATCACTTGTTTGCAAGGCATGGCTTTTTATAAGGACATTTGGCAGTTAATGACAATCATAATGGCAAGTGAAGAAAATAGAAATCCCTTTGTTACCCCTTATTATACAAGCCTTAGATTTTTGTGAGTAAACCTATATGCCACATTCCAAATCAACAGAACAGACTGATTACGCTAGCGTATGGCAAGAGTCAGTACCTGGTGTTGCATGGGGTACCATTGCCCTAGCGATAGGTATTGCCCTTGGATACTGGTTAATTATCAGTAGTGTTTTACAAGGTCAATTATCCTATTTTATCGCTACGCCATTGTGCGCGATATTCACTTATGCAAGCTTTACTGTGATGCATGAGGCAGGTCACGGCAGTATTGTAAAAATGGGCTCATCATTAAAGCCATTAGAATCTTGTTTAGGATGGTTATCGTCCATACCAATGATTTTGGGTCCCTATCAATATTTCACTTTTTTGCATGCTCAGCACCATGCATTCACTAACGACCCTGATCGCGACCCTGATTATTTCCCCCCTCAAACCCGTTGGTACCAGGTCATTGCTAATATATTTTTGCTTCCCGGTCAGTATGCTAAAACAGCAGCAACAAAATTTCGTCACCATAAGGGACTGCAAGATAGCTACTTTAGCTCAGCCGTTTATACTGTCTTGATGATTGGCTCTTTGGTTGGGTTAACTATTGCGGGTTATGGCACACAAGTGCTTTACTTGGCTATTGTTCCGGCTTTGATTAATTCCACCTTTATATACCTGTTTTTTGATTATATTCCTCATCATCCGCACAAATCTCGGGATCGCTATAAAGACACGCGAATTTTCCCAAGTAAGCTGTTAAACCTACTTTTGTTAGGACAAAACTATCATTTAATTCATCACATGTTTCCCCGTTTGCCTTGGTATAAATACCAAGAGGTTTACGAAAAAATATTGCCCGATTTGGATAAAAATGGCGCACCTATTGAAGACATCAGTAACGGCTTACGTCCAAAATTTATGAGCTCACCGAATACCTCAAATTTAAGCCATGGTGGTAAATCGGTGAATATGCTGCTTAAAGTGGCAAATATAACGCGTTTAACCCGTGATGCTGTAAAAGTATCTTTTGCTTTACCCAAGGGTGAAAGGCTTGACTATAAAGCCGGCCAGTATATTACTGTCAGTAAGTGGTTGGGTAACGAGCAACAAACCCGTTGCTACTCTTTATGCGCAACACCCAATAAAGGTGTGCTTGAAGTAGGTGTTCGCCATACCCCTAATGGGCTTGTTTCGGGTTTTATCAATCAAGACTTAAAGGTGGGTGATGAGCTGATTGTTAAAGGGCCATTTGGCGACTTTGTTTACCCTTGTGTAAGCCATTTGCAAACTAAGAACTTAGTTTTGATTGCCGGTGGTAGTGGCATTACCCCAGTGTTGTCTATTTTAGAAACCGCCCTAGCTGAAAATACCCTTAATAAAAAACACATTCACCTGTTATATGCCTGCCGTAATCTGCCAAGCATAATGTTTTATGACACTATTCAATCCCTTGCTGCGGCGCACAAAGCAAAGTTAACTGTGGATTATATTCTTGAAGATAATCCCCACAACATAGATGTAACAGGTCGCTTAGATCAAGCCACCCTAGAGTCATTGCTGCCTTTATTGACCGATAAAACAGATAACTATTCGGCTAAATCAACTACTGAATTTTATATATGTGGGCCAGAAGGGATGAAAAATTCAGTGGTTAGCAGCTTGGAGGTGAATAATGTACCACCTTCACACATTCACATAGAAGAATTTATTACCACCTTCACCAAGCCCATAGGCGAGTTACATACTCTTAACCTTGCTTTGCTGGGCGGCGTGCAACATCAATTAAACGTTGCCTCTAACCAAAACTTATTAGAAGTAGCCAAAGCGAACAAAATCTCGCTGCCTCATGGTTGTAGCAATGGCACTTGTGGCAGTTGCAAATTACGAGTCAAGCACGGCAAAGTCAAAACTATCCCCAACTCAAAGCCCGGGATCACAGCCCAAGAACAAGCCAATGGATATACGCTGGCCTGTCAATGCTACCCCTTGACCGATGCTACTGTGACATCCATTTAACCCGAACTCTGAATAAACAACGATCGTAAGTAGCTCTATTTATCCAGAGTTCGGGTTATTTATTATCATTAATATTGAACGGAACCCAAACATGTTATTTCAACTCAAAGTCAAAGGTTATCAATTGCTGGCAACACTTTCGAAATGGTTAGGTAAGTTAATTCCCGTTAATAACCCTATTCTTTTTTGCGGTAAAGATGCCTCGATCGAAATGTGTAATGCGCTGGCGCAAATGGGTCACAAACATGTGTTGTTAGTCACCGATGAAGTGCTGCTAAAGTTGAAGTTGGCCGACAAGGTTATCGCACAATTAGCCAGTCAAAATATACAAATCAGTATCTATAGTGGAGTGCAGCCGACCCAGATACCAAGCAAGTTTCACAGGGCACTAAGATGGTCTTAAAAAATCATTGTGATGGGGTGTTAGCCTTTGGCGGCGGGTCATCAATCGACGCTGCAAAGGCTATTGCTGCCTGTGTTACCAATACCAAAACAGCTCAGCAATTAGCAGGTGTATTTAAAGTTAAACAAGCCATTTTGCCCCTGTATGCCATACCTACTACCGCAGGCACAGGATCTGAAGTGACGCCAGCGGCGGTTATTTCAAATAGCGAAAGTCACAAGAAAGAGGTGATAATCGACCCTAAATTAACACCTAGAATGGCCGCATTAGACTGCAACTTGATGCTAGAACTACCGCCAGCCATTACGGCTGCCACGGGAGTAGATGCCCTTACCCATGCAATTGAAGCCTACATTTCAACTAACGCCACTGATCACACCAATGAGCTGGCATTATCAGCCATTAAGCTTATTTTTAAGCTCCTTGAAACAGCGGTCACTAATGGCAAAAACGTGCAAGCACGACAAAGTATGGCGATGGCGTCTTATTATGCTGGCATGGCTTTCTCGCGCGCTGGTTTAGGCTATGTTCACGCTATTTCCCACAACATAGGCGCAAAATATGCCGTACCTCACGGGATAGCAAATGCCATCATTTTGCCCCAAGTGTTGGATTTTTCATTACCTAATATTGAAGATAAGCTGGCTAACTTAGCGCGGCTTACGAATATAGTGGATAATGGCGTATCGGATAAAAATGCGGCTAAAACATTTATCGCAGCAGTCAGACAGATGATCAAAAGCATGGGCATCCCCCACTATTTTGAAAACCTAGAAGCAAAGGATATCCCAGAACTGGCCAGATCTGCTTTAAAAGAAGCGCACTTTACGCCCTATGCAGTGCCTAAATATTTAGACCAAATGGGCTGTGAAAACTTGATCAGTAAGATGATGAAGGCTTGATAACCAAGCTACATATCAACATCCTTTGATTGAAAGCGCTGAAAGTGGAGAAAGTGTTAGATACCAGTAAACAGTGCATCGTGAGCGGCTAGAAGCTGTTCTCGATAGTCAGAGACATTTGTGACAAATTCTTCTAATCGGTTTTTTTCAATGGTTGCGATAACGTTTAAACACACAAAATAATGCTTGGTGGATATTGTTATTGGCACACTTATTTTATCGAATGCGATGGATTCATCACTACACACAAATGCAACTATTCTAGAGGACATATCTTCGAATAGTTGGTTCTGTAACGAACAAACGTATGGATAACTTTTTCTGCTTTTAGCCATGGGATTGACGAACACATCAAACTGGTCCATCTATCATTTTCCTATTAAATACATAAATCGTCGTCATCAAATGGTAAACCGTGAGAAGCTATGTTTTGATTATATGCCTCCATTTTCTGCTGGTTTCGCTCTTTCCATTTGTTTTTTAACTCAGACTTCAGCGCATTTTCTAAGCTATGACTGAGATTGATACCTAAGCGTTTGGCATCCTCTGTTATGGTCTTGTCGAGATAGACATTCACTCTCACTTTTTCTTTTACAGTTCCCATAATTGACCTTTACGCAATCTCTTATACGCACAATATAGTGCGCATTTAAGGTTTGTCAATTCCCCTTACTTCGCCAACAACTCCAAAATATGCTGGGAAGCTTCGGCGCCACTGTTTTGATTTTGTCCGGTAACTAAGTTGCCATCGACTACTACATGGGTGGCTAGCATA
>NZ_CAKZKO010000192.1 GCF_937123705.1 uncultured Paraglaciecola sp. | reverse complement strand
ACAGCTAGGTTTAACTTCAATAGAATATATCACGATAACAACAAGACTTTTATTCGTGGTTTCTATGATGCTACTCAAGCGCAAGACCCAGGCTTACAAAACAATGATGTTATTGCGCAATATAATTTAGTGGTCGTGACAGATGACAGCGGGAATGATTTAAACTTAACGGCTGGTATGGATTTTTCTAGCACAGACAATGCAGAAGCTAAGAACAATTACTTCTTCTTTGGCGATACAGCAAATGTACCTTGTACAATCGGTAGAATTGGCGAGTTCACTCAAACCGATAATGTTTGCATCGAAGGTTCTTCGTTCACTGACAGCACAATTCACACAACGGAGTAAAGCATGGCCTTTCCAGATGATTGGGCGTATAGCCAAGCAATTACCATAGACAATACTAAGGTTTCAGGTTCGTCTAATCATACTAATTTTCCCGTTCCTGTTACTTTAGACCATCTGGACACAACCGCAATTGATGCGGGTAGTGCATCTATGCTGAGTGCTGATGAAATACGTTTTACAAGTGATAGTGACGGCCTTAATGAGTTGGCCTGTCAAGTTCTGCAATGTACGCCACATGCAACGGCAAGTAGTCGTAGGTTTCTGGCTTGGGTTAAGATACCAACTTTATCGTATAATTCAGACACAATAATATATATTTGGTATCGTAATGCCGCCGCAAGCGCGGTAGCTGTTGGTGCGACTTATGGGCGTAACAACGTATGGTCACGATATCGCTCAGTGCATCATTTGAACGAGGCTGCGGCTCCGTATATTGATAGTACTGGCAATGGTTATGATGCTACAAATAAACTAGACACAGGCATAAGAAAAACAACAAACCATCCTATTGACGATGCTTACTGGCATGAGTTTGACACATATAATCACAGTTTAGAGATTTTAAGTTCTGGTGACATGCTCACCGATGGCACTACCTATATGATATCTGGATGGCATTATAACCGATGGACAGGTAATACACATGCTATTATGGGAAACTGGAACACGGATGGTTCAGGCGATTGGCGTCACTTATTCACAAATGGTCGCGCACGTGCTGACAATCCACCAGATCATGATCAAAAAGACCCAACGTCAGGCTTATCAAATAGTAACGTATATCATAGTGTTGTTATGCATACTTCGTCTAAAATGCAATTGCTTACTAATGGTTCACCGAATGGGGATATAACGCCTCCTGCCGTAGATACAGCTATGGGTGATGGCGCTGACTACTTAATAGGAACATACCACAACGGAACAACAAGAGCCAATGCCGATATGGGGATGCTCAGAACGTCTATTGAGGAGTTTAGTAATGATTGGTTTGCTACTGAATATGAAAGTATTAAAAACTCTAGCACCTTTGCTAGTGCAGGAACTCCAGTACCAACAACAGTTAATAATGAGCCTACAGGTTCGGTATCTATAACAGGAACACTGCGTCAAGGTGAGACAATTACAATCACCGACAATTTAGCTGACGTTGATGGCTTAGGCTCTTTTACTCGCGCGTTGTTGCGTGATGGTGTTGTTATTGCAGACACAGATAACGAGACTTATGTTCTGACCGCATTTGATGTTGGAACAATGATTGTGCCACGTATCAATTACACGGATGGCGAAGACAATGATGAAGAAGTAACAGGAACCGCAGTAGGCCCGATAACAGGTAAGGTTGAGACAACATATCAGGATTGTTATTTCACGATTGTTACGGATCATGTTCAAGTTGCTGGATCGACAACGTTTCTGGATATACCTTTACCAGTACGAACAGTTCATGTTCCGGCTGGCTTCTTTGATGGTGGTTCAGGTTCCGCTGTAAATGGTGGTGGGAATATCGAGGTTCACAAAGATTATCCGTTTACTGGAAGCACAAGAATACCAGCTAAGATAATTGACTTTGATATCAATGCGGGAACAATAGATTTTGAATATCTGCATCCAAGTCTATCTGCAATAGCGGCGGAAACTATCTATATCCGCAAGGTAAACGCTGATCAAGCGCAGCCAGCAGCAGACGAAGCTTATGGCAGTGACTTGGTAGATAATGCGGTTACGTTCCCTGACGATGCCAATCTCGTAACCACACTGGCAAACGCTGCTAACAATGACAACTTCTACACAACGGGGCCGCTTGTCTGCACTTTAGTTGGTGGCGTTACACCTTCTGAACCATCCGAATATCGGTTCTTACAGTCCGTACTATCTGATCCAATATCATCAGTGATGAGGACTTATGATGGCTAAGGAATTGAACATAAGACAGGCAAAGTTTGTTGATGAATATCTCATTGACAACAATGGGTCAGCAGCGGCTATTCGGGCTGGATACTCACCTAATTGTTCAAAAGTAACAGCAAGCAAAATGCTCAATATGCCTGCGGTAAAAGACCTTATTAATAAGGCGAAGATAGAAAGATCAGAGCGTACAAAGATTGATGCTGACTTTGTTCTTCTTCAGCTGGGCGATATGCAGAAGGCGATGATCTCAGAGATACTGAATGACGATGGTGGCTTGAAAGACATAAGCGAGTGGCCCGATGTGTGGCAACGAATGATATCAGGTATTGATGTACAGGTTAATCATGATGGTTCCGGATACACGAAGAAGGTCAAGTTTATGGATCGCACACGCATCCTTCATATGCTTGGTCAGCACGTATCGGTAAATGCCTTTAAAGAAACTGTTGATGTGAACGTTAAAGGAAGTTTGGGCGAGCGTCTAATGCAATCAAGGAAGCGTCTTGGCTCAACGAGAGATTGATCACGAGCAAATGCTCATTGACGACATTGCGAAGTTCTATGACGATCCAATGGGTTTTGTGATGTACGCCTTTCCTTGGGATATTGATCCTTCAATTCAGATGGTTGAGCTTGAGGAACCGTGGGCGTCTAAATACAATAGTGAGTTCGGGCCGGACAAGTGGGCCTGTGAGTGGCTTGATGATCTCGGCGCAGAAATTAAAGACAGAGGATTTGATGGCAAGAATGCTGTCGATCCTATTCAGATGGCTACAGTATCAGGACATGGTATCGGTAAGTCTACACTGACAGCATGGTTGATCTTATTTATTATGACAACCCGACCATTTGCCAAGGGTGTTGTGACAGCGAATACTGGTGAGCAGCTAAAAACAAAAACATGGTCAGAGCTTGGTAAGTGGTGGAAGAAGTGCATCACTCAAGAATGGTTTACCTATAACAACGGCAAAGGCAATATGAACCTGTACTCTGTCAGCTCTCCTGAGAGTTGGCGCTGTGATGCTCAGACTTGTCGTGAAGAGAACAGTGAAAGCTTTGCTGGCCTCCATGCAGCCAACAGTACACCATTCTACATCTTTGATGAGGCCAGTGCCGTTCCGAATAAGATTTGGGAAGTGTCCGAGGGTGGTTTGACAGATGGTGAACCCATGCGTTTCGTGTGGGGAAATCCCACTAAGAATACAGGATCATTCTTTGAATGCTTCAATCGGTTTAGGCATCGCTGGAAGTCTATTGTAATTGACAGCCGTGATGTGAATATCACCAACAAGAAGAAGCTCAATCAGTGGGTGGAAGATTACGGCGAAGACAGTGACTTCGTGCGTGTGCGTGTGCGCGGTGTATTTCCTCGTGCCGGATCAATGCAATTCATATCGTCTGAAGATGTGGATCGCTGTGCTGAGATGGATACGCCAGATGTAATTATGACGCAGCCCGTCATCATGGGTGTTGACGTGGCTCGCTTTGGATCAGATAAATCTGTAATCCTCATTCGTCGTGGTCGTAACGCTCGTGATATTCATATGAGTAGCTATTCAGGCATTGACACAATGACATTAGCTGCAAAGGTTCATGAGTTGGCTATCGAGTTTGATTGCGATGCAATATTTGTCGATGGTGGCGGTGTAGGTGGTGGTGTAGTAGACCGCTTAAACCAGCTGAGTGCGAAGAATGTCATTGAGGTACAATTCGGAGGGCGAGCAGTAAACCCTGCTGTGTACGTCAATTGGAGAGCTGAGATGTGGGGAACAATGAAGGCAGCAATCAAGGATGGTGTTGCGATCCCAAATCAGGTTGAGATCAAGACAGATTTAACTGGTATTGAATACGGTTATCAGAAAGAGAATTTGATCCAACTTGAGAAGAAAGAAGATATGAAGAAGCGTGGTCTGTCATCCCCTGACTTTGGTGACGCACTTGCTTTGACATACGCATTGCCAGTAGCCCCTAGGGTTGGCGTAACAAGCATACATCATCCTGATGTGTCACAAGTACAAGGCGGTGATTATGACCCATACGCATAGAACATCGGCAGCTATAGCAAAGATGAAACAGAGCGGGGCAAAATTCAGAGAAGGGCCTGATGAGGGTGAGCTTTATCCGAAAGTTGAAATCCAGTTTAGAAGCAGGGAAGAACAAGAGGCAATAAACAGACAAAGCCCTAATATTCATCGCGCTCAGGGGCATGATTATGATCCTTATAAATAAGTGTGACATTTTTACAACAAAAACGTTGACGAAGTGTCATTGATGGTTAAACTAAAACAGTAAATTAAAAT
>NZ_CAKZKO010000191.1 GCF_937123705.1 uncultured Paraglaciecola sp. | reverse complement strand
GACAACAGCAAAGTGGCATTGACTATAACCACCACTCCCGACAAGGCCACGATTCAACTTATTGACATAGCGCCTAAATATAAAGATGGCATAAGACTGCTGCCAGGTGAGTATCAAATCAACATCAGCAAGTTGGGGTATCACAGCCGCCAAGAAACCCTCACGCTAGACTCTTCAAATCAACGCTTTAGTTACCAGTTAAAAAGAGAAATCCCAAATCCAATACAAGCGCTTATAAGTAATATGCAAGCAATCCCAGCCGGCAGCTTTATGATGGGCAGTGATACTGGATATGCGGACGAAAAGCCGGTCCGCCGAGTTAACATCGAGGGCTTTAAACTAATGCAAACCGAAGTCACTTGGGCAATGTATCAGCCTTGTATCGATGCGGGAACGTGCTCTAACAATCAAAGTGACGGTGGGGGAAGAGGTTGGGGTAAAGGCACCCGCCCTGTCATTAATGTGAGCTGGAATGACATTACACAAAAATATATCCCTTGGCTCAATAAAACCACAGGCCAAAGCTTTAGATTGCCCAGCGAAGCGGAATGGGAATACGCAGCTAGGGCAGGAAGCGTAACTCATTATGGGTGGGGTGACGATATTGGAAGCAATAATGCCAACTGTGATGGTTGTGGTAGTCAATGGGATAAGAAAAGAACAGCACCGGTAAAAAGTTTTACCCCTAACGCGTTTGGATTATATGACATGTATGGCAATGTATTGGAATGGGTACAAGATTGCTGGAATAGTTCCTATCAAGATGCCTCTACAGATGGTCACGCTTGGATGAGGGGAGATTGCCAGCGTGCTGTGGTTCGTGGCGGGTCTTGGTACAGTAAGCGGGCCGATTTGAGATCGGCGATTCGCGATAGAGGCGATCGCACTGTCCGGAATGCCGTTATTGGCTTTCGGCTTATGCAGGACCGATAGCGAAGTCTGAGCGTTCCCTTTTGCGCGCAACGCTTTTAGCTTTAGCGCGGCGTAAGTGTTTCGCGCCGCTAGGCGCTTTTTTAGGGTTTTTAAGTGTAATTTATGATTGAAATATGAGTGCTTAGTACAGGTAAAAAATAAAAAATACAAATGTAACAATGAGTGATAGGTTTAAATGAAAAATAAAATAAGTGCAATTTTACTGTTGTTAAGTGTTGTGTTGACTTTTTCGGCAACAGCGCAGCAGTTACAGTGGCAATTGGTATTACTTAAAAAACCTAATGTAGATGTGGCTGCCCAGTACTATGTGGTTTATCAAAAAGCAGAAGATGCACTGGCCTCACAATTGGTAAGTGGCGAATATGAAGTGGCGTCTAAAAACTTGCTAGATATCAATGATGCATCAGCAGATGATCAAATATACCAATTAGTAAATAAAGGCATTAATTTAGCTTTACGTTATCAATTTGACATCACCACCGAAAAAGCAGCCGTTGTAAAATATTGGCGCTTAGGGTTGTCGGCCTATTTGGTGGACTTAGAATCAAAAAAACAAATTGAATCAGCCGAAATTGCAGGTACATACAATGATGTGCCTAATAATTGTGAGCAAAAATGTTTTGAGCAATGGCTAGCAGGAAAAGCCGCTGATTTGGCGCAAGAAATGGGCGCTATTTTTGTTGAAAAACTTGACCATTTACCTAAACGTTACCGTTATGAATTGGCTTTTACTGGTTTTTTAGGTGACGAACTAGAACAAGTTCGCCAATACTTAAAACAAGTAGACGGGTATTTATTTGCTAACTTAAAAGAAAAACTTAAATCTCAAGGCCAGTTGCTACACCAACTCGAAGGGGCAAAATACCAATATTTGTCTAATCTTCCGCCCGATGAGTTAGATGGTGCTTTGTATACGCAGCTTCAAGCATTTGGCATTCCAGTGTTACAGGCTAAATCTCGTGGCCATAAGTTACACTTTGCCCGCAGCAGTATGCCCTACTGGTGGGCATATTTAATTGTTTTATTAGTATTGCTGTCAACAGCCTACTTTGTGTATCGTGCAAGCACATTAAAAAAACACCAATTGCAGTTCGACAAATTTGCACACCATAACCAAGCACAGCAGTGGATTGATTATCAACACAATTTAAAGCTTGCAGCCATTGCCAAACCTAACCACTGGTATCTAGAGGAAAAAGTACAATCATCAGCCGTGCAGCAAGCTAAAAATCTAAGTGAACAAGCATGGCTGTTAGCCGATCAAGCAGACTACACCCAAGCTCAACTAAAAGTGACTGAAGCACTGCAAATTAATGCAGACGATAAGCAAGCTATTGAATTAAAAGATAATATTGTTAACTATCAAAGAGGTCATGACCGTTATTTATTAGCAACTAAAGAATTAAGCAGCCACCCTGAACAAGCTGCAGCTTTGTTAAAAGAAGCGGCGGCGCTTAATCCGCATTTAAGTGAAAAAATCAGTAAGTTATCCAAACAAAATAATCAAGCCATGCAACGTGCAGAGTCGCAATCAGCCATCAAGCAAACCATAAGTGCCATAGAGTTAAAGCAGTTTAATAAAGCGTATTCGATTATCGACACGCATTTAGCCAAATACAATATGGATGTGGCCAGTGAAGAGTTTACTCAGCTAGCAGAATTGCGTAGGGGGCTAGCAGCGCATTTCGAACCTATTTTGGGTGCGTGTGTGGGTAATGGTGTGTTGAGTGGCACAACCTTTTATACCTCAGGCTCACTGCAACTTGGGCGTAAATGCGATGATCCACAAAATTCATTTGGTATAAGGTTTAGGCGTAACTCTAGGGTAGGTAAACAAAATATATTTACTCAAAAAGGCCAAGATTTTTTTGTGACAGACCAAGCCAGTAGCAATGGCTCAAATTATGATTCGGTTCAATTAATAGCAGGGCAAGCGGTTAAAATAAAACACCAAGGTTTGTTGGCAACCGGCGGCGCGCCAAATAATGACTCTCTGGGCATGTGTCAAATTAAAACCTTGTTAGCCCAAAAAGGCCCGGAAGCGCTTATTTTAAAGTTAAACACTAACGCCTTTCAATTTGTTGACGACACCAACATTGGTAACGCTTGGCCCAGTTTAGATCAAGACTTAGCCAGCCGTTGGGTGATGATAGACGACGAAATCTACATTGGCATAGATGACAGCGGCAAGATTGACTTGGGTTGCATATCTGGCTCTCATTGCATAGCACGCTTAAGTTACGATAAAGGGTTTTACATTGCTCCAGATTTTGTTCACAACGACAAGTCTCAAATTTTAATGGGCGATCAAGTGGTATACGGTAAAGTACCCATTAAATCGGGCGCAAAATTTACCATTGCAGGGCAAACATTTTCATTACAAGGTGTGTAATTTTGACTATATCTATCAGTAAACAAAGTCATGTAGGTAAGGTACGTAAAAACAACGAAGACAACCTTACCAGTATTGATTTTACTCATGCTACAGATCACCACTTAGTGTTGGTGAGTGATGGTGTGGGCGGTAATGTATTTGGCGAAGTGGCCAGTCAAACAGCAGTGGATGTGTTTGAAGATTTAGCTAAACAAAAAATGTTAGATGTTGCGTTTGATACGGCAATGCGCAATGCCATGTTAGAAATGTCCGCCAGACGCGCCCATTTAGCCATAGCCGATAGATCAAAAAACGATGCGCAGTATCGAGGCATGTCATGTACTTTAATTGCCGCCCTAATCGACCCACAAACAGTAGGCTTTGTAAATGTGGGCGACAGCCGTCTATATCATTTTTCTGGTAGCAACTTAAAACAAGTCAGCCAAGACCAAACCATCGCCATGGCACTATACCAAGATGGGCGTATTGGGGCCGATGATTTAACCACCCATCCCGATCGTAATGTGCTGCAATTCGCTTTGGGCGTAGAAGGACTAAATAACCCCTTAGAGCCTCAAGTTGCACAGTTTAGCTGGCAAGCTGGCGACAAAATATTATTATGCTCCGATGGTCTCACAGATATGGTCGGCGATGCAGATATCCAACATACCTTACAAACCCTAAGTGGGGAGCACGCAATTAATAGCCTAATAGAGCAAGCTTTAGCCGCAGGTGGCAAAGACAATGTCACCCTTATCCTTGCGGAGAATAATCAATAATATGCAGCAAATTGGCAAATACAAAATAATTAAAGAGCTTGGTGCAGGTGGCTTTGGTGCGGTGTATTTGGCCGAAGACCCAAGATTGCATACCCAAGTTGCTATCAAGGTGTTTCAGGTACGCGACGAAAACCTAGCAGGCCAAGCCACCTCTAGCTCTACCGATGCAGTAGGGGTGCTTAAACAACGATTTATTGATGAAGCACGCACTTTACGCAAACTTTCGGTAAATCCTTATATTGTTGAGATGTACGAGTTTGATGAGCTTGAAGACGGCACCCCCTATTATGTCATGCCGTATTTAAGTCAATCCATAGTAAACGAAATAGGCAAAGATGCCTTCAGCCAAGGTGCATTAGAAGACTTACCGGCAGAGCTGCACCCTAGGCGTATACCCACAGCTAAAGCTTTAATGTACTTAAAACAATTACTAGAAGCCTTAAGCGCGGTGCATCAACAATCGCTTATTCACCGTGATATTAAACCCGCTAACTTATTATTAAACAGCCAAGGGCAATTACAACTATGTGATTTTGGTATAGCAAAACTCCCCGACGCCGAATACAGCCAAAGCGGTGTAGGCATGGGCAGTCGTAACTACATGAGTCCGGAGCAACGCGAAAGCGCTAAACATGTGACTTACAGCAGTGATATATACAGCGTTGGGATATTAGCCTACCGCATGTTAACTGGGCAATTACCCGCAGGGCGTTTTCAAGACCCTATTCATTATGCGCCCGATATTGGTGAATCGTTAAATAAACTAATATTACAATCAATCGAGCAAAAGCCACAAGACCGATATAGTGACGCAAGCGCTATGCTTATCGCATTAACGCAAGCACAAAAAGAGCAAGGTAAAACGCAAGACGAAGACGACGCCACAGGCACTTGGATAGACGCGGGTAATAACACCTCGAATATCAAGGCCGAGCTTAAACCGCTACAAAACAAAATCATTGAATTACTCCACACCCAAGGGGAAATCAAAGACACAGACCAAACGGTGCTGCTAGCCTTAGCAGCAATCGGTGATCTAGATGAAGTAGGCTTAAATACCCTCATCGTTCAAGTTACAGATGAACAAGCCAATAGCCAGCCTCAACAAAAAGCGTTTCAACAATGGGTGGTAGGAGTAAATACCCGGCTGCATGCAAACCATGGCAAGCTAAGCAAAAAAGACACCGAAGCACTAATGCAAGCAGGCCAAAGCAGTACAGGTAAAACGGCACAACAACTGCACGGCTTAATCCAAGCAAAAACCACCCATGACTCGTCTAGCACGTCATCCAGTACACAAGCCTCCACTCAAAAAAAGGGCGGCGTAGGCAAAGCGTTTGTATACGCTACCTTATTGATATTGCTAGGAGTAGGCGGTTATTTTGGTTATGACTATTATCAACAGCAACAAACAAAGCAGCGCTTAGCTGCACAAGCCAAGCAGCACGTTGAAAAAAAACGTCAACAACAATTAGTAGCAGAAAAACAAGCTTGGGAAAAAGCAAAAACTCAAAACACCATTGATAGTTATCAAGTTTATATACAGGCATGGCCCAAAGGTAAAAATATTAAAGTCGCTCAAAGTAATCTAGATAATCTTCAAGAGCAAGTTAGGGTAGCCAAGCTCAGTGTACAAGACAGACAGACAGCTCTCACTAAAAAGACCCAAGGGTTATTAGTAAAACTAGGTTATCAAGTTCCACAAACGGGCCAAGTTGATACCCGTACTCAAAAGGCCATCGAAGCCTTTGAGCAATCCGAAGGTATGTTAGTCACAGGCAGTGTAGATAACATATTACTTGAAGGATTATCCAAGGCTCATGATCGTATAGACAACGCAGCCTGGACCAAGGCGCAAAATACGCACAGCAGCCAAGGCTATCAGCGCTATTTAGATGATTTTCCAGAAGGGCTTCATGCCAGTAAAGCAAATACATTGTACAAAAGCACGCAGCAAGCAGAGCAGTTAGCCCTAGCACGAAAAAAAGCACAAGAGCAAGATACTACTGCTTGGCAAATGGCCAAAAAACAAAACAGTATAAAGGCTTACCAAGCTTATTTAAATCAGCAAACCAAAGGTCAATACAGACAACAAGCCCAGCAACAAATTAAAAATATCGAATTAGACAACAGCAAAGTGGCATTGACTATAACCACCACTCCCGACAAGGCCACGATTCAACTTATTGACATAGCGCCTAAGTATAAAGATGGCATAAGACTGCTGCCAGGTGAGTATCAAATCAAAATCAGCAAGCAGGGGTATCACAGCCGCCAAGAAACCCTCACGCTAGACTCTTCAAATCAACGCTTTAGTTATCAATTAAAGAAGGATATTCCAAAGGCGATATTGGCACTTATTAGAGATATGCAAGCTATCCCCGCCGGCAGCTTTAAAATGGGCAGCAAAAATGGAGAGGCTAATGAAATGCCATTACATCTCGTCAACATCAAAGCTTTTAGACTGATGCAAACCGAAGTCACAAAAGGTATGTTTGCTGCTTTTGTAGAAGACACGGGATACAAAACCGAGGCGGAAAGAAATACAGGCTACAAAAAAGGTTGTTATAGCTTTGAATTTGGCACGGAAAAACATTGGACTTGGACAGAAGGCGTCACCTGGAAAAATGTCACTGTGGACGGTTATCGGCAGAAGGACAATCATCCCGTGGTGTGTGTCAGTTGGAATGATGTGAGTAAGTTTATTGATTGGTTGAATATGCAAACGGGCGAAGTATTTAGATTGCCCAGTGAGGCGGAATGGGAATATGCAGCAAGTGCAGGCAGTCAAGATGCATATAGTTTTGGCAATGATGCAAGTCAACTTTGTGCTCATGCCAATGTGGCGGATAAAACTCAAACATCAAATGGGGATACTTGGACGGCCGCGGCCGAGTGTACCGATGAGTATTTGTTTACTGCGCCGGTGCGTCATTATCGCGCCAATGCATTTGGCTTATACGACATGCATGGGAATGTATTGGAGTGGGTACAGGATTGTTTTAATGACTCCTACCATAATGCTCCTACAAATGGCGATGCTTGGATGAGTGGGAATTGCAGGTTTGCCCAGCTTCGTGGCGGCTCCTGGAACGACGGGCCGGCTAAATTACGTTCAACGTTTCGTGGCATGGACTTGCGCGTCTCTCGGATTACCTTTGCCGGCTTTCGGCTTGCCCAGGACCGATAGCGAAGTTTGAGTGTTCCCTTTTTGTGCGCAGCGCTTTTAGCTTTAGCGCGCAGCGTAAATGTTTAGCGTCGCTAGGCGCTTTTTTAGATTTGTTAACCTAGCCCGATAATTACAAGATGAGTACCCAATACATGCAGCACATCGGTAAATACAAAATAATTAAAGAGCTTGGCGCCGGCGGCTTTGGCGCAGTGTATTTGGCTGAAGACCCGCGCTTAGGTGAGCAGGTAGCGATTAAGGTCTTTCAAGTAAAAGACAGCAATGTGGCTGCTATGGCCACCAGTGCCACGTCTGATGCTGGTGAGGTGTTAAACCAACGTTTTTTAAACGAAGCCAAAACTTTACGGCAACTTAATCGTAACCCCCATATTGTGGATGTATTTGAATTTGATGAAATGCAAGATGGTACGCCTTATTATGTGATGCCGTATTTACCCCATTCGTTAAAAGACGAATTAGGCAGTGACGCCACCGATGCGTCTGTGATTGCTGAGCTAGAGCCAGAAGACAAACCCAAACGCTTACCCATTAGCCTTGCACTTAACTATTTAGAGCAATTATTACTGGCTTTAAAAGATGTACATAAAGTGGGCTTGGTGCACCGCGACATTAAACCCGCCAACTTATTACTCAACAACCTACAAGAAGTGCAGCTGTGTGACTTTGGCATAGCCAAAATGCCCGACGCCCAACATAGCCAAAGTGGGGTAGGCATGGGCAGCCGTAACTACATGGCCCCAGAACAAAGACAAAGTGCTAAACATGTCGATGCCAGAAGCGACATATACAGCGCCGGTGTATTAGCCTATCGCATGATAACCGGCACGTTACCTGAAGGCCGCTTTGCTGACCCGAATACATTTCAACCCGCATTAAGCGAAGAGCTTAATCAGCTTATTTTAAAAGCCTTATCACAACACAAAGAGCAACGCTTTGCTGATGCAGGCGAGATGTTAAAGGCGCTAAGACAAGCGCTTAATACCCACACCGAGTCACCAGAAGATGAGGCCACAGGCACTTGGATAGATGAGAGTAATAACACCGCCAGTATTAAGGCCGAGCTTAAACCGCTACAACACAAGATCGCCCAACTGTTTAAACAGCAGGGTGAAATAAGAAAACAAAACTTACCTGTACTACAGGCATTGGCCGATATTGGTAATTTAAACGAGGATGACCTCACTGAACTTATCGAATGTATCCACATTGAACTTATAAACAAGGACAAAAATTTCAAAGCATTATCTCTGTGGGTAGGTGCTCTAAAAAAGCAAAAAGGTAAACTTACCCAAGATAAGCAGGACGCTTTAATTGAAGCTGGAATCGCCAGTACAGATAAAACCAAAGAAGTACTTGAAGCTATACTGAAAAGCTACCAAAAGCCTGAAGGGGAAAAGTTAGTCCCTGTAAAACAAACAAAAATGGATACAGAACAAACTGAAAAACCCAAAAGAAAAGCATTGTGGGGCGGGGTTATCGTTACAACACTATTTATTGGCGTTGGTTACCATAGTTATTTGCAATATCAACAAAGTTCTAAAAAACGTACCGAAGTCATAAAAAGTCTAATTAGTAGCTTGAAAGTTATTCCTTCAGGTACTTTTCAAATGGGCTGTAGTAACAGTCAATATTGTGAAGATAACGAACAACCAGCTCATCAAGTAACTATTCCGAGTTTTAGTATGATGCAAAGTGAAGTGACATTTTCTCAATGGGATGTTTGCGTAGATGATGGTGGATGTAAATACAAGCCAAGTGATTATGGCTGGGGAAGAGGTGATCGACCTGTGATGAATGTAAGTGTTGAGGATATAACTAAAGAGTTTATTCCTTGGCTGAATAAAACTACAGGCCAAATATATGCTTTGCCTAGCGAATCACAATGGGAGTATGCGGCTAGAGCAGGCAATTTAACTGAGTACAGTTGGGGTAATAGTATAGAGAGTAATAAGGCAAACTGTGACGGATGTGGCAGTAAATGGGATAAAATCCAGACTTCGGCTGTAAAGAGCTTCAATCCTAACAATTTTGGGTTATACGATATGCACGGAAACGTATGGGAGTGGACACAAGATTGCTGGAACGGTTCCTATCAAGGAGCTCCCGTAAATGGAAGTCCTTGGAAAACAAAAGGGGACTGCCGATATCGTGCGCTTCGTGGTGGCTCTTGGGATTTTAAACCTTCTTATTTACGTTCAGCATCACGTATAAGTTTTGCTACAATTTATCGCAGGTTTAACGCTGGTTTTCGTTTGGTTAAGAATAATAAATAAACACATTCATTATTCTTGGTGACAAATGATTCGGTCAATTAATACTTCAACTGGAACAACATCATTATTAACTTTTCTACTACTTCAAACACTCAGCGATAAAAAATCCCTCTAAAGTTTTTATAACCAAACGTACCGAAGATAACGGAGTCTGGATATGACTTTATTAAGTATCAATTTTACCCCTTCAAAACTGCTCAATGTATTGGCTTTAGCGGCTGTTATTAGTGGGTGTTCTAGCACCACTGACACTTCTAGCCAAGTTATTGACGAGGCATGTCAGTCGCAAGGGCAGCGCATGGCGCAATCCGCTGAAACATCGGGGGCGAATGCACAATATTTAACTGCTGCGCGTACGTTGCAAAGCTGTGTATTGCATCCATTGCCAAACCATCTAACCGATAAACAGAGTGAGGTTGTGATGCAACTTATGGCTAATACTACCTTGAATTACGTAAAAGGCGGTGACATTGCGGCAGCCAAAATCCAGTTAAATGAGTTTGAGCTGCAATTTTCTGATCAGGATTTGTATTTAGCTGATTTTACTTCGTTTCGTGATACAGCTAATGCTTTGCTGCAAGGGGCTGAGTTATCTAGTCAGGAGCTGGCAGGTTTAAATATAAGTCGCGCGTTGAGGGCAGAGCTGCAACGTCAAAAGTATTGGTTAACCCACTAAAAATTAGGAGCCTAAGATGAAACATACTTTTCAACCCATTGCCTTAGCGGTGTTAATTAGCATGAGTGGCGCAGTTGTTACCGGTGCCTATGCAAATGCTACTGCTGATTGGCAACCCGTGGCCAGCGACCGTTTGATTTCGATGCCAGCCAATATTATTGAAAAACGCATTGAGCAAATTTTTAGTGCTTCGCCAATGGCTATGCGGTTGTCAGATATTGATGGCCAGATGTTAAGCACCACTGAGCGTATTCAATCTTTGCAGCAGGATTTAAAGAATGCCGATGCCGCAGACTTAGAGGATATTCAGTACGAAATGGTGCAGCAAAAATCAAAATATTTAGATTTGTTGCAAGAAAGCCATACGCTGCGTAAGCAGGCTTTAAATAAAAAGCAGGGAGTGTATCAAGACGTACTAGAGCAATTACGCCAGCAACATGCCGATGTTGATAATAATGTACGGGTAAAAATTCAGCGCCAACAACAAGCTGCATTAACCCGTATGGAATCGGTTATGTCGCAAGTTGATCAAAACTTAATGCATGCTGGGTATCAAGCCAGTTCACCCTATGCTGAAGAGTATGCAGTTAATATAAGCCAAATTGAACAACTTAAAGCCAAAATTGCTCAGCATAAAGCCAATGCTGCCCCAATGTTAGACGGTGCTGAAGTGAGCTCTGAGGAGTACATTCGTCAGTTGTTACACAATGCCTCATTGCATCAGTCGTTGCTTGACCAAGAAGCCCTAATGCTGAGCTATATGGCTCGTTTAGTGGCTTTAGATGCGCAAGCCCTTAAATACCAAATTGCTTATGGTGACAAAAACGATACAACAACTAGCCCCAAAGTGGCTAAAGCCAGTCATGCGGTTGACTTATTTTTATAGGAGTACAGATGATGAATTTATTATCAGTGAAAATATTACTAATAATTGCGACGTTTAGTTCTGTTAGCGCTATGGCTAACCCTTTGTTTAGCTTAGAAAACCTTGAGCGTGAAAGGGCTGCATTGTTAAAGGTGATGACAGACAGCAATTTAACGCCTGATGTGCGACTGCAAAAGCACAACAGTATCTATCGACGTATGACCGATATTGAACGTATGGTGCTACGGGACGACCGTATTGCCAGTAGCGATAAAGTAATGGTTAAAAAAGCATTTGAAAGTTACGACCTAACCTTTTTAGTGCATGCAAGCGCAGAACAAAATACAAAGCCATTAAACCATTGGTTAAATACCTTAGGTATTAATGCCAGTAGCATATCTAATAGTAAAATGGGATACAGATAATGGTTGTTGCAACGCCTATTTCGTATTTGGGAAAAGGGGTAGCTGTGTTGCTTGGGGTTGGAGTGATTGCCCTAGCTGCCATTAGTTACCTCACTAGTATGCCGTTAACAGACATGATTGAATGGGCCCAAAAGGTATTAGGCTGGAGCTTTGCTTTACTGTTTTCTGGTTTATTGGTTATGGGATTGGTGGCGATTAAAAAGCTTAAAAGTGGTCACAATCCTGCCTTGTGGTTTGAAACAGGCCAGCAAGCTGGAAACGGCATATCAACATTGGCTTTAACGTTTACATTATTAGGTATTAGCTTGGGTATAGGTAGTTTGTCTGAACAACCCTTAAATCCAGAAAATATTCAGCCTATTATTGCCAATTTAACTTCGCAATTTTCAACAGCTTTTATGACCACTGTGGTTGGATTACCCGCCGCCAGCTTAATTAGAGCATGGGTGGGGATTCAGTTTCAGTTGTCACAAGTAAGCACTTCACAGCTTAATCAAAATGTAGGATCTCAGGAGAACCCATCATGAAAATTACCATTTTCACCATTTGTGTGTTGTTAGCTGGTTACTATTTAGTTAGCCAAACCGAAGCGGGTAGTGATTTGTTGTCACGTTATTTACCTCAGCAACAAATAGAACAAACTGCTGAACAAGTAAAAGATAAAGTGGACCAAAGTTTTGAGCAGTTAGCGAATAAGTATGCTGGCGCCCAAAACAAAAAAATTGAAAAGTTGGAACAAAGAGTAATTGAATTAGAACAACTATTTTTAGTAAATAAGCAACCTGCAACTCACCCCGAATCAAAGTTAGTAACAGCAACTGAGCCCGAAAATTCGAAAATTGTTGAGTATGAGTCAGCGCCTGCACTTGCACCTGTTGACCTTGGTGTTGTTCAGCTGCATCCGTTAGCCGGTAACCCAAAAAATGCACTCACAGTTCAACCCTTTGAAGAATTTGTTGAGCAGCAGCACAGCACCATAGATTCGTCTGCTGAACGTAAACGCAAGCAGGGCGCAGCGTTAGATGATATTGCCGGTCGTATGGAGTTAGTATCGTTACAAGCTTCTGGTCTTACCCAATAAATTAGTCTGGTTGATAAAAGTATGAATAACTCATGGGTGCAGTTTAGTTTGGGAGTGCTGTTAACTGCATTTATTTTAATGGCGTGGCATATACATCAAGTTCAGCCACCCATAAACTTACCGCAAAAACTGCAAGCCAAACAGCAAGATACATTGAATAACGCAAGTGAGCTGATGTTATCAAGTCAAGAGTTGAGCTTTTCAGACATTCCTTTGCCACTTCCACCCATTGATACAAGTAAATCGCAGCAAAGCGCGGATCAGTTGGATGCTGCTAATACAGTCAAAGTAGACTTAATAAAAAATGCAAAAACGCCTGTAATTACCAAAGATAGCGGTGTGAATGTAGCCGAAATTAGCCAAGCTCCCAATAAAGTGGAGTCTGTAAATGTAAGCGAACTGCATAAAAAACGGCAGAATATTACCAGTGGCACCCCTAAAGAAGTGGCAAAAACTCAAATATCTAGACAGGATATACAAAGCGTATTCCAACAATTACAAGCTGAAAACGGGCTAGATATGCAAATTGCCTGGCCACAGCAAAGAAACGAACGGCAAACCGTAATTAATTATCTTTACCGTTGTGCTGGGGTGCAATTTGCCGTGTTAGAAAACCAACAACTTACCTATTTATCTCCTAAACGTTATGTGAACGTTAGCCACTGGATGCGATTGGCTCAGGGGGCATTGAGTGATCAAGAAGCCCGTTGGTATCAGGGTTCTAAAGGAGTACCAGTGAGAGTGTTTCCGCAATCTGTTGACTGGGCTTTAGCAACCCTAATTGCCGAACACCTGCAAGGCGAAAAATTACAGGTGTTAAGGGCTACATATGACGTAGTAGGACGAAATCTAAGACTAATTGATGTCTCTGTAAATCAAGCTTCAATATCCCATAGCTGGCCCTTGTATCAAGGCAAGTGTTAAGGTTGAAAAACTGAGGTAGGGGAGGGGTACACATAAACTTTTATATCCACAAAACTCAACGAAATAGATTTTATCTATTGATTATTAAATGTTTGAATCCATTCATCAGTTAGCAAAGTTAATGACACGTCAGATTGACTAAATTGCTTTTTAAGTCCCATCACTGTCGCAAAAGATTCTTGTTTATCAACGGCCAGAACAATTTTCTGTTTTTCGCCTAAATTCGAAATGTTTGCTGGTAGTAGATCGGTTGTGTACCAATCTCCCTTGTAAAACAACAAAAATTTTACATCTTGATTTTCCGATGACGTTGAAGTTTGCTTTACTCTTACATTTTCACTTTCACTTTCACTTTCACTTAAGGCCATATTTTGGTTATTACTTTGATTAGCTGAACCAGGCATTTGGAAAGACAATAACGCTACGATTAATAATGCAAAAAATGCCATGGATAAACCTAAAGCAACTTCTGTCATCGCTTGGGTGCTGGTATCTGGTGAATAAGGGGTGGGCATGTAAAACCTTCAAGGGGCTGTTGATCTCTAGTAGGTTATGCAAAGGTTAGAGGTATAATTTTTTCTGAGAGATAGTCATTTGATTTTAATATGAAACTGATTAGATAATTTGTATCCAATTTATTCACTCTAAGTAATGTTACCTGTGCTTACTTTTATGATTTTTGCACTATGACGACCGGCGGCTTACAGTTTGAGCTCAGCAATGAATTGAGGTTTGAATCCATACCTAGCCATGCAGAATAGCATGTGCCTATATGCCTAAACTGTGCCGATAAATGAGTGAAACATCATGCAGATTATTAGGTAAATCTACACCGATTTCTAAAGTGAGTTGATTATTTTCATGACCTTAGAAAGGTAAGGTGATTCTTCTAAATTAAAGAATTGGTACAACCGAGTGGACTCGAACCACCGACCCCCACCATGTCAAGGTGGTGCTCTAACCAGCTGAGCTACGGTTGTATTAAATGATGTCTTGCTGCAAATACTGAGCTTTGAAGCGGCGCGTATAATAACGATGGGGCTATTTATCTGCAAGTCATTTTTTGATTATCTTTGGTCAACCGTACAGCAATTGAACAAAATTGAGTTTCGTTAAGGTTCTAGTCCATTTTAATTGGCCCAAACACCAAGTTTTGCTGTTTTATTGTACATTGTAAGAGTAGCCACTATGCTTTTATCACTATCTATGGCAGTGATAAATCTGAACTGATATTCGTTTTTTGGAGCGTGATATGTAGTCGTTTTAGGTTGATATTTTCGGGAGTGAAAATTGATACAGGTCTCTTCTACTCATCAAGTTGAAACAATAGTGCCATTTTCTGCGGGTGATGGGCTTAAACTCAACCTGATAAATGTAAAAAATCCAGCAAATGTAAGTAGAGGGCCTGTCATTGTCGTTCATGGTGCAGGTGTTAGGGCGAATATCTTTAGAGCGCCTGTTGAAAACACAATAGTCGATGCGCTGATTGAACAAGGGTATGACGTGTGGCTTGAAAACTGGCGGGCGAGTATTGATTTTGATTCTAGGTTCTGGACCTTAGATCAAGCAGCTCTTTACGACCACCCCTATGCCGTAAAAAAAATCATTGAGATCACAGGTGCAACTGAAGTAAAGGCACTGATCCATTGTCAAGGTTCAACTAGTTTCACTATGTCTGCTGTAGCTGGGCTGGTACCGCAGGTCAGTACCATTGTCAGTAATGGAGTGTCTTTACATCCAGTTGTGCCTCCTTGGTCAAAATTTAAACTTTCATTTATGTTGCCTTTGGTAGGGCTTATTACCGATTACCTTAATCCCCAATGGGGGATAGCAGCGCCGACTATGGCTGCTAATTTAATTAATAGCTTAGTCCGACTGACTCACCATGAGTGTGACAACCCAGTGTGTAAACAGGTTAGCTTTACCTATGGTAGCGGCTGCCCAGCGTTGTGGTTACATGAAAACCTTAACCATGAAACGCATTATTGGTTAAATCAAGAGTTTGCAGCTGTTCCTTTGTGTTTCTTTAAACAAATTACCCAGTGCATTAAATGGGGTAATTTAGTGGCTATTGAAGGATTTCCAGCGTTGCCTAAAGATTTCGCCAGGGCGCGACCTAAAACCACAGCTCGCTTTGCCTTTATAGCAGGTGAAGACAACAGGTGTTTTTTAGCTGAAAGCCAAAAGCGTAGCTACCGCTATTTTTCTTCCATTACAGCTGATTTTCACTCGTTACACATTTTCCCTAAATATGCTCATTTAGATGTATTTATGGGGAAAAACGCTGCAAAGGACACATTTCCAATCATTATTGATGAGCTTAATAAAGGTACATTTCACTAGGTTAAAACAAAGGAGTGAGGTTTTGCACCTCAAATTAATATTATGACCAAAACAACACTAGGTCTGCAATTTAAAGAAACTATGTCAGGTGGCTTTTGTTTGGGCACCAATGAGCCTAAACAAGGCAATAGTTTGGGTAAACAAAAAGGGTTTGAGCTGGCGATGCATGCTCAGGTAGATATTGATGATATAGATCATTTTACTGACGATGCCGCTCATGCAGGGCGTTTGTCTGGCAGCATAGATTTCGCGCCTTTAGGTACTAATATGTGCGCTCATACCGGCGTGTTCAATTTGTTTTACCCCGATTCACAACCCAATATGAAGTTAATGATTTATGAATTGGGATTTAACCATCAGGGGCAAGAATATTACCTAGCAGGAAAGAAAGAGGTAAGGGACGACCCAGGCTTTGATCTATGGACAGATACCACCACGTTATTTACGCAATTGCATCAAGGTGTAGACAAGCAGGCCCAAATTATAGGGGCGGGTGTATTAAGTTTAGGGGTAAAGGATTTATTAAAATTAGTTTCTACAGTGACTGTTCTCAATGCTCAATCTAGTACTGATAAAGCGGCTACTGTGGCTAAGTTTGGCAAATTTTTTATGGGTGAGCTGTGGGAAAGTTACGTGCAAAGTAAAGGGTAAATCGGAGAACACGAAATGCAACTTAAATATGAAGCAGTGGTCATCGGCAGCGGTTTTGGTGGAGCGATTAACGCATGTCGATTAGCTAAACAATGGCCATCTAAAGTATTAGTGTTGGAGCGAGGCAAACGCTACCCAATGGGCAGTTTTCCTCGTACCCCTCATGACATGTCGAATAACTTTTGGAATGTGGTGAGAGATAAGCAACACAACACTAAAAATGCTGGCAGCAAAGAAATGTTTGGTCTGTTTGATATTCGCAGTTTTGAGCATATGGACGCTGTGGTGGGGGCGGGGCTAGGTGGTGGCTCGCTAATTTATGCCAATGTATTTCTTGAACCGCCCGAGCATATTTTCGATCACAACTGGCCACAAAGCTGTTCCAAAGAAGCCTTGCAACCTTATTATAAAACCGCTAAGTCGGTTTTAGGTGCCAGACCTATTCCAGACCAAAGTGCGCCCCGCAGAGAAGTAGTACGCACACAATTATTTAAAGAGTTTGCAAAACATGATGGCCGAGACTCTAAATTAGTCGATATTAATGTGTTTTTTGGTAATGATTTTTCCAAACCAACAGACATAGGAGTGCAACAGAAAAATCGTTATGGAGCGATACAAACATCTTGTGTGTACTGCGCTGAATGTGATGTAGGGTGCAACACTCATTCAAAAAATACCACAGACTTGAATTACCTTTTTGTTGCCGAAAATAAGTACCAAGCTCAAATTGAAACCATGTCGCTGGTGGAAAAAATTGTGCCGTTGAATGCCACAGGTGAAGAAGACACATCTGCCAACGGCGAATTTGGTTACAGAGTTTTCTGGTTTGATTTAAGTAACAATAAAGAAGAAGTGTCTGTTACCACTAAACGAGTGATTGTATCGGCAGGAACTTTAGGTACAAATGAGCTATTGCTACGTTGTCGTGATGTATTCAAAACCTTGGCAAACATCAATCAAAATTTAGGGCGATGCTTCTCGGGTAATGGTGATTTTTTGTCTTTTGTGATTGATGGCGAAAAACCTGCCGACCCCAATTATGGTCCGGTGATTACCCAAAAAATTGACTACAACTTATATGCTGATTTTAAGCCTGATCAAGCCTATATCTTAGAAGACGCGAGCTTCCCCAATTTTGCCGCTTGGTATACAGAAGGGCTAAAACCCGGTGTTCTGCATCTTTCTGGATTGTTTCGTACTTTAAAGGCGCTATTTAGGCGTTTTATTCGCGGGGTAAAAACCGGAAGAATAGGGTACGCCTTTCGAGAATTACTCAAAAATGATGCTGCCTATACCACCTCAGTATTATTATGTATGGGGGTAGATAACAGCGCCGGTAAAATGAAGTTAGACAAGCAAGGGTTTTTAAATGTGGAATGGCCTTACAAAGACAATCAAAAATTATACGATGCCATCATGGATATGGGGAAACATTTCAAAACATGGGCCAAGGCCAAAGCGTTTATTCCTATGCCAAATATACTGTGGCCACTTAAAAGTAATGTCACAGTCCATGCTTTAGGGGGATGCAAACTAGCGGATAGCCCAGAAAAAGGTGTCACTTCTGCCAATTTAGAAACCTTTGGTCAAGTTTACGGTTATCAAGGATTATATGTGGCGGATGGCTCTTTATTACCTACCGCTGTGGGGGCCAACCCTGTGGCTACTATTTCTGCGCTTTCAGAACGTGTTGCCGAAGGAATAACTGGGATTCAGCCCGATCCTAATGGTGAACTATAAGTCAATTTTACCTGGTTTTAAGTGGCAACGTTTAAAAAAGGCTTGCCAAAATTGTATATGTTGCTGCATGGCGTGTTGGTAGTTGTCGAATCCCTGTTGGTTAAGGCTTCTTATGTACTGCTTAAGGTCAGAGGATAATCGCGGGTGGTTTTGTAATTTGTTCAACATTGGGCTGAGTTGGTATTGATAGTGGTTTATCTGGCTTGCGATGGGCTGGATATTGTCAATGAAAAATAACTGAAATACATTGGTTAGATATTTGGCTTTTTTCGTTATTTTATGAGGCTTACAATCAATGTTTTCTGTGTTTTTAATCAACCATGGCGTTATGTAAGACAAGTATCGAGTTAATGTAAGCTGACTTAACCATAGTTTGGCCGGTAGGGGATGTTTCATCAGGTTTTGTAAATGCCTTTCCAGTTCTCCGCTATTAGGCCGAGTGTTTTGATTAATGTTTATAAGATAACTCAAGGCTTCTTTGGTTTGGGATAGGCCACTTTGCGTACCTGTGTTTATTGAAGCAAAATTTGCGCTAAATGCTTGTTTCGTTTCATCACTTAGCTGTATTAAGTCAGCCCATACCATAGGGAGTTGCTGCGCTTTGGTTTGTTGCCATTTGCGTAATTTTTCCCTAAGTTTTGGCTCTTGAGTACGGCTAATACATCCTTCAATCGCTAATAATAATTGTCTCTCATATATGTAACGAGTCGAAGGCAGCTGTAATTTCCCAAGAGAAGTGTTGCGCTGGGCAATCAAAGAATATAGCTGACAACCTTTTAGGTTGTAGAAGTCAAATAGTTTGATCTTAGTCTCTGGGATGGGCTGCCTTAAAACTTTTTCGGGTGGGTAAGGGGGTAAACTTATGGTGAGATTTGGCTGGCTTTCAACATCTAATACCCTTGCCATACGAGCTTGGTATTGTTGAAGCTGTTTGGGCAATGTTTGCTTGCCCTCACAAGCTACAACACCTAGCAGCACAATCAAAACATAAAGCTGACGAGCCACGGTATTTATCCCTTAGTGTAGGAAGATATGCTACGGCCTCCATCAACGGCAATGATCTGTCCTGATACATAAGACGCATCAATCATAAACTTAATGGCGTGTGCAATATCTTGCACTGTGCCGAGTCGCTGCGCTGGAATCTGATTGAGGATCTGCTGTTTGTCTTCTTCCTCCATTTGTACTTCAGGCCATAATATTGCCCCTGGAGCAACACCATTCACCCGAATGTCGGGTGCAAGCTCAAGCGCTAGGGATTGCGTCATAGTGGTCAACGCCGACTTTGCCATGCAATAAAGGGTATGGTTTTTTAAAGGTTTAGCGGCGTGAATATCCACCATGTTTATGATAACGCCGAAATTTTGAGCCAGTGATTTAGCGCAGTATTGAGATAAAAAAAGCGGCCCTTGCATATTGCTACCCACAATACTTTGCCAATCTTTGCCATTAATAGTCCCAATAGGAGTGGGATAAAACGACGAGGCATTGTTGATCAAAACATCTAAGCGACCAAATGAATCAATGGCCTGTTGTCCAACGCGCTCAATGTTGGATAAGTTGGAGAGGTCGCCTTGCACCAACATTGCAGATTTTGCTCTTTGTTGATTAAGTTCTATACATAGCTTTTCGGCTTCTAATCTTGACTCATTGCAATGCAATACAATGTTTGAACCAAATGAATGCAGGTATTTTGCTGTATGTGCGCCTATTCTTTTGGCACTACCAGTAATGAAGGTGACTCGGTTTTCCATTTTACTCCAACTCAAATATAGGCTTTAAGAAGATAAGGATATCTCTGAATGAGTGTAAAACAAAGTGTGCAAATCACTATGCTTAGCATTATGAGTGAAGAAATTTTATGTTGTATCTAAATTTTTTAAGGTGATTTTTGCGCTATCTATATACTGTCCCCCAAACAGTAGTGCATGATTTAAGATATGGTAAAGTTGATAAATAGGTTTACGAAACTGATAGCCTTGGTCTATAGGCCAAGTATCGTCATACCCTTGGTAAAAACTATCAGGAAACCGCCCAAATAATTCCGTCATAGCTAAATCGGTCTCGCGATCTCCAAAATAAAAAGCTGGATCGTACAATAATGGCTGTTCGTTAAAAAAACCAGTGTTGCCTTGCCAAAGATCTCCATGGAGCATTGAGGATGTAGGATGATGGCTAGCGAGAAGGGTTTTAACGGATGTCACCACATTATCTATGTTCCCCAAGGAGTGACCTTTTTCGGCTAACAATTGCAGTACAAAACCAATACGTTGCTCTGCAAAAAAAACACTCCATTTTTTCTGCCATGTATTTGCCTGTGGCGTAAGACCAATGTAGTTATCTTCTTGCCAACCGTACATTGCTTGGGTGTGGACTTTGTGTAAATTAGCTAAGGCTTGCCCAAATGAATACCAAGATTGTTCGTCGCCTTCGTTTATGGGGATATGTTCTAAAACTAAAAAGCTATGGTCCGATACCATGCCAGTACAAATAACTTTTGGTACTTTAAATAATTGAGTGCTGCTAAGGTGTGTTAACCCCTCAGCTTCTGCGGCAAAATTGGGTAAATAGATCTTTTTATTGGTTTTGACAAAAAATGCTTGGTCTTTCGATGACATCTTAAAGGCATGGTGGCCATCACCCACTTTAATTTGAAGAATATCATCATAATTAAAATCTTGTTGGATACACTCACTGATTTGCTCGCTAATAAAGTGCCACATGTGAAGACCTATTTAAGCATGCGATACCCTAATTATGGCTTAACAATAAACATTGTGTGATTAATTAGGTTATTTATATTTTTGTATCAATCTGTCCTGTCATTGGTTTGATATTTGTCTAACAAAATGACTCTATTTAAATTTTGAAACGTTTTAAACATTGAACTGATTAACTCTTTGTTAGCGAGAAAGGTCGGTAGATTACCTCCGGGATTGCCGCCACCAGTATAGATAATCTCGCTGCTGCCATTTTCTAACTTGTGAGCTTCCCACAAACCGTGCATATTTTCCATGCGTACATACTTTGCATGATGAGGGAGGGCACTTCCTTGATCAGATAGTTTGATTTTAATGGAATCGCCATCCATAAATGTTTCTGACAGCACTACCATATCGCGGTTTTTAACAGGCCAAGGGGCGTTAAAAAAACTGTTAATAATACGTTCTGTTGCAGAAATTTCTTCTAGTACTTTGACTTCAATGCAGTTATGCATCCACTTTGATGAAAAAGCCACATCATCCAGTAAGGCTATTAATGCAGAAGGATGTGCGGCCACTATAGTTTTCACTTGGATCTCTTTATAGCCAGAATCCCTGTCTTGACTATAAATACTCACATTGCCTTGTTGTTTCTCTAATTTCCAATTCTCTGCCCAGCTTGTCTTGCTGTATATCAATCCCGTTAAAACCCATAAGCAAACTGCAGTTTTTATTGCTTGGCATTGCATCACTAATCCTTATCTCGTTATAATACCCGTCATTGCTTTGATGGTAACAGAGCATCTTTTTTTTAAGCACCCTTTTTTGGGTGTTTTTTATTTTTGTCAATCGGTTTTAATTTATGCCGACTTTACACATTCGCATGTGGCGCTTGGTAGGTGTCACCACTGCATAAGGATTTAGATATGCCCGTAATTACTCTTCCCGATGGCAGTCAACGCCAATTTGAACAAGCCGTTTCTGTATTTGATGTTGCCAGTGATATTGGCCCAGGCCTCGCCAAAGCCACCATAGCGGGCAAAGTAGATGGCGTGCGCGTTGATGCTCACGATTTAATTGAAAAAGACGCCAATGTACAAATTATTACCGCAAAAGACGAAGATGGTTTAGAAATTATTCGTCACTCTTGCGCGCATTTAATCGGTCATGCCATTAAGCAGCTTTATCCCGATGCAAAAATGGCCATTGGGCCGACTATTGATAACGGTTTTTATTACGATATCGATATGAAAACACGAATACTTGACGAAGACCTAAAAGGTATCGAAAAGAAGATGAAAGAAATCATCAAGCGAGCAGATCCAATAACTCGCCATGAAGTTTCAAGAGAAGAAGCGTTAAAAGTTTTTGCTGAAAGAGGACAAGACGCGCAACAAGTTCGGTCCCATTCTTCACGCCTATACAATGCAGGATGCCGTTGAAGATGGTGCCGTGACGCCGTTGGTTTATGAAGAACGAAAGCCCATCGTTGATATCAACGAACGCGCTGTTGATGCATGGTTTGACCAGCGTACCATGGGATTATCGGATCAGCAGCTATCCGATCTGAAACAGGCTCGACCGGAAGCGCCGGTGCATTGCTTGACATAAAGGCCCAATCAGACGCAAAAACCGCCGCCAATTGCTGCGCCACAGGGCCCTTCAGCTGAAAATGCAAATCCCGATAGGAACGATGCGGCCCGTCATTGTAGTAGGCATCGCTAATATTCAGCCCGCCGATAAACGCATGCCTGCGATCAATAATCAGCAACTTGCGATGGTTGCGCAAATTGATATATATATTTGGCGGGAATAACGTTAGAGGCAAAAACGTTTTAACAGCTATGCCGTGGCGGCGCAGATAGGGACGCGCCAATTTATGCGCGTACCACTGCCCCACTCCATCGATGAGAACGTAGACAGCAACACCGCGCTGGTGTGCCGCAATCAACGCGTCAGCAAAGCGCTTGCCGATCACGTCGTAATTAAAGATATACGTACACAGGTAGATGGAATGCTCAGCACTGCCAATTGCGCCCAGCATATTTTCATAAGCGCGCTCACCGCTCTGATAGAAATCGCAGGTATCAGCGCGAGACAATGGAATATTGGTCAGATTTGCAGACAAGCAGTTTAGACCACTGAGACTATCATCGACCAC
>NZ_CAKZKO010000190.1 GCF_937123705.1 uncultured Paraglaciecola sp. | reverse complement strand
TCGTGTCTCACCCTCGAAACCGTGGACTGCGACGATGACGCTGGAACAGCGCTGCCGATGGAGCGAGAAAAACCGTACAGGGTGCAGCAGTTCAGGCAACAATCCCAGTTCGCTCACACCACAACACTATGAGGCCATTCATGACGAAATTAAAAACCTACGCGCTAGCGATTGTCGCTATGGCGCTATGCACTGTCACACAGGCGCAGACGTCAAATATGACGCTACAGTTTGTAATTGCGGAGGTAACCGATTGTGCGCCGTTGCCAAACTCGGTCTGTCTACCTGTTACTGAATACCGTGTGTATGCACAGGGATCGACTGTACCGCTGGCCACCAGTCCATCGACGGATGCTACGGTATCGCCGTTTGCTGTGACACTAGGGCAGGAATACTGTTTTGAGGCAACTGCGTTTAATGGTGCGGAGTCAGCTCGTAGTCCGGCTAGCTGCCATACGTGGAATTCTGCCCCGCCTAGCGGTACCGTCATTATCGAGCTAAACGCCATTGTCGTTGCTCCCTAATGAAAAACACGCTGATAGCCATTGTCCTATTCGCACTCTCGGCGTCGTCTCCGGCGGAGTGCGTTGAGGCTCGCTAAATGGCAACTATGGTTGTAGGGCGACTTTTAGGCCCAATGACTGGGTATGGACAACAGGCACAAACCCGTTTGGAACAGAAGATGGCGGCACAAGAGAGATCTATTGGGACAATGTGGAGTTTACAAGCATCATGGCAACGTTAAATATCAATCCAGACGGTGATGGCGTTTATCATATTCGCGATGAATCTATCACGGATCACAGCGACGCGAGCACAGTCAACTCGCTGGCGTGGGCTGTTGCGCAAATCAACGCGCAGACCACTGCGGCATCGCGCCGGGCAAAGATCAAGATTTATCCCGGCGAGTATGATTTTACCAATCTCGTTCGTATCGAGGATAACATCACAATCGAGGGTTCCGGTCCGGGCGCGACGCTACTTAATTTTAATAGCACGTCGGGCGGGATGGTTTTCTCTAACGGCGAAATGCACACCGCGTCGGAAGCTGTGACAGTTGGGGAGTATCGATTCCCGAATGACGGTACAGACTGGCCGCATGAAGTCCGGTTTCGCTGTACTACCGCAGGAACAACGAGCACGGCGGCGAGCTTTGCCACATCGTGCGCGGCCAATTTAACCGTTGGCAATACGTTCACTAATGGTACGGCTGACTTTGAAACCGTCGCTTTTATCACGCCTGATTTTAAGGGTTTTGCTTTTGCAATGGCCTCGGGTATGACAGGCTCGGGCATTACTGTTCAGCGCTGTAACGGTGCACGATGGCGCGACCTGATTGCCTCGGGGGGCAATGCGTCAGGATGGGCGCTAGAAGTCGATACCGTGAATCAGTTTAGCTGTGAGAGCGTCCTGTTTGAGGTCGATTCCAACGGTATTCTGGTGAATGTTTCGGAGTTTGGCGTATTCCCCTACAACTACGGGGACGGGGTTTTTCAGGGCGTGGATATTACGCTAGGCTCTGCGAATACGGTCGGTGTTAAGTTCCTTGGTAGTGATACGACTAACGACACCATTAACAATATTCTGTTTGACCGCTGCGAGATAGCGGGAACCGGCGCGGTTGCTGATTGTAATGTCGGCATCTGGTTAGAGCAGGCCAAGCGCAACACCTTTTTACATTTGGACGTTGAATTGTGCAACGTGGGCATTATGGAAATTGGCGCGGGCAATGAGCGCTCACAGGCAAACACGTTTATCCAGTACCAGTTCCAGCCCGGAGCAGGCGACCAGACCACCGAGGGTTTTGCGTATGCACGAGGCGTTCCGTTGCAGACCGCCGCAACAACCCCGTTTACCACAGCAACTATTCGCGAAAACTGGCTGAATTATTCCCCGTTCGACCTCTGGCCCGCAGGCTCAACAACGGGTTATATCGCTGATGATGATGGGGCATGGGGGCGTGATGTCACCGCAGTTGGCACCCCATCGGGTGGGCTGGTTGACTTAACCATGTCGGGCACAATTCCGTCATCCGGTCGTACTAATCTCAACCGGCATCCTGTCATTGCTCCTGTGAATGTCCACGCTAACGGTACACGTATTCTTGAGGCTAACGGTACAGGGGGTGTTGATCTTTTAGGCTCTAGCACGATTACGCTAGGCAATGATATTGATGACAACCACTTCACCGTTTCGTTAGTGCGCGATGGCACGTCAACGCTGTCTATCCGTGATATTCGCGCCACAGCCGATGGCTTGAATATTGATGTCTATGATTCCAACACGAACAGCTCGCCAACGCTATCACCCGAAGCATCAGCCGATCAGGTGTATATAAATCGCTTCGTGGCGGGCGATGTGCTTTCTGCCGCGCCATCGACAGTGGTTGGCGATATGATCATCAGGGTAGATGCTACAGGCTCAACCGCTATCGGCGGCACAGGGGCGGGAACATACATTCGTGACGCGGCAAATACCGCGTGGACCAAGTTGAACTGATATGGCCACTTACTACGTTGACAATGTTTTGGGGAGCGACGCCAATAACGGCACCACAGCGGGAGCGCCCAAGGCCACATTTGAGGCAATCCATGCTCTTGGTCTGGTGGCGGGCACTGATGATGTCGAGTTCGTATCAAACGGCTCGACAGCATATAGAACTCCGGGCGACGCTCACGAGCTGATTCTGGCCGTAGGGACATTTACCGTCCCCTATAACGCTAGCGGCCATTATGTTTTCTCTGAAGATGCGCTGGGCGGCGGCGGCGGCGGTGGTGGTGGTGGTGGTGGTGGGCTTGGCCTAACTGACAAGTCGGCGCTTTCCAGAAATTTACTAAACAGGTGATACCATGCAAAAACAGGTTTTAACACTCACGACTGCCGACAATATCAAGCGTATTGCCCTCGAAGGCCCGCACCAAGTGGAAATTGGTGGCACATTTGGCTCTGGCACTGTAACGCCATACGGTTACTCCGAAGAAATTGGCAAGGGCGCCCAGTTACAGCTGGATGGCTCGGCCTACTCGACCACAGCGGCTGACTCCTTGACGGCCAGTGCGGCATACAGTCAGTGGGAGCTGACAGGCTCGACTGGAGCCACAGTGACGATGGTGTTTACGCCAATTAAGCAGGCAGTTATCCGCGCGTAATGGCCAAAAAGCAGACCTATACAAAATATGACCCGGCATGGTGTGACAAACTGCCGGGCATGTTCAAGAACGGCGAATCAGTGGCCGAGGTCTGCGCCGTGCTGGGCATTGGGAAAAAGTCGTTTTATCGCTACATCGAAAAGCACGCAGATTTTGCCGAGGCATACGACAAGGGCAGGGATTTATCTGAAGCATGGTGGCTCAAAAAGGGCCGCAATGCCGTCAACGGCAAAGCCAAGCACATGGATACCACGGCGTGGATTTTCAACATGAAAAATCGATTTGGATGGGCTGACAAAAAGGAAGTGTCTGGGCCAGACAGGGGCGCCATACCTATTGCCGCTTCGATCACGTTTGTTGGCGTGTCCACTGACGGGCGCCGCCGCCCCTCGAGTCATAGCGATGACTGCGCTGCAGAGCAGTCGTAACGTACAGGTAGAGTACATCGACCGCCTCGGTGTTCTGCTCGCCAAACCCAAGCGACTGAAAATACTCGTTGGCGGTCGCGCCTCCACCAAATCCACTTTTGTTGCCGATTATGTACTGTCTCGCGTATCAACAGGCGAGTCATGGTGCTGCGCGCGCGAGTATCAAAACTCTATCGAAGATAGTGTGCACGGCATGCTGCAAGATGAAATTGAGCGTCTTGCCCTGCCCGGTTTCTGGCCTAAGCGCAACGAAATAGACCACGAGTATGGCGGCCATATTTTCTATCGCGGCTTGGCTCGCAATATCGCCAGCCTGAAGGGCATTCGCACGCATGGCCTATGGATAGAGGAAGGCGAGGCCACCAGTAGCCGCTCACTGACTACGCTCACCGCCTCGCTGCGCGTCTCTGCGCTAGAACAGCAAAAAGCAGAGCTGGCAGGTTCTGAGATACAAATCCCTGAAATGTGGATAACCATGAACCGGGGCAGCGCCAAGGACGCCATTGCACAGCGCTTCCTGAAGCGCGCCGAGCGCGACTTGACCAAATACGGCTATTACGAAGACGACTACATGATCGTCATCGAGGTCAACTATGACGAGAATCCGTGGTTTATGGGCTCGGGCCTTGAGAGCGAGCGACTTGACGATCTGAAGACAATGACGTCTGCTGAGTATGAGCACAAGTGGTTAGGCCAATATCTCGACACCGTACCCAATGCGATTATCGAAACCGATTGGTTTGATGCGTGTATCGATGCGCACAAAAAACTTGGTTTCGATCCTACTGGCGCTGAGGTGGTGGCGCACGACCCCAACGATGGTGGCGAAGACGATGCCGCTCTAGCCTACCGTCATGGCGTGGTGTTTCTTGATGTTCAGGCCAAAGAAGAGTCCTGTCTCGTCAACGAGGCGTGCCACTGGGCGCTAGACTATGCAATAGACAATCGTGTCGAGCAATTTATATGGGACGCAGATGGCGTAGGCGCTGGATTAAGAGAGCAGATCGACACCAAGATTTCAGGACGAAATATGTATGCCCATGCGTTCTATGGGGGGCGAGGCGTTGATCGCGAGAACGAAAAATATGTCCCGATGGACAGCGAAGCGGAAAAGAAATCAAAAACCAACAAAGACACGTTTTACAATCGCCGCGCACAATATTACTGGAACCTGCGCACTCGCTGCCTAAAAACGTATCTAGCTGTTACGCAAAAAACCTACATCAACCCAGACGAGCTGATTAGTTTCAGCAGCGACATCAAGCAAATCGATGTACTGCGCGCTGAATTGTGCCGCATACCGCGCGTATCCAATCCGCTGGGGAAAATACAGATTATGAGCAAAGAGCAAATGGCGCAGCTCGACCCGCCGATTGACTCGCCCAACATGGCTGATTCTGTAATGATGTCGTTTGCGTACCAGCCGCCACGCCAGAAGAAAGCAAGACGAGCGCAGTTAAGCGCGAAAAACTTTTATCGAGATCAGCTATGAAAAAGACCGTGACGACACCAAAAACACACGCTGACATTCTCGCGATAGTTGATAAAGATTATTACGCCGTCGACGAGCAGCGCGACCACAGCAACGAAGACTTGCGGTTTTGTGATGTCGATGGCGGCCAGTATGACGACTGGTTTCGTGAGCAATTTGCAGACCGGCCAAAGCTCGAGTTCAACAAAGTCTATCAGGCGGTATATGAGTTCTCCGGCAACTGGCGGGAAAATCGTTTCGATGTGAAGTTTCGCCCTGAAGACATTAAGGCGACCGATGACGATGCCGATTTGATGAGCGGCCTGTTTCGTAAGGATTTCTATCGCGACAACGAAGGCACTGAAGCGTTCGATAATGCGGTGGATGAAATGGCCAAGTGCGGCTATGGCGCTATCAAACTAACGACGCGCTATGTCGACGAAGAAGACCCGGAAGACGACCGTCAAATTGTTGAGTTCGAGCCAATTTATAGCGCGTACAGCAGCGTGATATGGGACAAGAGTGCCAAAAAGCCCGACAAGTCTGATGCGAGGCATGTCACCGTCCTGAACTCAATGAGCCGCGATGCAGCCGAAGAAGAGTTTGGTGCCGATGCAGAATCTGCATTCACACCCCCTGATCGACGCCGATTTAACTGGCATACAGGCCAGCAGGTATGGATTGCGCATCACTATGAACTGCGCATCGATAAAGCCACGGCGCTGGTGTTTGAAGACCCGCTAGGACGACGCAAGACGGTCTACAAGGACGAGATAAAGCAGCACCTCGAAGAGCTGGCCGATATGGGCTATGAGCAAGTCAGAGAAAAAAAGGTCAAACGCCGAACGGTTTGGAAGTCTGTACTGGGCGGGGGCGAATATCTGCAAGAACCTCGACGAATTGCTGGTAAGCACCTGCCTATCATTCCGTTGTATGGCTATCGAGGCTATATCGACGGGCAAGAGTTTTGGTATGGCATCGTTCGAAAATACAAGGACGCTAACCGCCTGTTCAACATGGCGGCAACTGATGTTGCTGAAAACGCGGCGACCACTTCAAAGGATATGCCGATATTCACCGATGAACAGGTCGAGGGTCGCGAGCAGCAGCTGCGCGAAATGCACCTTGGCAAATATAACTATGCGGTAGTAAACCCAGTCGAGGGTCCAGAGGGAGAGGACATACACATGGGTCCGGTGGGTACGTGGGCGGCATCTCGCGTTGATCCGAACAATGCCAGTCTGTTCACGATGTGCGGGGAATTTATGGCGGTCGGCATGGGCTCGTCGCCAAAAGAAATCGAAAAAGCGAGCATGTCTGGCGTTGCCGTTGATCGATTGAGAAAAATCATTGACGCAAAAACGATTGTTCTTAATGACAATATCAAGAAGTCGATGCACCGCACGGGCGTTGTTTGGTCATCGATTGCGGGCGAGGTGTATGACTCAGAGCGCATCGAGTACATCTTGGGTCAGGATGGCGCTGACAAAATGGTTCGCTTGTTTGACATTGTTATCGATCAGGACACCGGGCGAGCCAAGTTTGTCAACGACATCACCACGAAGAAATTCGCCACAACTATCGACACCGGTCCGGCTTACGCCTCGCAGCGACGCGAAACAATCCAGTCATTGCAAGAAATTGGCGAACTGGCCACAGATGATTACAAGCCACTCATTTTGGGTGAGATCATCGAACTGCTAGACGGTGTAGGCATGGCCGGCCTGAAAGACCACAACCGCAAAAGGATGGTCGAGCAAGGTTTGCGCAAACCGGAAACGGACGAAGAACAGGCGATATACGAAGCATCGCAGCAGAAGCAGCAAACGGCAGAAGACGAACTGCTTCGCTCGATGGCCAAAAAGGAAATGGCCGAGGCTCAAGAGCTGGTTAGTCAGGTTCAGAAAAACGCCACGCAAGCACGACTGAACACCGCTAAAGCCATCAAGGAAATAAACGGAATAAAGATGGATAGATTGCAAGCGAGCAATAATGTCGTCGAGTCGCGCACGGTGTCCGCTACCAAGCAAGTTGTCGAGCAATCGACTCAGCCCGACCTTGATCAAGCGTTGAAACTGGCCGACATTTCCAGCAAAACCGCCAAGGCCCGCAAGGACAACGCCGAAGCTGAGGCGCAAACGATTGAAAATGACTTTGCTAGAAGCAAACTGGCATCGCTAACTGAACAGCTTAGGTCTGCCGGGGTTGCCTGATGGGGAAGCTGTCTAATTTGATCAGTCAGGTCGAGCAGGCAGACCACGCAATACAGTCGATGCTAAGTAGTAGAGCGGCAGGCACGGCAGTTGCTGCGGGTGCCGCGACCCAATCCGAAGACGCCGAGGCCATGTTCATAGGCAAGGCGGCCAAAACCTTTCAGGAAAAAGCAGTCGACCTAGCCAAAAATATGGAGTCGGAAGGCCTCAATCGCGATGACATTTGGAAGGCAACTGGGGAACAGTTCGAAGCGCCCATGATGCGAGGTGCTGACGGTGAGTGGCGGCAAGAGATCAGCGATCTCGGCGCCAATCTGATGAATCGAGAAACGGCGTCAACGATGGCTGACGACCTCAGCGCGGAGATGTCAAAGAACCCGCCGCTTGTTGGTGATAAATCAATTGCAGACTGGCAAGCGCTCGATGACTATGCGCACGGCGACGCGGTAAATACGGCGCGAGTGTACCGCCATCCCGATTTGCTTGACGCATACCCCGAAAAAATCGGAGAAGATGTCGGCACCGCAGGTTATGTGCGAGGTCAAGGCGACGGGGTTCAGGGAAGCTACCAATCGGGTCCGTTCGGACAAAAGCGTATTACCGTCTATGACGGGGCACAAGAACCAGACTCAACCATGCACCACGAAGTGCAGCACGCGATTCAGGATATTGAACGCTGGGCGTCTGGAAGCTCGCCAGCATCAGCACAACGACAGATCGAGCAGCTTCGAACGAAAAAGAAAAACTTGGCCGGCAGTTATGACAACGCGAAGAAATGGATGGCCAGCCAAGCTCGATCATTGGGCATGGATCGTAAGATGGCATTGCGCAGCCATGCACGACAACTAAAAGAGATTGACCGCCTGCGCGGCTACCTCAAAAGCCATTACTACAATGGCAGCAAGCTCACCGACAAGCGCCGACTGATTCTAGGATCAGGGCAGTCGATTCTCGACCCGAACATTGAGCATCGAATGCGCACAGGCATTAGCTGGCCAAAGCGTCACAGGCCGCAATCTGAGCGCGATGCGGCATACGCGGAGTATATAGAGCGCGCGACCGAGGAAGCAGAAAAGCAGCTCGATCCTGACATGGTGGCTGAGGTTCGGGGCGAGACGGTAAAAGACCCGCTCAAAAAATATGATCGACAAATTGACGCCATTACAAAAAAGTTGCGCGACAGCGAAGACTTTCAGGAAATGGAGCGCATCAAGTCAACGCTAGATGCCGCCGATGAATTGCAGTCGCGGTACGACCCGGACGGAATCAGCAAGCCATACGATCTGTATCGAGACACTGCCGGAGAAGTTGAGTCGCGCGTCACGCAGGAACGCAGGTTCATGGATATGGGCGAGCGCATTGAATTGCCGCCTTGGCGCGGTGCCACCATGCAGAAATCGCCGCGCCCAGTGCTTATGGACAGCCAAGGCAACATCGATGTCCGCAGAATGGCGGCCGGTTCTGCTGCTGTTGCTGGTGCCGGATCAGCCAGCGCCAGCCTCACCGATGACGACATCATGGCCGAGATTGGCGGCGAAAAATCCACCGGCATTGGCGACTTTTTCGGGTATATCAAAAACAACGTGCTCGATGATTACTTGGGCGGCGTACAGCGACGAGGCCAGCAGCTTGTCGGGCTGGGGCAATTGGCTGGCAATGCCTTGCTATCATTTCCTGAAGAGGTGCTGTCCGAGTCTGCCGATTTATCGGCCACGCTTGCCTATGGCGCTGAAGCCGGCGACCGAATGAACGCAGCCGTTCGCCAGTCACTGCCGGGGCTTCAAATACCGATGGACGAAAACGCTCGCGTGTTTGTTCAAGACGTCATGCCTCACATCAAACGACTGCCCGACGCTGTTCAACACGTTGGCGGGTTTGTTGCCAATATGCCCAATGAGGTGGGCGATTACTGGTCAAGCGAAGCAAGTCCGCGCACCGGTGAAGCTCTCCGCTCAGCCCTCAACTTGCAGCCCTTTTTCTAGCCAAAACTGACGAATTTTGTCTGCTGTTGACAATTATTGTCAGTTGGTAGCAGAATGCACTCGTCCGGGCACTGACCCGAGAGCAACACCACCACCCCAATCGGTGAGATTTTTTGAATGGCTGACGACAAGCAAGACGATAAACCCGTTGATAACACCGACGAGGCTGGCGCACTCGAGAAACCGACGAGCGGCGCAGCTGAAGAGCAAAAGCCAACAGGCGAAACGGATACGCCAAAGGCCGATGAAAGCTCCGAAGAAAATGAGATCGTTCTAGCGGGTCAAGAGGGTTCGCCACCTTCAACGGCAAACAAGCCTAGTTCTGATGGCCAGCACAGCAATACCGATGCAGTCATCAAGCGAATGCGACGCAAGCGCGAACGCCTCGACGCTGAAAATGAAACACTGCGACGAGAAAACGAGCAATTGCGGCGACACGCACAGGGCGGCGGTAATACGCAGGGCGACAGACGTACCTTGCAGCTACCAAACCGACCGACGCGGGCCGAATCTGGCTATGACGAAGAAAAGTTTGACGCGGCGATGGCAGAGTGGACTGATAAAGTCACCGACATCAAAGTTCAAGCAGGGCTTCAACAGGCAAACCAAGGCCAGCGAGTAGTCGCTGCACAACAAAGAGAGCAAACTGCGCTCAAGCAATACGCAGAAAATGCGAACGCACTGAAGGTGCCGGATTTTAACGACACCCAAGAGGATGCGCTCGATGTTCTCGGTGCTGATTTTGGCACCATGCTCGCGAGGGAGCTGCCCAGCGATGCACCGAAATTGGTGTATTTCTTTGGCAAAAACCCCGAAGAGGCCGTTCGTTACCGGGAAATGTTCGACAACAACCCCGGCGGCACCACATTCGAACTCGGTAAGCTAGCCGAACGACTTGTTATCAAACGAAAACAGTCTAGCGCAGCCGCACCAGAGGATCGCATTGACGGGCAGGGGCTAGCAGGCGGGGACGACAGTCTCGAAGGCCAGCTTGCCAAAATTGACGAAAAGCTCGAAAAGGGTGAAATGGAACCCGCCTTTGCTATTCGTGAAACCCGCCGCATTAAGCGAGAACTTCGAGAGAAACAAGCAGCTAGCTAGACTCCCATTTTTATTTTTAGGAGTTTTTAGCCATGTCCAGCCAAGCCAAAATCGTTACCCGCGTATTGGGTGAAGAGCTTGAAAAATTCGAAGCAGACAACATTTGCTTGCGTCAATGTATGGTCAAGCAGATGGGCGGCCAAACCGGCCATCGATCTGAGTTTACCGAATGGCACGACGCGCCACCTATTGCGACTGTTGTCACCGGGTCGACCCCCACGATCTCCAATTTCAACGAAATCACACATCTCGCCGTGCCTCACAAGGTCACGACCTACTACACGCGCCCATTTAAACTGAACAACAACGACACGCTCGACCCGTCTGAGTTGAGCCGCCAAATGCGTGCCGCGATGCAGGCTATCGATGCCGGTATCAACCGCGCAGTGGTCAATAAAATTGTCGAGGAAGGCGGCCAGTTTGTCGGCCGAACCTCGGCGCTGTCTGGATTTGCTGACATCGCAGCTGTCGACACCCTGTTGACGTCGCAAGACGTGAGTCAGGAAACCGGCAAAACGATGATCCTGAATGCCAGCGATTACAACTCAATGGCCAGCGATCTAGCCAACCGTGAAACGCTCAATGGGCGCGCAGAAAACGCTTACGACCGCGCATTTGTGGGTCAGATGGCGGGCTTTGACACGTTCAAAACGTCATTCACCCCCAGCAAGACAGCAGCGGCGCCGACCGGCATAACGGTCAACGGTGCAAACCAAGACTACGACCCGTCTGCGGCCGACCTGTCGGGCAATGAGCCGATGAACATCGACAACCGAACGGCCACATTGACCGTCTCGGGCACAATTAGTGGTGCGGTCGCGGGTGACAAGTTCACCATTGCGGGTGTCAACGCGGTGTCATTGGTCAATAAGAACGACACAGGCAATTTGCGCACGTTCACTGTCACCGAGTTTAACGGTCAGGACATCACGTACAGCCCACCGATTATTGTGGATTCAGGCGCGCCGAACTCCACAGTGACGCAGGCGCGCGATGATTATGCCAACTGCACGGCTGCACCGGCCAACAGTGCGGCGGTGACGTTCGTCAACTACGATACGGCACTCACCAACGTGTTTTTCGAGAACGAATCTGTGTGCATCAACACCGCACCGGTGGTCGGCACCGAAGAACAGCTGGGCGGCATGATTTTGATGAACGAAACCACCGAGCGTGGCTTGAACATCATTGTCGCGAAGCAAGGGGCGATTTCAGACCTCAGCACCGAATGGCGCGTCACAGCGCGAGCCGGTGTCACCGTCCGCGACCCTATCAAGTGCGGCATTCTGATGGGCGCTCAAACGGCCTAACGCCAGCACCTGACGCTGCAAACATAAACAGCGGGGCGCACCTGCCCCGTTGTTTATTTCTACCCATACCCAAAGGAGACACCCTATGTCGCGCAGTAAAAGAAAAAATGACAACTACGACGCAACCGCCGAAGAAAACCAGTACCCCAAGTGGGTGAATGGTATTGTTTGTCAGGATGCCGAAGAGGAAGACGCATTGCTAGGCGTCGATGAAGAGGCCATTGCGGCGGCCAAGGTTGCCGAAGAGGCCGCCGAAGCTGAGAAACTGGCGGCGCTTCGCGAGGAAATTCGCGAGGAAATTCGCGAGGAAGAACGCGCCAAACTTCAGGCCGAGGTCGCAGCCAAAAAACCCGCAGCCAAAAAGGCGCCAGCCAAAAAGGCTGCCAACGAAGAGGCCGAAACAGGCGATGGCAACAGCGCAGAAAATAGTTAGCGATGCACTGACTGAGCTGCGCATGCAGTCGGAGTTAATACCGGCTGATCCGCAGCTTGAGCAGGACGCACTAGATCGACTGATAGGCATGCTCGAGGAGTGGGCCAGCGCAGGCATTGCAACCGGCACCACTATCCCCACACTGTTGAGTAGCGAGCTATCAAACCCGCGTGACATTGAGTTAGGACTTGCTCACTCTCTGGCGCTGGAAATGTCGACACGCGCACCCCAAGAGCCTGCACGCCGCCTGCTTCGTGCGTGGCGCAGGTCTAGGCGCCGAATCAAGGCGCGCTATGGGCCAAATCCAGAGCAGGCATACCCGGCGAGTTTGCCGCTAGGTCAGGGCAACAATATCGGCCCGCGCTCCAAGCGATTTTTCCCTGAGCCTACGACATTGGGCAATAATAGCGACAGCATAGGCACCTGATGGCCACTCGAATAATCAATTTAAGCAGGACGACGACGATTAGCCGGCTCGATTCGGTGCCATTGGCGCCATCAAGCGGCGAAGCGGTCAAACGTGTCTTGGTTGAAGACCTTGTGCGCGCACCTGAGTACACGATAGCGACCCTGCCAACGCCATCAGCGGATAGAAAACGAGATGTGGCCTATGTCTCTGATGGGGCCAGTGGCGCGGCGGTGATGGCTTTTTGCGACGGTGTAAACTGGCGCCGACTCGACACGCTGGCCACGCTTGCATGAGGCAGCCTATCCCGCTACCCAGTGGCATTGTCGGGCTAGACGACTTTCCTGAGCTCAAAGAGTCTCTGGTTAATCTGTTTCGTGTTGAGAGCGGCCTGCTTAAATCACCGGGTATTACCAGCTTTTCCACAGGAAATGGCGCGTGTCGCGGCGCTGTAACATTTGCCGATGAAGCGTACATGGTGTCGTTGGGGTCGTTCTCCAAAATCGCTGCCGACGGTACGTTTTCAAACATCGCAGGCGGCACTGTATCGGGCACTACCGATTGTCGTTTTGCGCAGGATTATAGCGTGCTGGTTGTGCAGGTGGCTGGGGGCGATGCCTACGTCTACGATGGCACCAATTTCGGCTTAATCAATGACGCAGACCATGTGCCATCGAATGAGGTGGTCGCAATCAATGGTCGTTTCGTTTTTGTTCCCAGCGATGGCGGGCCGTGCTTTTATACTGACGTCAATGGAATGACCTATGCTTCACGTGGAACATGTATTCCCGCCGCCAATTTCTTCGATGCCGAACTGCTGCCCGATAAAAATATCGGTGCGATCGTTATCAAGAATGATCTGTATATTCTCGGGCAGGAAACGACCGAGCTATTTCGCGATACGGGCGACACGGTGGCGACCTTCCGGCGTGTCGATCAGGGTGCGGTGCACACCGGCTACATTGCTGGCAAGGCGTACTACAAGGGCACATTTGCGTTCTTGGGGCGCGACCGCGAAGGCATGCCAGACTTTTTTGTTATGCAGCCCGGTCGAGCCGAGCCGATCAGCAACCCGGCAATTAAAGAGATTTTATCAGCGTACACCGAGACGCAGCTGTCGGCAGTGACATCGATGCGCTACGAATGGAAAGACAAGGAAATTATCGAGTGGCGACTGAGTGACATCACGCTGGCCTATTGTGCTGGCAACTGGGTTTATCGGCGCTCTGGCTTCAATGACAATTATCGCGCCAACCACATGACGCGCGCATACGACAGCTACATCGTAGGCGATGCCGTTACCACTCAGATTGGCAGGCTAGCCGATGTGAACAGCGAATACACGGCGCCAGTAGAGCGAGTTATCGAGACATTCGTGCGGGGTGAAAAGGGCAGTCATTTTATTGCTGATTCTATCGAGCTGGACTGTCTGACCGGCACAGGCACCACGGAAGGAACCATTTCTCTTCAGGTATCTCGAGACTCCCAAGAATTTCACCAGCCGGTGTGGCGAAGCCTTGGCAGGCACGGCAATCGTGACCAGCGGGTTATTTGGCAGGGCGGTATCGGTCAGTTTGAATCGCACATGGGTATTAGGTTGCGAACGACCGACGATGTTAATTTCAGCACCAAAGCCATTCATTTCACAGGGTCATACTGATGCCTAGCCAGCAGACGCCACAGCACGGCGACAGTATCGTCGACAAAGAGGGTCGGCCTACCCAGCCGTTTCAGTCATTTCTTGATGATGTAGGCGATCTGCCGCTGGCCATTGAGCTGCCAACCTACACGGTGGCCAATGCTCCCAACCCGGCAAAATTTACTTCCCGTGCGGTGTATGTGAGCAATGGCGCCGCTGGCTCGCCTGTTTTAGCATTCAGCGATGGCACTAACTGGCTGCGTAGCGATACGCTGGCCGCGATTTCGGCCTGATCGGAGAAATAACTCATGGGCTCTAGCTTGAGTGGTGGATTTAACGCCACAACAGAAAAGCAAACGATCGAGTTTCTTGACCAAGACAGCATCAAAGACAAATTTCAAGACCCGCTTGATCTGAGCGGCAATCGAGCTGCGGCATCGACGCTGCGTGCAGCTCGTCGCAGCGCCGACACTATCGGGCAGATGTACGATTTGTCGCAACAAAACATACTGCCATTCTTGCAGGGCGCTAATAGCCTGTTACCGGGCCTGTCATACACCGCATCGCCTGAAGGTGCACTGGGATATGCAACGGCTTACGCGCCGATGTCTGCCGACATCAACCGGGATGCAATAAGCGAGAATATGCGCGACCTTAACTCGGGCTTGGGCGCTTCTGGTATGCGGCGGTCAGGGGCAGGCGCCGAAATGGCCGCTGATGTTGTGAGTGGCGCCGACATGTCGTTTTTGCTCAGTTTGCAGGATTTTATGAATAAGCGACAACAGCGAATCGCAGGATTAGGCATTAACAGCGGAACCAAACTAGCCGCACTCGGGCAAGACACCGCCGAGCGAACCGGCGACATACTGGCTGGCGGCATACTGGGCGGCGCACAGGCATCGGCGCAAGGCGGCCAAAACATTGTCAACGCTGTTGGAACCGGCTTGTCATTTTTTAATAACCAAGGGGAAGGCTAATGGGCCTCGGTGGATCACTGAAAGAATGGGGCGACCATCACGGCGATCTGGTGAAGGGTCTTCGTGGAGAAACAGGTCAAGACGCCGCACAGGACGCCGCCGAAATTTATGAAGGCGAGCTGATCCGGCAATTTAACCAACAGCAAGCGAATCTACGACCCTCGCTGAATATGGCGCTGGACATTCTGCCGGACACGCTGACTCAGGCTCAGGCGTTTAACCCGTATGAGTTGCAACCGGCAATTGATGGCTTTCTAGCGCCAGTAGAGGCTCGGCGGGGCGAAGCAGCCAATGATTACTTGTCGAGCGTGGGGCTCGATAGACCACGAGCTGCCAACGAAATTGCAACGATTGACCCTCGCCAAGAACTCGACTTGTTGCTGGGCACCGAGGCCGACATGTTCGAAAACCGTGTCGCACTAACAGGGCTCGGCGAGGGGGCGGGTCAGGTCATGTCTCAGCTTGGCCAGCGAACCGGTGCCAATATTGCAGAAACCAACCTGCAAGCCGAGCTTGCAGGCCAACAGGCGCGCGCGCAAGGCAATAGCAATATTATGGGCATTGCGTCTATGGTGGGCTCGTTCTTCTCTGACGAGCGCATGAAAGATAACATTCAGGAAGTTGGCGAACTGGACGATGGAACCAAGATATATAGCTGGGACTGGAAGCCGGAATTTGCCGAAGCGATGGCGGGGCAATCGAACATTGGGCCGCTGGCGCAAGATGTCGCGGCGCGCTACCCCGACCACGTGACCACTGACCGGTCTGGATACATGAAGGTGCTGCCCTCACTGGGCGACGAGGTTGCCAATGGTTGATTTTTCCCGATTCAATTTAGTGCCGGATATAACGCCGCTCACTAACGAAATTCGACAATTCAACCCGCAAAATCGGGCGCGTCGCGAGCAAGGCATGCGACTTGCTGGCTTGCAAGAATCGCTGCTTGAAGGTCAGGTGCGTGAGCAAAACGCCGAAGCTGGCAAGCTGGAAGCGATCAATAGCGCCTATGGCGCAATTAGTATGTTTGACGCAGACATTCAGGACATCGAATCAATACTGACAGGCGCCAATGAAGGGAATATCTATACCCGGCTGGTGGGTTATCTCGGCCAAAATAGAGACGAAATCGATCCAGACGACATGCAGGACGTAGCCGACATATCGAAGCAAGCCATTGATGACCCGGCCGGCGCTATTGAAGTTCTCAGCTCTCGACTCGACAACGCCGAGTTGATGAAATCAAAAACGCTTCAGTCGTTGCAAATGCTGGGCGAGAATTTCGGTCCGGACGTTCAAAAAGCTGAGATTCTGGAAGACGGTACGGTCATATTTGCCAACGACGACCGCACTGTGACAGTAAGGCGACCGGGTGGTGAGGTGTTGAGCGGAGAAGCGGCGGCAAGTGCGATAAAAAACTCAAAGCGATTTAAAGCTGAGGCGCACGGATACGAAAATGCCCTGAAGGTGGCAACTGACTACGCCGCCGAGGTCTATGAAAAAGCGGGTCCAATTAGCGGCTCTATCTCCAGTCTCGAGGAAGGCATACGATTGGTTGAAGAGGGTGCAGAAACCGGCGTGTTCAAAAGCCGCGTTCCAACTCTCAATCAAAATACATTGAGATTGCGACAGCTGGCCAACCGGTTTGGCCTTGATATTGTCGGACAGTACACGTTCGGCGCGCTGTCAGAAAAAGAACTACGACTAGCTATCGAGACGGGATCACCACCGAAAAACCTGAACACGTCGCAGACAAAGCAGTGGTTCGAGGACCGGCTTACCGCGCAGCGGAAACTGCTGACAGCAATCGAAGAGGTCGCCAGCTTCTTGGGCTCAGGCAACAAAACGATTCCAGAATGGATTCAGAACAAAAACGATACTAGGCGACAGCCAGCGGCAGCCTCGGCGTCCAAGCCACCTGCCGGCGTTGATCGAGTGATTACCATCCCATGACAACTATCCGAGTGAACACTAAGGAAAGCGCGTTTGACGTTATCGTTCCCGATGACATATCTGAGGCTGAACAAGATCAGTGGGCGCGGCTAAAAGCTCAAGCGTGGATGTCTGGTGGTGCCGAAGCGGTCGAACAGCAAGAGTTTTTTCTCAAAGACAACCAGCAACGCCAAACGGCATCGCCGCCGTTAATGGACCAGATAGTCGGCGCAACGCCTACTGCTCTATCTGGCGCAATCACACAGCCACTGGCGGCGTTATTAGGTATCGCCAATATTCCATTCAGGCCAGAAGAAGCGCGCGCAGCGGCTGACGATCTGGCCGCAGCGATGACCATCGACCCCAAGACCGAAGCCGGACGGATCGGCCTGCAACGACTGGCCCAGTCACCGCCTATTCGAAACCTAATGGAAGCCATCGCGGCAACGAAACCGATAATAACGGAAGGCGGTGGCGATATAGTCGAGTTCTATTTGGGCGAAGGCGGTCGAAAATACGGCGAGGCTGTGGGCGACTTTCTGCCGGAAATAGCCGAAGCGGCTGCCGGCATGAAGCCAGCACTTAGCGCTGCTAAGGCGGCCAGCCAAGCAACGGCGCGAGCGGGTGGCGATTTGGCGCTGGGGACAGCAGAGGCGGCTGCCAACACCACAGGAAGGGCCATTGACGTTGTAGCAAAAAACCTCCCGAAACAGGCCAAGATGCGACGCAGGGCGCAAGCCGCTCTCGAGGCTGGCGAGACTTTCAACACAGACGCAGCAGGTTATCGCCTTGTTGATGGCCGTTTTGAGGAGCACCCCAATGCACAAGCCGCGCTCGACAATCAATTTGAGCCACTTGTCGTTAATCACCTCAAGCACGCTAACCCAGCTACTAAAGCGCAAGCTCGTCGTATGGTCGATCTGCGTGATCGTATCGAGCGCGGCACCATCGACCCCGACGCAGGGGAAATGCGAGCCGCCGACATCGTTGGTCAAAGCATCAAAAAACGCTACGAGCACCTGCAAAAAACCATCACAGGCGCTAGAAATCGCAAGAACGCAGCCGTTAAAGACTTACGGGGAAAGCCTATCGACCTGCAAGAAACGACAGATAACTTTGTAGGTCGCCTTGACGAGCTGGGTGTTCAGTATGGAACGGACATCAACGGAAATTTTGACCCCAGCAAGCCGTTCGGATTTAAAGACTCAGTATTTTCGCTAAACACCGCCGCGCAGAAAAAAATGCAATCGTTCCGCAAGGACTTGTGGAGCGCCGGCAAGGTCGACGCGCACAAGGCGCACATTTACAAGCTGGGCATCGATGATATGGTGGGCTATGGTCGTGAGTCGGCCGAGGGCATCACTGGTAAGGTAGAGACGTTTTTCAAAGAGTTTCGCCACGATCTAAACCAGTCTATTCGGCAGGTGTCGCCAGATTATGCAGACGCCAACGATGTGATGTCAGACCTGCTCGATACGGTCAAAGAGGTCGACGACCTGATCGGCAAGAAGTACGACCCTACTGATCGACAATTTGGGCTGCTGTCGCGCACAACGCTGACCAATTACAAGCAGGGCGACCGTATGCGGCAGGTGATGTCAGACCTGACAGAAAAGGCCAATAAGTACGATGGACAATTTGATGACAACCTTATGACACTTACCCGACTGTATACGGACATGAACAGGGTAATACGACCCGAGGCGCCGGGTAGTATGGGCGGGCTGATTCAGGGCGCTGATGTGCGTCGCGGGCCAATTGATACGATGGTTGATGTCGGTGTCAGGGAAATAAACGCGCTTCGAAATCGTGACCGATTCTCGGCACTGCAATCACTAAAAAACCTTTTGGATGAATCCGATGGCTAAGCTAGGCACTGAAGTACCACAGTTTTTCGAGAATGGCGTGCCTTGCGCTGGCTATGTCATGTATTTTGGCCAGCCCAATCAGGACCCGAAAACGAACCCAAAGTCGCCCTATGCTGACGCAGCTTTCTCGGCGGCTCTCGATGAAAATCTAACACTCGACGCCAATGGTCTATTTGCCTCGCGAGAGATATTCCTAAGTGGCAGTTATTCGCTGAGACTTGAGCGCGCAGACGGTACGCTGTATTGGGCTCTCGAGAGCATAGAGGGATTTCAAGGCGATGGAAGCGCGGTAACGACGACTTATGTCGACGCCAAAGTGCTCGAGGAAATAAGCAAAAACGATATGTTCCACAATGATAGTTCGCTTAATAGCGGCCGGTCGTTTTCTGTGGGCGCTTATCGCGTATCTCGCGCAAACGGGGCTGTGTGGGAGTCAACATCTACGACCAACGTCACTATGAACGACGATGTAACCGAAGCGCTGGTGTTCAATGTCGATGACGGAATGTTCTATAAGGTCGACACCGACTCCATTGAATCCAATCACCTGCATTTGTTTAATGTCACCACGCTATCGGGATCGATAACAACCGCGTCAATTGTCGATAAGCGCTCGCATATCGACGCTAGAAACCGGTTCACTGCTGGCTACGTTGGGCAAAACAAAATCACCAAAAACGCCGTAGACCCCGACCATGACATTGATTTTGCTATAGGGCGGTGCGCATCATCCGATGGCAAGATGGATATGTATCTTGCCACGGCGATGACGAAGCAGCTGGATGCTACATGGTCGGCGGGCAACAACGCAGGGGGGCTGTTTTCAGGCTCCATTGCGCCTAGCACGACATACTATGGATTTATCATTTCCGATTCTGATGGCACAGCCGACTGCGGTTTTGACACCAGTGTTTCCGCAGCCAACAAGCCCGCAGATTATGCGCACTACAAATTGCGATTCACTTTCGATACAGATGGCAGCTCTAACATCGACTTCGATACGTTTGTTGATTACGAAAAATGTGTCGATTCGTTATTGCTGGAAAACGGATCAGTATCGACCATCAAAATGGCTGACGCGGCAGTGACGCCAGATAAGATTGCCGCGCTTTCTGGATCGGCAAGTGCCGGCGATGTCGGTATTGCTAGCGGGGCGGGTTTGTTTAGTGATGCAACCGTTGCAATAATATTGCGGTTTACCATCGTGCGCGATGGCACTTACCGCATAGCGGCGCAATCACTATTGACAAGCGCGAGCAGCGGCACCGCAGACATCAGCGTTACAGAAGGAATAACGACAATTCTCACAGTAAACCAGACTGCGGTCGATACAGTGGTCGGTAACGAAGCTGATCGCGCCCTAAGCGCTGGCGATGTGCTTCTTGTGTCATTAGTAAACCGTACGGGCACCTTTACGGGGATGGTCTGCGTCTCTATTTCCTGTAGCACCGCTGACGACCTGACTGACAGAGTTAGCAGCGGGGCTATCAACATATAAAAAATGAACAGCCCCGCCGATTAAAAAAAGACTATTACTCGCCAAACTCAATGTCTGCCGGTGGATTGAAGTTCACCGGCATCACGTCCATGTCGTGCCACTGGTCTATCTTCATAGTTCGACAGCGCCATGATCGACCAAATGCTTCAGCACGACCAGACACGAATCAACATCGCCTTCGGCATCATGCGCTTTTTTTATCTCTTGCCCAGTAAAATGCTTGTAGCACTTCGCTAGGCTTGGATAGCGACCAACACCAACTATTTTTATGGCTTTATTCATTGTGCATATTGTTCGCTCTTTGCTCATATAAGTTTTAGCTTCGTCGGCCACTTCCCGACCAAAGAAGCGCATCAGAGCAATTCGGACGATGCGCTTGTCGAAGTTAGCGTTGTGAGCAACAACCATGTCAGACCGCTTAACCATTTCGAGAAACATGCCAACGGCCAACTTTTCGTCAATTCCAAAACGCGCCGCCTTGTGGTTGTCGATGCCGTGAATTTTTACGACATCTAACGGGATGGCCCAGCCGCTAGGCTTGACGATAAACTTCATTGACTGAATAACATCGCCAGATGTCCAATCAACCTGCTTGGAGCAAAGCTGGACAATGTGTGGTTGAGAGTCGTCATCGCTTGGCGTTTCGTAGTTAGGAATGCCGGTAGTCTCGGTATCAAAAACTGAAATAATCATATTTTTCCATTTTGTGTGTGCCCACATATACCCATGACGTTGAATATGGTGTTAGCAGGAATTATCCCTTAACGTTCACTATCTGTCTAAGTCTAAATAAAACCTCAACCAAATCAGATTGAGCCTCCATAACTGCTCCAATATCTTTGTATGCGGCTGGGCTTTCATCAAGTACATCCGAGTCTAATCTAGCCTCTATACCTTTCATTGCTGTAGCATGTTGCGCTAATGAGATTTCTTTTTTTGCTTGTCCTCTGGACATAACACGACCTGCCCCATGAGAGCAACTACAAAAAGAATGCTCGTTGCCAAGCCCTCTAACAATAAATGATCCAGTACCCATTGAGCCGGGTATGATACCTAAGTCTCCCTTTCTTGCTCTAACCGCACCTTTTCTCGTTAACCAAACGTTAGCGCCAAAATGATTCTCTTTTGATATATAATTATGGTGGCAATTAACGGCCATTTCTGTTATTTCAAAAGGCTTCGTGTGCCTACCAAGAGCAGCTAGTGTCATTCCCATCATAGATTCACGATTCTTTAATGCGAATTCTTGAGCCCACTCAACAGCAGCAACGTAATCGTCAAATATTTCTGTTTTTTCTACCAAGTAAGACAGATCTTTATCAACTAAATATTTATCAATATGGTATTTTTCCATTTCTTGCTTTGCTTTTTCAATAAAATACATGCCTATCTTATTGCCAACACCGCGAGAACCAGAGTGTAACATCACCCAAACGGAATCATTTTCGTCTAAACATATTTCTATAAAATGGTTGCCTGTACCAAGCGTACCTAAATGCTGCCAAGTATTGAACGCAAGCGCTTTAGGGTGTTTCTCTATTATTTTATTATAACCATCAACCAAGCCCAACCATCTTTGCTCGTTTGATGCTGTTAATGACTGATAAGAACCTTTGTCATTTCTGCCACCATTATCGGTTCTGCCGCAAGGTATATTTCGCTCTATATCATCACGTAAATCACGCAGGTTATCAGGCAAATCACATGCTTTTAACGATGTTTGGTATGCCATCATCCCACAACCTATATCAACACCTACAGCAGCAGGAACTATTGCACCTTTAGTAGCTATAACACTACCAATAGTTGCGCCCATACCCCAATGAACATCCGGCATTGCTGCAACATGTTTATGTATAAATGGCAATGAGGCTATATTGTGCAACTGCTCTCTAGCTCTATCGTCAAGTAAAACCCCGTTAGTCCAGTGTTTAATTGGCGAGCCTTTTGTATCTTCAAATATAAACTTATTCATTTTTATCTTCTCTTTAAGTGCTAGCTAATTCGCTGCTAACAACGCGTTTAAAACCGCTCATTCTTCGCTCGGACTCGTTACAGTTGGTTCCCAACTTTCACTCACCGCTTAACGCAAAGGTTATACCTCATTACCCCATACGTCCCAGCCGTCACGCTCACGTCGAGCAAATAGCTCAATCCGTGGCGCTTCACTCTGCAGCTCAATCAAATCTTGAAAGAACTCAGGTTTTTTACTGTGTCGCATTGGGCGCTTTACTTCCCACCAAGTTGTATCTTGGCGCTTTTTCCCCACCGGCATCTTGCCTTTACGTGCCAACAGCAAAAATTCTGTCGTAGGGCAGTACAAGCCGCCTTGCCCTGTGCCTTTCGGTTTCTTGCACCATGTCAGAGTTTGGCAGTATTTAAAGCCCCACGCCTGCAGCACTTCAAAAGCCGCGGGCAAATACTTCTGCGTAGTCCACAAGTAAAGATCGCAGTTGTCTGCAGCAAGGGTGGCAATTTCCAACGCTTTAATCTCATCAAGCGTCATTGTCTTGTAAGGCATTACGCTATCTTGCGGCTCATAACTGCTACCTCTGGGGGCAACACTTGCTTTACCCCACTTGCCGTATTGCCATGGCGGGTCAACAACTATTGTGCTGTACCCGCCATGAGGTATAACAACGCTATCAAAATCGGACTGCATTACGCTTCGCTCCATTTGCCGTTTATAGCCAAGGTTA
>NZ_CAKZKO010000189.1 GCF_937123705.1 uncultured Paraglaciecola sp. | reverse complement strand
GTTATAGGCAAAACCAGCCGGTAATGTTGGCATGTTGTTATTTATCTCATTGGCAGGTAACGGGGTTGATGCTGATGGTTTATCCACGGCCATAAGCAGCACCGATACGGCGGGTTTCAATCCACTGGTCGATATCGCTTTCTAACCAGCCCACGGCACGCGCACCAATACGAATGGAACGGGGAAATTCACCGTTGGCCATCAGGGCATAAATGGTGCTGCGGCCAAAGCCTGTTTTGGCCTTTACCTCGGGCAAGCGCAAAATCCGCTGCTGACGCGCTGGGTGTACTGAGTTTGTGGGTGATTGTGTAGTTGGGTTCATCGTTTGCTTCCTCACTGATCTGTTAAGTTCAGTTAGGAGTTTGCCAGTACTAAACGGACGCAGTAGGCAGATAAATGCCCAGATCGTGCAGCTTTCTGAGGGTACAAGTAGCTACTTGCCCCAGTTTGTAGATAGTGCCCAAAACAATAAATGCTCTGTGGGCAGAGTTAGTGCGTGGCTAAGTGGCGTGAACTAAGGCTTTGCCCAAACTGCCCCAAAAGCCCAAGGGATGAGCGAAGTGTTAAAACACATGGAGTATGAGGCAAAGCATAAAGTGAAACTAAAACTTCTTTATCTGCTGAAAAATGAAAATATAGTTTCACTGGCTCATTAAACGTTAAACGCTGATTGTTTCATGGCTTGCTCCGCTCGGCTGATCCCTAGCCGCTTAGCAACGGTTTGCCATTGCTTAACCGCCATTAATACTTCATCGTAAATTTGCGTGGCTTGGGTTTGCGAAAGTCTGAAGAAGTCTTTCACATCAAAGGCTAGCTGGTAGTCTAAAGCGTTGTCTGCATCGGTAATATTCAGATGCAGGCCATGCTTACCCACTATCGGGTTTAAATCATAAGCAGGTGATAACTTCCAGCCATTCTTTGTTAATAAAAACCCATGGTTACGCAGGTGATCATCCGTGTTGGACACCGCAATATTAAACACGATTCGACGCCATAACTGAGCTAAATCGGCTGCGGTTTGTGCACCAGAATTGGAAATAAATTCAGCAATCTCTAAGTAGCTGGCACCTTGAGATTGTTCACCATCATAGTATTGCAGTTGAGTCATGGCCGATGAAAAATGCAGCCGCTGATCGCCGTCGCGGTCAAACCGTTTGGTTAAAAAGGTATGGTGCTGTGACGAAAATTGCTTGATCTCACTTGGAAACATGTGAACACCTGCCGCAAGAGCCAATTCATAACAGACCATCTCCCATGCGCCCACGTCATGGGTATCATTTAGATTGGGAAACTTGGCAATCCACAAGTGGCCTTGTTCATCTGTGACACAAGCCTTGGGCCTTGCACCACCTAATGATGAGCCTGGAGAAATCAGCATTTTCAACCAGCGGTAATACTCGTCACTGTCGATGTTATCGTCTTTTTCAATCTGCATTGCTGCGTGCTCTAGCTCTCGCAAAGAAGCCATTGGCGGCGCAGCAAACTCAGAGTTGTCGTCCAAAAAAGCATCCGAGCCTACTCGCTTAAATCGAATCCCCCCCATCCGATAAGAGTCATGTACGCCCAGCAGGTAATCCAATTCGTTTAATCGACTTGTTGCTCGAATGCCTTTGCGCGCCTCAATCGCCGCACGCCGCTGCATTAAAATACGCCCCCATCTATCAGGCGATGAATCAAGAAATGCGCGAAAGTTTTTATCGGCTTCATCGTTATAGAGTTCACCGGAGTGAAGCGTTAGGATGGGATCAATTTGCAAGCGATAGGCTGAGGTTAAAAATGCTTTATCGTAGGCAAAACTAAATACGCCACCTCGGCTTGAATCACTGTAAGCAAGCAGCCCAATTAGCAAAGGCGCTTCAATTGGCTGCCAGTCGGCATAGACTTCGACGATTTCACGGCTCATTTTGAACCTTCCAGCAATTTTATGTTTTGCAGCTTGATACCCACTTCATCATGAGCGGCCATTTCTGCAAAGTTGCTTTCCATGCCAAGAACAGCCATCACTTTTAAGTAAGTGCCTATGGCAACACCCGGATCACCGGCAAAGACTTTATTCACGGTTTTATGATCAAAACCAGTACGTTCACACAGTAGCTTTTTTGTAAAACCACGTCGTTTCATCGCCAACAGCAAGTCTTCACCAAAATGCGTCAGGATTTTGCGCTGCTTTGGAAACAGTACATTGTGTAAGTCACGCTTAGCCATATCACCAACCAAAGGGACTGTATTCCCATTATTCAATCATTAATGGGAATATAGTCCAAGCCTGAAATTTAAACAACTCCAATACACAGAAAGAGGTACTATATTCCCACTTTAATGACGATAATTGGATTAATATCCCATCTTTAGGTTTAGCTTACACGTTGGCTAAGGCGATGATACGAAGCTTGGGGTCTATCGCAAATATTACACTTTCCGATAAAAACACTAACGCTTCATTCTGCTTACCCAGCTAACGCGTAAAACTGCTCGCCGGGCGACAAAGCGCCCAGCCTATTTTTCTTCATTTGACCTTTTTTGAGCATTACTACGAGCTCAATCCACACAGCGTTGCCTGAGCAATCAGCTCCGCTTGTCAGCATGTGGACGCAATACTGTCGCCTTTGGTTCTGAGGCCGCTTGGCTTGAGGTATCGGCTAACCAGTGCGGATATGCCCTTGTTAGGTAACATCAGTAAAAGCGAAGAGCTTATTCTGCCTGCGTTTCAGTTACCCGAAGCGCATACACCACCAGCAATAATCAATATTTATGAGAAACCCTAGAAAACGTCTCAGCACAGCATGTTTTCCTGACATGTCCAGGCAGCCTTGTCGATTAACCATTTAATAGAAATAATCGATTATTCTATTACAGGCTATTAGCTCTTCACTCTCATTATAAGTCGTGTAGATAATGTAAGGAGAGGTTTCTGACTCATCGCTGAATTCGCTGTTAAATCACTTGCACCCTATCTATACGTGAATTCGCAGAACAAGAAGGCATCGCCGAATGAGAGGCTTAAAGGCTTGGATGTTGAAATTTTAAGCAAAGAAAATTGGTTTATTTAGAAGCTAAATATAAAAAACCAGCACGCTGGTCGAAGGATATTCGAAACTGGGGTTTTATCGATAAAGTAGAATTGAATCCTGAGGTAAAATACTTAGCGGCATGATATAAAATACGACAACCACCTTGAAAAACT
>NZ_CAKZKO010000188.1 GCF_937123705.1 uncultured Paraglaciecola sp. | reverse complement strand
TGATCGCCCTAATATCTGACCTCACTATGAAGTCAATAGAGCCAAGTGGCTCCTTTATACCGTTTGATCAGCATCTAAATCACTTCGCCATTAACCGTAATCGCTACGTCAATATTTCCGCGTACGGCGTTTGAGTACGGACAAACCTGGTGAGCGAGTTTGGCCAATTCAACCGCCTGCAACTGAGGCAAATCGAGTGTCGCCTCCAAACTAACGGTAAGAACAAAACCACCTGCTTGGCTTACATTAATACCAACTCCGGCGGTGACTGGGACTTGCGAGACTTTTTCCTGGGCTTCTCGCGCGACATGTAAAATAGCGTTAGAGAAGCATGCAGCGTAGCCCGCAGCAAAAAGCTGCTCTGGATTAGTCGCGACACCAGTACCTCCCATCTCTTTTGGATAACTAAGATCAAGACTAAGTAATCCATCATCTGTGGAAACCATACCATTGCGGCCTGCTGAGGCCGTTGCTTGCGTTTTGTAAAGCGTTTTCATAAGAAGCTCTCCAGGGATAATCATTGCGCGCAATTACATTGTGCGCAATGATTATATGGCTTTCCCCAACTTATACAAGTAAATTGTGCACAATTCTTAATTGGAGATCCGAGGTATGAAGACTCGCGAAGATTTCATAGACCCTGAAGAAGTACTTAAGCTAGAAAACCAAGTCTGTTTTCCACTTTATAGTTCAGCCAACGCAGTAGTACGGAACTATCGACCACTGTTGGAACAGCTTGATTTAACCTACCTTCAATATTTGGTGATGATGGTACTTTGGTCTGAAAACGGTATAAATGTTAAAGAACTAGGCAGCAAGCTTTACTTAGATTCAGGCACGATTACACCTCTGCTTAAACGGCTGGAAACCAAGGCACTTGTACGTAGAACACGCTGCGAACACGATGAACGTATACGGAAGCTCTATCTAACCCAAGCAGGATTTGATTTGAAGAAAAAGGCTCAAACTATACCAAATGCAATGGTGTGCAAGTTAGATATAGAGCTAGACGACCTTGTCCAACTCAAGCACTTGTGTGAAAAAATTATTCTTAGACTTAATCAATAACTGTCAGGTCCCGGACGATTCACTGGTTTAATGCGAAATAACTCCGGTGAACTTCGATAATACTCCTTGAGCTTATCAAGCGGCGTTATGTGTCCGAGTGCTTTTTGAGCGATATGCTGATTGTAGATAAGTCCATATCTTTGCAGCGTGTCACTGAGGTCATCTGACGATTCAAATGTCGTTCGCTTCAGTATATCGGCAATGCGGCCATTGAAGCGCTCCACCATACCATTGGTCTGCGGATGCTTTGGCTTGATCAGACGATGCTCTATTCCCTGGGCGGTACATTCTTTATCGAACAGGTGTTTTCCGGTTGGGGCTCTCTGCCCCGTTGCACAAAATCGATCCGTGAATTCCTTGCCGTTATCAGTCAGAGTGGTTTTCACTTTGAAAGGTGCACTTTTTACCAGCCGCTTGAGAAAGCTACGCGCAGAGCCTGCGGTCTTATCAGGCAATACTTCCATATAAACCCAGCGAGTTGCCCGGTCTATGCCTACAAACAGATACTTACGCCGCTTCTCATCGGGCATTTGTGGCAGATATTTTACATCGATGTGAACGTAGCCGGGATCATAAGCCTTGAATGATTTAGGCGACGGTGTGGGTTCAGTATCGGGGATGAGGTCCGCCAGCCTGCTGACATTATACCGGCGCAGGCAGCGATCCAGTGCTGAGCGAGAGACTGCCGGATTAATAAACTCGCGTGTTACGACCAGCAGGTCATCCAGCGACAGGAGCAGTAGCTTGCGCAGCTCGACCACTAGTAATTCTTGCACGGGTGACATGGTAGTTTGTAATCTAAGCGGGGTATGGGAACCGTCTTGAACAGAATCGCGCTTGCGCCAGCTACGGACGGTTGATTCAGCAATACCAAGCTCTCTGGACAGCACAGACGCGGGCTTATCCGATTCCTGTATGTACTTACGTATCCGGGGTGTTGTGGTCGCGTTAGCGTGTAATTTAACCTGCATAAGCTTGGGTCCTTAAGCTCTCAACAAACGATTGCATCCATCGTCGGGATTTCAGCAGATTTTCGCTACGATGGTCAAGATAATCATCAGGGACCCAACAGATAGGGATATATTTCTCCGTACTTAGATACGGAGAAATATATCACATGTACACAATTGGAAAATTAGCCGAACAAGCTAGTATCAATGTTGAGACTGTTCGTTATTACGAACGACGTGGTCTTATAGAAAAACCTGAAAAACCGCATCTAGGCTACCGACTTTATCCTTTGGCAACATTAAACCGAATAAAATTCATTAAACGTTCCCAAGATCTTGGGTTCACTTTGGAAGAAATCTCCAATTTACTCAGCCTTAATGACACTCCCTGTATAGAAGTGCAAGAAATGACTTTACACAAGCTTGCAAGTGTGAAAGCCAAAATAGCAGGTCTTCGCCGCTTAGAAACCGTTCTCACAGAATTATTGAATGAGTGTAATTCTAATACTAACCAATCCCACTGTCCCATTATTGATTCCCTACTTCCTGAAGATTAATAATGAGTCAAATTTTATCTTGACTCCGTAGTTGGGTACGGGGTTTAAGCTTGTTTTACTAAAGTACGATAAGTAGAGTGAGTTATGTCAAAAAGTAATCCCAACTTTCCAATCATCGGCGGTGTTATTGCCGCTATTGGCGCTGGTCTTTGCTGCGCTGGTCCTTTCGTCTTGTTGCTGCTAGGCGTGAGTGGCTCCTGGATTGGTAATTTAACCTTGTTAGAACCTTATCGTCCCATTTTTATCCTGCTGGTTTTAGCCTTATTTGGCTTCGCAGGCTGGAAGGTCTATCGCCCCGTCGAGGACTGTGAGCCAGGCACCGCCTGTGCAGTTCCTCAAGTGCGAAAACGTCGGCAGGTGATCTTTTGGTTAACGGCACTGACTGCGTTGGTTTTAGTCACCAGTAATTATTGGATTGTCTGGTTTGCCTGATGACGATTTCTAACCTTTTATTTTGATTAAATCTTTATGGCTTGCTCTTGGAGAAAATTATGAAAACACTCGCCCTAATGTCCCTGTTCGTACTGACCAGCCTGAACGCTTTAGCTGCCCCGAAAACAGTTACTTTGGAAGTCCCAACCATGAACTGTGTGACCTGTCCCTTTACCGTGGAAAAAGCCTTACAAAAAGTCGATGGCGTCAGTAAAGCCGAAGTGACCTTTAAGACCAAACTGGCGGTGGTCACCTTCGACGACGAAAAAACCACGGTAAAAGCACTGACCGAAGCCACCACTAACGCGGGTTATCCGTCAACGCTCAAGGAGTAAAGCATAGAAATGCTAATACGGTTACTGACCCGGTTCGGCGATAAGATTAGCTCATTGGGCGCGCTGGTTTCTGCTATGGGATGCGCCATGTGTTTCCCGGCCATTGCCAGTCTGGGCGCTGCGGTAGGACTGGGTTTTCTCAGCCAATGGGAAGGTCTGTTTGTTAGCACGCTATTACCCCTGTTTGCCTGGATTGCCTTGGTACTCAACGGACTTGGCTGGTTCAGCCACCGGCAATGGCACCGTAGTGCGCTGGGTGTGGCCGGCCCCATTTTATTGCTGTTATCGCTCTATCCGTTTTTCCAGTACGGCTGGAGCAGCTATGTCACCTATTCAGCATTAGGCCTGATGGTTGCCGTATCGCTTTGGGATATTTTTTCACCGGCGAATAAACGCTGTGATGATGACAGCTGTGCTGTTTAACACGACGCAATGCCTGACTACTATTTGAGGAAAACGAATGATCTTACTATCGATAGAAGGGATGACCTGTCCAAGTTGCGTCGCCCACGTTAAAGAAGCACTCGATGCGATCGAAGGCGTTAATAAGGTTGAAATATCTTATGAAAACGCCAGAGCAACGATCACCACGAACGGTGGGGTCAGCGTAACCGTTCTCATTGGAGCAATAGAAGCTCTCGGTTATATCGCAAAAGAATCCACTGGCACTGCAAAAGAAATTACTTCACCGAACGACTGCTGTGACAACGAAAATGCAAGCAACACTGAAAGCAACCAAACTCAACATGTGGCGATTATCGGTACGGGTTCCGGCGCTTTTGCCTGCGCTATTAAAGCCGCTGAAGGTGGTGCCAAGGTCACTCTTATTGAGGGAGCCGATGTGATTGGCGGCTGTTGCGTGAATGTCGGCTGCGTACCCTCAAAAATTCTAATCCGCGCCGCTCAATTGGCTCAGCAGCAACGCAATAATCCCTTTACCGGACTGGAAAATCATGCGCCCCAATTGAGTCGAGCCTTGTTGACTCAGCAGCAGACCGCTCGGGTCGAAGAGCTGCGCGCGGCAAAGTACCAGAATATTCTGGAGACAAATCCTGCGCTTAGTTTACTTAAAGGTTGGGCGCAATTTAAAAATGCCAACACCCTGATAGTCAGAAAAAATGATGGAACCGAGCAGGCAGTTCACGCCGATAAAATCCTGATCGCTACCGGCTCCACGCCAACCATTCCTCCTATTGATGGTTTAACTGAAACACCTTATTGGACCTCTACCGAAGCGCTGTTTGCTCAGGAATTGCCGCAGCACCTGGTCGTGATTGGTTCGTCGGTTGTAGCGCTGGAAATTGCCCAGGCTTATCGCCGTTTAGGCAGTGAAGTCACCATATTAGCAAGACATACATTGCTTTATCGGGAAGATCCCTTGCTCGGTGAAAAACTCACCGGATGTTTTGAAAAAGAAGGCATTCGAGTATTAAACAGTACGCAAGCTACCAAGGTGACCCACGATGGAAGCCAATTTACATTGGAAACTAACGCGGGCGATCTACGCTGCGATCGTTTGCTGGTAAGCACCGGGCGACACGCCAATACTTGCCAACTCAATCTGGGCGCGGTGGGTGTTACGACCAACAAAAAGGGCGAAATCGTTGTTAACGAACGCATGGAAACGAATGTTCCCGGTATTTACGCCGCCGGAGACTGCTGCAACATGCCGCAATTCGTCTATGTCGCCGCGGCCGCCGGTAGCCGTTCCGGCATCAACATGACGGGCGGATACGCCAAACTGGATCTATCCACCATGCCAGCAGTGATTTTTACCGATCCCCAGGTGGCAACTGTTGGGCTCACGGAAGAGCAAGCCAACGCACAAGACATTGAAACCGACAGTCGTGTATTGGAGATGGAGAACGTGCCGCGCGCACTGGCGAATTTCGAGACCGATGGTTTTATCAAATTGGTGACGGAAAAAGCCACTGGCCGCCTGATCGGGGCGCAGATTCTGGCGCATGAAGGTGGAGAACTGATCCAGAGTGCGGCGCTGGCGATCCGCAACCGTATGACGGTGACGGAATTAGCCGACCAGCTTTTCCCTTACCTGACTATGGTGGAGGGTTTGAAGCTCTGCGCCCAAACCTTTAACAAGGATGTCAAAGAACTGTCCTGTTGTGCTGGGTAACGAACTTGAGTTGATCCGTATTCATTGATGGAAATGGCATTTTTCATTCGTAGTACGAAAGTGCCAATCAATTTTTTGAGTATAAGTAAAAAAGCAGTCAATTTACTATGACCTTGTTTTTTTAGGGAGGATAGATGAGCGACCATCTGCAAATTCGTTTACCCAGTACCAATATTTTTTTTCGCTCAGGCTTAGTTCTCGACCGGTATCTTTCAGTTGCCTTTGAAACAAGCGGATTAGACCGCTTAAGCCTAAGAAAGCTAAGCCGACACAGAAAATTGTCCAACTCGCTTGCCAATATGCGATTGCTAAAAACATAGTGGTGATGGCTATAAGGCCGATGGGGTTGCAGGTCGCTTTGAATCCCAAGTAGCTGAAAAAAACGACGGTGCAGAACAGAAATGGCAGAGCCGCTAACTTGGCAGATGCCGTTAATATTTCTGATGGAAAAAAATGAGCCGCAGCCAAAGTCGCCAGAAAAAGCCCCAGTGATATAAACCAGCAGCG
>NZ_CAKZKO010000187.1 GCF_937123705.1 uncultured Paraglaciecola sp. | reverse complement strand
ATTTCTTTTCTAATACTTCACCATCTATATGTTCTCTTTGCCAAAGCGCGTAGTCTGAATATTGTATGGGTAATGCAGGTAGATCGGATAAATTCTGATCCAGATGCTTGCTGTATAGTCGTAGCATCTCATCCATAAAAATAGACCATGACCAGCCGTCAAATGCAATATGATGCAAGGTCATTAACAATACATATTCAGATTCTCCCAAAATGACCAGATCAGCTCTAAGCATGTAGTCTTTGGCTAAATCAAAGGGCACATTACTGAGTTCCAACAACTTTTGCTCTAGTGTTTCTGGAATTTCAATGGGAGAATCTATGGTAGCAGGTGACTCTGCTGTAACAGCCGCTTCTGCAATGGGCTCAACCTTTTGTTCAGGCGCTGCCGCTACCTCACCCTCAGCAGACAGTTCATTGTTTTCAACAGACTCAGGGTCCTCTGTAATGGATACGTACTGGCGAGTATCAGACATGTCTCTTGGAAAAGTAGCCGAGAAAGATTTAGGTGCAAACTTGAATGGATTACCATCGCTATTAATGCCCTTAACCTTTAAAGCAACTTTATAAATACCATCGCCTTTAGTGTTTTCAATGGGCAATTCCCAACGTTTAGCCTCTGGTGCATAAGGAATAGTTCGAATAATACTTGAGCCATCCGGGGCTTTAACTTTAGCAACTATGGACGATTTTTGAATGTCTATATTTTTGCTTCGGGGGGAAATATAGACCGTATATTGAGTACTCTCGTTATACCCGTTAGCAGCCAGTTCAATATCAAATGGAGACCTTAGGTTAATTAACTGGCGATGCTTTCGCTTAAACGTCTTACCATCAACTAAAACATTAACCTCATATTGGCCAACTTTATTTAGTTTTCTAATGGCATCACTAAAAATTCCATCTTCTGGTGGAGACTTAGGATCAGAGATCGTCTTAGTGCCTGACTTATTGTCTTCTGTTTTGATATTTTTAGCCGCTAATTGGGCTAGTGCGTGTAGTTCATTGTTTTTCATTACCTGCCCATCCTTTCCATGTTCAGGTTTAATGATAGACAGTTACACAGGATTGTAACAATCTCGTAGTTTTCTACTCTAACTATTTTAAAAGACGACTATATTTGACTATAAATTTGCCAATTTATAGGTTTCATTTATACCGATGGCTGATATCTCATGTCAATAGCTTTCTTTGATTTCAAAACACCATAAAAAAATTTAGTAATTTCCTCATCACGGCGACATTATCTCCTCTAGAGATAGAATGATCCGGCACTCTCCTGTTTCTTACGTATGCGTCCAGCAGAACCATCTAAAAATTTTCAATAAATCTCATTATCCTCAAACATTTTCATGAGGATAACAAATGTCATTACCGACACAGCAGCAGGAACATATAGAAGCCTGGCAGTCGAGTGGTTTAACGCAGGTGGCATATTGTCGCCAGCATAAGTTGAATTCAAAAACGTTCTCGAACTGGTTGCGGATTTATCGTTCCCAGCAAGTAGCCTCTGTTGCGCCGACTTTGATTCCGGTCGAGATCAAGTCGCAAGCTTTGTCATCTGGCATGTTGTGTTTACGTTTGACACAAGGGCATACACTGGAACTGCCAGCAGATGTATCACCCCAATGGTTGGCAGAATTGTTTAAATGCCTGGACTGATTGCCAATCCAGGCAAGATCTGGCTGGCGGTAGAACCGGTTGATATGCGCCGTGGCATTGATGGTCTGTCGATGGTGGTGCAGCAATCTTTGCAACATGCGCCCTGCGCAGGGTCGGCTTTTGTGTTTTGCAATCGCGCCAACAATCGTATCAAAGTTTTGTTGTGGGATGGCACTGGCGTGTGGTTGTGTCAGCGCCGTTTGCATCAGGGTAAATTTGTTTGGCCGAAGCTAAATGAGTGCTGTTTTGTGTTGACGCAAGCACAATGGAATTGGTTGATAGCCGGTGTTGATTGGCAGCGATTATCGGCGTTGCCACCGGTACATTTGAAGGCTTAGAGAAATAACCAAAAGCCTTTATTCATCAGTAATTAGACGGTGTTTATGGTAAAATAAACCCCATGAAAACGCTTGCTGAATTGGATCAGTTGAACCTTGATTCGGACACCAAAACTCAGGTGACTGACTTGGTTCAAATGCTGCTTGAGCAATCGCAAAAAGAGGTTCGTTCTCAGCAACTCACCATTCAATCGCTGACCATGGAACTGGCTTATTTACGCCGCATCCGGTTTGGCAAAAAGAGTGAGTCGTTGTCATCAAAGCAAACCGATTTATTTGAAGAAACACTGCAATCTGATTTGGCGGCTGTTAACGCAGAAATCGAACAGATCGATCCATCAGCGAAAACACAGGCCAAACCGCCACGTTCTCGTTCTGGCCGCCAACCATTACCCGATCACCTGCCACGTATTGAACACCGCCACGAACCGGAATCTTGCCAATGCGATCAATGTGGCCATCATCTGGTTAAAATCGGCGAAGATATTAGCGAACAGTTAGATGTAGAACCAGCCAAATTCTTCGTTCATCGCCACATCCGCCCACAATATGCCTGCAAGACTTGTGAGACAGTGTTTGCCGCACCGATTCCGCCAGCCATCATTGATGGCGGCATGGCCGCACCCGGCTTACTTGCCTGGGTGCTGACCAGCAAATACCTGAATCACCTCCCACTCTATCGTCTTGAACAAATTGCCGCACGTGAGCAAGTCACACTATCGCGCTCAACAATGGCGGAATGGGTCGGTCGTGTCGGTGTTGCCTTGCAGCCTTTGGTCGATAGACTAAAATGGCATCTGTTGCAGGGCAACACGACCCACGCCGATGAAACGCCGGTAGCACAACTCGATCCCGGCAAAGGCAAAACTAAAAAGTCCTACCTATGGGCCTATCGCAGCAATGACCTGGAACCGGGGCCGCGCATCATCGTCTTCGACTATCAAGCCGGTCGTAGTGGCCGGCATGCACAAAACTTCCTGGAAGACTGGCAAGGCCATTTGATGGTTGACGACTATGGTGGCTACAAAGCACTGTTCTCCGAGAAACAGACAAGCCCCTGCATTGAACTGGCTTGTTGGGCGCACGCACGGCGTAAATTCTTCGACCTGCACAAAGCCAATGACAGCCCGATGGCTTTCGAAGCGTTGCAGCGTATTGGCAATCTATATGCAATTGAAGCGGAAGGTAAAAACCTAACCATCGAAGAACGCCAACAACTACGCGTCGATAAAAGTCGACCCGAGTTGGAAGCACTGCATGACTGGTTATTGCAAACCCGTGTACAAACTGCAAACGGCGGTGGCTCCGCCAAAGCGCTGGATTACACCTTGAAACGCTGGGCCAGCTTGATTCGCTATGCGCAAACTGGCCACCTACCGATTGACAACAATCCAGTAGAAAATGTCATTCGGCCTATTGCTATAGGAAAAAAGAACTGGCTATTCACCGGATCAGAACGCGCTGGCCAACGTGCAGCTGCGATTCAAACTTTGTTCAGAACGGCACAACTCAATGGTCTGAACCCTTCTGCTTGGCTTGAAGATGTGCTTATAAAATTACCAACATGGCCCAACAGTCGTATCGATGAATTATTGCCACTAACATCGGAATTCATTGAAGCACTAACGCAGAAATAAGTACAGGCGGTGTGAAATGACGCTTACCTTCCATGAAGGCGATGTTTGCCAGCACAAGTTGAAGCCTATAAACAGTGTTACGGGCATTATCCGCAAAGTGTATTGGGTGACAGTATTTATGGAACTCAAAAAAACCAAGCAGGATTCAAGCAACTACAAAAACAATGCTGTGAAGATACCGGCAGCGCATCCCAATCGAGGGGAATTTGGCCAAGGTGAAAATGGCTGCAACCTGTACTATATCCGCGCAAAAACAGCGCGGACAAGTGAAGACTCTAAACTAGAATTTCGAACACTACAAGTATTGCACAACGAAGGGTGAGTATGAAAATTAAAGTGTGACTGAATGAACTGGTTACAAAAATTAGGTTTTAAGCTGAGTCTACTTGAGGTTTATTCTATGGTGTATTCACAATGCTACGATACCCGATATCAGAACGCATTTGCGCATCGTCAAATTTAATTTGATCGGCTATTTTGTAGGCATTCTGTTGTGCGATTTTAACATTGTCTCCCAGTGCAGTAACACATAATACGCGACCACCTGCAGTGATTATTTCTTTGTTGTCTTTACCACCCATACGGGTTCCAGAATGGAAAACGTAGAAATCAGGATCAGTTTTTTGTTGGGTCTTCAATGCGTCTAGACCGTGAATGACATCATTCTTGCGTGGGCTGCTAGGATAACCTTGTGCGGCCATAATGATACCCAGTGAAACACGTCTGTCCCATTCGATTTCAGCTTTGTCGAGTGTGCCATTGAGTGCCTGTTCGATGTGGGTGAGTAAGTCACTTCTTAAGCGCAACATGATAGGCTGTGTTTCAGGATCACCCATGCGGCAATTAAATTCCAGTACTCTAATTTCGCTATTGGGTGAAATCATTAAACCGGCATAAAGAAAACCGACGTAGTGAGTATTTTCTTGTTCCATACCACGAATGACGGGATTGATGATTTCACGCATAATTTTGGCGTGGTGTCCAGGTGTCACTAAGCGAATCGGCGAATAAGCCCCCATACCGCCCGTATTGGGTCCTTGGTCACCGTCTAGTAGTCGCTTATGATCTTGGCTGGTTGCTAAGGGTAAGGCATGATGACCGTCAACCATAACCATGAAGCTGACTTCCTCACCTTGTAAAAATTCTTCAATTACAATTTTTGCACCTGCACTCCCCATGTTTTTATCAACCAGCATGGCGTCTACGGCTGCATGTGCTTGTTCGATTGTCATCGCTACGACAACGCCTTTTCCGGCGGCTAAGCCATCGGCTTTGATGACGATAGGCGCACCTTTTAGATCTAAATATTTGTGTGCCTCAGCAGGATCACTAAAAGTAGCATAATCAGCTGTTGGGATATTGTGGCGTTGCATGAAGGCTTTGGAGAAATTTTTGGATATCTCTAGCTGCGCGGCTTTTTGTGTGGGCCCAAATATTTTAAGTTCAGCTGCTTGAAAAGCGTCAACCATACCATCAGCGAGAGGTGCTTCTGGGCCGACAACGGTGATAGCTATTTTTTCTTTCGATGAAACTCTTTCCATGAGGTAAAATCCTAGTTGCACTAACACCCCCATTTAAGGGGGCAAATAGAGTT
>NZ_CAKZKO010000186.1 GCF_937123705.1 uncultured Paraglaciecola sp. | reverse complement strand
CATTGCACTCTGTACCAAGCCACACAAATGATACTGCAAACAGCAAACCACTGATGGTGTTTGGCATTTCAGCTATGCCTATGCAGCAGTTGGAAGTACTTGATGCCTTGTCGCAATCCCGTGATGTATTCATTTTTTGGTTTAATCCTAGTCAGCATTATTGGGGCGATATAGTTGATAACAAAACCCAAGCTAAAGCCCAGCTTAAAGCTATTGATAATCCTCAATCTGCGGGAGTCGAGTTTTTAGACGTGGGTAATCCATTATTGGCATCTTGGGGTAAATTAGGCCGAGATTATCAAGATATGTTGCTGGGATTTGAGTTTCAGCAACAAGACTGTTTTATTGATTTAGCACCTGAAAACCTATTGCAGCATATTCAAACGGATATTAATCATTTGCAATTTAGGGGTGTTGCTGAGCCATTAGATGCCAGTGAGCTGTTATCTAACGGTGATAAATATCCCAAAGTGGCCATTAATCAATCCGATAAATCCATGCAAGTGCATGCCTGTCATTCAAAAGTGCGTGAATTAGAAGTATTGCATGACCAATTGTTGCAACGTTTTAACGACAATCCTAGTTGGCATCCGGGAGACGTCATTGTGATGATGCCAGACGTCGCGAGTTACGCGCCATTTATAGAAGGTGTGTTTGGCTCAGTGCCCAGTCATCTGGCGATCCCTTATGCCATTTCAGATCGCAATCTTGGACAAGTATCGCCTTTGCTTGATAGTTTTTTGCAGATGATGACCTTACATCAAAGCCGGTTATCACTTTCTGACATTTTATCGCTGTTAGAAGTGCCAGCCATCGCCCGAAAGTTTGCCATTGATGCACAAGAGTTTGAGTTACTACAACATTGGTTAACCGATGCTGGTGTGCGCTGGGGTTGGAATGAACAAGATAAGCAGCGCTGGGACTTGCCACCAGAAAAACAGAATACTTGGGTGTTTGGTTTGCAACGCTTATTGGCGGGTTATGCCATATCTAGCGAATCGTTATTTGAAGGTAATCAAGAGTTAATTTCGGCTTATGGAGACATTGAAGGTCAGCAGGCTGTAGCGTTAGGTAAGTGTTATTTATTTATCAGCCTTTTATTAAAAACCTTAGGGTTTTGCCAGCAACCCCTGAATATCCAACAAAAAGTATCGCAAGCTTTAGCTTTGCTTGCTGATTTGTATGACACAGATGAAACTGAACAAATCGAGATGCAAACCCTTAGGGAAACCCTCGAAAAAATGTTGCTTCACAGTCACCAATATACTCAAGATATCGACCAAGACGTGTTCGTTAGTGAGCTCCAGCAAAATATTCAAGAAAAAGGCGTAGGGCAGCGATTTTTAGCGGGTTATGTAAACTTTTGCACCTTAATGCCGATGCGCAGCATTCCCTTTAAAATGGTATGTTTACTGGGGATGAATGATAACGACTATCCTCGGCAAAGTGTGCCAATGGGTTTTGATTTAATGCGTATTGCACCAGTAAAACGAGGTGATCGCTCTCGCAGGTTAGACGACAGATATTTGTTTTTAGAAGCCTTGTTGTCGGCTCGTGAACAACTGTATTTTAGCTTCCTTGGATTTAGTCAAAAAGATAATAGCCCACTGGCTCCATCCATTTTACTAAGTGAATTAATTGAATATTGCCAGCAAGGATTTTGTTTAGAAGGGCAGTGGCAACAAGATGTGGCAGAAACAGAGCAAAATCTCGTCGCACATCTAATGTTAAATCATAAGTTGCAACCTTTTAACCAAGCTTATTTTGGAGCAGACGCTGAAAGCGATTTATTTAGTTTTAATCAAAAACAGCAAGGTATTGCCAATCAATTGCTGCAACCAGTTAATGTTTTGGATTTTCAATCTAATGCATTGCCTCAATCAGAAGAGCCAAGTTCGCAGCTCGAAATAGATAACCTCATTCAATTTTTCCATAACCCTGCAAAAGCATTTTTTATGGGTCGCTGGCAAACTCGTTTTTATCCACTAGGGCAACAAAGTACCGATGAAGAGCCGTTTTCGTTTGATGGTTTAGATAAATATCAAATAAACCAAAGACTCATTGAATATCTGTTGAAACACCATACTGAAACTGAAGTCGCAGAAACTTCTGCAAACGCTCAACATCAGGCAAGTGATTTATTAAAAATACTAAAAGCAGAGGGCAAATTACCCACAGGTACAAGCGGCGAAATTGCATTGGCTCCACTTGTTAATTTAAGCACCGATGTGGTTGAACAAATAATACAATTGAATCAAACAACCAATAATGCTCAAAGCATAGATGTTGAATTGACTATTGATTCCATCACTATTGTGGGGCGAATTGGCAACTTATTTAGTCAAAATTTAGTGTTATGGCGCGCCGGAAAATTAAGAGCAAAAGACCGAATAACTCTTTATTTACAATGGTTATGTTTGTGTGCAAATCCACCAAAATTAGGGTTAAACCAAGCCAGTTTTGTGACAACTGATAAATTGTATAGCATCCCTGTGATTGAAAAGTCCGCTGCCATAGAACAATTAACGATTTGGCTGCAATATTGGTTACGCGGCACCAGTTGTTCGCTTTGTTTTTACCCCGAGGCCTCGTGGGTATGGGCTTCCACTCAAGATCAAAATAAAACACTACATGCCTTTATTGGTAACGATTATGCCTCAGGTGAGGGAAGCGAAGCGCATATCCAACGAGTTTGCCCCGATTTAAATCAACAATTTGCTGGATTTTCAGAGGTTGCCGAAAAACTACTTTTACCCTTAGTGGCTTTAGGTAACGCCAAATGAATATCGCTAATATAGATTCAAGCAATAGCCAAAATTTAACCATGCAAGCTCTGGATACTTTTACCTTCCCTTTAACTGGTGCATCGCTAATTGAAGCCAGTGCCGGCACAGGTAAAACTTACACCATAGTCAATTTGTATATTCGATTATTGTTGGGGCATAACTGCGCGCCTTTAAGTGTCGAACAAATCTTAGTGGTGACTTTTACCAATGCCGCAACCGGAGAGTTAAAGGAACGAATTCGTCAACGATTGCGTCTGGCCTATCTAGATTTTTTTGCAAAGCGCAGTAGCGATGCATTTATCCAACAACTTATTGAGCAAAGCGAAAACATAGAGTTAGATTGTCAACGGCTTGCCTTAGCAAGCAAACAAATGGATCAAGCCGCTGTTTTTACAATCCATGGGTTTTGTCATAAGGCGCTTACCGAACAAGCTTTTGAAAGCGGCGCTATGTACGAGCAAAGCTTTATTCTTGATGAATCAGAATGGCTTAAACTAGCAGCAGAAGATTATTGGCGTAAGCATATTGTCACCTTACCAGCCCAAACGTTACAGCTATTATTAACACATTGGAAAACGCCAGAAGCCTTGCTCAAAAGTGTCGGACGTTTGTTGAGTCAACAAGCAAAACCTCAACAACACGCGACTATTACCGACGCCATAGACTGTGTTGATCGTTATGTTGAACAAGTCATTAAGATCAAACAATGGTGGCTCTCAAATAAGGTCAGTGAACAGCTTAGTAAAGCTAATCTAAATGGTCGCGCTAAATTAGCCAAACCCGCCACACTTAATGCTATGCAAGGATTCTGTAGCAGTGAATTGTTGCAAATAGATTTTGATAAGACCGGTTGGTTGTTGTTTGGGCCAGAACAAATCGCAAAAGCGGCCAAAAAAGGCAGTGAAGACTTATCTCATTTAGATTTTGCGCAATTTGAACAACTGCAATCCATGTTGCTTAATTGTATGCAGAATTTGATTTTAGCGTTTAGCGGCCATGCCATGGCCGTTGTGTCAGCAAATCTTGCTTCTCATAAGCAGATGTTGCATTTGTTATCGCCCGATGATTTGTTGTTAGGGTTACAAAATGCGTTAAATCAACAAGCACAAGATAACAGTTCTGGGAATGCCTTAGCCAACATCATTAAACAGAATTATCCAGCCGCGTTAATTGACGAATTTCAAGATACAGATCCAATTCAATTTGAAGTGTTTCGAGGCATTTACGGTAGCGATGAATCAAATCCTATTAGCGGTGAGTACAAGTCTTGCTGGATCATGATTGGCGATCCTAAGCAGGCTATTTACGCGTTCCGTGGTGCCGATATTTTTACCTATATTAAAGCCAAAGATTGGGTCGCTAGGCAGCGGCAATATACTTTAGCTACTAATTGGCGTTCAGCACCAAGTTTGATTGACAGCATCAATCAGTTTTTTGCATCCAGTAGCAAAGGATTTTTATTTGAAAACAGTATTCCATTTTATCCAGTAAAAGCAGGGCGCGAGTTTTCTGGGCTGCATATCAAAGGCGAGCCAGTTAAAAGTTTAAGGT
>NZ_CAKZKO010000185.1 GCF_937123705.1 uncultured Paraglaciecola sp. | reverse complement strand
GAATTAGATATTAGCCGAGTGATCACCGGCTCAGAAGGCTCTTTGGTGTTTGTGGCCGAAGCAAAAGTTAACATCACCCCTATCGCTACATATAAAGCGTTAGTGAATGTGAAGTACAACTCATTTGAGTCGGCCTTAAGGCATGCTCCTAGTATGGTTGCAGCAAATGCGACCTCAGTCGAGACTGTCGACAGTAACGTTCTTAACTTGGCAAAGCAGGATATTATTTGGCACTCGGTTGCCGATTTGATCACTGAAGTAGCAGGTAAAACGGTACTAGGCCTGAATATGGTGGAGTACAACAGCAATGACCAAGCCGATATTGAACAAAAAATAGCGTCATTAAGTGCCAGTTTAGACCAAGCGGAAAACCTTGGGGTGATTGGTTATCAAATCACTTATGACAAGTCAGACATTCAAAAGATTTACGCCATGCGTAAAAAATCAGTAGGACTGCTTGGGAAAATCAAAGGCACTAAAAAGCCCCTCGCCTTTGTAGAAGATACGGCTGTGCCTCCTGAAAACTTAGCCGATTTTATAATGGAGTTTAGGGCATTACTTGATGCTCATGATTTAAAGTATGGAATGTTTGGACATGTCGATGCAGGCGTATTACACGTGCGCCCTGCCCTCGATATGTGCGACCCTGTTCAAGAGGCCATGATCCCTGAAATTTCTAACAAAGTGGTTAGTTTAGTAGCCAAATATGGTGGCTTAATGTGGGGAGAACATGGCAAAGGCTATCGCAGCGAATATGGACCACAATTTTTTGGTGATGAATTATTTACTGAGCTAAGAAAAATAAAAACAGTGTTTGACCCACACAACAAAATGAATCCAGGGAAAATTTGCACTCCCTTGGACTCTGCCGATGTTTTAGTCAAAGTATCAGATCAAAAAAGAGGCGAATTCGACCGGCAAATACCGATACAAGTAAGAGCCTCTTTCGAGCCTGCCATGAATTGTAACGGTAATGGGCTTTGTTTTAACTACGATACAACCTCACCTATGTGCCCATCATTTAAAGTAACCGGTGATAGGCGCCACAGCCCCAAAGGACGTGCCAGCATGGTGCGTGAATGGTTGCGTTTATTGTCAAAGCAAAATATTGATGTCAATGCACTTGAACACAATGAAGATCCGCCTAGTTGGTTTGAACGTCTTAGAAATAGTACCGATAAAAACGTCGAAGATGATTTTTCCCATCAGGTATTAGACGTAATGGACGGTTGTTTAGCCTGTAAAGCTTGTTCAAGCCAATGCCCTGTTAACGTTGATGTACCGGGGTTTAGATCACGATTTTTGAGTATTTACTACCAACGGTATTTACGCCCTACAAAAGATCATTTAGTCGCTAACATTGAAAAAATGGCTCCGCTTATGGCTAAGATGCCTGGCTTTATCAATTTTTTTCTAAATCAAAATTGGGTCAATTCAGCTATTAAAAAAACCGTGGGATATGTTGATACGCCTATCTTATCGCAACCTACCCTTGATAAAAGATTAAAGGGGCACCAAGCAACACAATTTGATTTAGCTGAATTAAAACAATTAAGCCCAGCTCAATTAGCCCAAAAAGTGTGTATTGTTCAAGATCCCTTTACCAGTTTTTATGATGCAACTGTGGTTGAGTCATTAGTGCAACTCATTAGCAAATTAGGTTTTGAGCCCGTTCTGTTGCCTTTTTTGCCAAACGGTAAACCTCAGCATGTAAAAGGGTTTTTAAACGAATTTGCAAAAACAGCCAAAACGGCAGCAGACTTTCTCAATCAAATAGATGATTTAAAGCTCACCATGATTGGCGTAGATCCTTCCATGGTGCTTTGTTATCGAGATGAATATGCTAAAACTCTTGGGGAAGCCCGTGGTGAATTTAAGGTGCAATTGGTTCACGAATGGTTGCTAGACATTAAACTTCCTAAAGTGCGCCAAAGTGGAACAAAACACTATGCATTATTCGGGCATTGCAGTGAAAAAACAGCCCTACCTGTCAGTGAAAAACATTGGCAACAAATCTTTCATACTACAGGCTTGAAGCTATCAGCAGTATCCGTTGGATGTTGTGGAATGGCGGGAACATTTGGCCATGAAGCTAGCCACCTTGAAGAATCAACCGGAATTTATCAATTGAGTTGGCAACAAGCAGTAAACCAATATTCACCTGAGCAAATTCTGGCAACTGGATACTCTTGTCGCAGTCAGGTGGCAAGATTAGAAGGGTTTAAACCGCAACATCCATTACAAGTATTAGCAAATGAATTGGAATAGAACTTAAGAGTTAAATCTGAGGCAATATTAAGCTATGGGGCAAAGAGAGTTTGATACCCATCAATGTCTCTAAATTCTGGTTCAACCGCAATGCGAGCTATTGCTACGTTTGGAATATTACGGCCAGTCGCTACCGCTTGATTGTGTTTATTTACCACTAACTCATAACATGCGATGCTACCTTGGCGATCAAACTCATATTCCTCAGCAATACGCCTTAGGCAAACAAATTCCTTTCTTAACTATCTAACCCGAACTCGGGATATCTAAATTTGTGGTATTCATTTTTCCAGTCATCGTTCTTCGCAAAAAAGTCATGTGTAAACGCCTAGTATTCAGGGTACCGGTACCCTGCATTGACCAGCCTAGCGAGCAACTGTACAAAAAACACTCTGTGTTTTTCAGGTATAGTTTCATAAATATTAAAAACAGGCTGATTTAAGAAATCTACAACTACCTGTTTACTAGTAATCGGCGCAGAAAATTCATCTCCTTGAATATAAAAGTAAAATTCTTCTCTAACTGTAGATTGAGGTTCAACAAATACCGGTTTAATTCCTAAACTTCGAACAAAACCAGTATTATCGTCTATTAATTGGTTAATTTCCTGAATGCTAAATTGTTCTAATTCTTGTTCATCATCGCCCTGATGCGTAGCACTTTGACTAAGAAATTGAGCGGTCCAATTGGAAAAATGTTCTTTTTCCAACACTTGTTGAAGTAAATTTTTAAATCTACTGACCTCATCTATTTTAACTTCGCCACTAAAATCCCTAGACGCAATTTTTTCATCAGTAAAGCGCTTTTGAAACAAATTTTTATCCAAAGCAAAGTCAGCAAATGAAGACAATAGTTCCTGTTGAGTTGGTGCACGAAACCCAACTGAATAATTCAAACAAGCATCTAAGGCTACGCCATTATGAGGATGATTAGCTGGGATATAGATAATGTCGCCACTGTGTAAAACTTGGTCGATTACCGGTTCAAACTCAGTGATTTGAGATAGATCTCTATGTGGGCGAACATGTGTAAACTCTGCTGGTAGTCCTACTTGCCAGCGTCTGGTGCCTTTTCCTTGAATAATAAAAACATCATATTGGTCGAGATGGGGACCAACACCCGCACCTTTATTGGAATAACTCACCATTAAGTCGTCCATGCGCCAATGTGGTATAAAATCAAATGCCCTCATGAGTGCATCGGCTTCTGGTATATAGTGATCGACCGATTGAACCAATAAACTCCAAGCCCCAATACAAAGAGCATTAATATCATCAAAAGGACCATGATTTAATTGCCAGTTGTTGTCCTGATTACTAATTATTCTTGAGTCGATGTCTGGCTCTTGGCTTAAACCAGCCAATTCGTTTTCATCAAGAGGTTCTACAAAATCTTCAAAACCTTGTTTAATAACGAGCGGTTTTTTCTGCCAATATTGACCGAGAAACGTTCTTACATTGAAGTTGTTTAATGTGTACATCTGTTCCTAACTTATCTTTCTTTGAAATTAACCAATAGGTATTTGTCCAGCCAACACCTTTATCTTGGATTGGATCTCGTTTATCAAAATTGAAATGGTGTTTAGTCATGTTATAAATTGATTCAGTTACCTGAATTTTGTTGCGTATTCCTTGGCTCTCCATGCGTGACGCTAAGTTAACAGCTTCACCCCATAAATCGTAACTAAATTTACTTTTTCCAATAATTCCAGCGATGACTTCTCCGCAGCCAATCCCAATCCTTAAACCTGTTTGCATACTATGAGCTTTACAAATATCTCTAAAGGCAACTTGCATGTCTAACGCGCAATAACAGCATTGAATAGCATGGAAATCACAATTAATTGGCACCCCACCCGCCACCATATAGCCATCTCCATTAGTTTTAATTTTTTCTAATCCATGTTTTTGAGTAATGTTATCAAACTCAGTAAACACTTCATTTAGAAAATTGACTAACTGATGTGGCGATAGCTTTTTGCACATTGGAGTAAAATTTTGAATGTCTGCAAACATAATGCTGGCTTGCTCAAAATAGTCAGCGATTATTTCAGATGAATGTTTTAGGCGTTGCGCAATGCTACTTGGAAGAATATTCAATAATAATTGTTCTGAACGTTTTTTTTCTTTTGAAAGTTTTTCCCAACTTCGATTAACGTTTTTCCAAAGATGAAAACTACACAACATACTGGATAGAGCAAATACAAGTCCACAAGCCAGCCGAAATATTTGTTGGTGTTGAGACATCGTATTGTCAGCTATCGATACATAAAACCAAATTTCAAAACCAAGAAACAGGCCAAAGAAACTGCTAACTACCAAATTCATCATAAGACGTTCATGCTGATAAAATAGAAAAGGGCTTATAAAAACAGCAATCAAAAAGAAATACTGAATATTGAGATTGATTTCCCACAATACACAAGAAATCAACACATTAAACATATCATCTATATCCTTTACTGTAATCGATATGCAATTTCTCCTGCTTGTCAACAAAGTTATCCACAGATTAAAAGATTTATCTTAACGCAACTATAGAGTGAAACCCTTGAATGTGGCATTCTTAGCACACTTTATTGTTAGCCATTAAATTACCATGCCAAATTCTTCATTATCACCGCTTATTTTAGTCGACGGATCATCTTATTTATTTCGCGCATATCATGTGCCTTATTTACAAGCATTGTCTACCGCAGATGGTCAACCCACTGGAGCGATCACCGGTGTATTAAATATGATAAAAAGTCTTAAAAA
>NZ_CAKZKO010000184.1 GCF_937123705.1 uncultured Paraglaciecola sp. | reverse complement strand
TATATTATTACTGACCTGTTAAGCCACTTTCCCCTCGGTAGATCACACGATCGTTACCGCGGTAGATGCCAAATGTGCACAATACAACAAGTGAGATTAGTTTTGTTCACTCCACCAAATAACTCGATCACTACCTCTGTACAAACCAAAACGAACTTCGGAAGATATAGTATCGTCAAAAATACCATCTTGGTTATAATCATTTCTCAACCACGGAAACGACTCAAAGCCAAGCGAACTTTCTAGAGCCCCTCGATTCCCTTCACCAGGCGCACTGTAAGATATATATCCTTCGCCATTTTGAATAACAGGCCTCGATTCTATGGTAGCAGCGGTAACACCACCTCCAATGGGTAGAGCACTTGAATCATTACCAACATCAAAGCTCAAATCCACGACCGAAAAGTCACTGCAAGAGTCACTGGTATTCGTTTTAAAGCTTGAGCCATCAAAGTAGTAGCTTGTTACAACAGATTGCACTCTTGACGTTTCTGGGCCAAACGTATCTGCGATCGCTAAATACCCCCAGCGTTGACGTTGTGCATCTGAAACTGAAAAATCAAAACCGGAGCAAGAAGAACTTCCATTAGTTTGATAACAAACACCATCAAGATCTTTTGTGTCATTAACAGCTAAACGAACGACAATCCCTTCATTGATTAGTCCTAAGGGAGTCAATGGTTTCACATAAGCTATTTGAGCCTCTTCTAAGCTTGCCAATTGAAGATTAGAATCAAAAGTGACTTGTCCCGGCCAAGCAAAGCCTTGGGTTTTTACAACTTTACTAGAATCGGTATCAGTAATAGACAATGTTGAGCTTTCTGCCCAAAAAGTTCTAAAGTTCCAAGGATTAGCATATCGCCACCAACCGCCAAATTTATAATTAAGCGTTTCTTTCTCTCCATTACTGCCCACGTTATCAAACGACCGCCCCGTAACAGTTAATTCAGGTAAGCTACTGAACTCCATAGCTTGTCCTAAATAAGTGAAAGTTGAACAAGCTTCAGTAAAACTCGGAGTGTTGCTATCTAGATGAAGATAATAAGGTATAAATCGCCCAATAGAACCAGTCTGCGCACCTTGAATCGTAAAAGAGTTACTGCCTAAATAGGAAGGTAACTCTTCAACTAAAAAGTTAAAAACCCCCACTTCAGAAATACTTTGTGCGACAGAGTTAATGCCAGAACTAATTATGGTATGACTGTAAGAGATATTACCAAGTAAACCAGGCTCTGCACCGGTAACGACTGGAGCCTTAAGTTCATGACTCAAAGCAATATCTTGTGAGCTAAAGTTAGGAGTAACTACTCCTGTATCGCCCGAAGCCCAAATATTTAATGTAAAAGCTTCACCGGCTTTCGCAAAAACGGAGCAACTTAAATCTTCGGTTACACAGGAGCCGCTATTTCCAGCTGTATTTCTAGCTTGTATATTGAGCTGCTTAGGGAAACTGACAAACTGGGCACTCCCTCGCATATCCAATCCAAGTTCATCATCAGAACCTTCATACTGAGCATTAAGTTGTAACTTTCCTGCGTCAATATAACTGACATCAAACTCTGCTTCCCCATCATTATCAAAATCAACGGTAAATATTTTTGGGGAAACACTGCTCATTGCCAGATCTTTTTCAATACTGCCAACTTTTAAACCAATAGTAGGACTACCAATAATGACAGAAGAATCGGGGGTAACGTACTGCCCAAAAAATTCGATATTCTTTGAAGTGTTCTGAAAGCTTGGTAAACACTTTTGAGCATCATCGGAGCTTTTTACTGCTTTTATACGACCAGTTACTGGTCTGTCGGCTATTTTGTCGGGGACGTTTAAGATAAAACCACTGCTATAAAACTCAATGTTACAGTTGCTGCTTCCTAAAGCTCCTCCTGCACTCGAACACAATGTTTCCCCACTAGGAATCACAGCAGGATCAGATTGGATGACTCCAATTCTCAAGTTACCCGCCGTATTCTTGCGAACTGAATATATGCCTGTACCACCAGATAACTGAATTTGATTGCCGCCAACCCAACCTCCACCACCGGTTACAATTTCAGGCGATAAAGTCACATCAACATCTTCAGTCACCAATTCTGAACAGGACTCATTAGCACAGGCACGAATAGTCACTTCTTCTGCATTACAGGTTAACTCACTGCCTGAATGATCAAATTCAAAGTGATCAATCGAATTCTCTGGCTCATCTGAACATAAGTGTGTTTGGCTATATAATTGAAATATTTCATTGTTGTTTAATGGCTTATCAAATATTTCAACCTCATCGATATAACCATCAAAAGCCCGTCCTGAAAAGTTCTGATCTTGGCCTATTTGTAAAGGCTTAGTATTATTTACTAATTTTCGATTTGCATTTACTAAAAGCTCTCCTCTTTCTTCTCCATTAATAAATAGGCTAGCCATAGATTTATTATTGCTATAACTTTCAGAGTCGTATCTAAGCGTAATAAATGACCACTCATTTATTGGAATACTGACTTCACTTGTTAATGTTCTCGTTTGAGCACTTCCGTTTCCATTTTTGTTTTTATCTTGCCACCACCAAAATATTTGGCCTGACGAGTTTAAATGAAACTCATAGTTGTTATCTTTTGAGACAATAGAATGCAATCCAGAACTTGGATAACTAGTGGGTTTTACCCAAACGGAAATCGTAAAATCTTTATCTAAATTTAATATGTTATCGTGAGGTACATTAATATATTGATTCGAACTATTGATAAACTCACCGAAGCCACAGGTGCCCAGAGAGTTAATAGTCGGTATGGCAGAGAATTCAGAAGATGGCTGCGCTGTTAAACCATTAACAGTTTGTCCATGTAATTGATTTTCAGAACTGTCGACTACTTCATTATTTGCGCCATTCCAGGATGCTTCATCTAAATGATATCGAGCAATCGGATTAGGTAGTTCTTCTATTCCACACGCATTTTCTGGCACGGTTTGATACAAGCAAGTACCATCAACGACCGTTCCATTACTGACATAAACCGTCCCCCAGTTAGGTTGCCCTGCTTGAACGTCACCAATAACATAAGAGTCATCGAGCTCCACAGTTTCAGAAGAACTCGTAATGTCACCAGAGACCTGAGAACCTTCAATAACAATTTTGTTTTTAGTTGAAACATCCCCTTCAACTTCAGAATTTTCAATCGTTATGGTTTCATCGGTACTGGTCAGTTCACCAGACACCGCCGAATCCTCCACAACAATTTTGTTTTTAGTTGAAACCTTCCCTTCAACTTCAGAGCGTTCCATCGTTATACGGGAGTTTTTACTGGTGATGTCACCATCTACCCCAGAATTACTTATCACCACCTCATTGCTTGCGGTAATGCTACCGAAGAGTTTAGAGTCAGTGATCTCTACCTCGTTGTTTTTAGAATCAATCGATCCGATAACATTGCTATTGTGGATTTCAATATTACCTCCAGTCTCAATGGAGCCTTCAACAAATACTGAATCAAAATTAACAGGTGTACTATTACCAACAAAGCTACCCAACAGCTCTGAAAGGTTGTTGGAATCATTTTTCCATTCAAAATTACCATAACTCGCTTTTAGGTCGATAGTCGCGGAAGAATCACCTACTTTGTTATTACCTTCAAATTGAAAACCGCCATCGGCGGTTAATTGAATATCTATCGCAGATGAAAGAGTATCCCCTTTAGCAAGCTTAACGATGCCATAATTACATGTATATTGATTGCCAGTAACGGACCAATTATTACTAGTACAAGTTGGGAGGTTCATTTGAAGGACATAATCCGTAGCGAATGATGATGAAGATACGCCAAGTAGCACTAAGCTCAAAAAAAATCTACTTATCATCACGAATACCAACCTCTACGACTCTTTGTAAGACCCAATCCCCAACCGAACAGCTTCCTTTAGATATTAGTTGATATACGTTAATACCATTATCTAAAACGCCAATAGAGTTACAATGAATTTCCGCCTTGCATTGCGCCAACCCTTCACCTTCAAAGCTTATAGTTTTTGTATTAGAAGTATGGCAACTGTCTTCTGTCGGGGTTTGATAAAAACGACTGATTTCTATTTGTGCACCAGATCGCGCAGCCATTTCAGCCCGAGTACCGATCAGGGTTGAAATCAATTGCTCACTGTTACGTTGTTGGTTCTGATTAGCAACCATCGCAACCGAAGCCATAACCACTAGTATGAAGACAACTAGGATCAAACTTCCCCCCGTTTGTTTACGGAGCGTTATAGATAAGGGCATCATGGACAAACTGAATCTCCTCTCCTTTATCAGCAAACAATAACTCAAACCTCACCAAACCATTTCTTTCTAATTCTGGTGCCAAATTTTGAAAAGCGGCATCTTTTACATTTTCAGCTATCAAAACACCATTACCCAGCGATTCTGGTGATAAGGACATTCGAGACAATGGATAATCAGCATAACGAAAGATACGAGCATTGACGTGGCAATAAGCAACAGGAGTAAGGTAAAAGTAGAGACGTTTACTTGGAGAGCTGGTTTCAAATCCCGTTGCTTGAGTCAATTCAACATTGACCATCACCGCTGCAGAGGTAGTGAAGTCCACATCCTCTTTCACCTCTGCAATTTGACCTTCTATCGCTGGATCAAGACGCATCGAATTCGGGTCGTTAGGATAAACTATAACTCGCTCTCCTTGATAAATGCTTTTGTCTATTGGCAATATCCGTATCACTGCTGATTTCGCCTCTGGCGCCGGAAGTTCTTGATAAATAGCACTATTGATGATCGGCAAAAATTCAATACAATCATTTTCAATTAAAATACTGTTAGGGACGGCTTCTCTTAATTCTCGAGTCATTCGCTCCGTGACAAATTTACCTTGTTGTATCAAAGCTTCACGAGCTGTGCTATCAACATAAATCCCCATACCCTGTTGAATAACATTCCCCAAAAATAGACCAACAATAGAAAGCAGAAGAATAGTAATAATCATCTCTATCAGTGTAAAACCACGCATTAGAAATTCCCTTTAATCGCAGAAAAAGGATAGCGGTTATCCTGAGAATCAATAATCACAACTTCAACCCTCTTGTAGTGTGTTCGGATCATAGATGGCTTTCCAGACATCATCACCGTATCGTCATTAACAACAGCAGTATCATAAAACACATCGATTTCGACATTGAAATTGCGATAACCCGCATCACTGAGATCGCTATCAAGAACATCTTCAACACGCCCTCTTAAACCATGAAAATCATCAACATCATTAGCCAAGCTCTTTACCAGGATACCACTAGCGTCAGTTTCTCCGCTGTCAGGCCCCAAATCATTGGGTAACGTGCACAGTTGTTGACCTGGAGTTGAGATTATTGAGACTGCACATTCAGGCACTCCTCCGTTCACGCCGGAAAATTGGTCATACCCGCGACCCATTACCTCATCAAGTACTGAGCGAGCAAGATCTGCAGCTTTAACTGATGTTATTTGTTCTGCGGTCTGAATTGAACGCGGGTACAAAGACGCGGTAAGTCCAGCAAGAGCAAAACCAATAAGAGTAATCACAATGATCATTTCTATTAGGGAAAAACCTTGGGTGCGGATTTTTTGTTTAACATCCATAGATATACCCTTCAGTATTAATGCACACTGAAATTGAATCATCGTTGACAGTCGAAGATATCTCAATCTGACAATTCGATACTAAGCATTGCTGAGCTCGACCCGAACTATCAAAATCAAGGTACGAAACATTGATATCAGTTTGTAGCTTAAACGTCACTTTATTCTGTTTGCCATCAACAAAACTGGAATCAGTAACATCAGCAGGAAATTGTTCAGTACAAATACCTTCCGCGTTAGACGGAGAGGCTTGAATAGCTTGAGTTTGGTTTGAATTTAACAGCCAACGGTTACAATAATCGGAACGATTCATCGCACGGTTTTGTACTAATCGTAATGAAGCTAATACTTCGCTTTGTACAAGGTAGGTTGAAAAGGAAGAGGAGCCAACATAACGGGTAGATGCGTATAGGGAAACAATACCAATCAATATAATGACGATGATCAGCTCTACCAGAGTAAAGCCGTTGGATGTGGGGCTGTTATCCATAATGAGCCTCTAACTGCCTAGCGAATACTGATTATACAAGATAACGAAGATAACGATCTTATGTATATGAATAGTTTTGATATTTATGTGTAGTAAATAGAAAAAGGCCAGCTAATGCCGGCCTTTCAGATTTTAAATCACTACAATTCTACTGCGTTTGGCATAGCGTATCTGTGCCATTATCAACAACACTTACTGTCGCAACTGCTGCTGAAGTTGCTTCTACATACTGAACACATTTAGCTGTATAGTTTTCAATACCAAACGTAACTGCCGTTGGAGAGGCACCAGATACCGTACCAATCACTTGAAAATCATCATTTACACCAATGGCAACACCCGATACATTAGAGACTCCTGCAGCTAAACTAGTTAACCCTTGATTGCTTATTTCACTCGCAACACTCGCAATACCTGACAAAGTGAAGCCACCGTTGATTGTAAGACTATTAGTTGCTGCGCTTCCTCCTACTGACTTCATATCAAAAGAAATCATCTGGACTGCATCCGCACCAACTTGAATAGAGGTAGAAAAACTTCCATCAAGTATTTTATTTTGTGCAAAAGTCGAATCCGCCGCTATGCGATTAACCTCTGAAGATAATGCCCTAACTTCTTCTTGTATCGCCAGTCGATCTTCGTCAGAGTTTGAACCATTTGCAGCTTGTGCCGCTAGTGTCCTTACTCTACGAAGCATAGTAGACACCTCTTCCATAGCGCCTTCAATAGATTGAGTTAAAGAAATGCCGTCATTGGCATTTCTATTGCCTTGATTCAATCCAAGTACTTGCGATGACAACCGGTTTACTATTTGCAAACCAGCTGCATCATCAACTGCACTGTTTATCCTGATCCCTGTTGACAAGCGCTTATAACTAACATCCATTTCATTAATAGCGCCTGCCATATTTCTTTGAGAAAATAGGCTACTTATATTGGTGCTTACATAGAGAGCCATAATTTACCCCCAATAGACATCAATATTAACCTAATAAGCTCAATGCAGCTTGTGGTCGTTGATTCGCTTGACTTAGTATTGTTTGGCATGCTTGCTGCAAGATTTGATTACGCGTCAATGAAGCTGTTTCTGCTGCAAAGTCAGCATCTTTGATACGTGATTTCGCTGCTGATAAATTCTCAGCAATATTTGATTGATTTCGAATAGTAGATTGAAAACGGTTTTGTACAGCACCTAACTCAGCACGCTTTTTATCAACAACTGCAATTAATGAATCCATCCCAGCCAAAGTAACTTGTGCATTAACTTGAGAAGAAACACTTATTCCAGTGGCGATGAAAGCCGCAGCAAAAGTATCAGT
>NZ_CAKZKO010000183.1 GCF_937123705.1 uncultured Paraglaciecola sp. | reverse complement strand
TCAGATAATGCTTCTTGATATGGGATGGAAGGTTCAAGTGAAACAATAGGATCTATTTCATATTGTTTGATAAGGTCATGTAAATATTCATCATTACATGTAGCTCGGAGTATTACTTTAAAAGTATCTGCTTTAATTAGCCCCTGTTTGAGTAAAGAAGACAGAGCATCGAAAAATGGTATCGGATTTCTTTCAGAAAGATCGATAACGCCGCTATGGACTAATGTAAACCGCTTGTTATTGGGTGTACATCCAGTAATTGCTTCAGCTTTAGAAAAAATTTCTTCATCATAGCCGTTCTCAATTAAGCTGAGTCGTGATGATGGAAGTTATTGTCAAATCTGGTGTTTGAGCATTAAATCAAGCGGCGACTTGGTTGTCTGATATTACTTCAATACCGTCTTTAAACTTAATACCTTTGATGACCTTGCCCAGGAAACCAAAGCCTCTTAATTTTCTCCATTTTCCTTCAGCACACTGACTCAGTTTAAACATCATATGCAGCATGCCGTCACGCGAGAGACAACCTTTTGCACGCTTTGTTCTGTGACGTATGGTACCGAAAGTTGATTCTATCGGGTTGCTAGTTCTTATGCTCTGCCAATGCTGAGCAGGATAATCATAAAAGGCCAGCAACTCTTCTTTGTCTTTCTGTAAACACAAGGTTGATTTTGGGAATTTGGCCTCATAGGTTGTTATAAACAAATCAAAGGATTCTTCAGCATCCTCTTTTGTCTCTGCTTGCCAGATTTCATGCAATGCCTGTTTGGCTTTGGGCTGCGATGATTTGGGCAGCTTATTCAATATATTGGCCGTCTTATGTACCCAGCAACGTTGATGGCGTGTGGTGCTGTATACTTCATCCAGGGCTTTCCAAAACCCCAGGGCGCCATCGCCGATTGCCAACTGCGGGGCGTTCATCCCTCGATGCTTGAGTTTCAGCAAAACTTCTCGCCAGCTTTGCGTCGATTCTCGAACACCATCTTCAATAGCTAGAAAGTGCTTTTGTCCTCGTTCGTTAACACCAATTATGACCAGCGCGCAAAGTTTAGTGTCTTCTGATCTTAATCCTGAGTAAATACCATCAGCCCATATATAAACCCATTGATCTTTGTCCAACGGCTTATGTTGCCATTGCTGATATTCTTGCCCCCATTCCTGCTTCAAGCGTGAGATCGTGCTGGCCGATAAGCCTTGCGCGTCATTACCAACCAGTATTTTCAGCGCTTCACCCATCTCACCAGTTGAGATGCCTTTGAGATATAACCACGGCAGGCTGGCTTCTACCGATTTTGCTTTTCTAACATAAGGCGGAACCAGTGCAGAATGAAAAGTCACTGGCTTTCCTTCTCTGCTGCGTACTTTGGGTATCTTCACGGGTACAGAGCCAATGCCAGTCAGTATCTTTCGTTCTGGGTGATAACCATTACGCACTACTGATGCTCTACCATCATCAGTTGATTGGTTACTGTAAAGCCCCATAAAAACAGCCAGCTCGGCTTGCACTGCCTGATGAATTAGTTGCTGCGCTCCCGTTTGTAACATCTCCGTTAGTGCATCGGTGATTGTGTCTCGATCTTTTATTTCAACAACGTTATTATTACTCATGTGGCGTATCCCTATGGGTTGGTTTAATGTCTGCTAACATCAAACTTAACCAGATACGCCGCTTTTTTTCAATACGCTAAACACTAGATTCAACTATAACTCATAAAAAGTAGATAATACATAGTTAGCGAATAGAATTCGACTCTGTACTTACACCAAATTCATCTATACTAAATTTAAGTTGCAACAATTGATACCATCCATTTTTTACTTGAGGATTAATATGAAATACCTTGTCACTATTCTGGCACTAATGGCTGTTTTCTTCACCGGCATTGTTCATGCCAGTGAAAAAGTCCCCTATACTGGTCAGATTAACTTTGTCCAGAACTATAACCGGATCACCCCATCTATTGCCATATCTGGCCTTCTTGGTGCTGATGGTGTAGCTGAATTGGCAATCTTTAATTTCAAAACAATTATTGATATGCGTACAAGCAGGGAAGGTACCGACGAAGAAATGACATCTGTTAAAGACGCTGGTATGGAGTATATCAATGTACCCATAACAGTAAAAGGTATTAGTGAAGAACAGCTGGCAGATTTTACAAAACAGTTTGAATCGGCGGAGAAACCTATTTTAATTCACTGCAACTCTGGTAACCGGGCTGGCGCAATGTGGGTAACTTATCAAATCAGCAAAGGTGTTGATCCTGAAAAAGCCATTGCGCAAGGTCGCAAGGTGGGTATGCGCCCAGCGTATGAAGAAAAAATCAGAGCAGCCATGCTAGGCCAATCAATAGAAGCCCCGTAGATTCTAAGGAGTGGTGCCCCTATTAATAGTCGCGCAACTGACAGCCAACTAAACCGTCAGTATGCGTACAATGACATTACTTGTTTCGAAGATAAATAATGTGTCCGCAGAATTCCGGTCATTGAGCCAAGTCGCGACACCTATCAAATATTGCAGCTTTCTGTGAGCTCCACATCAAGAAAAACGCCAGGTTCAGGTTGAATTGAGCGCAATTGTTCGAGCAATTGTGTAAATCTATCTTCTGTAAAAGGAGAATTAGCAGAAATATCAAAGCCTGATGCAATACAAGCGGTTCCACCACCTTCAATAGGTATAGCAATCTCGTTTGGCACAAGAACAATAAATTTATTCACTAAACCGCTGCCAATGGCATGACCTATAATTTGGAGAACGGAAGCTACAGTCATGTCGACTGATCCGCTGCCATTACTGCCAATACTGATGTTTGCTGCGCGTTCTTCGGCGAAAGCTGCAGTA
>NZ_CAKZKO010000182.1 GCF_937123705.1 uncultured Paraglaciecola sp. | reverse complement strand
GAGTTTGTTGTAAAGCGTTTAAAGTTAGATTATGGCAATAGGAGGGCAATATTTCTAAGCTCAAACCCAGAATATGAACCAATTATTGTTGAGTTTGACGATGATAACACATGGGAAAACAGTGTTATCTGGGGTGTAGTAACAAGCGCTATAAGTATTTTTTAACCTGATTACTTATAACTTTCAGCTAAATTGAAATGTCACTTTATTGTACATTTTTTGTCACCTATTTCTAATGACTTACATGAACAAGGCTGTTCATCATTCACTCAAGGAATTAACTCACATGCCACTCAGCAAAGTAAAAAATTTGTTCTCTCGCTCCCAGTTCCCGCTCCATTACGGCTGGTTAGAATTGATAGAAAAGAGCATTGCTGCTTCCAGTGATCAAGAGTGCCTAATGAATGAGATTAATGACATATCCAAACTGATGGGCGAAGAGTACACCGAGGCTTTGATATTGCTTCTTGATCCCCAACTTGAATCGCCTTATTCACTACCTTTGAAGTTAATGCCTTTAAAACTTTCAGCTAAAAAGAGGATAGCGATAAACGGTGGTGAGTTCGTAGGTGATTGTGAAATGATTAATTCCCTGCTCTCAAAGCATATCTCTATCGGAAGCAAAACTCCCGAAGAACAACGAAATGAACAACGCCAGATTCAAGAGCAAAAGCTGCAAGCGAGGGGTGAAGCATCAGAAAAGATGTTTAAGGAGCGAAAAGCTCAATATGAAAGGGACTACATTGATTTTCCATCGATAGAGATAGTTAAGATACGAAGACGCTCCAAAGCCGCAAAAACCCTCGATTTATTGACCAAAGGGCAAACAATTTCTGAGAGCGATTACTTATGGTTAATTAATAAAGGTTTTGAAAATCAATATATAAGTGGACTGTACTACCTGAATCGAGCTGAACTAACAAAGCGCAAATGGGAAGAAACAAAGAAACCTTGGAATCTCGTGAATGCTATTGCTGATTACCGAAAGGCTGGGAAGCCTAAAATTGCGGTCGATCTGGTTAATAAAAACTTCCCATTCAATTTCGCAAATGGCAACAAGAGCCTGAAATCGGCTCTCTTAACCACAAGTGGTGGGGTAAAGCGTGATCTAAACATGCTTGATAAGGCGATCAAATTTGGTACTCAAGCTCATGAACTTACTAAACAAGACTACCGCCCATGCACTCTAATTGGTGCATGTAAGATGATCTTGGGAGATATTGCTCAAGGGCATGAGTGGTATCAAAAAGCAATTAAACGTGGGTTTAATGAAGATAGCTTTGAGCAAGAGATCCGATCAATCTACAATCGTGCCAGTCGCAAAGATAAAGCAAAAATCAAACAGACCTTAATCGCTGATGGATGGGTATATCAGTGGCTCAAGTAAGCCACTCAATCAGTGGCTCAAGTAAGCCACTCAATATTACTCCACCTGAGATTAAAAAGTCTTTCATAGCACTGAACCTCCGATCCATTATGCGTAATCAGGTTTTTTAATGTGGGTTTTATGTGATATTAATGCAGCTTACGTATCGTTTATCCAGCTATTTAACCCACAATACGATATCAATTCTACTCCGCTCGGAGTACTAAGCTCAAACCAAGGCAATATTATCGCCCGCAACGAAGCAATGAAAGATCTTGGCATAAAAATGGGCGCACCATACTTTCAAATTAAAGAGTTAATTCAAAGTAAAAACGGTCAGGTTTGGGGTAGTAACTTCACTTTATTCGGTGATATGAGTAATCGCTTTCACGCAGAATTAGAAGAATTACTCTTTGATAATCAGCGCTATAGCATTGATGAATGTTTTGGCCGTATAAATCCAATAATAGCACCAGATCCAAAGGCATATGCTTATCTAATAAAAGAAACACTTGCTAGAAACTTAGGGATTGGCGTAGGTGTCGGTGTTGCGCACACAAAAACTTTAGCTAAGCTAGGTTCACATGCTGCAAAACTTAATAAATGGAAATCAAAAACTCATGGTGTGGCTGTGCTTGATACAGCTGAAAAAGTTGATTGGGTTCTGAATAAAGTTGTTACACGAGATATCTGGGGAGTTGGGGCTAAAACCTCCAAAAAACTCTCTGAATTAGGTATAAATACTGGCTTAGAGTTAAAGAACTATAATATTACAGAGGCGAAAAAAAAGTTTGGAGTTGTGTTGTCTCGAACCATCCAAGAGTTAAACGGAATAAACGCGATTGAGCTTAAAGATTTGAACTTAAGCCGAGATAGCATTTGTGTGTCTGCAAGCATGGGGAAGCTTGTCTCAGAATTAAATGAGCTTAAAAGCGCACTATCTTGCCATGTATCAAAAGGCGCGGAAAAGCTTAGGCGCTTTGAGCTATTTACATCTACCATAAATATTTTTATTTCAACAGATGGTTTCCGAGAATCGACACCACAGCTTCACAAAAACATACAGGTAACGCTACCATTTCACAGCGCAAATACGGGGGTGCTTATTAAATACGCTATGTTTGGTTTAGAAAAGATATACGAGAAGGGTTATCGATTTAAAAAAGTAGGCGTTGTTTTTAATCAATTAATATCAACAAGTGACCACCAACAACTCAGTTTATTTAATGAAACATCCGTATTGAGCATAGATGAAAAAACCAAAGTAAGCGATGAAATAAACAGTAAGTTTGGCAATAACACAATCAAACTTGGCGTTCAGGGTTTTAAGCAAGACTGGAAGCCCAAAGCAGATCTAGCCCCCAAATCCTATACAACGAACCTCAATGATTTACCCCTTGTATTTGCAAAATAAACACAGAAATCCCGAATGTTATTTCTTAGTTGTGCCCTAAAAAGGCAATTACGCGTGCTGCTATTGCTCAATTAATGGGTAAAGTTGCAAGATGTAATAATTAAAATACACGAGGGCTTAATGAGAAATTCCCCACGCCTGATGAAAGTAATCAGCTGTATGCTTGCTTTCACAACAACAGCAATGCCGTTTCATGGCATTGCCCAGGAATCACCACCAGTAGAGGTTCATGACTTTTTAAGTCAGCTAGGGAGAGAGGGCCAGGTTCTTGGAAAAGAGCTAGGTAGTGAAGCTAAGAACACACCAACAAAAGTTGAAAATGGGAAAATAACAGTACCTACAAGAAATGATGATGGTTCATTAAAATATGATGCAACAAGCCAGTTTGACGTCCAAAGTTTGTATCCCGGTAGTAATCCAGCAAATACCGAATCTAAGAATGAGTACTTCGCTGATGGGTTAGAGCCTGATATCAATCAAATAAAAGGAGTATTTAATTCTGACGAAGATATGGATAAAGCAGGTAGTGGAGCAAAAAGCAGCTTGTGGGGAGATGCTAATAGTGGAACGCCGAGTATATCGGGAGCTGCTTATAAAATACTTGTAGACACATCAAGCCTAGCCAAACCGGATTTTAAAACCGATCCTATGATGGGGCAAACAAATCAAACCTTCGATAATATAGATATAATTGCTGAAGGCTTTGGAGATTGTTCTGTTGAAACAAAGTTCGATAAAGTTGGAATGGAACTGCATAACCCAGAATATGAAACATGTGATCGAATTATTAAGCCATCCGGCGATTGTAAAATAAGAAACAATATAAAGACTAAAAGTGAAACAGTAGATGTGTTTTTTGCCGCTAAAGGCCGAACATGGCTTACAGTTGAGTTTGAATTAACTAAAGGGACTTGGAAAACAATAGCTCCTACGGATGGTATTCAGTTTGCTGGGCAAGTACCTAAGCTTGATTACGATAGCGTTTGTAGCGACATAGGTGTCTCATATAGTGAGTATGTTGCTGCGTGGGATTGGGTTAGTCACGGTATACCAGGAACACCAGATAGTACGGTTATGTATAGAGATATACAGGCACCTAGTTGTGAAAATGGACTTGTGGGCAGGATACAAATACAAGACTCAACTAAAGATGATGATCTTAAGTTTACCCTAGGAGGAAAATTCCAATATCAAATAAAAACATTTGAGGGTAATGAGTGGTCAACAGACTCATGTATAGAAGATGCCAAAAAGGTTAACGATAGCTTTTGTGAAGGCAATTTAAGCATCACTGCCGGTGCCAAAACGAATGAAGCATGCATAATTTCAAATGGTATTCAAATATGCCCAGGTGACGCTTTTGCAAACGCTATGACTCCATCGCCAATTGAGGGGATACCTAACTTAGCAACCGAACTTCAGTTATCTGCTATGCAGTGCGATTTCAATGTAGGGCAAATGGATTGTTGGATTGATATTAACGGCAATGAGCAATGCCCCCACAACGAGGGTAACATTTTAAACACATGTACTGAATTTGAAGATAATCCTCAATGTGGCTTTATAAGCTCTACCTGTGTTGATGGTGCGGCGGGTAAGTCTGGAGCTTGCTACGTAAAAGAAGAAATATGGGATTGTGGTAGTACTGTAACAGCTGAAACCGTAGAAAAGAATACCGAATACCAATGCTCGGGCCCCATTAGGTGTATGGGAGATGACTGCCTTGATCCTAACGCAACCCAAAATCAAGCAGATAACTTTGCTAAAGCAACCGCTTTATTAAATGCAGCTCAGTTCATGACACAGGATATGGAGTGTACTGGCGGGGCCACTGAAGAGGGTGGCGATGAAAACATAGACTTGGGTTGCTCTGCTTTTGCAGGAAAGGCTGGAACTTGCAAAATAGCGGTTGGTGGAGTTTCAGATTGCTGTGAAAAGCCAAAGAATATAAATATGTCGGATTATTTGATGATGATTAGCCAAGTACCAAAGTTGGATGGGGCCATATTATCGCTTGGCAAAGACAACATAATTAAAAGCTCTTATCAAAGTTTGCGCGAACCGGTTATGAATGCTTGGTCAGACGTATCATCTCCATTTACGAGTTACATGGATAACATTTCAGGTGCGGTAGGTGATTTCTTCTCTCCAATTGAAGAGTTAAAGGATGAGCTTATGGATCAGCTAAAGGAAAAAGCTCAAGAAATGCTCCAAGAAATAATGGGCAACCTTATAGAAGATAAAAGTACGGAAGCAGCTGCATCAGCCGCAGCTAACAAAGCAGCAAAACAAGCATCCGAGGAAATGGCAAAACAAGCAGCGTCAATGCTAAAGGGGGCTATGAATGTCTACACTGCCTACGTAGTTGCAATTGCAGTTATTCAAATGGTTTACGCATGTGAACCAGAGGAGCTTGAAATGAACGCAAAGAGAGCGACAGATAGTTGTACTTACGTTGGATCATATTGCGAATCAAAAGCGCTTGGTGTCTGTGTTGAGAAGCATCAAGCGTATTGCTGCTTTAACTCTCCGTTATCAAGAATAATACAGGAGCAAGTACGCCCACAACTAGGATTGGATTTTGGAACAGCATTGGAACCTAGTTGCGCCGGTGTGCCTCTTGATAAAATAGCAGAAATAGACTGGTCACAAATAGACCTGGATGAGTGGCTAGCTATATTACAACAGAATGGGCAATTCCCTGAAGCCGGTGATTTAACAATGGATGAACTAACTGGCTCAGGCAATATATTTAATATAAAAGGTGATAGATTACCTGCGGATGAACGCGCTCTGGAGCGATTGGAAGGAATAGATATTGATGCTAAGAGAAAAGAAGCTATGGATAAATTTAATGTAAACCCAGGCGGGGGAGGTTAAACTAATTAAAAACGGGTCATGATGACCCGTTTTTTTTGCTTTTATTTTTTTGGGGTTATAAATAACTTTTTTTGACCTTTATTTAAAATGTACGGGTAGTTTATTGTTTCGCCATTTTTCATTTTTACTTTTTTGGGTGCAATATAAATATAAGTCCAACTTGAAAGCTCTTCACTAATACTCGTGTAAATTTCATCTTCTGGAACACTACTTTTTTTATTGGTAATCAAGTTTAAATTATGAAAATCTCGCCCATCGTTGGGTGAAAAAATATAGCTCTCAGATTCAATACCACTGATGAATGATGGAGAAATTGCCTTGTACGGCTCATAAGTCTCCACGCTAACTTCACACAAGTCTGAAATATCTGTAATACCATGGGAATACTCCGGGCAGTTCCATTCATCTTTTATAAAGTAAATAGATAGCTTCCCATTTTGATCGTAAATGGTTTCATGTTTAAGACCTAATTCAACCATGACTTTTTCAATAGAAACTTTCACATGTGAAAGAAATTTTTCTTGAGCTTCTTCAGTCGAACTAGCTTCTGAAGCTGGCATCCATGCTATAAGACTATTTCTTGCCCCATGAGAGTCAGGCTCAAGCAAATTCCCCAGAAGATGAACCCCAGCAGTTTGCCAGTTAGTCATTCCTAATTGGGGGCTACCATATCCACCAGCAACAAAACCTAGGTTAAGCATTGATTCAGTGATAGAGCCAACGCTATCCGCAGGAACGTAAGTATCCTTTATATCAGTTACTAAACCACCGGCATGAGCAATGTTATAAGCTTCGCTATGGTTGTTCATATACTCCATAGGTGTTGTTGATGTAGCACAACCAGACAATGCAGATACAGCTAGAAAGGCTGCTAGGGTTTTAAATGTACTCATACTATATAGCTCCGCTTTATTTTATAAGATGTTCTTAAAGGTTATTTTTTAATTACTTCAATATTATCACAGTAAAAAAAAATGCAACCTGGGGAAGTGAATAAATAAAACCCCTTGGTTGAAAGGGGTTTTTGGTTGGGATGGTTGTATTATTTTAACTTTTTACGCTGAGACTTCTTCTTGCATGTTTGTTGAAGTCTTGCTGGTGGATTCAGCTTCACTTGATAGCTCTACGTCATTTGTTTCTTGTTCAGGAGCTGCTTCTGCAACTTCTTCATCTTTACCTTTAGAGTGAGCTGAAATGCGAGCCCGCTTTTCCATGCCTATAATGCGACCCGCAAGCTTAATTAAACGCTGCTGCCACTCATATGTTGCATCAGAACGCTGCTGACTAGTTAGCACTGTATTCAACCAAAGAGTGTCAACTATGCTCATCAGCTTATCTAGGCTTCTAATAAGGTGCGCAAACTGTGCAACCTGTGGTGATGTGATCTCTATAGGGTATGTAACAGGGGCGCTATAACCAGGAGTATCTTCAATGCCATTATCAGCCATTACTTTAGATAACTGATCTAGTGCCTTCTTCATATCTTCAGCGACTTTATCTATATGGCCGTGAATAACTTCCTCAACTTGGTCGATTTCTTTCAAGTCACCTATAATACGAAGTATTACATCGAGTGAAAATAAAGCATTCGATACACGATCAAAGCTACGTGCCATAACTCTCTGCGCTTGAAGACTATTTACAATCATATTTTGACGAAAAACAGGTCTTGAGTACATTTGGCGCTCTGATTGAGGCTGCTGCTTTAATTCATTAATTTCTTCTGCCATGATATTTCTCCATTTTGAATTGGGACAATTAGTAAACGCAGCTAAAGATTAGGATGAATTGACACCCAACATAAAGTCGCTTTGCGCCCAAAATGGACAGAAGTAGCGTTTTACCTTAAATAATTTTGATGTATAGTTAAGTTTCTTAGTCGTTTATCGGCTGGATAAGGTAGCTAGCCTTCAAAAACAAATAGCAACTTAAAAAGAATACGCCGTATGGCGTAGGTTTTACACCTTCCCACCTGGGAGCACTCCCAGGTATGGGTGATGCTCCTTTTAAAATTTGGAGTTATCACCATGCAATTTATTATATTTGTTGTAGCACTTACTGTAACAGTTGGAATCATCGGTATTTGTGGTTGGGCTTTTGCGCAATCATTCGTTTATCTTTGCAAACAACTAAATAAAGCTATTGTCTTTCTATTGAAACGTATCTTTGTACCTACGTTACGCATACTGCTAAAAGCATTGAAGAGCTTTTTAGCTTATACATTGCGTTTATTCAATGCGTGTAGGTTTCGGGTTAAATTCATAGTCAGCAAAATAGTTAATGCAGTAACCAAGCTTGCAGCACGGTTTGAACAGGCCGTTATTAAAGAAGAGACTCATGCTTTGCCAGTTGAAGAAGCAGAAGTTAAACCTGTAAGCAATAACCCTGAGATTGATTGGTCTGTTTATGACACGCCAACTTGTCTTCGCAAAGGGGGAGCACTTATTTGGTAGTATATAAAGGAGGGGTATCCCCTCCTTTATAATTTAAGAGTTGTGAAGCGATACAGTCTAAAAGTCTTTTTCCCAATGGAAAATAAAACCATTAGAAAAAAGATTTTTGTTCTCGTTATGAGAATGAAAGTGAGGTAGCTGGCCTCCTCAAACAAACAGCAAATAAATATTAAATAAACTTACCCATCATGGGCTCATCAAGCCCTGTGGGATTGGTGCGCCTAATAATACACTAGGAGAACACCATGACACAGATTGTTAAATACTCAATCCGTAAAGCATTTGAAATGAATAGCGTACCACAGGAAGTAACTACACTTGGTTACGCACCATCTTCAGATCCCTTTATACCTTCAAAAGATGATAATTACATTTTCCGTAAAGAGTTGATTAGAGAAGTCACTGCTTTTCTAAAAAAACCTTTCGGAGATGCACTATATGTTACCGGGCCTACTGGTTCCGGTAAAACATCAGGCATTACTGAAATAGCAGCACGCCTATCTTGGCCTGTTCAGCAAATTACGGCTAATGGTCGTATGGAGCTAGCAGACTTAGTAGGGCACCATGCTTTAATTTCTCCAAAGCCCGGTGAAGCACCTATCATGAAATTCATGTATGGCCCACTTGCTACCGCTATGAAACATGGTCAAATCCTCCTCATTAATGAGATTGATTTGGCTGACCCAGCAGAACTTTCAGGTCTAAACGATGTACTGGAAGGACGCCCCTTGGTTATATCTCAGAATGGTGGTGAAATAATCAAACCGCACCCAATGTTTCGTGTTGTGGTTACTGGTAACTCTACAGGGTCTGGTGATCCAACAGGTAGATATCAGGGTGTAATGATGCAAAACATCGCTGCAATGGATCGTTATAGATTCATTAAAGTAGGTTATGCAGAACCTGCTACTGAGATGGATATTCTCAGTCGCGTAGCACCAACTCTAAATGAAAGCATTCGAGAAGGCATGGTTAAAACTGCCAATGAAATTCGTAGGCTTTTCATGGGTGAGAGCGGTGATGATGGAGAAATTGGTGTAACTATGTCAACTCGTACACTTGTACGTTGGGCAAAGCTTTCACTTCAATTTCGTGGAGCTCCCAATACACTTAAGTATGCATTGGAACAAGCACTGCTAACCCGGTCTTCTAATGAAGAAAGTGAGGCGATTCTTCGTATATCGAAGGATGTGTTTGGCGAACAATGGCGCTAAGGGGATTGTATGAACACCAAGTCTGTCGCATTAGAACAGCTTGAACCAAAACTTCAGCCAGATGATTTGGATGAGGCAATGGTAAACGCACTCAAGCTTGATGTGGATAATCGTGCATATAGCACAATTAATTGGCATATATCTCCACCTACAGCTTTAAAAGGAGAAGAAGCGAAAAGGCTTCTTCTTGGCTTTATCATTGGAGTTCTTGGTAAAAGCGGTAAAGCTTTAGGATGCAATGTTGGAGTAAGCACTGAAGATGAACCAATAGAAGCTATAACAACAGAGAGTGGTTTTAAGCTCAAAGTTTGTTCATCTAATAAAGAAAACACACTACACCCAAAAACACTTGAGGGTGCAGGTGAAATAACTAATGCTCATGGTCACAAGCCTTTTCTTATGATGATTCACTTGCAAAAGCGATTTCATGAAGAGTGGGAAAGTGTTAGCAATGAATTAGTTAATATTTGTGATGACAAGGGCAGCTCTATTATTTACTCAGAGTTTAGCTCGCTAGAAAACGTAATAGAGTCGATGGGGTTTAACTACAGTGAAGTTCGTAGTGATGCCGCAAAGTTAAATTTAACAACTGAAATATTTGATTGGCAAGGTGCCAACACAGACATAGAAGATTGTTATTTTTAAAAATATAAATTGAGAATTTTTTCTCTTCCTTAATAAGTGCCAAATTAACATTTAATAATTTTGGCACATACACCCTATAGGGATACATTCCCTGCGGGGTAGTTGTATCTCTATAAACAACTTTTTTGGAGATACAATATGAATATATCAAATTTAAAAGTAACTGACGTTCCTGGTAAGTACCAAATTACGGGTTCTTTGGATGCAGATGAAATTATTGCGCTAGCAATAAAGCTAGCTAGAAATAAGTTAAAGAAAGGGGCTATGTTTAATAGTCCAAGTGCAGTAACTGATTATCTTCAGGCTATATATGCTACTGAAGAGAAAGAGGTTTTTGCCATGATTCACCTTGATAGCCAGCATCGGGTTATCGAGTTGGAAACGTTATTTACCGGAACAATTTCTTCAGCGAGCGTTTACCCTCGTGAAATAATTAAATCGGTAATGAATAAAAATAGCAGTAAGTTGATTCTCTGTCATAACCACCCAAGTGGTTTAGCTGAACCATCAACAAGCGATAAAGCCATAACTACAAAGATTATTAATGCACTCAAGTTCATAGATGTGGAGGTTTTAGACCACATTATAGTTGGTACTGAGTCAACGGTATCTTTTGCTGAACGCGGCTTGATTTAAAGTTTAATTTTAACCCTAACGGGGCGTTATTCCCGTTAGGGGAATGGTGCCCTAATTCAATCTGTTCTATGAAAGAACTAGGAGAAATACCATGCAAGACAATAAATCTTTAGTTACTCGTATTGCAACTCGATACGGTGTGGATAGCACGAAGTTTTTTGATACATTAAAAGCTACTGCATTCAAACAAAAGGATGGGAGCGCGCCAACCAACGAGCAGATGATGACTTTGTTGATTGTTGCTGAGCAATATAACCTAAACCCTTTTACTCGTGAAATTTATGCTTTTCCCGATAAACAAAATGGCATTATCCCTGTTGTGGGTGTTGATGGTTGGAGTCGTATAATCAATGATCACCCAGAATATGACGGTATTGAGTTTGTGTATTCAGACAAAATGGTCAGAATGGATGGTGCCAAAGTAGATTGCCCTGAATGGATAGATGCTATTATTTATCGTAAAGATAGAGCACGGCCAATAAAAATCAGAGAGTACCTAGATGAAGTTTATCGAGCTCCATTTAAAGGAAATGGTCGTAATGGGTCTTATGTAGTAGATGGCCCATGGCAGACACATACGAAGCGACAGCTTCGTCATAAGGGTATAATTCAGTGTTCACGTATCGCTTTTGGTTTTGGAGGTATCTACGACCAAGACGAAGCTGAGCGCATAAAAGATATGGGAGATGTAGTGCTTACCCAACCTCAGGCTACAATTGAGGAAGGCAGCAATTCATCAAATGCAATGCAAGTAGAGTTCAAGCAATTGAATCCACTTTTAAAACAATTGGCGGAACGCGCAGAAAAGCAAAATGCTTGGAGTGCAGCCTACCAATATAGCGAAGAGCGCTTTCATGGTGCTGAGCTAGAGTATGCAACCAAATATCTGCAAAACAGAGAAATGGAAGTCATTGGAGCAAGTGATGTAGAGGTCGAGGATGAAGTTATTGAAACTTCAAATCAAGATGAAAACATTCACCAACCCCAAGAACAAGAGTTTTCCCCCGAAGAAGATAATTTTTTTGCTGAGGAAAACGCTTAACCCCCCTCGGGAGCTTCCTCCCGAAAGGGGGGATCTCTCTTTAATTAAAGGAGAGCAGTATGAAAATCGTAAATTTATCTCAACGAGATGATGATTGGTTAGAGTGGCGAAAAGGTGGATTAACTGCTACTGATGCTATTATCTTAATTAATCGCTCACCCTACAAAACTAAATGGCGTCTTTGGGCCGAAAAAACTGGCTATGCTAAAGAAGTTGATCTTAGTTTAAACCCACTAGTACGCAAAGGGGTTGTAAATGAAGATAAAGCTCGCCAGGCTTTTGAAGCTAAATATAACGACTTACTTTTACCTGCATGTGTTCAATCCGTTAAAAACTCACTACTAAGAGCTTCGTTAGATGGACTTAATAGTAAGAATCAACCGGTAGAGTTAAAATGCCCAAGTGAAAGCGTATGGAATGATGTTTGTGCAAACGGTGCAAATAGCGATCCCTATAAACTTTATTATGTTCAAGTTCAGCACCAATTACTTGTAACCGGCGCAAAGAGTGGTTGGTTAGTATTTTGGTATAACGGTGAAATTCGTGATTTTGTTATTAATCGCGATGATGTTATGCACAAGCAACTGCTGGTGGAAGCTGAAAAGTTTTGGGAGCAAGTGCAAAAACGTCAAGAGCCTGAAAAAGACCCTGAACGTGATTTGTATATCCCTAAACATAAAGAAGCCGAGCGCTGGATTAGTGCAGCTGAAGAGTATCGAATCTATGAAGCTGAAGCCCAAGAGTTGAAAAAGCGATTGAGTGAACTCAGTGAGAAACAGAAACCGTTACTCAAAGATATGAAGTCACTAATGGGAGGATACCTACAAGCTGACTACGGTGGTTTAATGGTTACAAGGTATAAAGTTAGTGGCCGTGTAAACTACAAAAAATTACTTGAAGAAAAAGCATCTAATATCAAACCTGATGATATCGAGACATATAGAGGAAAATCTGATGAGCGTTGCCGAGTAACGGTAAGTGAGTCTATTAATCCACGCTATGTAGTCGATGAGGCGGTACTTGCACCTCTTCAAAACATGAGTGAAAAAGCAGAGTCATTTTATTTTTAAAAGGCTTACCTAGTTTATAAAAAACTTACATTAACCCAAAGGGTAACACCCGGAGGGGAGTTACCCTTTGTTTAAATAATACAATGAGGTAATTTAATGAACACTATTATTGTGAAGCAAAATGAAAATGGTCAATTTGATGTTTTAGCCTCTTCTAAAATACCAGTCAAGGTTATCTTAGTTGAGCCCGACATATCCGGGAACTCAAATATGGAAATGGCGGGTGAAGCTTGTATCGGCTGGGTTGGCACTACAATTGTCAATCAGCAACTGGTCGATGAAGCAACTTTAAGCCTAGAAGGCATCAAATAGTTAATAAAATTAGTTTGGGGGCATACGCTCCCTTTCCCATGATGAACAAATTTAGTCTGCATGGGAAAGGAGGAATAGCCGAAATAAATAAGTTTACTCCCGAAATGGGCGGAAACAGCTTAGCTTACACTTAACATAAGAAGTAAGATTTACAATACAAAACCTTATGGCCTATTCATGATTTGAATAAGTTATTTTAGAACAAGTTTTACCCACTTATGGGTGAAAATGAGGTAACTGGCTTCTATAAATAAACAGTATATAAACATTAACAACCATCCCAACGGGACGCATCGAGCCCGCAGGGGATCTGGTGCGCCCCTATATCCATTTAGGAGAGCATCATGAGTAAAACAGTTAAACACCTCGAAAATCTTTGTGTGATTCACGTAGATTTCGACATTTGGAGTGGACAAACCCGACTTGCTGCAGCTGATTTTAAGCTTGGTGAAGGTGGGGAAATTCCTCCAGAAAAAGTAGCCCAATTAGGCTCGAAAAAAATCTGTGATCCAGCAAAGCTTAAAGGCTTTAATCGCTTGAAAACAGAAACACGCCGATTATTACTAGCTTACGGTATGCCATTTATGAATGGTTTTGCTGTGCCAGCTAGCAAATCAGATGAAATATGTTTCAAACTTAATGAAATAAACCACGAGTTTGAAGCGTTAAAACAATCTTTCCTCAGCGGTTATAACGCTGCAGTGAATGAATGGATTTCAGAAAACCCAGAATATGAAATGGCTATTCGTGCAGGTGCGTTACCGAGATCTGTAGTAGAAAAACGAATAGGATTTGAATATCAAGTTTTCATGATCCAACCAATAAATGATGACGATCCAACAGCAAAAAACCTCGACAGAAAAATTGAAAGTCTTGGCCGAGATCTTTTGGATGAAGTTACTGATGAAGCAGATAAATTTTACTCTAAAAATTTATCTGGCCGAGTAACATGTAATGTTGCAACCCGCATTACTCTGAAAAAGATTCGCGACAAAGTTGATGGCCTGTCATTTTTAAATGGCTCATTAACCCCGTTAGTTGATCTATTAGATGAAACTTTGCGAGGATATGAGCAACACTCACAAGGCCGAGTTGTTCAAGGTGCTTTCTTTTATCAAGTTGTTGCAGCAGTACTTATTATGAGTAATCGCCAGCGTATTGAAGAATATGCTAACGGTGCTGTAACTTTGGCTGGCATGACTGATTCAGTAACCCCCAGTGTAATATCTGGCGCTGATACGGAAGTCAAGAAAGTTAATGACTCAACCAATGAAGGCAGTAACGAACCTTTATATGAATCACTAACGACAGAAGAGAGTAAAGAGGCCAACTTGGATAAAGTTAACAATGAAGATATAGCGTTATTATCTTCAACTAAAGATGAAAACGAACTTGTCATTGAAAGCTTAGATGCTGATATAGATAAGTTTTTTGAGCAATTTGCAGAGAAAAGCACCTCGGACGAAAGTGGTGCTCTCCCAAATAATAATCATGAAACTGAGCAGGTGAATGATTATGAAATAGAGAAAGATCCTGAGTACGCACATGAAGCGGTATATGCCGATGAAATGAGTGAAAAAGAGGTCGTTATGCCTGACTTTGAAGACGAAGACGAAGACGCGTTTTTTTAATCAAGTAAATAAACTTCAAAGATGTAGCCACCTTTATAGGTGGCTTTCATCTTTGCCATCCAACTAGGAGAATACAATGTCTAAACGTAAAACAATTTATAGCGCACTACCAATCGTAGCAGCTGCATACGGTGAAAAGTTCGGTGTAAAAATTAGCATAGGTGGCGATACCGCTAGTACAGATGGTAAGTCAATTAACTTGCCTAGCATTCCAGAGGGTTATCCATATATGGATGCTGTTTGGGGGTATTTAGCTCATGAAGCTGCACATGTTAGATTTACTGATTTCAACACATCAAGACGTCCTGGATTACATTCCACTTTAGTTAACATACTAGAGGACTGTCGAATTGAAAGAGAAATGATAAAAATATACCCGGGAACTGCCCAGACATTAAATGAGGTTGCTCGATATATGGCCCAAGCTGGTCATTATGAGCATGTTTCAGATAATGAGCATCCCGCACAAATACTGCTAGCCTTTAGCCTGTATTGGTTACAGTCACAAGTAGTTGGTCAGGATGTTCTAAATTCATATTTAGATACAGCTAGGGCAGCACTTGAAAATGTTTTTCCGAAAGGTGTTGTGGTTCGTCTTAATGCTTTACTACGTAAAGTTATGAATACTCAATCAACACATGAGATTTCAGTATTGGCAGATGAAATTATTGCAATGCTGAAAGATGAGGAAAATAAAGAGCAACAAAGCCAAAGTGATAACCAAAGCCAAGGTGATAACCAAAGCCAAAGTGATAACCAAAGCCAAAGTGATAACCAAAGCCAAGGTGATAACCAAAGCCAAGGTGATAACCAAAGCCAAGGTGATAACCAAAGCCAAGGTGATAACCAAAGCCAAAGTGATAACCAAAGCCAAGGTGATAACCAAAGCCAAGGTGATAACCAAAGCCAAGGTGACAACCAAAGCCAAAGTGATCAACAAAAGCTACGTGATGTAATTACCAAAACATTGAGCGCCGGCGATGACGATATGCTGAAAGATGCACATAAGTCATTAAAATCAGACTTTGAACAGTTTGCGGTAGTGAATGGGGAGGATAGTTATACTTCGGTAAGAACGGCAGTTCCCGCACCTAAAGATAATGGGAAAGAGTTGCTTACTTCGGTAAAAAGCTCATCTGCTAAAATACGTAATCAGCTCTACGGTTTAGTTCAAGCAAGCCAAAGAACTGGGAGTAGAAACAAACGTTCAGGAAAGCGTTTAGATACAAATAGCCTTTATCGAGTTATGAATGGTGATACTCGTGTGTTTCGCACACCGGCAGATAAGCAACGCCCTAACACGGCTGTGCATATATTAGTCGATATGAGTTCATCCATGAACATCCAAAGTACGGGTTCATCAAAGTATATGTATGAGGTAGCTAGAGAGTCTGCTCTTTCGCTAGCGTTAGCGTTAGAGCCAATTCAGGGGGTTAATCCTGCTGTAACATACTTCATGGGCGGTAACAGAGAGCCTGTGTACAGTGTGGTAAAGCATGGTGAGAACGTTGTTAATCAAGCGGGTAAGTTTATGCTTGGGCCAAAAGGAAGCACGCCAATGGCAGAGGCTATCTGGTATGCAGCTTTTGAGTTAAGTAAGGTTCGTGAAGAGCGAAAAATGATTATAGTTATTACTGATGGTGCGCCTAACAACGAAAAATCATGTAAAAACGTAATTGATCTTTGCGAGAGTAGTGGTGTTGAAATGATTGGGATTGGTATTAATGTACCTTTCATTAATCGATTTTTTTCAAACAATATACTTATTAATGATGTAAACGATCTGAAGAAAACTTTGTTTAAGCTAATGGAGAAGTCTTTGATTTCACCAGCCGCATAACAAGAAATGAAAAATATTAAATACCCTCTTTTTGAGGGTATTTAATTTCTATATGTGCAAATCGTACTATATACACCCAAAAAGGACAAAAGTAGATTAGTCCTGACCCTAAAATTTATTTAATATTAACCATAATCCATTTTCCGGGATATGTTTTTAAACAGCATAGCGCGGAAAAAAGATTTTTCTCTCATGATGAGAGTAAAAATGAGGTAACTGGCCTCTTCAAACAAACAGCATATAAATCCACCCTAGGGGCGTATCACCCTTAGGGGTTGGTGCGTCCTTAAATTACAGTTTAGGAATAGCACCATGAATAATCATATCAAAAAAATAGCACGTTCTATGCAAGACATAGCTGCTGACCTCGAATTACCTGTGAATTACCAAAGTGATTTGTACACTGACTTTAAATTATTAACTAAATACAAAGATGAAAATCTTATTTGGTTATTAAGAACGCACGGTACAGTACTTATTCCAAGTCAACTAGGAGTTGACCCTGGATATCTCACGCATTGGCTATGGGGTAGCCATGGTCAAAAAGTAGTTCCATTTCTAATAGATACCAAAACAGGGCTTGTAGAGAAGATTAGTTTTGAGGAAGCTGAAAATTTAATTATGAAGCCACCTTCAAACCTGAGCTTAGAGCCATCAAGAAAGTGCTTAACGTACAAAGTTAATAACGTTCTTGAGAAAGGTTGTGATCTAAGGATTTGGGGAATGTTCGAGACACCTAAATCAATATCAGATATAGGTAACTGGACAGAATGGCAAGCTTATTTCAGTACAACCGGCAACCGCTTGATGGCTGATTATATAGGCAAGGCCATTAGGCTTTCTCTTCAATTAGGAGGGGTCTAATGGAGATAACACTTCCAGCCAGCAACGATACGTTATTGGTACAAATGGAAAATAAACATATTCCTGTAGAAACACACTGTCGCAGTGGTTTTTGTGGGATTTGTAAAAAACGGTTATTAAGTGGTGAAGTAATTTATCACGAGAAACCGTTAGCATTTCTTGGCGAGGGTGAGGTTTTAGTTTGTTGCGCTAGCGCAAAAACTGAAGTTGTCATTTTAAACCAAGATTAACTTAACGCGCTTTTAAGCGTTTTTAACATAGGAACTTACTCCCTACTAGGGCGGTAAATTTCTTCAATAGGAGTAATTATGAGTACACAACACGTAAAGTTTCCCGGTGGCAATATTGAAACACTTTCCGAAGCGGAGAGTATGTTGCAAGCGGTATCAATTGATGCTCAAAAGGAATGCGAGCCAGAATATCTCAAAGAGCTTATCTCATTGAAATCCTGGTTAGAAAACCAAATTGAAAGTCAAAAATTCTAAGTACTAATATGAAATTTGCTCCCAGAAAGGCTCTTAACCCTTTCTGGGTTTTGAGCCCTTAAGTTTAAAAGGTAAGCTCATGAAAGCACTAAATATTAACTTATATGAGCATCTTGATAATCAAGAGGTTCAACTTGAACTGGATATATTTGGCCCTTACGAGCCAGTAAAGACAGCACAAATAATCCCATTCAAACCAAAGGTTGAATGGGGTGAGTCAGCTATTACAGTCCTTAGAGAAGGCTTACTATGTAACACCCTAAGATCTCTAGCTGATGGCAGAGCAGGCGTAGCAACTAAAGATGAATCGATGGTTTGGTTAATGTCCAATAATATAGATCCATTTTCGTTTGTCGTTTGTTGTTCAGAGTTAGGTTACAACCCAGAAACGCTTAGAGAGCAAACGCTCTTTACTTTAAACAGGTTGAACACTAAAAGTAATAACCCTTAAGGGATTACCCTAAAGAGTAATAATCATACAGTGCTATTTCCCCTGTTGGGAGGGATAGCACACCCATAATACAGGAAAGCAATTATGTACAATCAGAACAAAGTTAATAATGCGAATGTTAAAGAAGTTCGTTTAAACGAGCTTGATTTACCGTTCAAAACCACTGAACTTTCAGAATACTACAAAGAGAACATACACATTGTAGGAAACGAGCTAATTGTGGGTTATTTAAGTGATGATCATCACTGCGAATCCCCGTTTAGTGAAGGCAGTGGGTTAATTTACTCCGCACACCGAAACTCGACTACTCATGAGGAGATGCAAGATTCACTTGCGCTAAATCATGAATGGCTACCGGACTTAAGTCTAATCGAAGATTATGAGGAACGATTAAGAAGTCTTTGGCTACAAAAAGCTCAAAACTCTCTTGAGTTTCAGATTTGGGCTGAACAAACTCCAGGGGCTCGCCCTACTTACAGTGAGGCTTACTATAAACGCCGAGCTGCAAAACTATGGAGAGAAGATGTTTGCTCTATTGATGACTTTGATTTTACTCACGAAGTGAAAGTTGAATTGTGGTCAAGCCTACGGAGTGAAGGACTTATTGGCGAGCAATGTGCTGTTATGCTTGATTGCTATGAGCATGGAGGACAATGCTGGTCAATATCAGGTGCTGGTATTCAAGATCGTTGGGATACAGCTAATGGTATTGGTTGCTGGGTTCCTGATGAAGTAGCGAAAGAAGAAATAGAAAGGCGCGCTGCGTGTTATTCCTTTGGGCAGATCAAGGATAATGGTGCTTGGTCTAAGAACGGTGGCCGAATATTATACTATGTTGAATTTGATAGCGATTTTGCTACTAATGAAAACAGAAAGTTTAATAGCTGGTCAGATGCGTTTGAATGGATGATGCAGGTAGTAAACAAGCACAAGCCTTTAAGACGAAAATTAAGTACAGAAAAAAGGCTGTTAATTGGCCGCCAAAGAGCTGCTACTGAGTTAGCTGAGTGCACTTTGGAAACGTACAACCAATGGCTTCAAGGGTCTGTTTTTGGTGTTGTTATTGCTACTTTCAATAATGTAGGTACACAAGACAACCCTAAATGGGCTTTTGATGATTCTGAAGACGTATGGGGCTATATAGGTGGCGATAACGCTATGGAAGAGATGACTTATCTTGTCAAATCAAAAGTAGAAAACCTCGCTCAAAAAGTCGTATAAAACTAAATAATCCCTCATAGGGCGCAGTTAGCCCTAGCGGGGTTGCTGCGCTCTAAAATCTAATTTTAGAAGGTAGCAACAATATGAAATCTATAAAACAACAAGCATTGGGCATTGCATCAGCAGCTGTCCTAGAGTTCACTCCAGCATTTCATGGTAAGTGGTATGAGGGTTATGAGCTTATACTTGAGTGTGTAGCTAAAGAAAAAGAACCAGATCATTGCTCTTTTAGAGAAGGTGTTGATTTTTGGAGCTGGGAAGAAGCTATACAAAGCATTAAAAAAGACGCTGAAGAAATTTGGAAACCGTTTTCTGAAGAGTTGATACAACAGAAAGTTACCTTAGCCAAAAAAGCTATAGGTGATGGAAATGTTGAATCTGTGCTAGCGATACAAAGTCTCGGTGAAATCCCGATGAGTGACAAAGCTAAAATTTTTGCGGGTGTTCTACGCAAAGCAGCTAAAGAACTTAATAGTGATCGCGAAAGGGACTTGTATCGAGTATCAAGCTATTCAGGGCGCTTTATGTATGGGCAAACCTGCTTAAGCATATCAACGCCGGCTGGTCATGATATTAGCGAAGTTGTGATGCAAGTAGGTAAGGTGTACAAAGAATTTGGACAGCCTAAAAAAGATAATATGGGTTTTGGTTTTGTTTTTTACTGGCCTAACATTCCCTATTCTTCTGAAGATGAATAAGGATGAACCATTTATCTATGAATATTATTTTTAATTGAAAAATAACCAGGAGGCGCGCTTAATTGCGCCTCCTGCATTTCAACCTTTTGTCAAAGATGCTTTAACAAATCCAGCTTTGAGAAAAGGTTTTACCCAATAACGGGTGAAAATGAGGTAACTGGCTTCTATAAACAAACAGCAATTTAAAACCCTCAAGGGGCCATCAGCCCCAAAAGGGGATGATGTGCCTTTAAACAACTAAAGGAACTCATTATGAAAACATTCATAGTTAAACTGAATATACAAGCTGGCGAATATGCCAAATCAACTCAAAAATTAATTAAAGCGCTTTCAGTAGAAGAAGCTGAACGCAAAGCATTACTTGATGAGTGTCACGGTACTATTGGTGAAAACTCAGAATGGGCTCATGGCGGTATCGCTGACCTAGCATGGGAGTTTCATTACTCTGTAAGTAGTTGTATTGAAGTAAGTCCTGAGCATGTAAGAACGCTTGAACTCTACTGTTAAAAAACCACTGAAGCACCACCGAAAGGTTGGTGCTTCAGAATCATAGAGGTATTTATGAAAATTGAAAACGTAATCCGTTTACCTTCAGAGGATAGCGGCCTTCAGCACTGCATTGTTAGGCTTAATAATTACAATATGGATTCAACTAGGAAAGACAAAAGTCGTTTTTTTAGAAGAGAACCGTTAGTAATAATTAACAATAATAATGGCTGTAAAGTCCTTAGATACGCTATGGGTCATTCTGGTTTAAGGATTTGCAAAAATGCCATAGGATTAGATTATGATGCAGTTGATGCGTTAAATGTTAGCTATGAGCAATGTGTAAATTTAGAAGTACGTAGAGCAAAACCTTGGGAGATTTGGGGCTGGTTTTGGCACCACCCTGATCAAAATGTTCAACTATCAATTAAGTTAGGTGTGGCTGGTGCTGTGCTTGGCGTGATGGGGCTCATGACAGGAATTGTTCCACTACTTTTTAATTAAACATGATGAAGTTAGCCTCTTATACATTAAAAGGGCCAACTTTAATTGGAGGACACATGGATTTTGGTGATGAAATTTTGTTTTTACTCAGCGTTTCACAAGCAGAAGTTGAAAAATTTCTGGATGATAAATTCGGCCATCTATACGAGTTTGGGCAAAGCCTATATTTTTCATATGAGACTAATGATGAGAATGAAGCAAATATAAATAAATTAATAGCACTTGGGCAACCAGTCCCGCTTGATCTTCTGCTTATATCCAGAGCAAGAACAGAGCTGGGCGAGTGCGTATTAACAGGGCAAACCGGCGAGTGTAGGGTTATTACACTTGTAGAATAAGTTTCACATGTGAAACTTTTCTTTATACACCCCAAAAGGGCGGATAGAGCTTTGTGACTAAATGTTTTTGACTATATTCTGTTTCTATACAGTCAGTATTTGACTATGAGCGGTAACTGGCCTTAAACAGTAAAAATATTAACCTAACTGAGATACGCAATCCAGCTGGGTTACGTATCTCAAATTTATTCTTGGAGATACCATGTCTAATAAATTTAAAATAAAAAACTTCGCAGAAGTACAGTCATTTGACTCTGTTGAAGAAATCGAAAGCGCACTCAGAAGCCAGTATCGTGGAATGCATATCAGCATCTCTTACGCGAGCCAAAAAACTGGGCTTCTTTGTTCCATTTTTGTTTCTGTAAACAACGATGGCGCTGTGTTTTACACTTATGGCGATGAGTCAGAAGTTGATTTTAAAAAAATAAACTTAAGCTAGGAGCTAGCATGAAATACACAATTGCTAGCTACCTCAAAGATCGCTTAGTAGAATTAAATTACCCTGAAAATATGGAGGTGAAATTTAATTTAGAGGAAGGTCAAAATAATGGAGTTGTTTTTACTGGAAATTTATCCTTTGAAAACGCTTTGGTTATATTGGAGCGCCTTCTGTTAAATTGCGAAAATTCACTTGTCGAGGTGGAGTGCCTAGAAGCTCTCCTGCTAATTGCAGAGGGAGTTGATTTGAACGCATTTACAATAGTCAGTAAAGGCGTATTGCAAAACACGTCTTTCAGTGAAGTTATGAGCTTTAATGAAAACTTTGAATTGTTTACTTTCTTATATGAGCAAGGCGAAGTAATAATGAATGGCCTAGGGGATGAGTTAATCTTAGCCTGGGTTAAAGTTTGTAAAATGATAAAAGAAGATGCGATTAAAGTATCCAAGCAGCTCACTCATGAAGCAAAGAGGTTATTTAGAGCTGTATCATCTGAAAATATAACATTAGAAGAGCGAACTACTGCTAACTACATAGTTAAGTTTTCAGAAGTGGCTGCCATAGAACATTATGACATTGATGTTTTTTGTGAAAAATTAAGCCATATTGACCTAGAGAACTTTCATAATGGAAAGAGTCGTATGACTGGATTTGCGGCTGAAGTAATAGATAAAAAAACTTCTTCAACTCTTGGTGTCCACACTGTATATGGGGTGATCATCAAGACTGGAGACAAAAGTTATGGAGGCTTTCGTAAAGAACTAATCCATCAGGCTATTTTTGATGCAAGAGAGCGCATTAAGAAGCATGCCAAAATTGTAGCGTAAGCACAAAGAGAGGGGGTAACCCCTCTCTCCCTATCAAGGCTGATTACCACTATTCTGAGATTCCGGAAATAATGGTAATAAGCTTTTTCTCTCATGATGAGAGTAAAAATGAGGTAACTGGCCTCTTCAAACAAACAGCATATAAATTAGTTATATAGAGCTATTCTATATTCCAAATTATTTAACCTTACCTAACGGTACACCCCGTTAGGAGGTGTACCTATATAATGGAGTACACCTCAATGAGCATAAATCAATTAACAATCACCCCTAAAAAGTTGATATCGATAAATGAATTAGCAAAGGAAGCTGGCTTTAACTACAGCGTCCTTATTAGTGAAAAGCTACTAAATAAAATAACCAAGCCTGGTTACGAAAACTTGAATGTATTTCTGAAAGTTTGCGCAAAACAGCTAAAAATATCTTTAACTGATAGCAAAAACTGGAAGAAAACACGATTGTTTTACCCAATGGAGTGCTTCAATGGTTCACTGAACCCTGAAGAAGTAGTCATAACAACTCAAAACGGAGATGTTGCTATAGCTTTTGCATTTGAAAATGCGGAAGTTTTCAGCACTCCACTCTAAATGAATAATCCCAACGGGGAGCCTATCCCTGTTGGGATAACTCCCTTTTAAATATCTCAATGTCGGGGTTTCCTTAAGCCCCTTCAGAGGGGTTTAAGGAAGCCTCGATGTTCGAGGCTCATAATAAAGGTGAGAACAATGTCTTATTATAAAGCAGAAAAAGTACGTTTTGCCGCAAACGGCAATTGGATTTTCATTGTGTCAGCACTTGCACCGCACGCAACTGATGCACTTAAAAAGCTAGGGCGTCATGTAGGCTGTCCTGTACACGGTGGCAAAGATGGGTTCCGATTATTTAAAAAAGATTTCTTAGAAACAGGTGGGGGCGTATGCAATACATGCGGGCCTCGTCACGATGGATTTGAGCTACTTATGTGGCTTAATAACTGGAGTTTCAAAGAAACCCTTGAAGCAATTGGTAACTTCCTTTCAGTTGAACCAGAGTTAACATGGGAAGAGAAAAAACAACAGCAAAAAGTTAGTGATAAAAGCGATAAAGCTGCATCAACTAACCAGCCTGGAACGGCTCCAAAGCCACCCACGCAAGCTGGTGTAAAGCCAAGCAATGTGTCTACGCTAAAAAGCGCAAATACAGAAGCCTGGCTAACTAAATTGCAGAAAGATATGGAGGCAAACGCTGAACGCCAAAAAGCGTATAGCGCAAAACTCGAAGGTAAAATTGCAAAGATATGGAGTGAAGAATGCATTCCTATTTCTAGCCAAATGGTTGAACCAATGCGAGCTTACTTTCAGAGCCGTGAATTGTTATTTCGGTGGGAAGAAGTAGAAAAAAGTGATTGTGTTCGGTTTCACCCGGCGCTTTCTTATTATGACGAAGATGGCAATGAGGTTGGTAAATTTCCCTCAATTGTATGTGCTATCCGCGACAAAAAAGGCAAGTTAATCACTTTGCATCGCATTTACTTAACAGCAACCGGTATGAAAGCAAACGTACCATCACCAAAGAAAATGATGCCTATTCCAGAAGACTTTACTGTTACTGGCGCGTCAATTCAACTGGGTCACCCAGGTGAAGGTATCCTTGGTGTAGCCGAAGGTGTTGAAACTGCTCTGGCAGCATATCGTGGTTCTAACATACCTGTGTGGGCAACAGTCAACGCAACATTGTTAGAAGCATTTGAAGCTCCTGAAGGGGTTCATACCGTCTTGATTTGGGCAGATAAAGATAGAACGCTAACAGGCCAAAAGTCTGCAGATGTTCTAAAAGCTCGGCTTGAACAAGAAGGCATACAAGTGTTTATTCTTGTACCTAAACAGCCCATACCTGAGCAAGAAAAAGGTGTGGATTGGAATGATGTGTTAATGAGCCAAGGCAAATATGCTTTTCCTAGCTCATCGTATCTGAGAAATTTTATCTCAAGAAGAACCGCTGGTGGTCATGTTTGAAATGTTTCAAATTGATCTCAGTAATTCACATAATGATTTTTGGGGGAAATTAACTGCACACCTAGTAGTTAATTTCTCCTGATTTACACAGAGGAAGAACCCATGTTAATTGAAAATATAAAAGCACCAATGACAGCTGAAATGCTATCTGAAATTGTTGAAAGCCAGATTTGCTGTTTTGGTGACGCCCCCCTTGTTACGCGACCTGAGATGGCCTTTATAAGTGGGGAAGAAATATTCATTGAGAGTTCAATACTGCTTTGTTGTATGTCAGACGAAGAGATGGCTGAGGATGACCTTACCCTAAAACATCTGGCAAGGCATATTGAAGCTTTTGATAAGAGTTCGATTATTTATTACATATCACTAAAACCGAAAGATTTTAGTGTTGGTTTTTATGCTGATAACCGGTTTATCGAAGTTATCAACTCAAATGAGTTGGCCTTCCGATGAAGCGCCATTGCGTTTAACTTTATAGTGGAATAAATATGATGAACTTAAGACAAAAGCAAGATCTAGCGCTAAGTAAAAAAATGAAAACATTCTTGGAAGAATGTAATTCTAAACTTATCTCAGCATTGGAAACTAAAAATGTTTCAGATGATTATCAGCATGAAATCAGCTTGTTAATCGATCAAAATACGAAACAAATTCAATACCTAAGTGAAGAAATCAAATCTTTCTCTTAGTAACAAAAACTAAAGGGCTGCAAACCACTCTACCTGGGTTGTAGCTCTTATTATCTTTAGGAGTAAACAATGGATAAGATTAATTTTATTGAATTAATACAAAATAAAACGATATTAGTACGGGAAAATACGAAATACGCACTTACCAAGCGACTTAAAGAGCTTGGGGCTTTGCATTTACTTGAGAGTCCTCAGGTTCGTGTTAGGTCTTATATTACTAATATCCAAAAGCCAGTTGGATCTATATTTAACGGAACATTATAAAACCCAAAGGGCAAGCGCCTATGGGGAGCTTTCCTTTGTAATCAGGAGCATATTATGGAAACCAATAAACGATTAGATCGCAATCAAGCTATTGAAAAGCTTGTAACAGCTATAAATGATGAACATAGAAGCAGCTTAACATTTGAGCAAGTTAGTAATTGGCTCGGTGAAGATGCAACAGTGAAAGATATTGAAACACATATTTTTGAAGTAGAAATTATTTCTTATGAAGCAGTACAACCGATAGACATATTGAAATCAGAAAGTAATATTTTAAACTAACAAGGTATTACCCATTAGAAAGCACCCTCGGGTGCTTTTTATTTCACTATTTTTTATCAAATAATTACACTTCAATTATTAGGTTTGTTAAGTAAGGCTTTCATGTGTGAGTAGAATAAAGTTACCAAGTAATAGAGATTCATACTAAGTATTAAAGTGTCATACTATAAGGCGGCGTTCTCCAATCGGTACGCTGCCTTTTTTGATTACGGATCTTATGGCTCTAAGAAAGTTCTGCCCCTTTTCTACTTAGAGTTGTTACTCATAACATTGCTGAGTACTCTCATTTGAACAATTCTTACTAATGCCTATATAATGCAACTAACCACATAAAGATGACCAAGCACGGATTATGGGCAACAGAAAAATCGCTGTACTAATTGATTCAGAAAACACTCCACACTCAAAGCTAAACCTGATTATTGAAGAGCTATCTAGTTTTGGGCAGATCATCGTTAAACGTGCTTACGGTGATTTTTCTGCTGAACAACTGAAAAACTGGAAGCAGCCTCTGAATGAGCTAGCAATTCAAGCAAAACAGCAGTTCGCCTACACATCTGGAAAAAACTCGACAGACTCGTTAATGATTATTGACGCAATGGATCTCTTATACAGCCAAAGGTTTGATGCTTTTGCTTTGATTTCCAGTGATAGTGACTTTACAAGCCTTGCCACAAGGCTAAGAGAATCGGAGATACACGTCATCGGTGTTGGAAAAGCAATGACTCCTACTTCATTTAAAAACGCTTGTGACGACTTTGTAGCTATCGAAAACTTAAATGCTTATGTTGTTCTTGAAGAGGCACAATCAAGCTCTAACCAAGACGCTGATCGCGAATTATGGCGATTAATGCATCAAGCTTGGCAAAATTATAGAGATGAATCGGGGTGGGCAAAACTAGCTGAAATTGGTAAGTATTTGAAGAGATTGAAGCCAGATTTTGACACTAGAAATTACGGTTTAAAAAAGTTGTCTGACTTTTTTGATAAGTATCCAACGCGCTATAGAACCCGTAACATTAAACGTTCTGGTATGGAGTTTCAGTTGATCACAAAGGCTAGCAAACAAAAATGATGTGCTGTCTTTGCGTTGTGTGATAGATTGTGGGTGAACAATAGAGTTTCACCCCGAACAATAAAGTATCATCCTAAGCAATATAAGTACGAATATAAGCTGCTACCTAAATCCAGTATGAATCTTTATTTCCCAGCTTCAAATTTACAAACCAAAACACAGATCATACAGCCCAATTCAGTATGAAACTTTATTGCAGGGCTACATTTCATCGCAACTAAATTTGGTTGTTGATAAATAGCGAACTAATGGGAATGATTAATATGATTAGTAAAAACTGGGATTACATGGTGAGTTATATATATCGTGAGTTCTATCTTTTTGGCTACAAAAAACACTCTTTACCACGTACTTTAAGGTGTTTATTTGCCAAAACAAAATTACATCGCTCTTGGTTATCAGGAAGTATGGGGGTTTATTGTGAAAATGGTCAGCGAAGAGGGGTAAAGAGCAGAGATTGGTACACTAGAAGGAAATAACACCCAAGTGAGCTTGCATTATTTTAAAGTGTGATAACCTGTATTCACATTAAAGGGTATCCAGGCGGAAAGCCGCTGCAATAACCTACAAACAAAAGGAGAATAACTATGATGACTTTAACAACAGTATCAGAGCGAATTACAGACTCAAAAGCTCGTGTTTATTGGCGTGTAGGCACTAAAAACAAAGGTATTATCAATATCAATTTGCGCTCACCCTCTGAAGACTCTGCTCTTATCGGGGAGTTAATAGCAATACAATTTCTGCTTTTTGATAAGAAGATTTTTGACAGGGCCCCCGGCAGCGGGGGGGGATACAAACTGATAGTATCAAAAGGTGCAATTAAAAAGCTAGCCCTTGGTAAATCAACCAAAAAATTTGCAGTGCAATATTCAAGTTTTTTGCTTAGTAGAATGAAAGGAGTAACCATCGAAGTAAGTCAAAAGCTTGAGTTTATGGCAAATAAAGAAGATTTTTTACCTTTATTAATAGACGAAGGCAAAGATATTCGCACTCAAGAATATGCTGAAATAATCACACCTGCTATGGGTGCCGTAAGGGTAACGCAACATGCTGTAGAGCAATATGAAGAGCGAATTTCTTCTGGCTGCCCAAAAAAACCCTGGGCATCATTAACTAAAAGGCTAATGCACCCAGAACTTCGCATTCAACCTTTAGATGCTAAAATACTAGCGCATAAAGAAAGAAGGTATGGACGTTCAGATAATGTAGAAGCATGGTCGCACCCAACTTCAACTTTTACATATCTAGTTGTAATTGATGATAAAGGTAACAGAGTTTTAGTAACTGTGTTTGAACGGTACATACAACCTCAAAACTAGAGTGTGCATATGATAAATAATGTTCAAATTACGAGCTCATCGATCCAGGTGAAAACTGTACAGGTTGACTTTAAAAAGCTAACAAGGGCTACATTAAATGTGTTACCAGTACTTCCTCCGGCATGGCATGATTTATATCAATCTAAAGAAATTATCATTTTTGTCGCTTTTGGTGAATGTACGGGTTAAATTAAGAGTCAGCACATTTTTTGCCCCATTATCGGCTTCACATCTCACCCTCATTGTACTTTTTGAAGCCTTTCTAGACTGATAAAAGTGAATAACTATCCACACATCTAATTTTTGATAACAAAACTCCACCTTCGGAACGATATTTGATATTGTGACAAAAACGGATAGTGGGTGATTATCATGATTTCAGGTATAAACAGTGGCAACTGCATACTTAGCTCTATGGCTAAAGAGAGAGTCAAAAGTGGGATTATCGACCACGCACAAATTTCAGGTATGAAAAGCGCATACACAGTCATTTTCGATGGTTCTGAATGGAATGGTGAACCATTGGTGTTAAGTAGCTCTAGACAGCCTTATGAGCCGCGTATTTTCAAAAGTTTAGACGGGGCTTTAGCTGAGTTGTTGCGTATAGGTCTAACTGAAGCATCAATCAAAATTACTGAAAAAACTGACGCAGAATAAAATCAGTATTATCTAAATCAAGAAAACAAATTCGGATACACAAAATGACAATCAAAGAAGAAACACTTTATTCGAACATCGAGACAGTGAATAGCAAACAGCTTGCAGTCCTGAAAAAACATTTCCCTCAATGCTTTGATAAGTCAGGAAACTTCATCCAAGAGAAGATGCTTGAAGTTGTTAATGCAAATGAAGTTGAACTTTCAAAAGAATCATACACGTTAAATTGGCTTGGTAAGTCTTATGCTCGACTATTGACTAACCTCCCTCCTAAAACATTGATCAATGAAGACGTTGCACATAACCAGTTAGAACAGAACAAAGACAGTAAAAACCTGCTTATAAAAGGCGATAACCTTGAAGTATTGAAACACATGGTTAACGCATACAGTGAGAAGGTCAAGATGATCTATATCGACCCTCCTTACAACACTGGATCAGGCGATTTTGTTTACCACGATGACCGAAAATTTACTAAAGAACAACTTTCTGAACTAGCAGGGGTTGATCTTGAAGAAGCAGAACGAATTTTAGAGTTTACAGACAAAGGTTCTAGCAGTCACAGTGCTTGGTTAACGTTTATGTATCCTCGCCTTTATATAGCGAAAGAACTCTTAAAAGAAGACGGTGCAATTTTCATTTCAATAGACGATAACGAAGTAAGTCAACTTAAGCTTATTTGTGATGAAATCTTTGGTGAAGCGAATTTTGTGTCAAACATTGTTTGGCAGAAAAAGTATTCTCCTCAAAATGATGCGACTTACCTTAGTGATATGCATGACCATATACTTTTATATGCAAAAAGCAAAAGTACCTGGAGACCAATTCCATTACCTAGAACAGAAAAACAAAATGCTGCGTATAAAAACCCTGATAAAGATCCAAGAGGTTCTTGGAAATCAACCGATTCAACTTGCAATAAATCCAAATCAGAAAGACCTAACCTTTTTTACCCTATAACAAGACCTGATGGTAAGGTTATTCTTCCACTTGAAAGTCGTGTTTGGCGTTACTCACGTGAAGTTCATGAGCAAAAACAGACTGATGATAGAGTTTGGTGGGGAAAGAACGGCTTAAATGATGTCCCTGCATACAAAAGTTTTTTGAGTGAAGTCAAGGATGGACGAGTTCCAACAACGATTTGGAGCTACCAAGACGCTGGACATAATCAAGAAGCGAAACGTGAATTAAATGAGTTAATTAAAGAAAGTCCCTTTAGCACTCCTAAGCCCACAAAACTAATCAAATTAGCGTCATCCATATCAGTAAAACCTAATTGAGCTAAGTAAAAACGTTTAAATACTTGTCCTGCAACTCTAGAAAATTGGTATTCACCATTAATAACTCCTTTAACTCCTTGTCGATAGTTTAATTTAAAAATCGGGTACTTATTTGGAATAGGTAGTCTAAAGTTTTTTCCTTGATAAAATTGCTCGTTTGGTGCAAATCTTAAATTAATATCAAATGCGTCAGTATTTATTGAGCTTATTTGTGTTTGACCAATATCATTTGTTTCAAACTTTAATCTACCAAGAGGTGCTTGCTTTTTGTTTTCTGCAATAATATTAAATGCAATTCCACTGTGATACTCTTTATTATAATCTACCTTATACGAGTCAAAAAATATCATCTGATCAGACTGCCCTCGTTTAAAAGATAATAGGAAGTTGTCATCATTTAAAAACTGTAAATCTTGCCCAGGAAAAATAGTTTCATGTTGGTAAGAAAATAAGATTCTGTTTTGTGGATTTGTCAAAAAGTTCTTATTAAAAGAGTGAGTAAATGCAAATAAGTATTTCCATTCCTTATCATTAAACCCATAAGCACCATAAGTTTCAAACATATTTTTCTTGTTAAAAGCAGGCACAGTTCTAAATCCCATTCTTAAACGAAAACCCTCTACATCATTAAAACTAAATACAGCAGGGAGAGGACCAAATTCAACAGGTCCAACGGTTTTCCATCCTGAAATTAAAAGCGAAGCAACACTCACAAACCTCTTAAATGTCGGTATTCTTTGAATACTATCTATCATAAAATAAACACCAGCTTCTTGTTCCGTTAAGGTATCAGGTCTAGCTTCAACCCAAAATGAATCCGTTTTCTCTTTTAAATCCTCCTCTAAGATTATTTTTTCAACCCTATTGTAGATTTTTTTATCAGCAGGTTTATTAAAAACAAATTCATCATAATGAATGGTTTTTTTACCAAACATACCTCTTCCTTTTCTGGTAAGATTGTAATCAATAATTAATTTATCTTTTGAAAGCATCCAAATACTATCATGATACTGTGTAAATTCTTGGTCCAATTGTAAATCCTTTACAAAATTTAAGTTAATATCTTTAGCAACATTCATAGATACTTTTGTAACAGCATACGACACAGAATCGTTTAAAATGTACATATTTCCTACAAAAGCAAAATCAGCTTTATTTCTTGGTGTAAACGCTAGATTAACACATTCTTGTCCGTTGATATCAACAGTATCAATTATAAAGTATTTATAAATGGTTGGACCTAAAGGGGATATTGGACTTGTAAATTGATTAGATAATAAATCAATATTATTGTCATAGATGTCAATGTCTTGATAAATTTTATCCAAAATAAAAGAAACTCCACTGTCATCAATATAACCATCAAAGCCAGTCATTTTAGTACCGTTTTGTACTTCTTTTAAGGTTTTTGGTTTTTTACGATAATACATTTTAGAGGCAGTTTCTCTTAAAAATATAGGTAGGTAAGGTTTACCATTTACTTCTGAGGTATCTATATGATCTAAAACTATCTGAAAATTCTTTTTTAACCAACCTTTAGAAATAAATTCTTCGGTAATATTATTAAGATCAATTTCTATTTTTTCATATTTATTATATTTATTAGTTATTTTTCTAGTAACGAGCCAAGTGAGCAAAAGCTTTATTAGCTTCAGCCATTTTAAAGACTTCTTCGCGTTTTTTAACTGCCCAACCTTTATTTTCAAGAGCTTCAAGGATAGCGTTTTCAACTTTCTTAGCCAAACTACGGCCACCAATCTTAGAAATACCAGTTTTTAACCATTTAAGAGCAAGTGCAGAGCCTCTTCTAGCAGGAACCTCAACTGGAACTTGGTAAGTGGCTCCACCGATTCTTCTAGATCTAACTTCGATTCTAGGAGTTACATTATTAAGGGCCTCTTTAAAGATCTCAATTGGACTTCTTTTTAGCTTTTTTTCTATATTATCAAAAGCCTTATAAATAGCTTTTTCAACTACAGCTTTTTTACCATCTTCCATCAAGCGGTTAGCAAAACGAGTTACGATGATTTCTTTATATTTAGCATCTGGGATAATTTTTCTAATTTGTGCT
>NZ_CAKZKO010000181.1 GCF_937123705.1 uncultured Paraglaciecola sp. | reverse complement strand
TACACTCATGATGAACAACGAAGATAGGGGCAAAAATAGCGCTACTTACAGGCGTTTCTTATCCCGAGTTCGGGTTATTTAGGGAGAATTTCATGGCAATTCGCTTGTTAAAAGTCATATTGGTTATTTTTGTTGGGTTACAGGGAGCACTTTACGTAGCGGGGAATTTGGCAAATTATGACGCTGCATTAGGGGCGGTGACTTACGTATTAGGCATGGACGGACATACTGTTTATGCCAATCATATCTTTCCTGTTGTAAGTCATTCTTTATTGATAACGATAGCCTTACTTATTATTTTGATGGGGGAGTTTTTAGTGGCCGCACTGTCACTAAAAGGTGCGTGGGATCTGTGGCAAGCACGCCATGGCAGCAGTCAGGATTTTAATGCCGCGAAAAAATTTGCAATCTTAGGGGCAGGAACGGCACTGGTTGTTTGGTTTGGTGGTTTTATCGTATTAGGCGGCGCCCTATTCCAAATGTGGCAAACGGCAGCAGGCGCTGCTTCATTTAACGGCGCGTTTATCTACGCTGCAACCAGCGGTTTGGTATTGTTATTTGTTAACGCACCCGATTAGCGCCTTAACATTATTTATTACGTTTTTTGGTTCTAACCCAGAGTTGTGTGCAATTGGATTTTTTCATTTCGAAAGGATTGCAATTAGTCGTGCCTTAAGCGAATAATGACGGATATTCACTTTAAGCATTAGACAGTTGTGATCATAAAACACCAAGAAAAAATTGCTTCCCCTGAGATTATTCAAAAAGCCTATGAAGACCTAGGCTATATTTGCAGTAACGCCGTGGCTACGGCTATTTATTTGGCTTGCCAATTGCAAAAACCGATTTTGATTGAAGGCCCACCTGGAGTCGGTAAAACCGAACTTGCCAAGGTAACTGCGGCTTATCTTAACGCCCCTTTAATTCGTATGCAGTGTTATGAAGGCTTAGATGAGTCAAAGGCTTTGTACGAATGGAAATACGGTAAACAACTGCTGTATACCCAAGTGTTAAAAGAACAACTTGGCGATGTACTTAAAGGAGCCCGAGGTTTAGATGAATCGGTGGCTCGTTTACATGATTTTGGCGATATATTTTATTCTCAGGAATTTTTAGAGCCTAGACCTTTATTACAAGCCCTACAAAGTGAAGATGGCGCAGTGTTGCTGGTGGATGAAATCGACAAGGCCGATCAAGAGTTTGAGGCCTTTTTACTGGAGCTGTTATCTGACTATCAAGTGTCTATCCCTGAAATTGGCACAGTAAAAGCTAAATCGACGCCCATTGTAATGTTAACCAGTAACAATACTCGAGAGCTGGGCGACGCCCTAAAACGTCGCTGTTTACATTTGTATATTCCATTCCCAGATGCGAAATTAGAAAGCCGTATTTTAGCCACGCAAGTACAAGGCTTGGATGAATTATTGCGAGAACAAATAGTCGCCATGATCGGCAAATTAAGAGATATGCCGCTTAAAAAGTCTCCAGCTGTTAGTGAAACCATTGATTGGGCAAGGGCGTTGTTGTTGTTAAATGTCGAAGAGTTGGATCCGGTTTGGGTGAAAGACACCTTAAATTTATTATTGAAGTTTCAAGATGATATCGAATTGGTCGAGCCAGAAATTAATGCCTTATTGAAGGGCTTAAGTTAGGTGCGTTTTGTTGGTGATTTTATTGGAGCGTTACGAGAAGCCGGTTTACCTATTTCTCCTGCTGAGTCATTAGATGCCCTGAATGCCATTAAATTAACAGGGTTATCACAACGTGAAAGATCCAAAACAGTATTGGCCTTAACTTTAGTCAAACGCCAAGCTGATACAGATACTTATGAAGAGTTGTTTGACTTGTATTTTGGCAATTCTGAAACCCTTAATGAAGAGCAAGAAAATAACTCTGAGTCATCCTCTAATCCCAATGAAATAAGCCAATCACAGTCCGCAGCAGCCAATCAGTCAAATGCCAAAAGCTCAGAAGCCGAGCCTTCACTCAATTCAGAAAATGCGTCAGGCGATGCCAGCTCCACGCTAGGAAAGGCACTAGGTCAAGGTGCCGACATGAGTTTGGATATTGTGCAAGCCGCCAGTGCTGAAAAGTTATCTTCTATAGTATTATTTACCCAAAAAAATTACTTTGCGTACAAAATCATGCAACGCTTAGGTGACGCTGAGCTAAGTGCCGAGATACGTACTGAACCTGCTGATCTCGCACAAAAACACTTAAAAAAGCGATTAACTCAAGCTAGAGCGCAATTACAAGAACAGGTCAAAGATTATGTTGAGCAGCAATATATGATCTTTGCTCGCAACAAAGGTCAAAAATATCGCGTCGAACACCTGCAACAGATAAAATTAGGGCAACTCGAAGCTCGCGACTACAAGTTGATGCAGCGCTTAGTACAGCGCGCTGCCCGCAAGCTGGCCTCACAGCATGGCCGCCGCCGTTTAACCCGTAAACGAGGGCAACTTGATGTGCGCAAAACTATTGCGGCCAATGCTGCTTTTGATGGTGCGCTATTTCATACGCGCTGGAAGGCAACACGTGTTGAACGCCCCAAAGTACTCGCCATTTGTGATGTGAGTGGTTCGGTGAGCCGAGTGGCAAGGTTTTTGTTGTTATTTTTGTATTCGTTGCAAGATGTGTTACCAAAAGTCAGTTCCTTTGTGTTTGCATCACAAATGATTGATGTGTCGGAATTATTCAAACAACAAAGTATGGAAATAGCGTTAGACGAAATAATGCAGCGCTGGGCAGGTATGCCTACAGACTATGGCAAAGCCTTTGAAGGCTTGCAGTCACAAGCTTTGGCGAATATCGATAAACGCACCACAGTTATTTTATTAGGCGATGCGCGCAATAATAACGGCGATGGCCGCGTCGATATTTGGGAAAAAGTCTACCGAAAGAGCAAAAGAGTGTTGTGGTTAAATCCAGAACGACAAAGTTTATGGGATACAGGTGACTCCATCATGTCTGAATATTCACCTTGGTGTGGCAGTGTCGAAACTTGTCGAAACCTAAAAGATATCGAACGGATTTTTAGCCGGGTTTTAAAGTATTCTTGAAGGTCTTAGTCGCGCTCTAAATGCGCGTGGCGTGACGTCAGTCAATGCCTTAAATACTTTCGAAAAAGAACTGATATCTCGATATCCCACACTCATACCAATGGTTTTGATACTGTCCTCGGTATTCCCTAAATAATGCTTAGCCGCTTCTACCCGTAGTCGTTGCAGGTAACGCGACGGTAATTCCCCTGTGGCTTTTTGAAAACGGCGAATGAAAGTGCGTTTACTCATGCCTATTTGATTAGCCAGTTGCTGAAATTCCACACTGTCAGAATAATATTCGTCTAGCCAATCTTGGGCGCGGTGAATGCCTAAATCTCGGTGCTGCCGAAAACCGGCAATATTGATCAGGTTTAAGTCAGAAATTCGGTGACTATCAAAGCGAATATCTCTGCTCAACTCTGTAGCTAAAGAAGCACTACAAAAGGTTGTCAGTAGATGCAAACTTAAATCCATGGAAGCATTTTGGCCGTTAGAGCTGTAAATACCTTGATGTTCAACATTGGCTTGGTTCGCTTGCCATTGCACCTCAGGGTAGCGCTGTTCAAACTCCCGTAAATGCCGCCAATAGGTGGTGGCTCTTCCGCCATTTAATACCCCAGCTTCTGCTGCCCAAAATATTCCGCTGTTGATGCCAGCAATACGTGCGCCTTTGGCGTGTTGTTGTGCCAACCAAGGGGGAATCTGAGGATATTGTTGTTTAACTTGTTCAAAATCTCCCCAGTAATGGGCTAGCATAATCAAATCATATGATTGCTCGCTAATCTCGGCATCTCCAGTAATTGAATGACCGCCGTATAGCTGTACCGGCTTTGCATCGGCACTGACCAAATCGCAATGAAACTGTTGGTCTTGAGCTTGTCTTAGGTTGGCGCTGTGAAATAACTCCAACGAGCCATAAATAGTAGACGCCCAAGCGCCGTTATAAATCAGTAATGCTACTCGCCATTTAGGTTCGGCCACTTTTTGCCCTCAAAATGTTGATTTAGCACTTTTGCCGTATTATGTGGCATTTTAACCTAAATACAATGAAATGGAACAGGCGTACAGTATTGGCCTGCTTAGGATTAGTCTTAAGACGAATAAATAAAGAGGAAACAAAACGTGGATATTACATTTTCGGCTGATGAACTGGCCTTTCGCGACCAAGTTCGTACATTTTTATCAGAGAATTGGACAGAAGAGTTAGCTGCGCGAGTAAACGATGGCGGCGAAGGATATAAAGCCGCGCAAATTGAATGGCAGAATAAATTAAATGCTAAGGGTTGGCTGGCGCCCGGTTGGCCAGTTGAATACGGCGGTACCGATTGGTCGGTAACAGAAAACTTTATCTTTGAAACCGAACGTTCATTAGCTGGTGCACCTGACGTGGTGCCATTTGGGGTAAAAATGGTGGCCCCAGTCATTTATGGTTTTGGCAGTGACGAACAGAAACAAAAATTTTTACCGCGCATTCTTAAAAGTGAAGATTGGTGGTGTCAGGGTTATTCAGAGCCCGGTGCCGGTTCAGACTTAGCGGCATTAAAAACCAAAGCAGAACTAGACGGTGATGATTACATCGTTAACGGTGCAAAAATTTGGACCACTTACGCCCAGTACGCCGATTGGATTTTTTGTTTGGTGCGTACCGATAATTCGGGTAAGCGTCAGGATGGTATTTCGTTCCTATTGATTGATATGAAAACCCCAGGCATTACGGTTAATAAAATCTCTACCATCGACGACCATCACAGTTTGAACGAAGTGGTGTTTGATAATGTGCGCGTGCCAGTAGTAAATCGCATTGGCGAACAAGACAAAGGCTGGACTTATGCCAAAGCATTGCTAGCCCACGAACGTACTTCAATAGCTGCTGTTGCTGATTCTAAAAGGCGCTTACGTGAATTGCGCGACTTGCTTGCTCAAGAAGTTAGCGGAGGTCGCCCACTCAGTGAAGATATTCAGTTCCAAAACCGCTTATCAAACACCGAAATTGAATTGATGGCACTGGAATACACTGAGCTACGAGTATTAGCTTCTACCGCAGATGGTAAAGGCCCGGGCGTTGAATCTTCACTTTTGAAAATCAAAGGCACCGAAATTCAGCAGGCTATTCAGCAAATGTATATGGATTTAGCAGGTTATTACAGCGGTGTTATTCACGGTGAAGAAAACGCAGACACTATAGGTCATGCCTTTGGACACGCCGCTAGAAAAGCATACATGTACGGCCGTGCCGCGACTATCTATGGTGGTTCAAACGAAGTGCAGAAGAACATTACTGCCAAATATGTATTGGGGCTTTAATCATGAATTTTAATTTATCAGAAGAACAAAACATGCTCAAAGACAGCGTAGCGCGCTTTGTGCAAGACCAGTATGACTTTGAAAGTCGCCGCGAAAATGCCGCCAAAGAACTCGGTTTTAATCCAGATAACTGGAATACCTTTGCAGAATTAGGTTGGTTGTCTATCCCCTTTGAAGAAAAACACGGTGGTTTTGGTGGCGGTGCCACTGATGTCATGGCGGTGATGGAAGAAATGGGCAAGGGCCTAGTGGTTGAGCCCTTTATCGCTACTGTTTTAATGTTTGGTGGTTTACTGAATAAAAGTGGTAATGAATCCTTACAAGATGCTTATATCGAAAAAATCATCGATGGTTCTTTGCAAGGGGCCTTTGGTTATCTTGAGCGTCAAAGCCGTTTTGAATTAGCTGATGTAAAAACCCGCGCTGAGCGCGATGGTGATAGCTTTGTACTTAACGGCGAAAAAACCGTGGTCGCTAATGGTGCAGCAGCAAACAAAGTCGTTGTATCGGCCAGAACCTCTGGTGAGCAGTGCGACGAGTCAGGCATTACTTTGTTTTTAATCGATGTAGAGGCCGCTGGTGTTGAGCGCACCACCTACAGATTGATGGACGGACAAGTGGTAGCCAATATCAAACTGACTGATGTCAAAGTGGCAGCTGATCAAGTCTTAGGTGAAGTAGACCAAGGCTATAAGTTGACAGAAGCCGTAGTGGCCGACGTTATTATGGCCTTAGGTGCAGAAGCTGTGGGCATAATGCAAAAACTGACTGCCACGACCATCGAATACAGTAAAACACGTCAACAGTTTGGTGTGGCTATCAGTAGTTTCCAAGCCTTACAACACCGTATGGTAGATATGTTTATGGCCGGCGAACAAGCCAAGTCCATTTTATATCGCGCTGTGTGCGCCGCTGAAAGTGGTGCAGAAGACTTAGCCAAAAACATCGCGGCGCTAAAAGTGATGATAGGTCGTAACGGTAAGTTGATTGGCGATGAGGCCATCCAGCTACACGGCGGCATGGGTTTTACCGACGAACTGGATGTGGGTCATTATGTGAAACGTTTAATGATGATCAATACCACCTTTGGTGATGCCGATTATCAGCAACAAAAGTTTAATCAATTAAGCTATTGTGACTGATTGCAAGGGCTGGCACCGGGTTGAATCTGGTGCCACACTTTAGGTTTTTACGTTGACCAGACTCGGGTTAAGTTAAAATATTTCCGACTCTACGCCATGTGAATTTAAGATGGCTTGTAGCTTCCCTGAGTCTTTCAATTCTTTAATCGCTTTATTCAAAGTAGGTAGCAGTGCGCTATGCTCTTTTCTGAGTCGCATAACTAACTTGCCTTTACTGAGTAGGGCGGCAAAGCCTATTTCGATATTATTGAGTTTTGCCCAGTATTTAGCAGATTCTTTTTCAGCAATAATTGCCTTGAAACGACCTCGCTTTAAACCTAGCATCTGTAAATTTTCGTTAAGGAAGTCGACACGAGTAAATTTGTCATCGTTGACATAAAAGTAGCCACCTATAGTACCAACGTGCTTATTAAACATAGATTCAGGGGTAGGAAATAAATGGGTGTTGGGTTTTAATGTCACTAAGTGCATGGAAATTTCAAAAAATGAGTCGGTTGCAACAAAGCCTTCCCCTGGTTCATTGTCTGGCAGCCATTCAAGACATAGAAAATCAAAATCTAAGATGCCATCCAACAGTGCCTTTTCTGCTCGTTTTTGAGGAAAGTTAACTGTTAAAAATTGAACGCCAGAATGGGCTTCTAGCGCCATAGATAGTTCTTTAAGAACACTCAATGCGCCAGTTCTAGCCGCTTTTCGGAAAGGTACCCAGCCGTCTTTTTGGCCTAAATCAAAATATAGTACAGGGGCGGGTTTGGTATCCTCGGCAAAAGTATAGGTTGCCAACAGGCTTAAATAGATAACTAGGCTCCATGGAGCAAAAATATTCTTTAGCACTGTAAGATTACCATTGCCCTACTGTTGAGTTTCGTCTTCATCTTGGTTTTTATCTTCCTGCTTATTGCTGGCGATAAAATATACATGTTTTTTCTTGGTAATACGTCCAACAATTTCATCTAAACGTTTTTTATTGCCTTCATTGAGTTCACGACTTTGTAATTCACCTAAAAATTCTAGGGTATTAATTTTGTGAAAAGAAAGAAGTTCAGCGTCCACCAAGCCTTGTAGTAAATTAAGGCTAAAGGCTAATTCTCTTGGGAAGAGTAAGTAGGCTTGATAGAAGTCATCAGTGGCACCTACAAAATCTTTATCAGTGTATTTTTGTAATCCGGTTTTATTAAACTCTAAGGCTTGAGGCCTTCTTTCACCAATGGCTTCTTCACCTTTTGCGACTAATATGCCAGAGACTGTTTTTTCATTACCATCCTCAATGTTTTTAAGCTTTTCTTGGCTGAGCTTCAAGAACTTTTTGGCTTTTTCGGTATCACCAGAGCTCCGCCATGCCTGAACTGCATCTGTAATAGTCGAAATTTCAGCATCTTCTAATTCACTCATCCCCGGACGGGCTAAAATCTCATTGGCTTTGTTAATGTTGCCTTCCATAAAAGCCACCATGGCAAACATATAGTCTTTTCTGATGGTCAAGCTAGGATCGGATAATTTTCTACCTGCGGCACCAATCAAGTGTTTTGCGACTTGTAAGTCAGAGGTACGTTCAGGTTTGGTACTCTGCTCCGCTTCAGACATATAACAACGAGCCAAATCCAGAGATATTTCATCGAAGCGTTCGCGAATTGAGCGATTCGATTCACGCTTCTTTTCAAGTAAAGCTATTGCTTCGTTTCCTCTCTCTTGTGCTTGATAAATAGACGCCTTTAATCGGGCCGCAGAGATAGAAAGCTGACCTTCATGGATTTGATGCATATAGTTTTCAGCTTTACTGTATTGGTTGTTATTGACACTAATACGGGCTAGCCATTCACAAGCTTTGTCATTGGTCAGTGCTGATTTTGTTAAATCATGGAGTAGGGTTTCACTTTCTTCTACCTTGTCTTCGAGAAAAAGACTTTGGATTAGGCCCCATTTTGCCCATATTACTTTGTCGGATTGTTCTAAGACGCTACGATAAAGGTCGGCTGCTTCAGAATTACGTCCTACTTTGATTAACAATTTGGCGCGCAGTTTTATCAGCGCACTGCGTTTCTTGGGTTGAGAATCTTCTTCTAATAAATGATCGAGTAATTCTAGTGCCTGTGGATATTTATCTTCATCCATCATTCTGTAAATCGGCATCAAATATTTGTGCAAATTTAGGCTGCTATAAATATTTTTTGCTAAATTTCGGATCGTATAAGGTTTAGTCAGTAATGCTTCTGGATGCATATCAAAGATTTGCCCAATCACCATAGGAACCCTGTCGGATGTTATAAACATTACGCAAGTCGTATGGGTAATTTTTTTCTGCTTTTGCAAGTCTTGAACGACTTCTACACCATTTTTATTTTGTCCAAGATGAAAGTCCATAAGAAGAAGATCTATTCTCAGACTTCTCATGTTGGCTCTTAAATCTCGACCATTGCTGAAGCAACTAATTTGCGAAAAGCCCATATCCAACAGATGGTTACGGATATTGGCTCGCGCCATACCATTGTCTTCTACAACGGCTACACTGACTTTAGCAAGTGACATAGTTTGGAAATTGATTTGCTACTCATAAAGCCAGCATAACAGGCACAAGGGATAAAAATAATCAATTTTTTGAGTCTTTATGTTTTGTGTTGATTAAACAAACAATTTGCACTTGTATAGCTAACAGAACAGTTGCTAAATAACTAAATTGTTTGCTTTACGTTAACGTAAAGGTAAAAATTTGTTAGCCTCCTTCAATCAATACTATTTAGGATTATTTATGCATTCTGTTCCTTCAATGATCAATGGCGAATTAGTCAGTTCGTCTTCCCTGCCAAACATACCAGTGACCAATCCCGCAAATAATGAGGTGATTGCAGAATTGACATGCAATAGCGACGCTGAGCTATCGTTAGCAGTAGCCAGTGCCAAAGCTGCGTTCCAGGAGTGGAGAGAAGTGCCTGCTTCAGAACGAGCGCGAGTGATGATGCGTTATCAGCAATTATTAAAAGAGCATCATGATGAAATCGCTACCCTGTTAAGCAGTGAAACAGGTAAAACCTTTGCCGATGCTAAAGGTGATGTATGGCGCGGCATAGAAGTGGTAGAGCAAGCTATTAATATTCCCTCCATGATGATGGGTGAAACTGCAGAAAATGTCGCGAGAGGGATAGATACTTACAGCTACGTACAACCTTTAGGGGTGTGTTTAGGTATTACGCCTTTTAACTTCCCGGCGATGATCCCCTTGTGGATGTTCCCTATGGCGGTGGCTTGTGGTAACACCTTTATTCTTAAGCCTTCTGAGCAAGATCCTCTGACTCCTATGAAGTTGGCCGAGTTATTTGTGCAAGCAGGAGCACCAAAAGGTGTGTTGAATGTGGTGCATGGTGGAAAAGATCAAGTTAATACTTTACTCACTCACCCAGATATTAATGCGGTGTCTTTTGTAGGCTCGGTGCCAGTAGGGCAGCATATTTACAAAACTGCTACCGACAACATGAAACGGGCTCAATGTTTTGCAGGGGCTAAAAACCACTCGGTGATCATGCCCGATTCTAATCGGCAGCAAGTTGTCAATAATTTAGTGGGGGCTTCGGTAGGTGCCGCAGGTCAGCGCTGTATGGCGATTTCAGTGGCTGTGTTTGTGGGCGAGTCTAAAGAATGGATCCCAGAATTAACCGAGCTATTAAAAGCCGTTAAGCCAGGGTTGTGGAATGACGAATCAGCAGGTTTTGGGCCACTAATTAGCCCTCAAGCAAAACAAAAGGTGTTGTCTTATATTCAGCAAGGAAAAGATGAAGGTGCAAACTGCGTATTAGACGGTTCAGACTTTGTGATGGATCAAGACGGTTATCAAAACGGCAATTGGGTAGGCCCTACCGTTTTTACCGACGTTAACGAAGACATGGTCATATACCGAGAAGAAATTTTTGGCCCAGTATTGTGCTGCATGACTGTGGATACGTTAGAAGAAGCCATCGCCTTAGTGAATCGTAATCCATACGGCAACGGTACCTCTATTTTTACTGCTAGCGGTGCAGCCGCTCGTAAATATCAACATGAAATCGAAGTGGGGCAGGTGGGTATAAACGTGCCAATTCCTGTGCCTTTGCCGTTTTTCTCTTTTACCGGATGGAAAAACTCGTTTTATGGCGATTTACATGCCTATGGCAAACAGGCAGTGCGTTTTTACACTGAAACTAAAACGGTGACTGCCCGTTGGTTTGAAGATGATATTCCTTCTGGTCCGAATATGACTATCTCGTTGAAATAGGAAGTATAATGAATTTTGATTTAACCGAAGATCAACAAGCTTTTGCCGAAACCGCCAAACAGTTTGCCGAGCAAGAGCTGGCACCCCACGCGGCTAAGTGGGATCGAGAGCATATTTTTCCAAAAGAGGTGATTAAAAAAGCCGGAGAGCTTGGCTTTTGTAGTTTATATTCGCCCGAAAGTGAAGGGGGCTTAGGGCTAAGCCGTTTAGACTCTTCGATTATTTTTGAGCAACTGTCGATGGGCTGCACCACCACCACCGCCATGATGACCATTCATAATATGGCTACTTGGATGATAGCGACATGGGGAACCCGAGCGGCTAAAGATCAGTGGTGCCCAAGCTTAGTCACAGGTGAAAAGCTCGCTTCCTATTGCTTAACTGAGCCAGGTTCAGGTTCAGATGCGGCTGCGATGCGTAGCTCAGCTAAAAAGGACGGCAATGATTATCTGCTAAATGGCTCTAAAATGTTTATTTCAGGCGCAGGTGAAACTGATGTATTAGTGGTCATGGCGCGCACCGGTGAAGCTGGTCCAAAAGGCATCTCTGCCTTTGTGGTACCTGCAGATGCAGACGGCATCATTTACGGCAAAGCCGAAGAAAAAATGGGCTGGAACGCTCAACCCACTCGTCTGATCACCTTTGATAATGTACGTTTATCGGCAGATTGTTTATTGGGTGAAGAAGGGCAAGGTTTTACCTTTGCCATGAAAGGCTTAGATGGCGGTCGCATTAATATTGCTACTTGCTCTTTAGGTACCGCGCAAATGGCGCTGGATACCGCCAAGGCCTATATGCAAGAGCGTACCCAATTTGGAAAACCCTTGGCGGCGTTTCAAGCCTTACAATTTAAATTAGCTGATATGGCCACCGAGCTGGTAGCTGCTAGGCAAATGGTGAGATTGGCCGCGTTCAAACTGGATAATCAAGACTCAGAGTGCAGCGCTTATTGTGCTATGGCGAAACGCTTTGCCACAGATGTGGGCTTTGAAGTGTGCAATCAAGCCCTGCAAATACATGGTGGCTATGGCTATATTAAAGAGTATCCATTAGAGCGTTATGTGCGCGATGTGCGGGTACATCAAATTTTGGAAGGGACTAACGAAATCATGCGGATGATTATTGGTAGACGTTTGTTATCAGAAAACGCTAATGACATTCTTTAAGTTTTGTTGTCAGTCTTATCTTTAAAGAAGGAATATTATGTCTGAGGTAGACACAGCGGTTATTTTTAAAGAATTAACCGCTACAGGTGGGTTTAAAATTGCGGTTGCCACCTTAACTAAACCGGCTTCCCTAAATGCGTTAGATTTGCAGATGATTAACTTGTTAACACCGCAACTAGAAGCATGGCAGCAAGATCCTCAAGTGGCGATGGTTTTTTTAGATGGCAGTGGTGACCGCGCATTTTGTGCTGGTGGTGACATTGTCTCTATGTATAGGTCGATGCAGCAGTCGCAACAACAAAATGAAAGCACTGCAAATGTTCTAGCTTTACAAGAGTTTTTTACGCAAGAATATCGATTAGACCATCTTATTCACAGCTTTGAAAAACCCATATTGGTTTGGGGCAACGGTATTATTATGGGCGGTGGTTTAGGGCTAATGAGTGGCGCTAGTCACAGAATAGTGACAGAAACCTCGCGTATTGCCATGCCCGAAATTAGCATAGGTTTATATCCCGATGTGGGCGGTAGTTATTTCTTAAATGCCATGCCACCAGGCTGTGGGTTATTTTTAGGGCTAACGGGCGCTTCCATTAATGCTGCCGACGCTTTATATAGCAATTTGGCAGACTATTATATGCCTCAAGAGGCAAAACAAGGGCTTATGGATAAGTTACTTGGGGCGAATTGGCAAGTGGCAGAATTTGCGCAAACTTTATCTGATATTTGTCTTGAGGTTCAGACTGATTTTCATCTAGCGTTACCTAAGAGTAATCTCAAAAACTATCAGGATAAACTCGGGGCATTGGCGCATCACGTTGATGTTAGTCAGGCCGTCAAATTTATCTTAGCGCTTGATAGCGCAGACGATAAATGGCTCAGTAAAGCCCAAAAAACCTTGCAGGCAGGCTCGCCTATCACCGCGCATCTAGTGTTTGAACAACTGCAAAGAGGTAAAAATATGACCTTAGCAGAATGTTTTCAAATGGAACTAGGCATGTCTTGCCAATGTGGTGAATACGGTGAATTTCAAGAAGGGGTAAGAGCCTTGATGATCGATAAAGATAATCAGCCTAACTGGCGTTTTAAATCTGTAGAGCAAGTGCCATCGGCAGTTGTGGACTATTTTTTTGACACTATTTGGTCACAAGAGGCGCATCCATTGGCGCAGTTAGGCTTAAAAAATTAAGGAATTAGCATGAGCAAACAAGATCCTAATATCGCCTTTATTGGGTTAGGCAATATGGGCGCTCCTATGGCGCACAATTTATTAAAAGCGGGCTATCAAGTGTCAGTGTTTGACCTAGTACAAACCGCTATGGACAAGCTTGAAGCAGCCGGAGCCAGCCAGGCAAGCTCGGCCGCAGAGGCCATTCAAGGTGCTGATGTGGTTATTTCTATGTTGCCTGCAGGAAAACACGTTGAGTCATTGTATACAGGTGATAGTGGCCTGATTAACTTGCTAAAAGCAGGCACCTTAGTGATTGATTCGAGCACCATAGATGCTGCCACATCAAAAGCCGTGGCCAGCCAATTAGCAGAAAACAACATCCACTTTATTGATGCGCCAGTATCCGGTGGAGTAGGCGGCGCAACGGCAGGCACCCTAACTTTTATTGTAGGGGGTGACGCACAGCAATACGCCAGAGCCCTGCCTATTTTGCAGGCTATGGGTAAAAACATTTTCCATGCTGGCGACCACGGTGCCGGCCAAGTGGCAAAAATCTGTAACAATATGCTGTTATCTGTTTTGATGTTAGGCACCTCAGAGGCGCTACAAATGGCTATCGACAACGGTTTAGATCCTAAAGTAATGTCGGATATTATGTTGCAAAGTTCTGGTAGAAATTGGACCTTAGAATTGTATAATCCGTGCCCTGACGTCATGCCAAATGTGCCTTCTTCGAATGATTACCAAGGCGGCTTTATGGTGGACTTGATGAGCAAAGATCTCGGCTTAGCTATGGACACAGGTCTGAAAAGCCAATCTTCAACGCCTATGGGCGCGCTGGCGCAAAACTTATATAAAATCCATGGTATGCAAGGTAATGGGCAACAGGATTTTTCGAGTATTTTTAACTTATTTTCAAAGCAAGAGAAGTAACAATGAATCTACAGGATCAAGTGATAGTAGTGACCGGCGCTGCCCAAGGTTTGGGTAGAGCTATGGCCGAAGAGTTTGCCAAGCAAGGCGCGAATATTGCCTTAGTTGATATGCAAGCAGAAGTGGTTGAAGCGGCTGCCACAGAGATAGAAAAGCTTGGGGTTCGTGCCAAGGGGTATGGTGTTAATGTCACAGACGAACAACAAGTGGAAACCGTGTTTGCAAAAATAGCGGCTGACTTTGGTCAAATCAATGGCTTAATCAATAGCGCTGGTATTATGCGTGATGGCATGTTGTTAAAAGTGAAAGAAGGCCAAGTTGTGGATAAAATGCCGTTGCAACAGTTTCAATCAGTGTTAGATGTGAATGTAACCGGTACCTTTTTATGTAGCCGTGAAGCCGCAGCACAAATGGTCACCACTAAAAGCAAAGGCGTGATAGTGAATATTTCATCGGTATCTCGTGCGGGTAATGCAGGTCAAACTAATTATTCAGCTTCAAAAGCCGCAGTATCAACTATGACCGTATCTTGGGGTAAGGAGTTGGCGCGTTTTGGTATCAGAACGGGTTGTATTGCTCCTGGCTTAGTCGAAACGGCTATGGCGCAACAAATGCGTCCTGAAATGCGAGAAAGATTCATTAAAAGTGTGCCGATGCAGCGCTTGGCTGAGGTGGAAGAACTGGCCCATGCTGCCAAATTTATTTTCGAGAATGATTACTTTACGGGTAGAACCTTAGAACTTGATGGTGGCACTAGGGTTTAATACCAGTGCCCACCTATTTATTGGAATTGGTATAAATCCTATTGATAACAATCGGTTAAGTTTAATCGAATGTAAAAAAGCCGTATTGAGTCAATACGGCTTTTTAGTTTGAGCGGTATTATTTAATTGGGGTTGGTATAAAACGCTGCCATGGCCTTATACAAAGAATATAAATCCACTTTTGAGCCTACCGCATAAGGTGAATGAATCGACAAAATAGGCACACCAAAGTCGATGACTTCCATATTATCGTTGGATAAGTCACTGCCAATAGTGCCGCCAGATGCTTTGCCTTTATAGGTTGAGGTTTGCCATTGGATATTATTGTTGTCTAAATAATTTCGAGTCCAAGCCATGTACTCAGAATTGGCGTTAAAGCCACCACCATAGAGTTTTAGATTAACGCCATTTCCTAACCGAGGGGCGTTGCCTAATTCCCATACTCCAGACCAAGTTGGATTGACGCCAGGATTAACGTCAGCCGAAATCACTTTTGTATTGCGAAGCACTTTACGCAATTGGTAGTCGTTATATTTGTCACCTTTTTGGTTGTAGAGCAACCCGCTAATTAGATCGACCAAATAGGTCGAACTGGCTCCGGTGTTATTGATGTTGCCTACTTCTTCGTTATCAACCAAATAGGCTATCGCAGTATATTCTGGTATTTTTTGTTCGGTGATGGCTTTTACCGCAGCGATAGATGAGGCTTTGTCATCCTGTCCATAGGCCGCAATCATACTGCGATCAAATCCCACGTCGCGGGGCTTAGTTGCTGGCACTAAGGCAAGTTCTGCAGATACCAAATCTTCAACTGAAATATCGTATTCAGACTTTAAATAGTCGCTCACTTGATCTTTGATTTTTTTGTCTAGTTCTGGTTTTGCAGCAACTATGACATCAAGTTCTTCTTTGCCAATCACCTCACGGCTTGTGCGTTTACGATTGGGTGAGTCGACATGAGGCGCAAGATCGGTCACCATAAAAATAGGATCGCTAGCATCAAAACCCACCGAGATATTCACGGTGCTGCCATCTTTTTTATCCACACGGCCAACCAGTGCCAATGGAATGTTCACCCACTGATAAGTTTTAATGCCGCCATGAATATAGGTTTGAAACATCGCAAATTTTTGCTTTTCAAATAATGGACGACCTTTAAGTTCAAGACGTGGCGCGTCAATGTGTGCGCCCACTATGCGGGTGCCTTGTTGCAGCGGTTTTTTGCCCATAACTATCAATGAAATAGTGCGATCTCGGTTTACATCATAAAAACGCGCCCCAGGCTTTAAATCACTATTTTCGGTTAATTTTTTAAAGCCTTTTTTCTCGACGCGCTTGATGGTTTCTGCCACAAAGGTTAATTCAGTCGGTGCCTTATAAATATAATCTTTATATTCGCTGGCATAACTCTCCACTTCTTTTAGTTCCTTTTCACTTAGGGTTAACCAGCTTGAAGAGGGAGGCGCTTTTTCATCAGCTTGAACAAAAGTAATTGGAGATAAGACTAAGGTTGAACAAATAGTCATGCTTGATAATAAGGTTTTAAATTTCATAGGGATTTTGATTGTGATTACTCGAGTTAAAAGTGGTTGCTATGATAAAAGCTGCCCACCTTAACTGACAAGTATTAATCCTATACAAAAGGAATTTATATCGTTTAAGTCTAAAAAAATATTCAGCATTTAGGCATGTTTAATCAAAGGTTTTAAATAGGACTAATTGACTTTTTGCATTAAATTGGTGCAAATTAATCACTAATAACCAGATATAAACCGTGCACAATAAAAACCCATACGTAAAATAAACCTTAAGTTTTGAATCTGAAGAAGTAAAACCATGACTGAATTAACTTACGCACTTATTGGTGCAGGTCCTATGGGCTTAGCCACCGCTAGGCAGCTACAAAAATACGGCATTGTGTTTGAAGGTTTTGAGTTGCATTCAGATATTGGTGGGCTGTGGGACATTACCAATCCACACAGTACTATGTATGAAAGTGCCCACCTTATTTCTTCTAAACATATGACTGAGTTTACAGAATTCCCTATGGCCGCTGAGGTAGCGACTTATCCTAAACACTCCGATATTTGCCAATATTTTCAAGATTATGCTCACGAGTTTGAGTTAAAACGATATTTTAGTTTTGGTTGTAAAGTCACCGCAATGACACCTCTAGATAATGGGCAGTGGCAACTGAGTTGGACTAAAGATGGGCAATCACACAGCAAAACGTTTGCCGGTGTATTGCTTGCAAATGGCAATTTACATAAGCCGAACATACCCACAATTCCTGGGGACTTTAGTGGCGAGCTGCTTCACTCTAACCAATATAAACACCCACAAATATTCAAAAACAAACGCGTATTGATTGTAGGCTGTGGCAACAGCGCCTGTGATATTGCCATAGACGCCGTACATCACGCTCAATCTGTGGACATCAGTGTACGCAGAGGTTATTACTTTTTACCCAAATTTGCGTTAGGCAAAGCCATAGACAGTCTGGGTGGCAAGATTAAACTACCAAAGACAATCAAACAGTTTGTCGAAGGATTATTAATCAAAATACTGGTTGGCAAACCCAGCGATTACGGACTACCTGAGCCTGACTACAAAATGTATGAATCCCACCCTGTGATTAATTCGCTGGTGCTACATCATTTAGGCCATGGTGATATTAAGGCACAAAAAGATATTCAAAAGTGCTCGGGACAAAAGGTCACTTTTGCAGATAAAAGCGAAGCAGAATACGATCTGATTTTAATGGCGACAGGTTACAAACTTGATTTTCCGTTTATCGACAAGGCTTTACTCAATTGGCAACAAGATGCACCGGATTTGTTCCTAAACGTATTTAACCCTGAACAAGAAAACGTATTTGTGATGGGCATGGTGGAAGCGGCTGGTTTAGGTTGGCAAGGCCGAGCCGAACAAGCACAAATGGTGGCCATGTTATTAAAGTTAAAACAAACGAATAAACCAGAGACTATTCAGTGGTTTAAACAGCAAATGAGCAGTGCCCAACACGATACCAGCGGTGGTATGAACTACTTAAAAGTAGCCAGAATGGCCTATTATGTTCACAAAGACAGTTACCTAAAAAGTATGCGAACTTTGACGGCACGTTTCCAACAAGCGCTGGATAGTTAGTATGTTAGACAACATCAGCATCAATTTTGATCCCGCCAGTTTAGTGGTGTTAAATATTATCCTTGCAGTGCTAATGTTTGGTGTGTCGCTAAACTTAAAAATCAGTGATTTTAGTCGTATTATCAAAGCTCCGGTTGCGCCATCAATTGGTCTTGTTTGCCAATTTATTATTTTACCAGCCATCACTTTTGGCTTAACTATGCTGTTGCATGTGCCAGCCAGTATGGCTTTAGGTATGATTTTAGTGTCTTCCTGTCCAGGTGGCGTATTCTCCAATGTGATGACCTTTTTAGGAAAAGGCAGTGTGGCGACGTCTGTGACTATGACAGCCATATCCAGCATGACAGCTGTAGTCATGACACCGTTTAATTTTGCGTTTTATGCTGCAATGAACCCTGCGACCAATGAATTATTAACCGCCATTAATATCAATGTTTTGGAAGTGTTTGCACTGGTATTAACCGTCTTGGGTTTGCCTTTGTTACTAGGCATGTGGATTGGCAAGCATTATCCCAAACTAGTAGAAAAATCAGTGCGCTCCATGCGTATATTGTCCTTGTTAGTCTTTATCAGTTTTGTATTGATAGCCTTTGTGAAAAACCTAGATATATTCGCCGAACATTGGCAGGTGTTTTTGTGGCTAGTGGTGTTACATAATAGTTGCGCCTTATTGCTTGGTAATGTCAGTGCCCGTTTATTTACTCTCAGTGTGCCCGACAGACGGGCGTTAACCTTCGAAGTGGGTATTCAAAACTCTGGCTTAGGGCTAGTGTTGTTATTTACTTTTATGCCAACTTTGGGCGGTGCCATGATCATTACCGCATTTTGGGGCGTATGGCATTTGGTCAGCGGCCTTACTCTGGCGTTGTTTTGGTCGCGAGATAAAAGCAAGGTGGTAGCACAATAACCATGAAACACATATTGATTACAGGAGCCGCTGGATACATAGGTAAACAACTAGGAGAACAATTACAACAACTAGCTGATTGCTGTGTACTAGGTATCGACTTACATGTCCCCAAAGATAACGTCAGTTTTGACATTGTAGAATTAGATATTCGAGACACCAAACTCAGTCAGCTTATGGCTGATAAAAGTATCACTCATGTGGTGCATTTAGCCTCCATAGTCTCACCCGGTCAAAATGAAGCGCTGGAGTATGACATTGATGTAAATGGTACAAAAAATGTTATCAAAGCATGCGAAGCCAACCAAGTGCAACATCTCACTATCACCTCAAGTGGCGCTGCTTATGGTTATCATGCCGACAACCCCCAATGGTTAACAGAAAATCATCCCCTTAGAGGCAATGAGGAATTTTCTTATTCTCGCCATAAACGTTTAGTTGAATCATTATTGGCAGACTTTAGTCAGCGCCAAGATACCACTCAAGTATTGATCTTAAGGCCATGCACTGTGCTGGGTAAAACCACTAACAATAAAATTACTGCGTTATTCGAGCGACCAAAACTACTTAAGGTTGGCAATTCAGACTCGCCTTTTGTATTTATTTGGGATAAAGACGTGGTGAATGCTTTAGTGCACGGTGTGACCCAACAAAAAGCAGGACAGTTTAATTTAGCGGGAGACGGTAAACTCACCGTCGAACAGTTGGCAAAATTGACGAACAAAGGTGTCACACAAGTGCCCGCACTCTTGCTCAAAGCGGCCTTATGGTTGGGCAATTTACTTAATCTAACCAGTAATCGCCCCGAACAAGTGATTTTTTTGCAATACCGCCCGGTACTCGACAATCACAAATTAAAAACCGAATTTGGTTATATTCCCGCCAAAACATCGCAGCAAGTCTTTGAATATTTTTGGTCACATCGTCAACAAAACAACAGTGCAGACAACCATGATTAAACACATACTGATTACCGGTTCTGCCGACGGTCTAGGGTGGGCCCTAGCCCAGCAATATTGGCAACTTGGCTACCATGTACATCTATTAGACCGAGACGGGCAAAAACTGTCAGAGCGAGCACAGCAGTTTCCCAAAAGGTGCTCCACTTACACTGTAGATTTATTAGATGCACAACAACTCAGTGGTTTTTGTCAGGCATTTAGTGAGCAACATAGCACGTTAGATATTCTGGTACACAATGCGGGGATCACCCATAGAAGCAAAGGCTCTGTTACTGATTTGGAGGTGTTTGACAGGGTTATGACACTAAATTGGCAAGTGCCAGTACATATCACTCGCAGCCTACTGCCTCAGCTTAAAAAGGCACAAGGAAAAATTCTCTGTTTAGCCAGTATGGCAGCACTTATGCCGGTTCCCGGCAGAGCCGCCTATTGCGCCAGTAAGTCAGCACTCAATCAACACTTTGAAACATGGCGACCAGAGTTGCTGAATGACAAAATCACCTTGTTGATGATCTTTCCCAGTTTTGTGGCCACCAACATTGAACAAAATGCTTTAGGCGCCAATGGCAAACCCACTCAACAACCTCAGTCCAAAGTAGGCTCTGTAATGACGCCAGCACAGATGTCAAAATTAATCGTTACAGCGCAACAAAATAATAAACAAAGGCTCTACTCCCCGCAGTTTCAATCAAGATTGGGCTTTTGGTTATGGACCTGTATGCCTAAGTTATTTCAGCGGATCAGCTGGCGTAAGTTTTCAGGGGACATAGATTGAGTCCAGAATTAATGTGGTTCGGATTATTTATTTTTGTGGGTTTTACTACCCAAATAGCCACAGGTTTTGGAGGCAACCTCATCGCAATCGCGCTGGGTGCTTTAGTGTTACCCATAGAAACTATGATACCAATATTGGTGGCTTTAAACGTTTTAATAAATTCAGTGACCATTAGCAAAGAGTGGAAACAAATACACTTTACTACCTTGTTAAAAATCATCATGCCTTTGATGTTATGCGGCATGTTAGTAGGCATTTTGTTACTAGATTATTTAAGTAATGACCACTTAAAAAAGGGCTTCGCGTTATTAATATTATGGTTCGCCATTCGAGAGAGTTACAAACTTTACCGCGATGTTACCCCGTCAGCTAAAGGATGGTTGTGGCAAAGTGTTTGGACTTTTATCGCGGGTATTACCCATGGCTTATTTGCCTCAGGTGGACCACTTTTGGTGTATTCATTAAGCCGAACAACACTTACTAAAAGCCAGTTTAGAACCACTTTATTAGCCACTTGGTGGGGACTTAATTTGTGTTATGCCATAGTGTTATGGCAAAAAGCAGTGCTAGAAAACCACCTAATAGACATTGCGTATTATGTGCCAGTGCTAGTGGCGGCCATAGTGGTAGGTCAAATGATCCATAATCGTATTAATGAAATTTTGTTTAAAAAGGTGATTTACGCTTTATTAGCCATTTGCGCCGTCATTATGATTTTTTAATTGATGCAGATCTTTCTGCTGTGGCTATCGAACGAAAATGTTTTAACCTCGCAAAGGCGTTTTCGACTAAATACTTATATTAATATAAGCACAGTAACCAGCCTGTTACAGTAAGTTTTACTCAGTATATTGCAATAACTTCCTAGTCAACTCGATCTTGAACATTGATTTTTCGCTCACGTTATCTTATTTGTGCCGTCTTATTTTGTCGAAATAGTCACTTTAGATAGTTAAAAATACTATGACTAAAAATCCTTGAGTCACACATTTTATAAGGCTTTAGAGCTTCTCCATATGTTTTTCTAAAAGCGAATAAACTTCCTATTTCAAGTTATCTTTTAGCTTTTATGCTGCTTTGGCTTTTAACTTGCAATTCTGTCACTAAAAAATGACGTTTGTCTTGATAAGCCCTGCGTAAATCTAGTGGCAAGATATTATAGAGGTAAAACTTGAACCGCGAAAAGAAACCAAGAATTGCTATCACTGGCCCGAATAAATCAGGTTTTATGGCGTGGTTGTTCACGTCATTGAACATTCGTTTGGCTAAAGGAAAGCCTTATCGAATTACTCCTAATTCCTTTAATGGTGTTGTTGACTATGATGGGATCATCATAGGTGGAGGCTCTGACATTCATCCTGAAAATTTTTGTAAAGAGCCTGTATCTAAAGTAACCCGCTCCCTCAGCTTAAGGCTCAAAGAATGGTTATTGTATCCAATGGAATTTTTTAATCGGTTTGGTCAAGCCGGATTTGATAAGGAGCGGGATGCTATGGAAATCGAGTTCATTCGTCATGCTCTTAAAAATGATATCCCTATTTTGGGAATTTGCCGAGGACACCAATTATTAAATGCTGAACTAGGTGGCACAATGTATGAGTCAACCTTACCCCTGCTTAAACACAAAGCAAGGATCCGTACTCCATTTCCACGAAAAAAGGTGCTTTACACTACTCATGATTCGCTAATCGCAAAAATTGCTGGTGACGATCCAATAAAAGTAAACGCCATACATTCTCAGGCAGTAGCAAAACCAGCACAAACATTAGAAGTCACTGCTAAAGAAAAAGCTGGAATTAACCAAGTGATTGAAGGAAAAAAGACGGACAAATTACTAGGCGTTCAATGGCATCCGGAATATTTAATCTACATGAAAACACATCGAAAAATTTTCAAATGGTTAGTTAGCGAGGCAAAAAATGACAAAAAGTAACATGTACAAACTTGGAATGTTTCTGATTGCTGTTATTGGGACAGTTGCATTGTACTTCCTAACGCCACTTAGTGAATATTTAGAGGTTGATAAAATTACCCAAGTGGCAAAGAGTGTTCCTGACAATTGGTTGTCTGCCTGTATCTTCTTGGGCGTTTTTCTACTTGGAGGGGCACTTTTGATACCCATTCCACTTATCGCCTTTTCGGTGAGCTTAGTGTTTAACGTTTGGTTAAGTGTAGCTATTTGTATTTTGGGTTTTTCATTAGCAAGCATCAGTGGCTATGGGGTTGGATGGTTGTTAGGTGCAGATTTTTTTGGTCCTAAAATTAAAAAACACCTAGAAACCATCAAGCGTAAAATGGATGAAAAAGGAGCATGGGCGGTGTTTGCATTACGATTAGCGCCCACGCCACCTTTCACTATAACCAGTATTATTTCAGGCTCGTTACAGATAAAGCTTTGGAAGTTTATGCTTGGCTCTACTTTGGGTATTGCTCCTTTAGGCTTGGGGGCGGTGTTCTTTGGCCAAGGAGCGATTGAAATGATGAAGCAGCCTTCTGGGATGGCCGCTGCTTCAATAGCAGCAGCTGTAATCTTATTTATTCTATTTTTTGTGATTAAAAAACAACAAACTGAATGAGGAGCCAAAAAATCAGTTAGATCAAAAAGCCATGGTGTTTATCAAAATTCTAATGGGATAACCCATGGCCAGACGTTAATTTGAAATATCATCCGCAAACTCATGTACGTCAGGAAAAGCCTTAATCTTTAAAGGTTTAACTGGGTTTTTCTTAATTTTCTTTTTAAGAAAATTAATCGCTGCTTGCAGTTGAGCATCTTCACCGTTAAATGTGGCGTGGGGTAAATTGTCGACTTCAATATCGGGCGAGATCCCACGGCCTTCTGTAATCCAGCGTCCATCCATTGAGTACACAGGAAATTCGGCGACGCGAGCCATGCCGTTATCTGACTGTCTATTCCGACCCGTTAACCATACGCCTGCTCCAGCCGTTTGTTTTCCTATCACGGTTCCAAGTTTTAGTGCTTTAATGCCCGCGGTAAAGGTTTCACCATCAGAATAAGTAAACTGATCGGCGAGCACAACCAAATGCCCTCTAAAGGTTTGTTGCATATTGGTATTGGGGATGTTGTCTCGCACTTTCCAAAATGACCAAGCTCTTTTTAGTAATTTTTCTAATATCCAGCTATCGACATTGCCACCGTTATTTCGTCTCACATCGATGATCAGGCCATGCTTTTTATATTGTCCATAAAATTCTCTAGCAAAGGTGGCTACGTCTTCTGAGCCCATAGCTCGTAAATGTAGGTAACCTAACTCGTCATCCGACTTGTGTACTTTCTGCTGGTTGCGCGTGACCCAATCATAGTAGCGATTGTAATAGTCGCTCCTGGTGGATGTGGGTTTAGCCACAGTATTTATCGATTTATCTGCTCTTTTTAAGCTTAATAATACTTGCTTACCGGCTTGGTTTTGCAGTGCTTTGGCTATGTCGGGAATGGTTTGGATTTTGTGCCCGTTAATCGCGTTAATAAAGTCACCTACCTCGGCATTTACACCTGGCTTGGCTAGAGGAGAAAGACGACTAACCAATTCAGGATCGTTACTATAGATATTGACAATTTTGATACCTTGCTCAGTTTCTAAGAACTCTGCTCCAAGGGAGGCAGGTTTAGCCGCTTCGGTATCTTTAGGCGTATCGCCGCCTCGTACTTGTGAATGCAGGGTATTTAGTTCTCCCATCATTTGTTTAAAGATATCGTTCAGTTCGTGACGATCAGTTAAGCGCACCAACAAGGGTTGATACTTTTGTTTGAGCGCCGACCACTCTAGGCCACGCATATTTTTGTCAAATAACGAATCGCGGTGCATTAGCCAGGCATCATGAAATAACTGTTGCCATTCTTGTTGAGGATTAATGTGCAACTTCCAGTCTGAGGTTTTCACTTTTATATCTTTAGCTTTTGCAGAAAACTTTGCGCCAGCAGCTACCAGAAACATATCTTTTTTGTTACCGGTTTTTTGTAAAAACAGGGTTTCACCATCATCAGATAAACTAAATGATTGAACCGAACCTAAGAAGGTTTCTGGCTTACTTTTTGGCGCAATTTTTATGGATTTTAATTCTGCTTTACTGTTTGGTTCGTTGATTTTATCCAAGACATATAAAAACTTTTTACTGGCCATTAATTTCGAGTAATTACCTGAAGCTACAGGGACTTGCCATAATCTTTGGGCTATGTTTTTCCAGTCAATGTTGATAGTTGATGATTCTTTTGACTCATCTGGTTTGGGTTTAGCAGAGTCATCTTTACTGGTTTGCTGTATGTCTTTGTTGTCATTGCTCTTTTGTAGGCTTAGTTCGGTTGGCAAGGCGAAAGGAAAAGTTGCGTCCTCCTTTAACGCAATTGCGAATACTTGGGTTTTTCTATCAAAACTTGCGCCCATATTTCTATCGCCCCAAGGCGCACCTGGAAAGCTTTTAAAATGCCTATCGGATAAAAAATACAACCATTGTGAATCATTAGAAAATGCGGGTGAATAAGAGGCGTACTTTTCGCTGGTAAGAATGTGTTGTTGATTACTTTTGGTATCGATTAATAAAATTTGACTGCGCTCAGATTTAACATGGGAATGGGTGACTGCAATTAATTGACTATTGCTTGACCAAGTTAATGACTCTAAAGGAGAGGTACCCATATCGTTTTCGAGGATTTTCTGTTGTTTTTTAGTCGCAATATCTAACAACCACAAATCACCATTTTTGTCATCGTGTGCGATGGACTTGCCATCGGGTGACAGGTATAAATTCCAGCGAAAAATTGAAGCGTCGAAGGTGAGTTGTTCAGCACCTTTGGAGCCATCAGCAGGAAATTGCCAAATTTCTAATTCACCGCTTGAGTCATTCATCGCATACACTGATTTTCCATCATGACTTAATATGGCGTTGCGGGTACGAGAATTCTGAGGTGTGGCTACTTCGACAAATCTTGAACCATCAGTGTTAGCAATCGCGACACGGCCTCTAGCCGTTAATACGACTTTTTTGGCATTGCCCGCTTGTTTCGCCGATGTTAGATATTTTAAAGGGGCGTTAACCCAGTGAGCCCGCAAATTAGGAAAGTCAGAAGTCAGTGCAATGTCGATTATTTGACTTTTCTTAGACGCTATATCAAAAACTTTAATATCTGCGCCTAATTGGTACACAATTTTACCGTTATCTAGGCGCGCACTTCTTACTTCCCAGTCTTTGTATTGAGTATGTTGCTTTTGGTCTCGGCCATTAAATTTCATGGACCAAATATTGTCGCTACCACTTTGGTTGCTGATAAAATACAGGCGGTTATCGGTCGCCATAGGGGTTCGCGCTGAGCCTTTATGTTTAGCCGTTAAATGGGTTGCTTCTTGATTGGAGCCTAAGGAATATTTCCATAACTCTCCTTTTGCGCCCCCTTGGTATGAGCGCGCATTATCGGTAGAAATTTGCATGCCAAATTGAGTGAAATACAAAGTGTTGCCATCAGCTGTTATGTTACCTTCTACAGCATCCGCTAAAGGTAGGGTAGTGGTCATTAGCGTAGCAGGATCGACTTGTTTTAGCGTCCAATTACCTGCTGGTCCAACGCGGCCGTTGTAGCTATACAACACTTGTGAATCTGAGCTCCAACCCTGGACTTTAACGCGAACATTTTCAAAGGTAACACGCTTGGCTAACCCTCCTTGAATAGGCATAACATGGGCTTCAGATGCGCCAGAATAATTAGCAACAAATGCTACCCATTTGCCGTCGGGGGAGATGCTGGCTTGAGTTTCTTCTGCGGGATGAGTGGTAAGGCGCTGGGCATATTGATCACCTAGTTTGATTTTCCACAAATCACCTTCTGCAGTAAAAACCACAGTGTCTTTATGCAAAGCTGGGTAGCGATAATAACTTGATGATGCTAGAGCGACATAAGAAGTCAATAACAAACCAAGCAGTATAAGTGTGCGCATTTATGAGTTCCTTAAGAACGGATGTTTCAATTTAAATGATGGGCAACCAAGGTAGGGGCAAAACCAGCCCTACTTACAGGAGGTGCTTATTCTAATTTCTGGTTAGTTAATAACATTGGCGCAAATAAGTCTATGAAGATGTTATTATTTGCCATTGGATTACCCTATTTTCAGGTTTGTTTAAACGCTATGTCTAAGTGGAAATGCCCTTTTTGCTCAAGCTCTTTGTCACTCAATAATAAAGCCTGGGCTTGTAACAATGGCCATAGCTATGATGTGGCAAAAGAAGGCTATGTCAATTTGCTACTGGCACAGCATAAGAATAGTAAGCAGCCGGGTGATAACAAACAAATGGTCAATGGCCGTAGGGCGTTTTTAGAACAAGGATTTTATCAGCCTTTAGCTAATGCCATCACAGATATATTTAATCGTCACATCTCAACCCTAACGTCACAAAGTGAAGTTCGTTTTTTCGACGCAGGCTGCGGTGAAGGTTACTATATGGGGCAGGTGCGTCAGGGCTGTCAGCACGCTGATTGTCAAATTGAGTTTAGTGGCTTAGATATATCTAAATTCGCAATTCAAAAAGCCGCTAAAAAGTATCCCCAACAGCATTTCGCAGTGGCCAGTAGCTTTCAATTGCCAATGCAAGACAATAGTCAGGATACTGTGTTACAGATTTTTGCACCTAGTAGTGAACTTGAAGTGCATCGGGTATTAAAAACTAAAGGTATCTGGATAACAGTTAATCCAGCGGCTAATCATTTGTATGAATTCAAACAAGCGCTATACGATAAGCCAGTTGAACATAAAACATTAAACCTTGTACCAGATGGTTTTGAGTTAACGCAACAACTCAATATAAGTTTTACATTTGACCTTGTTGATATGCAGCAAACAGAAAACCTGTTGATGATGACCCCCTATTACTGGTCGGCCACCCAAGAAAAGAAGCAAAATTTAGTAACCAATTTACAACAATTTACAGCAGATTTTGATATCAATATATTAGCTAAAAAGGCTTAATGTTCTGGTTAACCCATCAAAAATGTAGATTACAAAGGCCTAATAGGGCGTTTCCCCGAAAAACGACTTAGGTGTTTAATCCCTTGGCTTAGAACATTAGGGTCGGCCTGTTCAAAGGTTTCGTCACCGGTTTTTAAGTCAAATATTCGCACATTGCCATTATTCATAATTTCAATGCGTTGTTGCTGGTTAAGTAGCAATACCTTGCTGCCTTGGGTGCTAACTAGAAAGTTGGTGTTGTTTTTTTGAGTAAGAGAATTGCCAGTGCTATAGGCCTTAGCAGGGGCAGAGCAACCTAATAGATGTAAAGCAGTCGGGGCAATATCTTCCAGGCTGGCCAAGGATTTATGAATGTTAATGTTGGTTAGTAATGGACTGTTTACAGCCTCAGATGGAACTAAGTCAGTGACAATAATCTGATACTGTGACGTTACACTTTCAGTTAGCAGTTCAGCCAAATGTTCAGATTGAACAAAACCAATAGATAAATTACTCGATGCCTTGATAACTTGTTGTTTAAATTGCGGCCAGTCTTGTTGGTAGGCCGCTAAGTGTCGATTGGTGTTATTGTCGAAATATACCGACACTTTTAATCCAAATGAACGAGGTAAATCAACTAAAAGTGGTGCGTAGTCTTGTAAAGCCGTGTGATATAGCTCAGGCAACCCATACAAAATCGTGTTGATGCCACTGTCTATTGAAGATTGCAGTTGATAGTGAGACTCAAACGTAGATAAACCATTAATAGGCAGGGAGACATTGCCTGTTATCACCGATAACAGCAATACTTTCTTGTTGGTGTCTACCGAGCAATAAACGGGTGAAGCTGGGTAGGTGATCCCTTTGATAGTGTGATTAAATTGTAAGGCTTTGCGTTGCTGATAATCTTCTATATCCAGCAAGCTGTATCTGGCCATCAAGGTTTTAGCAGTCGCCGGATAAGACAAGGGAAACATATTGTCTTGTTGCACTATGGGTTGGTACAAGTTGGCATCAGCCCAGACATGCATTGCGTGGCTTGCTATAAAACAGCTGATAAAAAAGCCGCTTATGGGTAAGCCTAATTTGCGTTTGTGTAATCTTTCAATTCGTTGCCATAACGCATTGGCAACTATGAGTTGAAATGAGAGCCACACCATAAAAAGTAATAATAAAAAGCCCCATTGTTGCCATCCAAATTGTGCCATGGCCGTTTGCGTTTCACTGCGGATAAGCTGTGCTGAATTTAGACTAAGGTGCACGCCATACTTGTTGTACAGTAATGCATCGAAGGCTAATAAGGCCAAACCTAATGCGGCGATAACCGAACTCAATGTTTTCACTACTTTTGCACTGGGCACTAAATAACAGAGGGGCAAAATGAGTAAAACAAAGCCAAAAAAAGTTAAAAAACCTATATGGCTGAGCCAATTCGTAAATAGATAAAGGGTACCCATTACCGAGCCTGGAGCAGGGGAATTAAGAATGTAAATAGCCGCAATTGTTATTGCGATAATAATATTTAAAAGCGTAAACCAATGTCCCCAGTTAACCAGCAGGGTGATTAATTTTCGGCGCGGAGTTTCTGATAGGATCATTTCATCAGTCGCCTTTTTTTATTTTCCATTGATACTTTTTAATAGCACTTGTGTAAACTGTTCGGCCATTTGTTGGCGCAGATTTTCCGGAACTTGTTGCTGAAAAATATTCGTGACGACATTTCCTAGTACCATAAGCGAAAGATCGCGGTTAGCTTGATTTTTCTCTAATGCGATAAAGATATCTTGCATGATGGCTTCAAATTGGCTGTCGGTGTATTTTGATTGTTGTGGCATGTCGCGTTAGCTCTAAAATAATAGCAGTGTATATTGAAACGATAGTATCAATGGTCTAGATAAAATGCGAATAAACCAACATGTTAGAGCGTAAATTTAATTGATTTTTGTAGAGGAAATACTGTGAGCGCCTTGATCCATCACTTTGTTGTACACCAACTGGCTGTTAATCAACAGCAAGAGTTAACCCTAGTGCCACGTGCCAGTTGTTTTGATGTGAGTCCAGAAATTGAAAATTTGGCAGGGCAAATTAATCACGCGTTTAATACCAAACCCGGTAAAGGTGTAGGGGCATTTGTTGCTGAAAGTGCAGAGATTGTCAGCGTTAGCCGTGAGGAGTCAGAGGCGCAAGACACGCAACTTGTCCCTCACGCCGTGCCATTTAAAACTCTGCTGCAAGATATGCAGGTACAGCAACTAGATTTTGTTGAATTTAGTATCCAAGCCAGTGAGCTATTAAAAAAGTCGTTGATTGATACTGGCACCTTAGAAACAGGGTTTGTGGTGTTTAGTCATTATCAGTTTTTAGCCACTGATTATTTGATGATTGCGATTATCAACACCAAACAACATGTTGAAATTACCGGGGACTTAGAGCTCACCAGTAGCGATCACTTAGATTTAGCCAAAATGCAGTTGGCGGTAAGAATCGACCTTACGCAATTGGCAACCACTTCAGAACAACAGCGTTATATTAGTTTTATCAAAGGCCGCATGGGGCGTAAGGTCTCAGACTTTTTTATGCACTTTATTGGCTGTGAAGAACTGGTAGATGTCAAACAACAAAATAAACAGTTGTTAACCACTGTGGATGCATTTTTAGCCGCCGAACAGTTAGCTCCCCAAGAAAAACACCAAGCGCGGGAATCAGTGTCAGATTATTACAAAGAAAAACTGGAACTCGGTGAGGATGTGCAGATCCAAGAATTGGCGGCAAAATTGCCTAGCGATCATCTCAGCTTTGAAGAATTCAACCAAAATGCCGAGTTACCGGTTGAACAGCAATTTCAAGCAGATCGCGGCGTGTTAAAAACCTTAGCTAAGTTTAGCGGCCAAGGTGGCGGTGTATCTCTTAGTTTCGAACGTAAACTTTTAGGTGACAGAGTCAGTTATGATGCAGGGTCGGATACTTTGATGATCAGAGGCATACCACCCAATCTAAAAGATCAACTTTTGAAGTCACAAAGCTGACTTCTGGTTGGTTATCTTTCATAATACCCAAACTTAAACGCCGTAACTGAACAGGACATACCCATTTTTTATGCAATTATTCGTTAATGATTTAACCGTAATGGATTTTTCTTACCTTTGCCCAAAACGCGGTATGGTAGGAGAAAGCTGGATTGTAGATGTGATCTTAAGCGGTGACTTAAATGAAGAAAGCATGGTGCTGGACTTTGGTAAGGTTAAAAAACAACTTAAATATCTGATCGATGAGTATATTGATCATAAACTTTTGGTGCCTGTCGAGCATAGCTATAGTCAGATCCAACGAGATGAAAAATCTGATCGTGTGACAGTCGACTTTATGCGTCCAGATAATCAATCGATTCATTTAGACTGTCCTGCAGAAGCTTATGCCTTTGTGTATGCATCGAATGTGACTATGGCATCGGTAAGTGATTATTTAAAAGACGTGATTGCCACCCACTTACCGGAAAATGTCGCAGGAATAGAATTAAACCTAAGAGCTGAAGTGATTAACACCCCTTATTATCACTATACTCATGGCTTAAAAAAACACGATGGTAACTGTCAACGAATTGCCCACGGTCATCGTTCTAAAGTGCTGGTATATGAAAACCAGCAAGCAAGCACTACATGGCAAGAGTACTGGGCCAAGCGTTGGTGCGATATTTATATAGGCTCTACCGAGGATTTAGTGGAGATTAATGAAACGGCATTTTCTTCTTTATACCAAAATGCCAAACAACATTATGTGTTTGCTTATGAGTCGTCTCAAGGCCGTTTTGAACTGGCTATTCCCAAGTCTGAATCTGAAGTCATTGATACCGATACCACAGTCGAATGTTTAGCACAGTATATGGCAGACGAGCATAAGCGCATGGACGGCAGTAGTACATTTAAAGTGTTGGCCTTTGAAGGTGTCGGTAAAGGAGCCATAGCTTTTGCTTAGAACGTTTGTTTTTACCCTGATGTCTATAGTGAGTTGTTCAATATTTGCCAGTGAGTTGCAACTTAAAGGTGAACTGACTCAAGGCAGTTTAATGCGCGGGCAAGTGCCTGTCGGATTTCAGGTGTGGCTAAATGAACAGCCACTGAAAATCTCAGCTGAAGGCTATTTTGTTTTTGGGTTTGGTCGCGACGCTAGATTAACCCAACAACTCAAGTGGGTTGATAATCAAGGTGTTACACATTCTAAGCCAATGGAGCTGAAGGCGCGAAGCTACAAAATTCAAAAAATTGAAGGCGTCGCCAGTAAGTATGTCAGCCCCCCTAAAAAAGTAACCGAGAGAATTAGGCAAGATAATCTACAAGTGGCGAAAGCGCGCACCTTAAACGACAACCGCAGCGACTTTTATGGCGACTTTATTTGGCCAGCAGCTGGCCCTATCAGTGGTGTTTATGGCAGCCAGCGAGTATTTAATGGTACCCCTAAACGACCGCATTTTGGGGTAGATGTGGCGGCACCTACAGGTACAGCTGTGCATGCACCAGCCAATGGCATAGTCACTTTGTTTGTGCCTGATATGTATTATTCTGGAGGCACTATGATTATCGATCACGGCCATGGCGTGTCTTCTACTTTTTTGCATCTTAGTAAAGGCCACGTAGCAGCAGGCACTAAAGTGAAGCAAGGTGATTTAGTAGCAGAAATTGGAGCCACAGGAAGGGCAACCGGCCCGCACCTTGATTGGCGAATTAATTGGTTTAAACAAAGGTTAGATCCGGCGCTATTGGTACCTAAGCGCTGATCATAAAATTATATTTGGTTAATTTGTCGTTAGTGCAAAATTTACCCTCGCGTTTTCTCTTAACTTCTGTATAATTCGCGCCCTGCCCAGTTGCCCCCGCTTTGGGAAAGCG
>NZ_CAKZKO010000180.1 GCF_937123705.1 uncultured Paraglaciecola sp. | reverse complement strand
AGATAAGTACTGGACTCCAGATTATTCCATTCAAAAAATCAACGAATGACTGCATGAGTATTTTCCCTGTTAGTTTTACTTATGATTGTTTTTCGAACAACACAATACTTCACTTGTAACCCAAGTGTTAAATTATTTAACTGCGCATTAGGATTACTGTGACATAAAGCAAGTTACAGAGGGGGTTTGTTAACGCTTAGTTCTAATTCGATAATCGTTCCATTTAACTTTATATGCAACTGTGTGTACTTATTGGCGTTTTGCAGAGTGAATAAATAGTGATTAATACAAAAATAGAAATTTGAGCCATGCAGAAGAGACAAAATCGAGAAAAACAGCGGTGAAAATCGCTTAGCATGAACGGCTGATATATGAGTGGTGAGATGGATTTGATTGGAATATATCACCTGCATCGAGTGATCTCGCAGGCCTAAGAAACTGTGTATTTGAAGGCTCGAGAATTCTGGCCTTCATGTTTACTGAGTGAAAGTGGCTAGTTTGATGCGTGTTTCAAACAACCTTGAATCCTTGTTTAAGTAATTCTTGAGCGAACTCAGACTGAGTATTTGGTTCGCCATGTATCAAATGCACCTCTTTTGGTGGAACGGAAATTCCTGCTATAAATCGGTTGAGGTCCTCTTTATCGGCATGAGCCGAGTAGCCAGACATGCCATGAATTTGAGCATTAACCTCAACGTCTTTGTTATCAATAGAAACCTGCATTTCGCCTTGCTGCAACTCGCGCCCGAGCGTTCCGTGTGCTTGATAGCCCGCTAAAATCAAATCGGTGCGTTTATCTGGAAGCAAAGCCGATAAGTAGTTCATGATCCTGCCGCCCTGACACATTCCAGAAGCTGCGACCACAATTGCGGGTTCACCTGTCGACTTAAGACGATTGACGATTTTCTTGTGCATTCTATGCCCGTCAACGGTAATGCATTGCTCAAAAGCGAGTGGGTGACGTTTCACTTCAAGGCGCTGTTTAGCTTCTTGCCCCCATAACTCTTTAAAGCGTCGGTATGAACGCGTTACTTTCTCTGCCATAGGCGAATCGAGGATGATAGGAATATCGGCGCTGAGTTGATGCTCAAAGATCAGGTTTTCAATATCAAACAACAGTTCTTGTGTTCTGCCGATACTAAATGCCGGGATCAGGATGACGCCACCATCGAGTAACGAACGGTCAATAATTGCTTTGAGGCGTTCAGAACGTGAAGCAATATCGTCGTGCGTGCTAGTGCCGTAAGTCGACTCAATAAATAGGTAATCGGCTTGTTGTGGTGATTTTGGATCGGGTAGCAGTGGAGTGTTACTTGGGCCCAAGTCGCCAGAAAAGACCACCACCTCTTGGTTGGGTAACTTTATCTCGATATAGGCCGAACCTAAGATATGTCCTGCAGGTTGAAAGCGAGCATACAGAGTATTTGGCCTATGATGATCCTTTCCGTCGTTTTGCTGTTTAGAGACAACTGGAAACCACTCCCCATAGGGATTGGGAGCTATCAACGAATGAATCTTTTTGAGTATCAGCTTCGATTGTTTATGGCTGAGCCCTTGTAGTTTTAACCCATCCTCAATCATTAAAGGGGCGAGTTCGGCGGTGGCTTGCGTGCAATAAATTGGCTGGTTAAATCCACTGGCGAGTAACCAAGGTAATCGGCCAATATGATCAATGTGAGTATGGGTCAGCAGCAGAGCGTTAAGGTGGGAAGTTTCAAATTCAATATTAAGTGCGCTTGGGCTTTCAATCGGCGGCAGCGTCGTTACCACTTGGGCATTGATGAAATTTAATAGCGGGCTGGGTTCGAGCATGTTATCAGTAGCCGACTTGGCATAACTAACAATTAACTGTTGGCAACTACACTGATAGCGTTGCAAAATGCGTTGGCTGAAATCGAGCTCTCGATCTGCATCTGCATGTGGCATACCCAGATTTTTTTGTATAGCCAAAGGCAAATACGGATTCGGTTTTGCTCGGCTTGGCCAGTCCTGTGCATTAAAACCCATAATCCATATTTCATCAAAATATAATCCAGCGGCTTCTAAAGTGGTACAGGAAGCGTAAATGAAGCACGAATCGCTTGCTGCCTGGCTACAGTGGTTGGAGCAGCAGCATTCCAAAGAAATTGATATGGGGCTCTCGCGTGTTGCAGAAGTTGCTGCACGCCTGCAGCTAACCCCGCAATTTCACGCTAGCTCTAAGGTTGTTACTGTTGCCGGTACAAACGGTAAAGGCAGCTTTGTTACGACCTTACAAACGCTGCTTCTGGCACAAGGTAAATCGGTCGCCAGTTATACCTCTCCCCATTTATTAACATTCAATGAACGCATGGTCATCAATGGTGTCATGGCCAGCGATGAGCAAATCATGCAGGCATTTGAGCTAGTTTATGCGGCTTTAGAAGACACCTCTTTGAGTTATTTTGAATATACGACTTTAGCTGCCATGGTGCTATTTCAGCAGCAAAACGTTGAATATTGCATATTTGAGGTAGGATTAGGTGGGCGTTTAGATGCTGTCAATATTTTACCACCAGATTATGCGGTCATTACCTCTATTGGCATTGATCACTGTGATTATTTAGGCGATACCCTGGAGGCTATCGCGGCTGAGAAATGTGGTATTTTACGTGAAAATACGCCTTTGATTTGTGCTGAAGCGCAAGCGCCTAAGTTTTTACAAGAAGCCTGTAATCATCATCCTAGCGCAGTCATTAATGATGATTTTTGTTATCAATATTTACCTGCCAGCGCTAATGAAAATCAACAATGGCAATATAGCAATAAACATACTCATACAGACTATGGCCCTCTGCCTGATAATGGATTGTCTTTATCTAGCCAGGCAGCGGCCTTGTACTTTGTTGAGCAAACGCTTGGCTTAGGTTTAACTCAGCCCGTGTTGGACAGTTTACATGCGCTCAGTTTAGCGGGGCGCTTCCAACGCTTCCAAAAAGAGGGGGTCGAAATTGTTCTTGATGTGGCACACAATGTTCAAGCGGTCTCGTTATTAAAACAGCGATTGGCTTTGCACCTTCCTTTAGCGCAAGGTAAAAAGCGTATTGCGGTTTTTGCGATGTTAAAAGATAAGGATGTAACACAGGTTATTGGCTTATTAAAAGACGATATAGCGGCTTGGTTTGTAGGTGATCTCAAACATGAAAGAGCTTTAGCGGTTACCGACCTTGCTAATATTGTGCATGAGCAGGGCATTCATATGATTAGTGTGAGTAAAAATATGCGACAAGCTTTTGCTAGAGCACAATCATTGTGTGAACCCGGGGATCAAATTGTGGTCTTAGGTTCATTCTTCACTGTTGCAGAAATTCTACCTAAACTTGAACACGCAAAAAGGCATTAATAATGAGAGAAGATAAGGATATACAGTCAATTAAATATCGCCTTATCGGTGCTCTGGTTATTATTGCTAGTTTTACCTTGGCGTGGTTATTGTTATTAGATCATGATGTTAAACGCCAAAGTCAGTGGGATAAAAAAGTCCCCAAGCCTATAGAAATTGAACGTTTTGAGGTTGCTGAAGCGAAACTTCCAACAGCCGCTGTTGTCGAAGAAACTGTTGAAACTTTAGTCGAAGAGAAAACAACCGCAACTGTGCCGGCTGTAGCGCAAGATCAAAAGCCTAGCGCCGGCCCTGTTGAAGTCGCTAAGAAAGCACCGGAGAAAAAAGCGCCTAAGCCCTATACACAGTTGAATGATAAAGGCTTACCTGATGCGTGGGTGTTGCAAGTTGCTAGCTTTAAAGAAAAGAGCAACGCTAAAAAATTACAGCAAACTTTATTAAAACATGAATTTATTGCTTATATAAAAGCATTTAATTTGTCTTCAGGTCGTATTTATAGAGTTATTATCGGGCCTAAAATGGATAAGTCTCGAGCACAAAAATTAGCGCAATCCGTAGAGAAAAAAGTCGGCATGAAAACCTTATTAGTTGCGTATAAACCTGGTTTTGAGGAATGATAGTGTCGATAATTTTTGTTAGAATAGGGAACGTTTCTTAAAAGTGTTGTTTTCATTGAGTGGACTAGATTGGGTTTTAGTGGCAATAATCGTGATCTCATCTTTAATTAGTTTAAAGAGAGGGTTCTTTCGTGAAGCGTTATCGCTGATTATTTGGATGCTTGCCATTATTATTGCAATGGTTTTTTCAGATCCCTTAGCTGCATTATTAAAACCTTTTGTGGAACCGCATATTACCTCGCCATCATTGCTCAAAGTTGTGGCAATTGTACTGATGTTTGTAATGTGTTTATTGGTGGGTGGCCTGTGTAGCTTATTACTATCACAGTTGATTCGACTCACCGGTCTAACCGGAACAGATAGGCTTTTAGGTACAATATTTGGTGCGTTAAGAGGCACTTTAGTTGTATTAGTTCTACTGATTGTTGGACAGAAATTATTGCCGTTATCGCAAGAGATTTGGTGGCAGCAATCAACCTTAATACCCCATTTTTTACGCTTAGAAGCATGGACTGTTTCTACAGCTATTCAGCTACGGGATTGGTTGCTACCTTTGGTAGCAGGTAGTAGCACTACGATATAAAGAGGTTACACATGTGCGGCATTGTCGGCATCGTTGGTAATAACAATGTAAATCAGGAAATCTATGACGCCCTGACTGTCCTTCAACATAGAGGACAAGACGCAGCAGGTATCGTTACCTGGGAAAATGGTGTTTTGAATCAGCGCAAGGCTAATGGCTTGGTGCGTGATGTGTTCAGAACACGCCATATGCGTCAATTACAAGGTAAGGTTGGTATTGGCCATGTTCGTTATCCAACAGCGGGTAGCTCTAGCCCAGCTTTAGCCCAGCCTTTTTATGTTAATTCACCTTATGGTATAGCGCTTGCCCATAACGGCAACTTAACCAATGCTGATGCGTTGAGCAAAGAGTTGTTCCGTGAAGATTTACGTCATATTAATACCTCTTCAGATTCAGAAGTTTTATTGAATGTTTTTGCCCATGAGTTGCAGCGTTTAGGCAAACTTAAGCCTAGTGCTGACGATATTTTTGAGGCTGTTAAAGCGGTTCATAAACGTTGCCAAGGCGGCTATGCTGTTGTTGCTATGGTTGCTAATTACGGCATCGTGGCTTTTCGTGATCCCTATGGCATTCGTCCGATTGTTTTTGGTGAACGTGAAACGGATAAGGGTATGGAGTATATGGTTGCTTCTGAATCCGTTGCCTTAGATGTTTTAGGTTTTAAAATGACCAGAGATATCGCCCCAGGTGAAGCTGTATTTATTAGCAATGATGCTGAAATATTTACCCAACAGTGTGCAGAGTCTCCAAAAACTGTACCGTGTATTTTTGAGCATGTTTATTTTGCTAGACCTGATTCGATTATGGATGGCATCTCTGTGTATAAAACACGTATGCGTATGGGTGAAAAATTAGCGGCTAAAATTTTAGCTGAACGCCCAGATCATGACATTGATGTGGTCATACCGATCCCAGATACCAGCCGAGTTTCAGCACAGTCATTAGCTTATAAATTAGGCGTTAAATTCCGTGAAGGCTTGATGAAAAATCGCTATATCGGTAGAACGTTTATTATGCCTGGGCAAAAAGAACGTGAGAAGTCCGTTAAGCAAAAACTCAATGCCATTGATTTAGAGTTTGAAGGTAAAAATGTTCTATTAGTGGATGACTCCATTGTACGTGGCACCACTTGCCGTCAGATTATCGAAATGGCAAGAGAGGCGGGTGCTAAAAAAGTGTATTTTGCTTCAGCAGCGCCGGCAGTAAAACATCAAAATGTTTATGGTATTGATATGCCTTCGGCTAAAGAGCTGATTGCGCATGGGCGTAGTACGGATGAAATCTGTGAGTTAATCGGCGCTGATTGGTTAATCTACCAAGAATTACCTGATTTGATTGCTAGCTGTAGTGGTGGCAAACAAGGCGTTACAGAGTTTGATTGCTCGGTATTTAATGCAGAATATGTTGCAGGTGATATTAATGCCGAATACTTAGAAGGTCTTGAGCAACAACGCAGTGATGATAACAAAGCCAAAGATAAATCGGCGGCTGATGCTGATTGTGAATCTTTTGTAGCCTTATATAACGACGTCTCTTAAACGTAAACGGATCCGTATTTATTTATGTCATTTGAAGACGAACGATTTGCGCTGTTGCAAGAAGCAGAGCTTGAAACCCAGGCTATTCGAGCTGGTCATAGACGTACTGCTGAAGGGGAGCATAGTGAGCCGATTTTCACTACCTCAAGCTATGTTTTTGACTCGGCTGAAGCGGCCGCTGCTCGATTTTCTGGAGAGGATGCGGGCAATGTATATTCGCGTTATACCAATCCTACGGTCAATATCTTTGAAGAGCGTATTGCGGCCCTTGAAGGTGCAGAGCAAGCGGTAGCTACATCATCGGGCATGGCAGCGATTTTAGGCACCTGTTTAGCGTTATTAAAAGCTGGCGATCATGTTGTTTGTTCACGCTCAGTTTTTGGTACTACAACCGTGGTCTTTAATCGTTATCTGGGTAAGTTTGGGGTTGATGTCACCTGGGTTAATGCCACGGATTATACGCAGTGGCAAGATGCCATCACGGATAAAACGCGACTTTTATTTTTAGAAACACCATCAAATCCATTATCAGAAGTTGTCGATATTCAACGTGTAGCAGATATTGCTCATAAATATGATGCATTGCTTATGGTTGATAACTGTTTTTGCACACCCGCGTTGCAAAAGCCTCTTAGCTTGGGTGCTGATCTGGTTGTGCATTCTGCGACTAAATACCTCGATGGCCAAGGTCGTTGCTTAGGCGGTGTTGTTGTTGGCAGATCAGAGCAGCTGAATGAAATCTTAGGCTATGTGCGTTCTTGTGGCCCAACCATGAGCCCATTTAATGCCTGGGTATTCCTTAAAGGTTTAGAAACCTTAAAGCTACGCATGGATGCCCACTGCGCTGCAGCTTTAGATTTAGCGCAATGGTTAGATGCTCAGGCAGGTACGGAAAAAGTATTTTATTCTGGTTTAACGGATCACCCGCAGCATGCATTGGCTAAAAAGCAACAAACGGGTTTTGGCGGCGTTTTATCCTTTAAAGTAAAGGGCGATAAACAAGCGGCTTGGGATTTTATTAATGCGACGCGTCTATTATCGATTACCGCTAATTTAGGTGATGTAAAAACCACTATCGTGCATCCTGCCAGTACAACACATGGGCGTTTATCGGATGAAGATAAGGCCAGTGCAGGCATTACCGATAATTTAAT
>NZ_CAKZKO010000179.1 GCF_937123705.1 uncultured Paraglaciecola sp. | reverse complement strand
TATCGTCCCCTAAGTCCTCGTCATAACTCAGTAGGCTGCCTTCTTGCCCGATGTTAAGGCTGGACCCAGCGAGATTCACCTCAATTACCGCGGTTATAGCAGCAGAAGTGCCGTTGTTTATGTTAACAACAGCCGTCCCCCAGGAAAATTGATCCGTCTCATCATACCAGCGTATTCTTAGGCCAGTTCTGCTTGGGTACAACGTGCCCGCTCTGTCTCGCCATATTACCCGCACGCCCTTAACCGCAGACCCGCCACCAGCCGTCAAAGGGTGAAAGAAGTCAGCAGTATCAGCAGGGTAAGATGTTCCGTTTCGCGTCGCAGTTAATCCGGCAACAGCATCAACAATGGTAGCGCTGGATGCGCTCATTGAAAGGGCATAAGATACATTCGTACCTACTGCGCTATCTAACAACGGCGTGCCGCCCGCGATGGCTTGCGCCTGCGCTGCGGTGATGCCCTCAGTGGTGTTTAGGGCCACCCACTCAATACCTGACCTGTAATGCCGGGTTCCCGACAGATCGCCCCTAGTGCCAATTATTAAATTGCCGCCTGAGTTGAACGATCCTGATATGGCTTGTCCAGATGATTCGCTAGCCGTCCCCCCGTCCTCGCAAAATCCACAATAAAGCAGATTGCTCCTACGTGTAGCGTATACGATAGCTCTATCGCCTGTTGCGAGTCCTGTGGGACTATTTAAGAACGCATCGTTACCTGTCTTACACGTAACAGATAGGGGTCCGGATGATCGCTGCAACCACAAATTAAATGTTCCCGCTGCAGGCGCACCGCTGGAAACAATGTAACCAAACTCCGAGCCATCAAATCTAACCTCAATTGCCGCAGCCCAAAACCAATCGCTATCTGGAAGCGTGAATACCGCGTTGTCAGGTGTCGAGTAGTACCTGGATGAATTTGTTGTGCCGAAATCTATAGTCATTATTTATTTCCTGTAAACTTAAAAATGGCGCGCCTAGCCTCGATGATTGCCGCCTAGTTCTCTTGAAAGTTTTTCAAGTCCCCTTAATTTCTCAATTTGCACCCATAAATCCTCTTCCCTGAAGCAGTTAATCGGCTTCGTAATATTGCCGTTAATATCCACCTTTTCTCGCATCAACTCCTTATATCTTTCCCCCAGAATTTCTCGGTACTCGACCTGTTGATTTGAGTGCAGAAGCAAATTACCGTCTTCGTCTTGAACACCAACCCCGATTTGAACTCTTACGCTGCCTCCTATGTTCCACTCATAGCCAACTATGGCCTGTTTCGTTGGCTTCAAAATTTCGTCCTCTTCAGGTATATCTTTAATAATCATAACTATTGCTCCTTTGATTTTAATAAATCTACTTCATATTTTAGTGATGCGATGGTTGCTTGCGCTTCTTCCAGTCTCTTTGACATCTGCTGAAATCCTTTGACCAAAGGGGATATCAAAGATATTTGATCCATAGTCATACATCCATTCTCATTCCATGCTGTTATGGGGTTATCACTACGCCCTATTACTGCCGCAATACGATTAGCTGTAAATCCATTAATAAATCTTCCTGGCTCATTTACTCTCTGGAATATAACTGGGTCTATAGCGTTCAAAAAATCGTAGCCTAATGGTTGCGGCTGTATACCTGTCTTTGTTACCGCGTCACTCGGCTTGTTCTCTATATAAACCCTATTTCCGTCCCCCCGTGTTCGCACCGTGTCAAAAAGAGGCCCGATAACTTCAATATCTGATTGCCCCCCAGACACAATAGCTGTCCCTGTGTTGCATGGATGGCTACGGGCTATCTGATTTGAATTAAAACTACCAATAGTATCTGCGTCTATAGATCCTGTTATATTGCTGGCGTCCACAGAATTCGCAGATCCCGCAGTTGTCGCAAATGTAGCTGAGTCTGCTGTCGTTGCATTATCTGCTGTATTTGCGTGCGTAGCGGTAAACGACCCGCCTGATATCGTTCCATCAACGTGCAAGTCACCTGTTACACGGGATCTGCCCTGACAAAACACGCCGTAACCTGTGCTTAATGCCGCAACTCCCTTGATGCCGTTACCACTACCTGTATGAAGGCCACGTATTGCATCTGTCCCCGAACCCTGCGCCGTACCAAAAACTCCCGCAGCATTAAGAGACCCGACGCCCTGGACGGCTACGCTATTGTCGCTAAAAGCAACTATCCCATTCGGGCTAGTTCTTGACTCGTTTACGTGGCAAGCGGCCGCAACGCTCGATACCGTAGAATTACCCCTGAATCGGGCCTGACCATGTATGCTGAGGTTAGAGCCTCCAAGAATATTTCCTACCACAGATACCGCCCCTGATGCACCGTCAATAGAGAAAGTGGTAGCCCCCGTCAAATCTCTCCCGAATAGCCCACCACCCCCAATGAAAACCCCCCCATTACCTGCAGAAGTTTGAAAAAGGGTCGAAGAACTGACGTTAATGGTTGTGCCTGAGTTCTCCAGTATAGCTACAGTATTGTCACCTGTTGCTACTTCATTAGTTTTATCAACAAAATCCTGTATGGTAAATCCCGTGCCTGGTATTATGGCATCGACCGAAATGAAGCTGTTCGCGCTGACTGTGCCTGAAAATGCAGCTTGCCCTGATGCGTTAATAGTGACAGAGTTTACCCACTGCCCATCACTAGAGCGGTTATATCCCATGCCTATACCCGCAGATGATATTCCTAACGCTGGCTTATTGCTCCCTGTCGCTGCTACACCGTTATATACAGCATCTTTATGACTCAGTACGATAAGGCTGTTATCTTTATCGATAGTCATCGTATAATTGCCGCCTACACCTGCCAAGACGTTTCCAACGCCCGCATCCAAGTCAGACTGTAATTGCGTATTCGTATAACCTGTGGCCCCAGCATCAATTAAAGATAGCGTTCTGCCTGATCCTGATAAAGTTATAGAGCTAGTAAGAACACTGCCAGCCTTAATCGTCCCCTCAAACTCAGCGTCCCCATCTAAAGACGCCAATGAGAAGGTAACGTCACCCGATGGATTTCTTCCCTGTATGCCGCCTGACCCAACAAACACACCAGCTTGGCTTGTCCCAGGATAAGTAAATAGGTTAGATGAAGTTACAGTGATTGCTGTGGCTGAGTTTGACAAAATGTCCGTTGTGATATCACCGCCTGCAGCATTATCGATAACAACCTGAACAGGAACATTATTTAATGTGGCATTAGCTGGTATATTTATCAGCGGCGGCAAGTCGACTGCTATAAGTCTTGTGCTTGCTGCTTGCAATAAAACGTCACGATCATTAATAACGGAAGCCATTAGATAAGCACCTCCATTCTAACTCGGCTATTCTGCCAACTCGTAGAGAGTCCAATTACAACGCCAGTTTTGCCTTGATCAAGGTTAAATCTTGGGTGAGTTAATGTAACCGTGTCACCTAGATTAGTATTAAGAAACTTTGCTCTTGTCACAAAGCTAAATACGAAGCGTGGAACTTTGTAGATGTTTAATAGCCTGTCTGCCTCTGCTATAGCATCAGTTTCACGCAATAACATTGTGTCAATCTGTTTAGGCTCTGATTCGATTTTATATGCGCTCTTTACGGCGGCATCTTCACGCTTAACAGTCAACCATTCTTGCTTGTAGAGTTCTTTGTGCTCTGCTGGTATACCTGTTTCTAAATTATCCTGAACAGTCAAGTTTTTAGCGAAGCCAAGTTTTATTGCAGATTTAATGATTACCTTCTCAGCTATCTGCAATGTATCTTCAATAATATCGTTTTGAGTTATTTCTATTGGTGTTCCCGTGGCTGGCAAAGTAACCTGAATTAATTTCAGCAGCCCTTCACGGCTCATAACTAATTGAGCACCTATACTTCTAGCTAATTTGTTGCATACATTTAAAACTGTATCGCGCGTTGATTTGTGAGTACCTAAAGGTGATGGGTTGGCTGCATTAAATGCATCAACTTGCGTAACATCAATATCAGATAGGGCGAATCGATTATTTGTGTCTCCATATGACGTTGTAAGAGTTTTAATTAAATCGCCAATAGTATTGATCCAAGTTGCAGGCTTATATCCTTGTACACTGGCTGTGATGCGTCCAAATGGAGATTGGTTTAATGTGAACTTTCCATCGAGTAAATTCTTAGTAAATGAGACGGGAACTCCGTTATCTCTAACTTCTATGATGTCCTCTATTGCCCCGTCATGTACTTGATACTCAAGCGTGCTGGGATTTGTAAGTAATGGCGTAATGTTATGAACTTCACCAAAACAAAGTGGCAATAGTTCATCTTTGTTCTTGGTTGCGCCACCTAATTTATTCTCAGTTAGAGGCATATTGAGGCGTTGTAGCTTGTCTCTTACTTTGAGATTTAAAACGCCCCTATTCGCACTATCAATATCCTCAATAATCCCGTTGAATATTGTTCTGAAATCAGAACGAATCCAATTGACATCGCCAATTAAAACCTTGACTGCTCTATTCGTCCAAATATAATCAAGCCAGCCATCTCTACTTCCATCCTGGTTGTTTATCTCAATGTCGCCGAACGATAAAAAACTATTCGATGACAAAGAAACTCGCTCTACCACCTGAATAGAACTACCATTAACAATGGGCTTATAAACTCTGCCTAGAGACGAATCAAAATATACTTTGGTTGATAGATATTCTGTTTGCTCTGATCCATTGTTATTATCAGCCTCAACTAAAATGCATCTGATCGCATCATCATCTGCCAGCCATGCTTGATATTGAGTATCGTTAATTGGCATTAGGCAACCTCCACTGCGCTACGATCCTGCCAGGTTCTTGATTGATCAGATTCATTGTTGGCTTTCATGATCATCTGAGCATTCTTATTAGAAGAATCACGAGTTACATTAATTAAAGCCTCTGTTTGTCGGTTCTGGTCTTCTCTTAGCTGTATTATTTCTTCTCTTAACAGTTTGATCTCATCAGGTACGCTAGAAGGTGTTACAGCTTCACCTTTGTGGACTAATGCTAGTCCGGTGTTAGGAACAAAGTCAGTCCCCGTTTCAAACTCTGCTAAACCATGCTCCCTGGCGATTCTCAATATGTCTTCTTGAGTTGTGCCAAGCACTGAAGCTATACGATTTGAATCAATGCCAAATTCTTCGGCAGTCTTGTGTATAAGAGGGATATTATTAGCGTTCGCCTCAATGAATCTGAATATTTCATCGTCTGATATTGTGAGGCCGCCAGAAACTTTTGATAATTCAGCCTGCGTTATATTGTGCGCATCAGCTATTTGCTCTCTATTTGCGCCGCTTGACGATACAAAATCTATTCCTGAAGAAAGTGAGCCTGATGTTCCCTCGATAATCTGGCTTTGAGTTAGTGATGAATTTCCCTCTCCGGTGACAATATCCGTTATTGCATTAGCAAATTCTTTAATAGAATCATCAACGTTAGATATCCCCTGATCAATATCAACCAGCTTCGTAACAGTTGATTCAAGCTCTGTAAGCTGTAATCTTGCCAAGTCTGCTTCTGTCTGAGCAACCGCGCCAACACTATCAAGCACTGATTGCACAAAGTTGAAATCACTTGTGAATGTGCCACCAGAAGCATTGAATGTTTGTGATGCTTGCAAGAAGCTTTGTGCTATTTCTGGAAGCTTGGCAATTGCATCTGCATCGCCGCCCTGAGCAAGCCTTCTTGTCTCATTAAATTGCTGCCTTGCGTCATCAAGCTTCTGGCCTGGTGTTAATGGTGATAATTCGCCAAGTCTTAACCTGTCCTTGAAGCTGAGTAATGTATTGGAAAGGTTGTCAAACTCAGAGACTACATCTTGTAATGCTATGCGTTCTTTGTTGTATGACGCAACAAGGCTCGCTCTTATTTGAGTGACGCTTCTGGTCGTTTCTGCAAATTCGTTTGCTGCTCCAGTAGCTTCTTTTAGTGCGTTCTTGGTATTTACAAATGCTTCCTGAACGTCAAACAGTTGCCTGACTGCTTCAGCGCCTTCCACACCCAAACCTAGAAAAGACTGGGTTAAATCACCAAACTCTTCTATAGTTAGCTCATTTAAACTTGTACCAAATTCACTTAATACTGCATCAATTGATTCAGTGGCGATGCGTATGTTCTCCGCATCTGTCAGAAAGTTTTTAGAAAAGAACTGAAGGTTTCCTGCCAGCTCATCAATGCCACCAAGAGCATCTACAAGGTCTGTACGACCATCAAAAGATATACCTAATATCTCAGACCTTGCATCAGCCAAAGACAAGCCTAAAACAGTCGCCCCTCCAACCAATAAATCAAATTCATCGTTTAACCTGGATAACGTATCTTTAGACGATTCCCCAGCTTTTGATAGATCGTCCAGCCCTGGTAATAAAGCATCAGTTAAGGCATTAGTAATTCTGGTTAATTCATCGGATACTTGTTCTTCAGATAGAAGTTTCCCTTTTTCAGAAATTAGCGATACTTCACGGCTAAATGAATCTATCCCGTCTGTGCTTATCCCCAGGTTGTCAGCGATATCTACCAACGCGCTAGAGGTTCCGTTGAGGGCTTCGTCAAACGTTAAAAATACTTCTCTAGCAAAGGACGACACATTGTCGACTAATCCGCCTAGCGCTTTATCGTTGTCGGTTAATGTATTGCCAGCTTCATCGACAGCAATGAAATCTTTCTTACTACTTTTAAATAAACTTCCGCTCGCTTTGAACTTGGTTCTTAATAACCCATCTTCAAAGCCTTCAGCGCCAACAGTTCCGGTTAGCTCAGTTGTTTTCTGCTTTAACGGGCCGCGACCGAATAGCGCTTTTAACACCAATGTGGTTATGTCAGGAAGCCCTATTGCCTCGGCAACTTTTCTTGTTGTAAATGTGGCCCCTAGGGATGCAATATCTAAATTCCGCCTTGCATCACTTCCGACCTTGCCTAGTTTAAAGTCTCCGAATTTCTTCTCTAGGAAGTCGACAGCTATCAAACCAGCGCCAACACCCAACCCAATCGGCCCCCCGAATGTCGCAGCAGCAGCAGCCAATCCAGTAGTTAAGTCACTTGCTCCTGTCGCTTTTCCAACTAATGCAGTCACGCCACCAGCTGCAGGATTTGCGTTTGCTATGGCTCTACTTACGCCTTGTGATACAACATCGATTGATTCACTTAAACCATTCTGGCCAGTACCGCCTATTGCTGTACCTGTCCCACCAATAAACGCAGTTCCCGCGCCGCCAGTGTTATTAAATGTAGCGCTGCGTCCAAGCGCCTTATCAAAAGAATCAAACGCATCCGAGCCAAAAGCATCACCAGCTAGCTTCAATGCAGAGGTTATACCTGTTGATATCGAATCACTTATGTTAGATTGACTAAATGAGCCGCCCGATACTGAGTCACCATTAAATAACTCACCGAGTCCTAAAAATTCAGCCGTTTTTAATGCAGCAAATTCAGCGGCTATCTTGGTGACTGTATTTTTAGCTAGATCAACAATTCCATCAAATTCACCTTTGAATGTTTTTGTTAGACTTTCTGCTAAAGTTGTTTGGATATTTCGCGCTGCTTGCTTGGTAAACTGGTCAATACTGTTAAAAGTCTGATCAGCTTTATTTTCCAACTCGTCAAACTCTTTGTGTGCAGCCGCTACCGCCCTGTTATAGTCTTCCTGTGAAAGAACAAGCTTGCCAGTTTCATCAGTAACTTTACGCAATCGATCAAGATTGGAAATCTTGGCATCCAAACGCTCCTGACTTGTTGCAACTGATTCTGTTATTTGTCCAATTTCTTGAAGGTCTGATGCTAACGCACGAGCCGCCTCTTGCTGCTTATTTTCTGCCTGTATCTGTTTCTCAATGATGGCAATATCCTTAGCAGCAGCCTCGGTTTTACCCAACAAAGCAGCCCTTGCTTTCAATAAAGCAACACCAGTTAAACCAGCTTCTTTCGCTTGTTTTTTAAGTGATTCTAAGAACCTTGCGGCTTCAGCCCGACCTTTTTTTGTTGTGTTAGTTACGTTTTCTTGTTCTTCAGATTGTTCTTTTAATGCATTACTATTGCCAGTAACAGCATCAGATAATAAATTCCTTTCGACAATCTGCGCCTCTAAAGCATCCTGATATTTTGTTAATCCATTGATCTCTGCATCAATATCAGCATTTAGTGCATTTTGTATTTCTCCTACAGCAGAAAAATCAAGGTTGGCAATTGCCGCAGCCTGGGCTGCAGCTGCTCCAATCGTCATGCCAACAATATTAAAGACAGAAACAACGCCGCGTGCAGAGTCGGCAATAATAGACAATAAACGTGCGGTATCATCACCCCATCGCTCCATATCACCATTGCTGGTTATGTCGTCTATTTGGCTATCTAAGTCTTTTAACGAGCTGGTATATGCAGTAATTAAGAACCGTGCTGAAAGATCAAATAATCCACCGATCCTGACCTTTAGATTTTCTACTAAACGATCAGTAGATCGAAATTGCTTTCCAGCATTACCCATTGCCGCAGCGTATAAACCTGCTAAAGCAGGTGCCTCAGCCAAAACAACATTCAATCTTGCTGTCTGCTTTTCACTCTGCGTTAAATCTTTCGTGGTTTTTCCAAGCTGTGCAGCAAGATCCTTGTATGACTGCTCAAAACTTACCGTTATCCCGATAGTTTTCAGTACCTCAAGCTCAGCTGATCGTATGCCATGAACAATTCTACCTAATGCCTCAGAAGTATTTGTTTGTCCTACAATAGCCGCATTACGTGCTAAGTCTGCTAATTCTTCGGCTTTGGATAAGTCAAGATGAGCAGAGGCAAGCTTTAACACTGTACGCCTCGACTCGATCATGGATATGCCCATCTTTTGAAGAGATACAGCAGTCGCATCCATCTCTGCACGCTGAATGCCGACATTTCGCCCAACAACACCTAGTGAAATTCCTAATTCTTGATATTGTTGATTAAGCCTTGTTGTTTCTTTGATTACGTTTTTGATTGCGTTCAGACTGAGGCCGATACCGGCTATCTGAGCAGCAGTTCTCAAAGCTTCACCAGCAACGGACTTAAGACCACGAGATGCTGACTGAAATGCAGCATCCGTGAAATCTCGCCCTACTATATCAATAAAAGCTTTTGTCATTTTCTGTCTGCCGCCATGAAGGATCTGAACATGCTACGTACACTTTTCTCAACCTGATCTCTATCAACAACGTCAATTGATACGCCGTATGGTGGTTTAGTGTCTTCCTTCTCGCCCTCGCTCAACATTGCTATGTATGCGCTGGACATCTTCCTAATAACCACAAATTCCCATGAGGTTATACTCACACATGACAATTGCTGCCATGCTAGAATTTCCTGCGAACTTATTACAGACGGGCCATAAGTACCGCCCTGCACCATTCCCAGATTATTCCAATGCTGAGAAATATATGAAACTTCATCCAACTCTGGCAGTAATGGTTGAATTCCATCACTAACCAACTGCTCAAGCCTTGTTACATTATTTCTCTTGTCCTTACCAGTTGGGCGTGAGTGCAACCACCCAAGCTGTTTTGCATATAGGGTTAGGCTTTCTTCGTACCACCGAAGAAGTTTCCCAATTCAGCCAGATGCTCTTTTATTTGGTCTTGAATGTATTTAAGCTTCAATTCCCTAAAAATAGCTTCTGCCCCACCTGGATATGGGAAGTTCTCAAACCTATCTGTAATAGCTAATAGAAATCGAATGTCCGAGTCAGCGTCTTCTTTAGTCTTCCTGTTTTTGGTTCCGACAGAATTCATTGCTCGTTTGGTAGCCTCTCTCTGCAGAGATTGACTAGCTTTTTCATATTGATCAGTAGCAGGGCCAAACAAATGAACACGAACCTGCTTATCACAATATTTCATAGGATCTCCATTTGGCAGATCCAAATCAAGAACACTAGTTTCTTCAAGAAAATACTGACTAAAATCCTCGATTTTGTTATCCATTAAATATCCTTTTTGTTATTAAGCCGCCAAGTCTTCAACAATTCCTGTGCCGCCTGACTGACCAGTCAACTCGAGCGTGCAACTAGCTGTCAGAACATCATCGACACCTGCTGGGTTAGGCTTAAAGCTCATGATCATGGCCTGAAAATAATAAATATCACCATTTTGGGTGGTAAGCTCAAAAGCTGAAGGCAAATCTAAAGCCTGACCAGCCTTCATAAGAATCTGTCCTGCATCGTCGGTATCCAAGCCTAATGTCATATTCATCGATCCAATGTTTACCGATCCTTTAAACTTTCTAATGATCTTGTTATCAATGGATGAATGCGTGATTAATGTGGCTTCTGAGCCAAACTCGCCAAGATTCGTTATTTCACCTACAGTTGTAAATGTAAGCGCCGCATAACCTGCCACATCAAACGTTGCTGGCGCGGCTGATGTTACTTTTAGAGTTGTTCCCACCGTTGTACGAACTGTCATTTCTATTCTCCTATTAAATCAATTGTTCTGGATCTCTCACACCAACAAATTTTGCAGCGTATAGCATAGTAGCAACAGCGATTGGTTGATCTCCTTCATTCGAGATTTCTATTGAAACTTCATCTAAATCAATATTTTTAGATGATATTGTTGTGTCATTTAATATTGCATTCTCGATCTGCACACAAAGACTATCAATTATGTCGTCAACATCATCAAAAGCTCTTTCATATACATGTATAGCAAGCTCAATAATGCGAGTCCTGGATTTGCCAACTGTCAAAGGCTCAGATGCTTCGTTGTTAGTTGTCACAATCATGCATGGAAGTTCGTCTGGACTAATTGTCTTAACCCTACTTAAAAAAACGGGCCTACCAGTTGCTGTTTCCAGCATCGGTTTTATCTTGTCACGCAGTTGCTGTCTTATGTGAGCCATTCAAGGCCTAGCTTTGCTTAGACTCGGCAGACCCATCGCAGCTATGATCTATATCAACTGGCGGCGCTTTGGTTTTTGTTTTGGCATCACCATCAATTAACTCCAACGCATTAGATGCATATTTATGCGTGCTTTCTGCCAACCCTAAAACATCGCCTTTCTTAAACTCAACAGGCTTCATTACCTCATAACGATTTCGACCTAAATCGGTCAAACAATCAGCTCTAGTTTTGACTTGACTATCGGCAAGCTGAACAACACCACCTGGCACTTTTAGAACTTTGCACGCTACTTTGTACTTTTTCATAAATAATCTTTATTAACGTGTTGTCTTATGTGAGCCATTCAAGCCTTAATTCTATTGTTGTCATTCCTGTTCCATCAGGCTGAACACTAACGATTTCATATTGCTTTGCCCCATCTACCGCTTTCTGACCTTGTGCAACACTTGGCATATCGTCTGATTTTGCTGTAAACATCGGATTAGACGACTCAACAAAACCAGCTTCAATATATGTATCATCAAAAATACCGTCTACACTTACAGAGTCTATGATCAAAGTCTTATTGGATAAATTATCAACAACTACCCCATTTACACTTTGCTCAAGCGCAGCAAATGGAGTGGGCATTAGTCGCCTACAGCATTAAATGAACCAATTTTCATTTTTACCGTATCACTAGGATTTGCAGCATCTTCAATAGCAATACCTACACACTGTTGAGATGTTGACGTTTTGTTTACAACACTATTCGCAACATTCCAAAAAAGTCGCTCACCTACGGACACAGCTAAAGCGCTTGTTTTAGCGATTTCGACCACACCCTCAACTAAAAATGCTCCAGATTGTCCGCTTGACACGTCATTGACAGCAACTCCAAAAAGACTTGTGCCAAATCGGAAACCAGTGCCAGACGCAACATCCGAGCTTGGTGTTAAATCAAGAGTGTTACCAGGTTGAATAAAGTTTTTCATCTATTAAGCTCCGTTGTTTTTATACACGCCGCGATAATCAATAGCTTTTGCGGCAAAATCTAACCTAGCCTTGATTTCCATACCATCCACGTCAAAGCCTTGACGAGTCTCAATAAATACGCCGTTATTACCTTCTAAATAAGCATACTCAACCGTATCGATCTGGTTGTTATCAGCCAATAAATACCATGCTGTCGCACTATCATCATCCAACCTAGCCTCAGAGATAACCTCAAGAGCACCCGCAAATGGATTGATTGTATTTGACTGATTAGCAACATAATTAGAACTAACAAACTGTGTCGCAATGGTTTCTAATGCAGCAGGAACAAGCAAGAAACGTGGGCGCAAATTCATAACCACCTTCTTAGGTGTCTTTTGCTTGCGCAACATCTCTCGGCCTTTGCTTAACGAATTAACTGATATCACCGTACCTGTTGATGTTAGATTTACATGGTTTGCGTGAAATAAAGCGTCTCCATCTGATAAAGCCGCATTGCCAGTCAAAATTCCATAAACGGTATCTGACTCATAATTAGCTGCTGCAGTAGCAAACATTGAAGGAATGCGAGTAAACGAATTTAAATCATCATTAATGATTGCTTGTCGCGTAAGTCCGATAATCTTTCCGACTGTAGCAAGTTGATAAGACTCTTTGCCGTCTGTAACAGCACCTCGTTTAAATTCTCCATTCTCATTAACGGTTTCTAATGCAGGTGCATCAGATAATGTCATTCGATTAATAGATTTAAAGTCTGACGCTGAGGATTGACGCGCCCAAGGCTGGAAGGTACGTGGTGCAGCCTCATAAGCCTGTCGCAATGTTTTGTTTGCTACATCAGCAAGAACATCCGGCAAATCGGATGTTGATTCAAATGCACGCGTTGCAACCTGCAAACGATCCATCCCTTTATCATCCACACCCCTGACGCGCATATTTTCTCGTGTCATTTCCAGCAATGATAAACCTCGGTATTGTCTTGCGCCTTCTGGCAGCTCTTTTGATGGATCATAGCGATGCAATAAAGCAGCGCCCATCATTTCACGCCTAGTTTCTGTCTCATCAACGATAGTATGAATATCAGCGCGGCTAGTTGTATCTGTTTTTTCTGTACGCTCTGCAAGAAGATTAATCACTTGCTCTCTAGCATGCTCAATCGATACACCTTCTGAAATCATTCTTTCTGCAACAGAATCATCTAACCCCGCGCCACGCACGGCTTTATTAATTTCAGCCGATCGCTTGCGCTCTGCCTTAATTGCGGAATCTTGAATTTTCTGCTCATCAATGACTGGCTTTTCTTGAATAACTGGCTGCGACTCTTCTCTTACAGCATCTACAACATTTGGTTCATCTTCTTTAATATTTTGCTTTGGCATTTCTTCATCCTCATTTATTGATCGTCCGATTCCAACCGTTGCATCTGCTGGCACATCACATAAAGTTACTTCCATAGGTAACCAGTTAGTAACCCTTATTTCATCAGGAGCATCTACGCTTCTTTTGGTTATTTTTGTATCAATAATTTTGTAACCAACACTTACATTGCGTATTAATCCGTCATTTATATCTTGCAGAATAGGCTTCATGTCATCGCGCCTAGATAGCTTTATTGAAACGTACCCTTTACCGTCTCTAATAAATGCACCTGTAGTAGCTCCGATTGCCCGCAAGCCTGTTTCTGATGTTTTGCTATAACCATGATTAAGAAGCACTGGCGCGCCATCTTCCAGGCGAGATAAATCAACCTCACTGGATTTATGGCCTAATACCTCAATCCAAGGCTCACTAAAAAATGTATCTCTTTGATATGGCGTTTCTGAAGAGAAGGGGAACTCTAAAACAAGATTCGACTCGCTATCCTCGCTTCGAGTAGCTGTCGATAAATCGATATTTCTAGTTAATATTTGCTCTGGCATACATTAAAACCAAGAATGACTTTAATGTATTAGACTATTACCTAGATTACAAAAATATAAAATTTGACACTAAATGAATGTGTTATCTTTTTTGTCAGGATCGACAGGGGTGTCATATGGATATGGGATGCCTTTTTTCTTAAACATTTCTCTATCTTTGGCCAATTCTTCTAATAATGAATTAGGATTGAACCCACGTTCACGCGCTGATTGAGAAAATGTCTTTCTACTTGAAATAAGCTCTTCTGTTTCGCTTTTAACGTCTTTTAATGGATCAACCCAATCAAATCTAGGTGTAGTCCATTCCACCCTTGCGGGTAATTTTATGCGACCACCTGTTAATTCGGCTTTTTTGCCCCAAGCACGAATAACTTTACGACATAACATAGGCACAAAAACCAACCATTGGAATTGTTCAACTTCTCGCCTAAAATCTAACATACCAGCACGAATAGAAGAATAATTCACCTTTGATAAATCACCAGTCATTTGTTCGTAAGTAACGCCAGCCCCTGCAGCAATAGAGTGCAATCTGTTACTTACATATTCACTATAACCAACGGATGCAGGTGGATTATTAAAAGTGATAGATTCATTTGTGCCCAGATATTCAACCATACCAGGTGACAATTCCTCAATCCTTCTTCCTTCTGCATCAGTACTAGATGGAGCAATAGATGAGCCACTATCATCGGTATTTACAACTGCTGTGATGCATGCTTCTGCCGCTTTCCTAACAAGTGTTGCTTCTTCATATTCATCAAGATCATTAGCTGTCATCATGCAAGATGATAAAATAGGCACGCCCCTTGACTGTCCTGGCCTATTTTTCTCATAAATATGGATAACATCATCTGCAACTACCCTGAAAGATTTAATTCCTTTAGCTAAAGGGCTGTTTTCTCCTGGATGTTCTTTAAATAACCAATAAGCAACGCGCTTACCTAAAGCGTTATATTCAATACCATATTGTATATAACCGCCATTCTTAAGCTTTTCAAACTTATTAGAATCTAAATAATCAGGCTCTAAAACCTGCAATTGCAAGGGCACAACTAAGTTATCTGATGGCCTTCTATGTCGTAAACGAACAATACATTCACCAGACTCAAATATAGTACGGGCTATTAAACTCTGAAGACCTAAAAAATCAAAACATCCATCAGCATCACATTGATCAACTTCAAGCGCCCACATCTCCCATAATTCGGCTGTTTTTTTATCCTCTATGTTTGGCATTATTCCAGTGCCAACAACATTGGACGTTAATACTCGTATAACTTTTGACGCATAAGGATTGTTTCTAACCAAATCTCTTGATCTATTTCTTAGACTAGTAAGACTAGGTGCTAATTCAGAATTAGCTGATGTGCTACCAGCTACCCACCCATTAGTACGCCGCCCTGATCTTGCGCCGTCATAACTTCTTTTGTGAATAATATCTAGTGCTTTACGGGCACGCAATCTATTAAGTTTAGCTACAGGATCAAAAACACCTACAACCTCATCGATAAGGTTCATTAATTCATATTCCTTGAAACAAATGAATATCTATTACGTTTTTTAATTGCCCCTGACTCTTCTAAACCAGCCCTAACAACTTTTCTTGCTTTTAATAAATCCTCAATGCTCCGGTACACAACCTCCCTATCTCCAAAAGACACCTTTAATTCACCGCTAGCTATAGCTGATTCAATTGCATCTAATTGGGCTGTTGTAAAACTCATTTTTTACGCCTTCTATTTAAAATACGTCTAACTGTATTCACTGACACACTATATTGCCTCGCTATTTCTCTAAGATCGCCTCTTAAATCCAGTTGTTTGGATATATCAGAATGCAAGCTTTTGGGGCGTTTGGTTATATACACTAACTGACCAGCAAATTCATATCTTATAATTTTGCAAATATCTTTAGTCTTATCAATAGGTATAGAATTTTCTGTCAACAATTCTTGCATCCGATCAATTACGTCCATTTATCCTACCCCTTAATGTACTCATCAAGTTACGACCTCTTCTGAATGTATTCGATTTAGCTCTTTTCTGCGGGGCTACTTCAGGACTTTTAATTATTTCTTCTTTTTTCCATTTTATTAAATTATTTCTTCTTAATTGAAATTGTCTTTCTGTCATTGTATGAAGGCCTATAAAATGCGCAGCAGCGAGGTTATACACCATCAAATCACCGGCTTCATTCCTATCACCTTCCTTTAAATCCCATGCAGAAACTTTTTTACCTCTGTATGTTCTAAGTGTTCGATACTCTGCCACCAATTGCTTATAGTATTGCTCTTCTAATTGGTGGCTAAAATGCGTACACCCTTTACCCTCTGCCCTTTTCCAACCTGCCATGATGTAATCTTTGGCGGTATCCGTTCCAATCATCCATATATAAGCGCCGTTTTTCAAAAATTTACCTTGATAATTAATATCTACAGGAGATCTTTTCCCTAATATAGGTTTACCAGGCTGACTCACGCCTTTTATCCCAAATACGCCGCGTTTTTGCTTTCCTCTGACGAAGTTATATACCTCTTGCGTGAAATGCCCCCCTGTATCTATAAAAGTTGTTTCTATGGGTAAAGTAACGCCTAATGGGTGGTCATAACCAGCCAACAATATTTGATCTAATTGACTCCATAATTCCTCATCACCTGGAGAACCATATAAAACTTTATAGTCCAACACCCAGCGTTCCATTTTTTCACCCCATGCAACAGCTTTATATTCAAGCCTGTTATCTTGGGTATCCACGGCAGCAGTAATGTACAATGCTTCTTCTGGAACCTGACCAAAATCATAAGGCTCAGCTCTTGCCATTAATACATCGTGCTTTGTTTGTTCTTTTTTGCGCTCCCAACAACGAGCAAGTCGAGTGTTATAGAAAACAATCATTGTTTCTTCTATACCCTGCTCTAGTAACTCTTTTGCAGCCTCATACTCTCTCATCAAATCACGCCAAGACAACCAACCATAAGGCAAGAACATTGCATTAGCACAAAATGATTGTGTTTCGCCATCCCCTGCCACGCCGTCAGACCATAAGCCCTTAGAAAACATCTTCGTTTTATCCGACTCATGATGAACACCACCACATTCTATACATGGGTATATTGCATTCTGTCCATCATCTGATAACACAAGTCTTTCAAACACCATTTCTTGAGCATGACCACAATGCACGCATTCAGCTAGAGCATATCTCTGTGTCCCAAGGTTAAATAAATCATGTATTTTTGATTCGCCCTCAATTGTTGGACTTGAGTAATAATAAGATTTTTTATTATGTGCGAATGTCGTTTGCCGAGCCTCAGCAAGCTTTACCGGATCACCCTCACCCTCAACATTTGCATCAGCACGATCTATTTCATCAAATGCAACCCTTCTTGCGGGTACTTCTGATAAGTTTGCAGCAGCGCCCGCAGTAGCAATAAATAAAGCGCCGCCGATATATTCTTTAGTATCTAAGTTATTCTGTGCCTCTCGTGAATTTGGTTTAGCAACACGTTCTTTTAACTCAGGGACAGCAGCTATTGTTTTATCGATACGAGCCGCGATACGTTTATGAAGTTTCCCTGTTGGCATTAACCACAAAAAATTCGACGGCGATTGATGTATTGTCGATCCAAGCCAATTTAACGCGGTTTGTGTTTTAAACATCTGAGATGCAACCATACAAACAACTCTTTTACACGGATGATTGTCTGACAATGCTTGCATTACTTCGCGTGCATGTGGTGTCCTGCTTGTCTTGTAAGGTCCATATTCATTACTCCCTGAAGACTTAGGGATAATCATGTGCCTGTCTGACCATTCATCTACAGACAAATCTAAATCTGGCATAAAACCAGAATAGAAAGACTTTTCTATAATACTGTTAGATGATTGGCAGTTTTGCAAAATTTTCTAATAGCCTCCTATATTCTTGAGTCAAAAAGTTTTCTATCTCTGCGATATCTTGCTTCCCTGCAATTATTGGAGCCATGCTTCTAGCGCTTGTCATTAGCCCATCCCTACATTGCCTTGATCGTTCAAAAAGAATTTTTTCAATTTTCTCTAAGCTAACCAAAGTTCCCATAAACTTTTCATGCTCTGCTGCTGCTTGCAATGCAGCAGATTTTTCACGTAAAGCACGAGCATTATCAAAAAGATCTTTAGCGTTTTGCGTTTCTAAATCTAACTGAGTGCTATTAACATCGTCTTTCAGATCGTCAAATGATTTCTCATTATTCAGGTTTATTTCTGCTCGCTCTTTCGCTGCATGACATTCATTAGCAAAACCATGCATATGTGCTGTTTTTTTTAAGCTAACTAAACTTTCTTTATATTTAACTCGCTTACCATCACTGGTAAGCATCAAACGACCGTCCTGCTTGTAGTTGTGAGCTGTTTGACGCGTAACACCCCGTCTTCTTCCGAACTCAGCTACAGTTATCTCGTTGTCAGTGTAATTTGACATTTTTGTCAGTTGTAAGCCTAATGTGTAAAACAGTCGTTGTAAGTGACTAATTAAAAATAATTTACTAGCGCTTTTTCGGGGTCGCTTCGCCC
>NZ_CAKZKO010000178.1 GCF_937123705.1 uncultured Paraglaciecola sp. | reverse complement strand
ACTGGCGAGGGCTGCAAATGCGTTATGAACGATGCCGGACTGGTGTTTGGTGTAAACACTTTTGGAATGATTGACGTGTCAAGAGGCCAGCTAGGAATTGGATATATCCGTTTAGAAAGAGGCGAGTTCCACAAGCAAGACCATAGACCGCTAACCAAGGCCGAGCTGCTCGCCATAGCTCGGCGCATGGGGGATTGATGAGCATACGAACCATCCTAGAAATCAACCACGACTGCCTGCACAGTTTGGAGCGCATGAGTGCTGATGAGCTGCGTGATTTGCTATACAAGGTCACGAACTGCAACGCGGAGCTAAACGCCAGCGAGCATGGCTACAGGGCGCATAACGGGGTGACTGTGATGGCATCGACGCATCATTCCAGCAAGGTGGATTTATCGGTCAATGGGCGGGTTGTTTATCGGAATTACGTGACGGGGGATTTGAATAATGGCTGACATAGGCAGGTCGACAGCGGCGCACGTCGAAGAATACGAGATAGAGTCTAGCGCCGGATGGGTAGAGCTGGAGCACTGGGGGCTATGGTCCAGCCTGCTGACTCATCCAAGGTTAGGATACCCACGGCAGAGCGCGGGGTTTGCGCTAATCAAAGAGAAGTACAGGACCACTAAGGCCCGCGAGCCGCTGCGAATGGGAGAAGAATACGACGAAGACAGGGGGGCAAGGGCTGATGTGCTGATAGGCGAGTGCAGGCCGATATACCGCGACTTATTCATGCTGACGTTTGATTTGCAGATGGATGATACCGTGGCTGCAAAGTTCCTAAGTCGCGCCTATTGCCTGAGAAAGGTCAAAGACAGGCCAGTGCCAATAGACAGGAAGGAGTACAAAGCGCTAAAGCATCAAGGGGTCGCAGCGTTTAACGTGTTGATTGAATTCATGAAAGCGGCGTGAAATAGTGCTTGACGTGGTGCCGTGGAGCCGCTATGGTTCTTCAAACATCGGTCGACCCCAACATCAAGAGCCTCGCCATCATAGCGGGGCTTTTTGCGTTCTAAGTCCCTGAATTTACAGGGCAAACAATCAATGAGCCTAACGCTGGCGAACGCACTCAACAAGGCAACGACTGCCTAACCTGAAAAATGGTCAGCAGAGGCTCACCCTACACCCAAATCGGAGCATATCCGATGTACACAGCGATGCTATTAGTCATGACGCTGAATGGTCCTATGGGCCTGCAAGACACGCAAGGACCTTACAGCACGGAGGTCGAGTGTCTAAATCGAGCGCTTGAAATGAAAGCCTACGTCGATCAGGAGATGGCTGGCGTTAGGTCGATTGATTTTAAATGCATGAAATCTGACGCCAACGAACTAGGCGCTTAACAACAACGAGAGCAGAGCCAGCCGGTTGCGACCCGACTAGCCCCGCAATGCCACGCCGGATGAGGGCGCGACACTATGAATAGTAGCTCAATCCTTCAAAAACGCAGCGCAACATCCCCAACCTATTCGGTTAGGACGGAGATTTACATGGAGTCAGACAGGGCATTCGACGTGATGAGCGTTATCGCTCTGACTGCAATTGCAATGCACGATGCGCAGGGAGCATTAATCGCACTAACGGCTTACGCCTTGGTTGTGTCTGCTCGATCTGGTATCGGCTGGTTCAATGACTGAAACGGAAAAAACAGAGCTTTCAAATTCAGAGAAAGCTTTCAAGGCCTTGAGTCCGTGGATGGGCGCAGGGGCATTTCTGGTATGCCTGTTCTATTTGCTGGAGCGTAATCAGGAGATTCCCTGGTACGTATTTGGGCTATGTGGAATATTGATGGGTCTGGGCAAGATGATGCTGGCTCTCAAGGATTTGAAGCCGTGAAGCATTGGCTGGAGCAGACATTAAAAGTCTCGACCACCATGCTATCGACATTGCTGCTGATAGCGTATCTATTTGTTGGTGCAGTGGTCCTGAGATTTGCCGCTGAATACGCCATAAACAGCACACGAGATACATCTCACTGGGTTGAGTATTTCCACGTTGAGCCAGTTATTGATGTTTTTCCAGTCGGGTTTAAGCCTGTTTTCAACAGTAAATCCATCAAACATTCTGCCATTTTGGGCAGCTGGCCTGATGTGATGTGGTGCTTGATACATGAGGGGCCAGCGGCTGGTAAAAAAGTGCGATTCGAATCACCTAGCGCAGCGAGGCGCAGTGAGGATATCCCAGATCGATGGGTGCCATTGCATGTCGGCATGACAGGATTTCGCGATAAAGAAGGCCATCCGATTCAAGGCAGCTCATCGGGCGATTGGAAATGGAGCGGTGATATTCCTGTATATCCGGCAACGTGCTCACTAGATTCAAAATTGATTATTCGTCCATCGTTTGGCGTTGAGCGAGAAGTTCCGGTGCCGAGTAGCGGTATGTTTTCATTCGAATGATGGACGCTGGAGCCGCCTGGATAGCGCTGACAAACGGTGATGGTCTGGGTGTTCGTACTGGCAACAGACAATGCTTTATGACATCCGATAGATTGGTTGAGTGTGATGATGCTGATTCGAGTGGCACATTGAATTTGAATCACTCTGAGTTTCTGAGTGAGTTCGCTACGAGTCGGTTTAGGTATATCGAGACTCAGGATATGGCGAAGTGACGGCACGAGCCAAGATTGTCACTCATGCGTCAAGCAAGGGTGGGCTAGGCGGATTGCTGGGATACGTATACTTTTACTGCTCGCTGGTCGTTAATTGGGATATCGCACAGATACTTACAGCTGATCATCTGGAATCATTTGTAACAGGCTCTATAGCGGCTTTTACGGGCGCTGGAGCAGTTGCCGGTTGGAACAGAGACCAGCCAAGTGCTGCGCAGGCTGAACGCCCTGTTGTTGCTCGTAGACCGTTTCCCAAGATGCCGCCGTTGGATGATTTTGATTCGTTCAGCAACACGCCAGCAAAGAGTGGTTACACGTACAGCAAGCGATCTCTGGACAACATCGCTCAATGCCACCCTGATTTGCAGAAAGTGGCTCACAGGGCGATACAGATCAGTAAATACGACTTTGTGGTTATCTGCGGGAACCGGACGATAGAAGAGCAGAAAGTATTGTTTAATGCTGGAAAATCTCAGGCGATGAACAGTCGTCACGTATTGAAGCCTAGTCACGCGCTGGACATCTATGTGCTCGGGCCTAGCGGCGGAACATGGCAGATTGAACCGTTTTATCGTGAAGTCACAAACGCATTTAAACGCGCCGCTCAAGAGCTGGGCATAGCAGTTACATGCGGCATTGATTGGAAGTCATTCGTAGACGCAGGACATATCGAGCTAAGCAAGGCCGTTTATCCAGATACGCCGGATTTGGTAATTAGTTGATATGATAACTCGTCACGAACAGACCGGTAATTAGCATTACTGGCAGTGCAGGGTAGCTACCTGTTGATCCGTTAAATGATGCACAAATTCCTGCGTTAGGCATCAGCTAGATCGTAAAAGTGCGGAAAGGGTGCGTGACGTTAATTTTTAAGTAAACCTTACTATCACTATTTACGCTGTTTAAGTAAATCACGACGTAAATTTACACAGAATCTATAGCGGATTTATATCCGCTGGAATCCATATGAAATCCATTTTTATAGCATTAGCTGTCGCTATGGCGTTGTCTGGTTGCACATCTATTGATGCTGGCCGTGTCTTGTTAGGTACTGCTCAAATATCACAAACCAGCTCAGTACGCGACACGCTACTTGATTATTTGCCCAGTGATTCAGAAGAACGCATTGCACGTGATCTTGAATACCTGGACCGTGTGTACTTGCAATTCAAAAATGTAGAACCCGATCTATCCGTTGTCACCCTGGCACTTGAATTTCCCGATGCGTTTGATCGTGTCGGTGAGGCATTCGCAGCCATACGCGGGGAGGTGCTAGCCTACAATCAGGCGTCTAATATCGCCATTCCGATTGACTTGGTGGCGTACTCGGCGGGCACAGTGCCAGCCTATGCCGAGATACGCGCAGCGATTGAGAGTAACGACAAGGCTGTTGAAATAATTGAAGTGGTGAGATTGTTAAAGCCGCTGATAGCGCTGGTTGCGCTTTAAATGGTATTCGTCAAGCCACCTAGTGACCCCAATATAGTGTGGTGGTACAGGGCGACTGTGACAAATATTGTTGATGGCGACACCATTGATATAAAGCTCGACAGAGGATTTAAGGACTTCACGAACGGCAAACGTATACGGCTAGCTTACATAGATTGCCCTGATAAAGATCGGTCGGCAAAACAAGCCGCAAAGGAGCACCTTGAAGAGCTGGTATCTGTCGGCGATGAGGTTCTAATCCACACGCACAAGGACAAGAGTGGCATGTATGGACGACTGATTGCCGAGGTTATTAGTCGCGGTGTAAACCTGTGTCGTGCGCAGCTTGATTCAGGTCATGCGCGAATCTGGGGCGATGGGATTCGCTGGTGAAATCCTACGGTTTAGACCAAGGAATGCAGCTAGAAACCATCCCAATTGAAACGGTTGGAAAGTCGGTAATAGCAAAATACTGGACATGGTTGATTGATCAGCGCCGCGTTCGGATCATAAAGCCGTTTCATGTTCCGCGTCCCAATGGTGGCACGTATATTATGCCAGGGTCGTTTGAGTTTGATGGTGGATCGATACCGCGCTGGCTACTAGTTTTGGCTGTGATCGTTAATCAAGTATTCCCACTCTACGGCTGGGCTGGATATACGTTGATGGCATTGATTCTAATCGGACTGATGATTGAACGATTCGGCCTGATGTTGGCAGCATTTGCTGTTCATGATTTTGCGGTTCGATACGGGGTGCTAGTGACAGGTGATGGAGATATTGAGCAGGTGAAAAATGTCAACGAGGCGAACAGACGAATGCTCTCAACAAACTATGCAACGAATGAAATGATTTTTCTTGGATGGGTTGCGCATATTGCGGTAATCGCTGGTGCATGGCGAGCATGGAACAAATACCGGAAAACACCATCATCGGTTGATTGGCGAGCGCTTGATTATGGAGTTGAATTAAAGGCATGAACCTACCCACAAGATCGATTAACAAGCCGCTTCAGTGCGGCTTTTTTGTGCGTGGAATTCAGTAATGGGTGCTATTGCGTTATTTCCAGTTCTCGACACAATCACACTTGCCGCGAGCGATTTCGAATACTCAGAATGCCCATTCACACAGTCTGACGCACTACGCAGAGCCACTAGAGATTACCCAGAAGCCACTACAGCAGCGGCAGCGCTTGGGGCCAAGCCAGGGGATACGGTTGAGTACATCACACCTATCAATGGTGATCTGTATACGTGGGTCATGCAGTCTGATAACACGTTGCGGTTGGACAGTGGGCCTGATATACCGATCTACCGCTTTGAGAAGGAGGCCGGTGTTACCGACACAGCGCTAGCAGACGCCGATGTAAAAAATGGCTTTGTCTGGATCGAGACAAACATCTTAACCGGTGTTTCTATTCGCTGGATATCAGTCGGTGATGAGGGCCCGTTAGAAGATGCGGTTGATAATTATATTAATCTGCCTGAAGTAGCAAGCGCTCAAGAACTTAGAGAGCTGGATAACCCGGCATATCAAAATATTAAATTAAAAGGAACTGAAGAGGGCGAATTTTATTGGGACCCAACAAGTACTCTGGCTGAGAATGGAGTAGGAAGCCCGAAGTCGTCGGGGACTGTAATTGCAATGGACGGGCATGGTGGAGCTGGCCGATATCGTAGAGTGTATGAAGGGCCGGTGTACCCTAAATGGTTTGGTGCTATTCGAGATTCCGATTCTACTATCCACGTGCAAGCAGCATTTAATGTAGGTGGAAAATCAGTCATCGACGAGCCTTATTTAATCAATGGTGTAGATCCAGCTTACCCTGTTTCACTCTACGGTGGCGGAGTGAAACCCCTAAGCTATTCGAATGTGGAATATGTAGGGGAAGGCAAGTTGACAGTTGTTCCTAATGATAAGCCTGCATACGTTGTCATGAATTTATCTGGTACTACCGGCGTTAACATAAACAATGGTGAGGTCATTGGTGACATAAATACACACACTGATACAGGAGGAGAGTACGGGTTTGGGTATCTCATGTTCCCTGCATTTGATTTCGTTCTCTCAAACTGTAAGGCGTCAAATTTTTGGGGCGATGGATTTTATGTATCCGGCGATGAGGCTCCAATTACGGGTTATCCAAGTACCGGGGGCGTAATATTTAATGGAATAGCTGATAATAATCGGCGTCAAGGGTTGTCAATTGTGAGCTGGGTAGGGGGTAACGTTATCGGGGGCGTTTATAAGAATACTGGCCGAACTCTGAGCACAGCTCCGTCATATGGAATAGATATAGAGCCTAACCCTAAAAACTGTTCTATAGACGTAACTCTTATAAATGTAAAGACAGAGAATAATTTGAACGGTGGAATTCAATTTGTTCCCGGATTCCTTACACATCCCGATGCAGAAGGAAATCCATACCGCGTTGTAGTGGACAATTATGTATCTTATAAGGACGGGATTAATGGGGCGATGAGATTCGCCTTCCCTGATTTTGCACAACTAGGTGTAAATAAAGACAATGCTATCAATGGTGAAATCACTATAAATAGCCCTCGTATCATAGAATCCGAAAGAGCAGGTATTGATTTTTCGCGTTGGGCGTCAAATGCTCCAGATGTAAAAATAATAGATCCTACTGTAATTGACTGCAATACAGAAGGATACTCAGGCGGACTTGGTGGGCGGTGTGCTTATGTAGTAGAGATGTTATCCGCTGATGATGCGTCATATATTTCTACGGGTAAAATCGATATAGTCAGGCCCAGAGCAATCGATACACGTGATACACCATTGATGCTTTTGCCGATGTATTTACACGGTGGTTCTGCGACTCAATATGTAGACAATGTGTCTATCATTGATCCGCACGCTGAGAATTGGAGTTCGGCAAGCAATACATTCGTTAATTGGAATAAAACAAAAAATGGATCTGTAAAATACAGCAAAAAGAAATTAACCGAATTGGGCGCTGATAAATCAATTATTTCAGGACAGCACGCGGGTGAACATATTTATAGCGATGCAAATTCAAGCACAATAAAATTACCATCAGCAGCTCTCTCTGCTGGACTTGAATATAATTTTATTAACTTGAATGAAATAACATATAACGTATTACCTTTTAGTGGGGAGTCGATACAAGGATTTGATGTTGACCAATCGGTATCATTAAAGAAGATAACAGATTCCCTATCCATTTATTCTGACGGGAGTAGTTGGATTCCAACAATCATTCGTATTTTTGAGAATGAGCCCATTTATTATAGCGCTGGCATGGTTGTGATCTCTGGTGACAAGGTGATTAGTCCGATTACTGGTGCTGTTTGGGAGGCAGTATCTGGAGGCGACTATTCTATATCCCCAGATGATGAGGAGAATTCATCACATGAAAATTTCAAACGAATTTCTGGATACACAGAAGCCCCTCTTGCAAATCTGCTCCCCGATTCCGGTCGATTCGTTATTAGCACAGAATCGAAATCTAGATCAATAACGACATTTGCGAATGCAGATTTAAATGGTTATAACGGAACCACCATTGTTGAAGGGTCTAAATTTATATACGACAATTCTACTCACGGTGGCGGTGGCGGCGCGTTATCGGCATCTGTTCAACGGATGGTTGCTTTGACAGGCGCAAGGCGTTATGGAGAGGAATGGTATACAGCAGAGATTACTCAAGGTGTAACAACAAATGCTCCAATAACAGTCGGAGCGACAACATATTATCTATCCGCTTTAGTGAATAACGCATCATACATGATGTCAATAGGCACGGATAATAGGATTTGTTATGGGTTCTTTATCGATGTTGCCGCCGCAGATGAAGTTCTTTTGAAGAATATTGGCACTATGATCGTTGACGGTGCATATTCCGACACAGATGTAGAACTTTCTTCAGGCGCACATTGGGTTACGTGGACATACGATAAGAATACATCATCTAATAATGGTTATATAACATCCATTCCCGTATACGCCGTGCCCAGCGCTGTATTCGAAATAGCAAAGATATTTGTGTCTCCCGTAGAGTGTCCAGTCATGAAGCCCTGGCATTCGCCAATTAATTCAATGTATAGAGAGGCATAACCAATGACTAAACAACGCGGTTTCAGCTCATCAATAATAGATACTACTTTTACAGCATTATCTTCTTACGTATTACCTAACAAACTTGCTACCGCAACAGCCCCAGGCGTTAGTAACGAAATAAGCGGCACGGGTGCATTCAATGGTATTGGGTACGTAGTTGGTCTGCTGTTTGAGTATAATAGAGGTTGAAGGATGACATACACAAACGTAGACGCTACTGATTACAACAAAGGTGATCCGCATCCTGATTACCCTACGTCGTTTCTTGTCGTTGAAAAGACAACAGGTGATCCTCCAGTTACATATAAGTCATGGGGTAGAGGCGTGTCAGCATCAGTAGCACGAGTACAAGGCTATAGAAAACCAGCGCCGCATGAATTCAACACGTATGCGACATACCCAGAGTGTCCAGCCGAGTACACTGATGTAGATGACGAGAGCAGCGTTACATTTACACGAGCTTTGGCAGAGTTCCAACGATTAGGGGCGATACCGGGGGATACAGGCCGATACGTAACGCCAATGGGCAAGCTGTACGAATACCTGTATGGGGATAACGGCGAAGTTACGCTGTTGACTGATTCGATTCCTACGTATGAGTTCACAAGTAACGTCGATGAAAACAACCCACCGTTAAAGTCTTTCGCTCTAGCCTCTAGCGATTACGCCAAAGGCTTTAGGTGGAATGAGGACGATCTACGAACAGGTGCGCGTAAGGAGCGTCTTGCTACGGCTGATGGGGTAGCTAAGACGGTATGGGAAGGTGAGGTTGCGGGGGCTGCCGCAGTGGTTCAGAGTAATCTGGATTTAGCAATGCTTCCTAACAAGCTAGACGCTACATCAGCTCCAGCTATCACCAATGATATAAACGACACAGGGGCCTCCAATGGGGTCGGGTATAAAGTCGGTTCAATGTGGATTGACGTAACAAACGATATTGTTTATCACTGTGTAGACAACGCAGATGGTGCAGCAGTATGGGTTTAAATAAATAATGGCAAATCCAAGCGCAAACCCAACAGGCGACGATCAGTTCTTTCCGGCAGAGAATCCCTACCTAAAATCAAAAGCCGATGGATGGGATGGTAGTACACCGCCTGTAGCTACTAGCTGGACGTGGGCACGGATTACATCACCATCGACAGACCCTACCGTAGGTCCAGCCGAATCTGCCCAACTCGCGGCACTACAACAGGTGCAAGGCGAGCAGACTGCGTTGATTGCCGCGCAAAACACAGCATTACGTGAATTGCTTCGTGAGACATCCCAAAAAGCAGTCGGTGGTAACACGTACTACGGATTTAAGGCCCGTGATTCAGTTACGACAGCAACTCTACTCGATGTTGACAACAACTACATCACCAAACCGTTCGATGCGGGCGGAGTGGCGATATGGATGATGTCTGGCCTACCGGGGCAGGCAGGATCAGGTCCGATATGGGCTGCAGAGATAGCTCCTTACCTTTTTGAATACGTGACTGTTTCAGGGTATCAGCCCATTGTTACGATGGAGAAGTGTAACTACGAAGTGTTACCCACTGCCACGTTGCTGCAATTACAAACAAAGCCCGGTTCCATAAGCGGTTTAAATGTAGGTGAATCCAAGGATGGCTGGAAAAGACTAGAGGATACTCAATAAAATGCTTCATTCTTTCACAGACAATCCTGCACTACTGCCTGTACACTCGCCTGTCCCTGGTGCATTTGGGTTGGTAGAGCCTGATGGTCCTCTCACATCACTGAATTTTCAAATAAACTGGACGCAAGAGCCGTTGTTCCTGCCAGGTGATAAGGTGCGCGTGGAGATTGACGACGTACCACAAGGCGCTGACGTTCCTGCCGAGGACGGAGGCTTGCCTGCGGTCTCTCTATTGGCCGATGGTGTCAATGAGATAAAGCTAAGATATATAAAAATTGATACCAGTCAAATACTGTATACGTACACAGTAACTGTGACTCTACCTGCGCCGGACCCGGTCGCTAGGGCGGTTCTTACAAGTATGGTAGGCGTTAAGGATGCGGTGCAACGTACCAATAAACTAACGTTTAGTTTTGACAAAAATACTTTTGCAAAGCTGGAATTTAACAAAATTGCAACACCCAATGATCTACGAGAAACCCTGCCCGACTTGACAGGTAATTACGGCAATCCTAATCCGCACGTTCAAACGTTGCGTGACCTCGATCCTTCCGAGAATTGGGCAGTAAGAGCTAAAGTATCTCTTGATGGGGTTAATTGGTATACATCAGGTGACGACTATCTGTTCTCAACTGATGCCGTACCTGTTGCTACTAATTCAACGGCCAATTTCGGAGAGTTTGGGTTTGGGGTCAACGTTCAACGCGAAGTTGGTCTGCTGGACAGCACAACACAATACGACACTGCTATTGTGTTTACAGCTCAGAAAAGCGTAAGAACAAACAATCTTCGTTTTTTCAACCGATTTCTAACTGATTTCGATGTATCAAACAGAGCCGTTGTAATACCTGTAAATAATAATTTAACCTATGATCCCGGCAGCATATACCGCATGGCTGTGGATAATAGCTTGTCGAATGTTGAGGCATCCTTGCTGTTTTGCTTTAACTGGAGCAGTGGCGCTCAATATGGCACATACTGTTTTGGGCCTGTGGAGAATGACGTAATGCTGGTTAAGGTTACTAATGGTTTGCCAGACATGAGCCAAGTAATCGCAACATCTGTCACCAGTTTCGAGCCGTTTTCCACGCCGTCAGGAATGGTGGAAATAGCTTTAGATACTATTGCGGATATTCAAGCAAACAGTCAGTATGCAATTGTTCAGTACAACAAGCATCCCCCTGTAGATGGCGCGGCATTTATTAAGAACCCTAACTTAATAAAAAGCTGGATAGCTGCTGGCAACAAAGGAGGATATAACTCTAACGATGGATCTTATCTTGGGTCTGTGCAAGGTATGCAAGGACCATGGCGTTCTCCAGCTCAGGGCAATACCGGAACATACGCATGTCACCGAACGCCGGCTCGCGATTATTGGAGGAAACAGGGAGGAGGCGTGCCACAGGCTCCATGGTGGGGCGCTGAAGATTATGACAATCCAGGCGAATGGCAGGGCTATTCATTCTTCGGTTGGGACGTAAGAACAGGCATCAACGAACGTTCTATAGAGGGGAATACTCAGGCAAAATTTAGTTTTACGTTGCCAGCGGGCTATAACGTTTTATCTGATCGAATATGGACGATGTGCCGATATAATCGGAGTTCTGCCCCCAATGGACAGAATCTTGTAGCTAATATTTACAAAGATGGTGCGCTTGTAGCATCGGCACAAATGACACCTGATGTAGGAGTGGCCTCGAATAATCGAAACCCTCAAGGAGGGGGCACTGTTGGTTTGAGTTACAGTTTCCAGAATAGCTGGAGAATGGGGCAGTTGAGTAGTAACGTGATGTTTGATGCAGGAAACTATGACGTTATCTACAGTTCACCAGCCGGTTCAGGTTTTTTGCTTCAAGCATCGCCTGTCAGGAGTGATTTTCTTGTTGAATCTGACAGTGGGGCATTCGCATCAACATCTGAATACAGTACAAACGGTGGGGGTAGTTGGTCATCTTATTCCGACAATGCAACGATTACTGGCGCTAACTATCTCGGTGTTCAATTCGTTCGCGTAGGCCAGCCGGATAGCCGCGCATGAATACACTCTATATAGCATTGAATCGAGGCGGTCCCGGTTTCATCAAAGATAGGGCCGAGACGAACAGCGAGAGCTATCCAAAGGATGCTTGTGCGCTGGCAATCAGTATTCTCAAGAGATTATCAAATGGTTCGAGAATTGTCGTACACGATTCAGCGCCTGAAGGCACTAAGCCCCGTTCGGATGTGTTGCACGCGATATTCTACGATCTAGTGGGATTCTTTGGCGATGTAAAGAACACGAAGGACCACAACGCAGAGGCGGCTGAAATGATGCGACAACTAGCTAGCGCCGATATTCACTGCACGATCGAAGACTGATGTTATATACAATAGACAAATATCAGATGCCTGTTAAACCTGCCGATGCAGTGGTATTGCCACCTGATCCGTTGCAGAATGTGTTAGCCCAACAGACCGGCGAGAATACAATTCAGGTGAGCTGGACTGCGCGCTTTGGCCAAGACCATGCCGATGTATATCGTGATGGCATTTGGCGAGCAACAGTTTTCTCTACACCGTGGACGGACCCTGACACACTGCTTATTGGGCGCACGTATGTCTATACAATGACCGTCACTGTATCCACCAACGGTGTTCCATTAACCTCCGCACATTCAGCGCCTTCATCGATCATTCGAACAGCGCCGCCTGTTACCGATAATAGCGTAGCGTTGATAGTGCCTGGCACCAATGCGATTGGCACAATTACAGATGCCGATCTTGTTAGTTATTACGGATTGAGTCTATTGTTTAGTCGAGGATCTGCGGCGAATCAATATATTGAGTCGGGCGCGTTCCAAGGCAAAGATGCCATGCGTTACACACTTAAAGCACGTCAGATAAACCAAATGGGTTCGGATCACAACCTCCCTCCTGCCCGTGGATACCGATGGACATTCACGGCTTTATTTGAGCCGGGGTTCGGGTTTGGTGGGGTAAAGGCAGATGGAAGTGTTGATTGGCAAAGAGCTATTGGTAAATTTGGTAACTTGATTGGTGGTGGAGAGCCGGTAGGCGGCGGCACAGTAGCCACCGATGGATTCCGTGTGCGCTACATGTGGCGTATGCGGTCAAATGGAACCGTTCAGATAGTATTGTACGTCTACTACGCGACAATGGAATCACTTACAGGTTCAGGCGACAACTGGGGGATGACAGCGTATAACCTGACACCCGGGGTGCCAGTAACACTCCAGACTGACGTTATGATGAATGAGACAGCCGCTAAGACTGACGGATATCTCATTGCACGACGCGACGGTGTAGAGTCGCTACGAAAAGAAAATGTCCAATGGTTTACCACCGGTCAGCCTCACATAGATCGTATAGGGGGCGAGTGTTTTCATGGCGGCAACATTCCAGATGTTGGTGATGCACGCGGCGAACCGTACACCGATATCCATGATTCGTACATTCAAATATACGATTCAAGTTACGAGCTACTAGCCGCGTGATTTACTGTAATCGATCACTACATGCATCGAACGCCGAGACTGATCTGATAGCGAACATCAAGCCCCGAAGTTGCATAAGGAAATTCGTATTGGCAGGACATCGCCGTGTCACCTACAGCCCATGTCATTTGCAAACCTGTCGTATCCAGGGAATAGAAGTAGTTACCATTTTGATCAACATCTATAAACTCGCCAGTACCAATGGAGTGAGACTTACAAAAAGCTGGACCAATAGCTTGTTTGCCTGTAGGGCATTCGGCAACGCATACAACAACGCTGGTGCCATCATCAAGACACGAATCACTGGCAGTAATAATAGTGGCAACCGATGGAGCTGGTGCGGGCTGCGAAACCGACGGCGGCGTAACTGGACCACCACTGATGGTAACCGTCCCGCCACCAGAACTGCCAAACCACTTGTAAGAGCCTGTAGAGAGATCGCAGGAATCGCCAGCGTTGCCAGAGCACAATATCGAGGTGTTTGGAGTTTGTTCGGTCCAAAGAGTTTCGACCTGCCACCATTGATCATCGAAAGTGAGCGTGTTCCCCGATTCAATGTAGTCGGCAGAAACGACAGGCGAGAACAACAGGCAGGCGGTTATAATAATTCTGTTCATGATCAACTCCGAATAGTTGTGATTGAAAGTTGTCGAGCGGCCAGGGTGATATTTGGTCGCACGATGACACGGATTGTACGGATATTACTATGCCACCAACCCTGTCGAAGAACGATTGTACGTGCGCAATCAAATCGTATTGGGCAAAGACTAGTGGATTCTTGCGCAAGTAAGTGTTGCTCTGATCTGAGCTACATCCCAATAGTCGATGCTGCAGGTGCCGTTTTCTGGAGAAAGATCTGTGTTGACTGGCTTTATCGCGCCTTCAAAGTCTTCGGTCGCGGCACACGTTAACGATATCGCCATGTCGCCAGTTTCGCAACTCAGAAAGCAGTTGCCACCGCCAAACATCCCATCGGGCATGGCTGAGCAATTTTGTTTGACATGATAGAAGGGCATAACATTGACAGGGGGAGGCTGATTATCAAAGCCACTAACAACGATACCCTCAAAGCGCTCGCCAGTCGTGTGATTAATAGCGTTGTAGGTGCCATCAGGTACTGTGCAGCCAATAATGGCGCCGTCCAGAGCTTCATCCTCGCAGACAGTTGTCCAGGGGCTGACTGCAATTTGAACTTGCCAGTAGTGGCCGTCTATGAGAGCGGGCAGTGGTGGTTCAATGGTTTGAGCGATGGCAGCAGAGGACAGCAGCGCAAGAGCTGCAACAGGTAATAAACGCATAGGTATCTCCGTATCTATGTGGGCCCTGCGAGTATTCGAGTACCCGCAGGGCAATTTAATTGGAAATTCAGGATAACCCAGAAATGAATCACACAGAACTAGCCAGAAGAGCGGGGCGGTAATAATGCCTGTTTCTAGTAGATTTTATGCAAAAACACGACGCGCCGAGGTATAAATAGTGGCTGAAACATTCAATAACGGCGATGCTCGGTCAGCGATCAGGGCAAAGCTGAATTTTGCGGCGGGCGAAGTTAATACCACACGGCGCAATTGGCACTCCAACTACGTGGGGAATCGCTGCACCTATTTGGGTGTTGATTGGGATTTGCCATCGGGCGGGGATGCTCGTCAGGTGCCTGGTTCGACAGGGGCTACGTGGATTCAGACTGCAAGTTCTGAATCACTGACGTGGAAAACGGGAAATACTAATATTCGCGTAACCGCATCAGTTCAGAGTCAAATTCTGCCGTTCGTAATTCGCTCAGGGGGTAACGCATCCATTGACCCGGCTGGCGGCTCTGGGCATCTAAACTGGGCACTTGATCTGCCGTTTGTGGTGTTCAATTCGAATCTTGCCAAATACTATGCGATAGGCCAAGTGACGTTTTACGGGGGGCGTCTCTATACGCTGGCGAGAGATTACTCTGGCATTCCTCCAGCGCAAGGCACTACTGTTAATTGGCGAGATGTACTGGCCGATGCGTCCAGCGGCAACGAACCATCCGATCCAGGCACTACAAGTGACGGCGCACAGACGAGTGAAGTATTCACAAGAATTGATGCAGGCGGCTATGTAGACACCGACCCAGGCACAAGTGGGCAGGTATTTCAGAGGACCACAGCAATTACCGGATACGCAGGATCAGGCGTGGCGCAGACAGTTGGCGCAGCTGCTTCGGCTGCTGAAGGCGCTTATGCGTCACTTCAAGGTTTTGGCGCTGACAATAGCGCGGATCGCAAGGTTTGGATGAGAATCAAGGCAACAAATGCAGGCGATCAGATCGGCGGATGCTCACACGGCGGCGGAACATTAGGTGTTATCACGGCATCTACAACAGCTTGGGAATGGAAGGAGTTGCCAGAGGTGCACAAACAGTACGATGCGTCATTTCGAGTGATTGGTATATCTGCCAATGTAGCTACTGACACGGTGATACTAACCACGCTAACAAACAACGTGGTTCCAACTGGTAAGGATGGATTTCAGTGACCTATGAGATACAGGAGGGTGCAGCTTCTAAAGATGTTCGTGAGGGACTTAATGCCAATGCACAAGCGCTCAGAAACACACGACGACCGTGGGAGCCTAATTACAAGGGTAGCTTCTGTAGCCACAACGGTAAGGATTATGATCTTGTGCCTGGCGGGTATTCTTTTGAGGAGCCTGGGAATCCAGGAAATTGGGCGGAGAAAACGGTCACGGTCGAAAGCCCTGTAACTGCCGGGTCATTGGTCAGGCAGCGCGGGTCAGATGCTGATATGAAGGCTCTTCCCGCCAACACTACGATTGACCTGTTTATTGTAGAGGGTGAGGAAATCACCGCCGACAATGTTGATATCAACGGTCGATACTGGCGTGAAATCTCAGATGGTCAAATGATCTGGAGTAAAGAATGAACGCCCGAGTTGGTGATCAGGTTGATTATGACGGTTATCCGATTGAACGACTTGCTTTTGAAGAGACGTTCATGGGCGCAAGTCTCGATACCAATAAGTGGCATAGGCAGTTTCGTTGGGGTAAGAACATTGTCATCAACGGCGAAGAACAGATTTATGATGATGGCAGTATAGGCGCTGATGTTCTCAGATTTGAAGGCACGCATACAACGTTGAGATGTATACCAACACCACCAGAACTGGCGGTCGCTGCTACGGCCAATGACAAAGGTGTCGATAGACAGATGCCGTATATCTCAGCGGTGTTATCGACCTATGATCTATTTCACATTGGAGAATCACGCGCAGAAATAGAAATATGGCTCCCCGGAACTAACGGCACGTTCAGTTCAGACGGTGCATTCCCAGCGTTCTGGCGACAGGGGCAATTTTTCACCAATGGCGGGTATGGCAAATATGCCGGTAAGATCCTGACCGAGCTGGATGATATGGAGTGGACAGGTAATAAATCAAACGAGGTGCATTTTTCGACCCACGAAGATCCAGGGGCGCAAGGTAAATTAATATCCAGCGGATCAGCCTATGACACAGGTGGTGATTTGCGTGGCGCATGGCATAAGTTCGGATCAGAGGTAGAGGGCGATAAAGTCACATTCATGCTTGACGATCAATGGGTATTTGAAAAGCCCAGACCGAGATCATGGGAGGAAACCATGTTCTTTAATTTAAATCTAGCGGTGTCCGATGGTGAGACAGGATTTGGCGACAAGGCCAAAATAACCAATAATTCGGTATTTCCGATGGAGATGAAGGTTCGTAATATGCGCGTATGGCCAATAGCCAAGGCCAAAGGCAAAGTCTATCGTGTGCCAACAGGGATAACTAAGCAGATTTCAGAGACCACAGCTGGCGTTCCTATTTGTCACAAAATCACTGATCGAAATGAAGCATACCAGCAAACAAAAACCGTAGAACAATCTGAAATATTTGTACCATACCTTGACGGAGGAGGTAACGAGCAGTCGTATACAGGTAATCGAGGAGATTTGTATAACCTATCTAATCCTGGCGATGCCAACAATCCAAAGGAGGTGATTTGGTCGCTCAGTGATCATCAGAACGCCATTATATTTGCACACAGACATATGAATATTCGCCTTTCGGGTGCGGTTCCAGGTACTGAATATACTATTGTTGTCTCAAGAGTCCAACACGCGGGTATTGACCCGTCGCTAATTCATCCGCTGTTGAAGCTACCCAAAGCTGGATTGGATGCAGGTTCACAATTTGCAGATGACGCCTACGTATCGACGCTGTACAGGATACAAGCGCATGATTCATTCTTGCTTCTCACCAGCATCCAGCATTACTGATGTACTCCACAGCCCAAACAAGCGTAGAGCGTGAACGTAATCTAGCAGGGGGCATTGCCCCTCAAACAGGCGTTAAGATAACATCGCAATCAGCGTTTTCGGACGACACTATAGTGCTCAGGTGGGAGACTGGCGGTGATGTGGTTGATCAGTTCAAGGTGGCTGTCGGTACAGTTCAAGGTGGCTTTGATCTTTACCAATCAGACGTACTGGTGTATTTCAGAATCACGAACAGTTATACGGGTGTTCGTGTGATCTCAGGTGTTCCGGCAACCAGCGCTTGGATTCGATTATTCTATCGATATGGCGGAGGAGAGTTTAAATACATCGATCAGCTGGTATCATTGACCGTTACAGCACCCATTATATCAACTGATTGGGATGATAACGGCGTGTGGGATGATAACGAGGACTGGACTGAATGAGAGTGATTACAGAGCCGACTGTGTTACCCGAAGGTGAAGAGTGCAGCGATATCTTGAATCGTATGATAGCCAACGCGCCCAATGGCGACGACGACAATGTTGCTCTTCTTAGCAGAGTGCTACAACAAGCATTTGATGAAGGTCGGAAGTTTGAGGCAGAACGAACGCCAAAAGTATCGGGCTCAACAAAGCCAAAAAGAAAATTACTTTCAGTTGATTCGGTAGATACGGGCGTTAACCTACTACCTGAGCTAACCAGCATCGCTTCTATCATGGACGAAGGCCCAGAGAATCCCGTAGAGCGATTCAGGTACGATCAGACACCGCCAGATGATGCAAACGTGGCGTTGTGGGAATCGCAATTGCAAGAAGCATTGAAATACACCGCTCGTATTTATACGGGCTAAAACAAACCAGTTCTATCAATCGCATTAAGGTCGCCACACGCGGCCTTTTTTGTGGGCGACGAGTTGAGGCAAATATGAATGACGAATCAAGACCTGTAGGCAGACCGACCAAGTACACAGACGACACCGCAGATCTGGCTTTCAAGTTCTGCTTATTGGGTGTGACCGACAAAAGGCTAGCCGAATTGCTAGGCGTGAATGAGTCAACCGTACACCAATGGAAGATCGATCATCCTGAATTTTCCGAGTCACTTAGGCGTGGCAAGGACTTAGCGGACGCTGAAATTGCCAATAGTATGTATCACGCAGCCAAGGGTTATGAGCATGACGCGGTGCATATCAGCAACTATCAGGGCGATATCACAGTAACCGATATCGTGAAGCGATATCCGCCTGACACGAAGGCTGCTGTTATGTGGCTCAAGAATCGACACCCTGACAAGTGGCGCGATAAGACAGAACAGGATGTGAATGTAACCACCAATCTATCCCAGTTAATGGCCGAGGGTAAAGAACGAGCGCTGGCAGCAAGACAGGCAGATACGCCAACCGATGGGTGAGGCTCTGCCGAACGAAGAAATTCGGCTTATTACTGATATATCGGCGTTCTACACATCTCCGTATGACTACGCAATGTATGTGTGGCCGTGGGGGAAGAAAGGCACGAGATTAGAGAATCACAAAGGCCCGGACGAGTGGCAGAAACAGGGCATGTTACGTATTCAGGCCGCGATAGAGGAAGATCCTGAAGGTTTTCAAGTACGGGAGGCGTTCGCGTCAGGGCACGGTATTGGTAAGGGCGCATTTTCAGCCATGATCACCCATTGGTTTCATGCCACTCGCTATAAGCCAGCGGGCGTGACCACTGCCAACACACAGACGCAGTTAAGAGGCAAGACGTGGAGGGAGCTAGCGCTATGGAACTCAGATGCCATCAATAGCCACTGGTTTGTCTGGACAGCTACTCGATTCTCGCGAGTTGGACACACAGAAGATTGGTTTCAGGACGCTGTCCCCAACAGTGAGCACAACAGCCAATCGTTTGCTGGGCTGCACGGGTCAGAAGTGCTTGTTGTCTTTGATGAAGCCAGCACGATACCAAGAATTATATTCGAAGTAACAGAAGGAGCCTTCACCACGCCAAAAAATCTATGGATATGTCTTGGTAATCCAACGGAGAATACCGGCTCATTCAGAGAGTTGTTCGGCAGATTCCGCAGGTTTTGGCATTGCTCACATATAGACAGTCGAACTACGCGCATGGCAACACTCACAGAATCTGCCATACAACAGTTCAAGACGTGGGAGAAAATGTACGGCATTGATACGGATTGGTTCAAGGTTCGCGTTTTGGGTCAATTCCCAGCCCAAGCGTCCACACAGTTTATTTCGCGAAAAGTGGTGTCAATGGCGCAAGGTCGGGAGGTCGAAAACCAATCAGGCGCTCCTAAGATCATGGCTGTGGACGTGGCTAGATACGGTGATGATTCAAGTGTGATTGCCCGAATACAAGGCAGGAAGCTTTATCCAATGATAAGCGTCCATAAGCAAGACACCATGACAACCGCATCATGGGTCGCAGCTGCAATTAATAGCTACAAGCCTGATATGGTTCTCGTTGATGGCGTGGGGGTTGGTGGCGGTGTGGTCGATAGGCTTATACAGTTAGGATTTTCAATCATTGAGGTTAATGCCGGTTCTGAGCCGTCCGAGGAATACAAAAAGAAAGTAGTCAACAAGCGAGCAGAGATGTGGTCAGTCATGCGTGATTGGTTGGAGACAGCCGACATCCCAGAAGACGACACGGAACTGTTCGATGACTTGACCGGCCTGATGTACATGCACAATCGAATCAATAACAAACTGCAACTGGAGTCTAAAGAGGATGCGAAAAAGCGCGGTATCTCATCCCCTGATAGGGCAGATGCATTGTCGATGTGTTTTGCCTATGAGTACGGGCATGAGCAGCAGCAAGACTATTACGAAGATGCGGAAGTGGCTGACTACTGATGGCGCATAAAACATTCTATGTCGATGAGGTGATGGCCGCTCACGATCAGAACATGCACAAGCCGGTGCCAGGCTACCGATTCAGTAACGGGCGCTCATTCCACGGCCAGAACGAGGTGGAAACAGGTGTATTGACGCAGCCTGCCACGGAGTTGGTTGTGCCGGTGAAGCCAGCAACAAAACTAAGCGTGTTTCAAGGCTCGCCGTGGAATGACGCGGTTGGTGTCTGGAGCGATAACGAGGTATGGACAGATGGGTAAGGCAAGCAGACGAAAGCAGCAATCAGCCAGCTTCACAGCGCGTCGTGTGAATGTGTTTCGTGAGGGCGATAAAACAATGCTCAAGGCGTTGTGCATGGATTGCGTTGACTACATACAGAAAATATACCCGCATGTAGCTTGGGGAATAAAGCCGTCTGAAGATGGCTCTATGATTGAGCTAATTGCCGATGTACCTGGAATCGATACACGGCACGGCTTTATGATTCGCACGCAGGACATTGAAAACGTAACGATGCGCAGACGCAATTTGATGAACATGGGTGGCGAGATACTGGAGCGCTTCGGTATGTCACGACACAAGAAAACGGAAGTGATCGATATCGTTGGTAAGCGCAACACACGCGGACAATTGCAGCCTGAACTATGAGAAATCCTGCCGCAGCTGGCTTATCGGATAATCTTGAAGATGGAACAGTGCGTAATGACGTGGCCGTGTCCTTCAATTCCGAGGATGCAGGCGTTCTTCAAATGGCTCGTCAGTGCTTGGCAGATTCAGAAAGCTATCTTGATGCGTCACACCGTCGCCAGATTGAAAAGAACATAGCCAACTACCAATCGCGGCATCCGGCAGGCTCGAAGTACCACACACAAGCCTATAAGGCGCGTAACAAGAAGTTCCAGCCCAAAACTAAGGCAATGGGGCTGCGTCGTGATGCTGCCGTATCTGCTGCGTTTTTCAGTACATCAGATGTAACAGTGGTCGAGGCTGTCAACAAGGACGATAAACAGCAAGCCGCAGCCGCCGCTTTGTACCACAAGATCATGGAACGCCGACTCGGTATGAATGGGTCGGTGAAGTGGTTTCAGACGGTCATAGGCGCATCACAGGATGCATTTGTGCAAAGTGTTTGTGTCTCCTGCCAGTACTGGGATTACAAGGTTGATGCGGATGGTGATGTGGTCAAAGACACGCCAGCGGTTCGATTGATACCGATTGAAAATTTCAGATACTCACCGTCTGCTGATTGGCGAGACCCGGTGAATGATTCTGAATATTTGATAGAAATTATTCCGATGACGGTTGCTAAGGTTGTGGATAAGATGCTAACCGGTGAATGGGCTAATGCTGATGCATCCGCTATTGCCGCATCTACACG
>NZ_CAKZKO010000177.1 GCF_937123705.1 uncultured Paraglaciecola sp. | reverse complement strand
GTTTTTTAGTAGGGGCTGGGTTAGCGGTAGCCGGTGCCACATTGCAGAATGTAACCCGCAATGGCTTGGCCGATCCCTACTTGTTTGGGATTGTGTCAGGTGCCGGACTCGGGGCTAGTTTGGCGACATTATTATTTGATAGCAATTTGGCCGAACAAATTGGTCTGATGCAACTGTTCCCAAATGTTTCTTTTTCATTGGCGCTACCTGTTGCCGCGTTTTTAGGCGCGCTGTTCTCAGTAGTATTGGTGCAGATATTGGCGACAAAAACATTTGGTAGCAAAGCCGAACACATGTTATTGGCGGGCATTGCAGTGTCTTTTATGCTCAGCGCTTTAAGTCATTTTATTTTGTTCTTAGGCGAGCCATTCGCAGCAAATAAAGTGATTTTTTGGTTGATGGGTAGCCTTGCCAGAGTCGAAATGTGGTATGCCTGGGTGATATTGCCGGTGATAACGATAAGCGTAGTCATTTTACTGCTTTACGGTCCTCATATGGATGCATTATTACTTGGAGATGACAACGCTAAAACACTTGGCGTAAATGTAACTCGTTTACGGTATTTGTCCTTAGCAATTTGTGCGGCTCTTACCGCTTGCATTGTGGCCTATTGCGGTGGTATTGGCTTTGTGGGTTTGATGATCCCTCATATGGTACGGGCGTATTTAGGGGTCACAAGCCGAGTAATCACAATCGGATGTGTGCTACTCGGTGGCTGTTTTATGGTGTGGGTGGATGTGATAGCTCGCGTTGCAATAGACAGTCAAGAAATCCCTATCGGCATTATTACCGCTGCATTGGGTAGCGTATTCTTTTTAGTGGCAATGAACCAAAGACGCCTTTGATAAAAACGCAGGAATCAAAAATGACAGATACAGAAAATAAAGCGAAACATAAAGCGCGCATGCAACAACAAAAGGCCAAAGTCGATGAACGCATCAAAGCCGCCACCCAAGATAAAGGTTTGTTGTTAGTGGTCACTGGCAATGGCAAGGGCAAGTCCACCTCTGGTTTTGGCACTGTGGCGCGCGCTGTAGGCCATGGATTAACGGCCGCAGTGGTGCAATACGTAAAAGGCGGCTGGGAGTGCGGCGAACGTAATTTACTCGAGAAAAACGGGGTGAATTTTCATGTAATGGGCACAGGTTTCACATGGGAAACCCAAGACCAAGAGACCGACAAAAAGGCCGCCATAGCTGCATGGTCGCATAGTAAGTCCTTACTTAATGATCCAAGTATCGATCTGGTGTTACTCGACGAAATCACCTATATGCTGAGTTACAAATACCTCGACTTAGACGAGGTCATAGGCGCACTCACTGCAAGGCCTAAAGATCAACATGTGATAATTACTGGCCGTGCCTGTCATCGCGCCATCATGGATATGGCTGATACGGTAAGCGAAGTGAGGTCAGTTAAACATGCTTTCGACAACGGCATTCAAGCGCAACAAGGCATAGATTGGTGAGAATACTGCAACTTAGGCTTTTGCTCCTATTGCTGATTAATATCAGTTGGGTGAATAACACCGCTGCAAGCGAAACTCATGAAACCCACAGACAAAAATTGCGGATAATTGCCTTAGCACCTCATATTGTTGAATCTCTTTATGCAATTGGCGCAGGAGATCAAATCATTGCGACTACGGCTCATTCTGACTACCCCGCAGCCGCAAAAGACCTATTGGTTGTTGGCAATTACGCAAGGTTACAAATCGAAAAAATTCTGCAACTTAAACCAGATATAATCGTTGCATGGAAAACGGGCAACCCAGCCGATGACCTTGCAAGACTTGAAAAGTATCAACTCAAAGTGGTGTATTCCAATCCTCAAAACCTAGAAGATGTCGCCACAGAATTACAAATGCTAGGAAAACTAACGGGCAGAAGCCAGCAAGCAAACACCTTAGCAGAGCAATATTTAGCTAAGCTTGCCTTTATGCAACAACACTACGCAAACCAACAGAAAATAAAGGTGTTTTATGAGTTATGGTCGCGCCCTATTCGCACCGTAGCGCAAAATTCATGGCCACAGCAACAGATTGAATTGTGTGGTGGAATAAACCCTTTTGCAGATGCAAAAGACGATTACCCAAATGTGGGACTAGAGCAAGTACTAGTCACGTTACCGCAAGTAGTGATCCAACCAAGCAAAAGCACAAAGGGCGACCCTGACAGTTTACCTTGGTCACAATGGCCTCACATTCCGGCAGTAAAGAACAACTTCATCCTGCATCCCGATGCCGACAAAGTGCATCGCATGACTACCCGAATGCTGGACGAAATAAAAATATTGTGTGACCAAGTAAATGTTGCTCGACAGTTTTATCAGCAACAAAATTGATTGCATAATCGCTTATATCGGCTAGGGGCAAAAACCCTGAAAAATTAAGTTTATTAGTATTATTCCTTTGCCTAAATAATGCTTATGATTTGCAGGCACTGTTTTTAAACCGAATAAAAATCGGAAAATATACCCAATCCTCGAAGTAGATTTAAGGCAAAAGGCATAATGCAAGATCGTAATATCAAGGTTAAACAACAAATTATAGAGGCCATAGAGTCTGATTCATTACCCACTGTCAATTCTTCATTCACTCCCACAAATGTGGGCTTGTCGAATACCCAATTAATCGATTTATTTGAATCACAAGTGATGAGTCGCCACCTCGACTTTCAATCACGGGTGATGCAAAAACAAGGTCAGAGTTTTTATACTATTGGCAGTGCCGGCCACGAGGGTAACGCTGCATGTGCTCTGGCTTTTCGTCCCAATGATATGGCTTTTTTACACTATCGAAGTGGCGCTTTTGTGATCCAGCGTTCGAAGCAAGTGCCAGATCAAAACCCTTTGTACGATATGTTGTTGAGCTTTGCGGCATCGTCGGAAGATCCTATTTCTGGCGGCAGGCATAAGGTATTAGGCAGTAAAACCCTATTTATTCCTCCGCAAACCAGCACTATTGCCTCGCACTTACCCAAGGCAGTTGGCACAGCTTTTAGCATTAGTTTATCGCGCAAAGTAAAAGTCGATAATGTGTTAGAAAAAGACGGCGTAGTGATGTGCAATTTTGGCGATGCCTCGTCGAATCATTCCACCGCACAAGGTGCCATTAATGCGGCTGCATGGGCTGCATTTCAGTCAGTGCCCATGCCAATTGTGTTTATCTGTGAAGACAACGGTATTGGGATCTCCACTGCCACCCCAAAAGGCTGGGTGCAGGCCAATTTTGAACACCGTGCAGGGATCCATTATATCCAATGCGACGGATTAGATTTACTCGACACTTATCACAAAACCCAACAAGCGGTAGATATTGCCAGAATACAGCGTAAACCGGTGTTTTTACATATGCGCACTGTGCGTTTATTGGGTCATGCGGGGTCAGATTCTGAATTTACTTATCGCAGCAAAGCCTACATTGAAGACACCGAAGCTCATGATCCATTACTGTTTAGCGCGGCAATATTGTTAAAACATAACTGCATGTCAGGCTCACAAATAATTGATTTATATAATGAAGTAGCTCAAAACATTGAATCTATCAGCCAACAGGTGATCACTAAGCCCAAATTAACCAGCGCGGCGAAAATCAAACAAAGTATTGTGCCACCTAAGGTAAACAAGGTTTATCAAAATAAAGTATCCAAGGCTGAACGAGAATCACTATTTAGTCATGAAAAACACAACCTACCTAAGAAACAACACCTCGCCAAATTAATAAATTGGGCCATGATCGACTTAATGGCCGAACAGCAAAATATCGTGATGTGTGGTGAAGATATTGGCAAAAAAGGCGGGGTTTACAATGTTACCAGTAAGTTATCAGACAAGTTTGGCCCGCAGCGGATCATCAATACTTTATTAGATGAACAATCCATTTTAGGAATGGCCATAGGCTTAGCCCACAATGGCTTTTTGCCTATGCCAGAAATTCAATTTTTGGCTTATGTGCATAATGCCGAAGATCAAATTCGCGGCGAAGCAGCAACCCTACCTTTTTTCTCAAACGGTCAATTCACTAACCCTATGGTGATCCGTATTGCAGGTTTGGCTTATCAAAAAGGCTTTGGCGGGCATTTTCATAACGATAACTCTTTTGCGGTATTTCGTGATATTCCGGGGTTAATTATTGCGTGTCCATCAAATGGTGCCGATGCCGTAGACATGCTCCGTGAATCGGTGCGTTTAGCCCAAGAAGAACAGCGAGTAGTGATTTTTATCGAGCCTATTGCGCTCTATATGAAAAAAGATCTACACCAAGAAGGTGACACCCTTTGGTCATTTGATTATCAGCCGCCCAGTACCGCCAACCCTATTAAACTAGGGCAATTAGGAAGTTATGGCCAAGGCAAAGATATATGTATGGTCAGCTACGGCAATGGTTATTATTTAAGTCGCCAAGCCGAAAAAATACTCGCTGATGCGGGAATTAACTGCACAGTCATTGACTTACGTTGGCTTGCCCCACTAGACGAAGCCGCCATAATCAAAGCGGTAGGGGATATTAAACAGGTATTAATAGTGGACGAATGCCGCCAAACAGGCTCCATTAGCGAGGCGTTGCTTACTTTAATGATGGAGCACGACCCAGACTATCTGAACCGAAAAATCGAGCGTATTACCGCTCACGACAGCTTTATCCCCCTCGGGACTGCGAGTTATCAAGTGTTGCCCTCGTGCGAACTTATAGTCGAACAGGCTAAAAACATGCTAAATAACCCGAACTCGGGATAAATACCGAATAGTTTTCTGCAAGAAAACTTACTGTTTGCTCATTAAGCCAGCATTGTCCATCCACTCGGCTAGAGAGGCAAACCAATCATATGAATTATTTAGGCCAAAGCCGTGTCCACCATCAGGTAATAACAAAAGCTGAGTTGGGACTTGATGCTGATGCAACGCTTGGTAATAACGTATTGAGTTGGCAACTGGCACAAGTTTATCGTCACCTGCATGTACAATAAAGGCTTGAGGAGACTTAGAGGTAACCTGTAATTCTGTTGAAAAGTAGCGAATCGATTCAGGCGTCGGATTAGCCCCAATTAGATTTTGGCGCGAGCCTTTATGGGTAATTTCCTGATCAAAACTAATCACCGGATACACTAAGATTTGAAAATCAGGCCGCAGATTTTTGCCTTTCATCGCTGGATCCACGGCCTGATTAAAATGCACCGCAGCTGATGCAGCCAAATGCCCACCAGCTGAAAAACCAAGCACCCCTATTTTACTGGTGTTAAGTCCCCACTGCTGGCTATTACTACGCACTAAATTAATGGCTTGTTGCACATCTTGTAATGGACCAATACTTTTGTTCACCATGGTTTTATCCATTGGAATACGATATTTCAACACAAAAGCTGTGACACCTATTTGATTAAGCCGCTTGGCGACTTGAATTCCCTCCCAGTCGATAGATAAGCCTTTATAACCGCCACCTGGAAGGATGATTACCGCCGAATCTGTGGCTGAGTCTGCCCTAGGGAAGTACCCCCTTATCTTTGGAAAAGTTACATCTTCGATAAACCTATTGGGATCATCTAGGTTATTGATAAACTCTAAGTCTTCGGTAACTAATGCACCTGAGATCTGCTTGGCATACAAAGGCAACTGGCGTTCTTTCGCTCGTAATTGTTCTGAAAATTGATAGTCCGCGCCGCAGCTCGATAAAAGCGCGATAAATAACCACATATACCTTCGAAATATCACTGACACACTCCTAAAAATAGCTTCGCCGTTAGAATACCAAAGCTGGCTAATGACTGCTTTAGAGAATGATTATACCAATTCATCCTAACAATTAGTCACTCAGAGAACACCAGCGACTTTCAATCGAGGCGTAGTCCTGCAGGAATGGCCGCCCCCTTTCAAAGGGCTAGAACGAAGAGTGAAAGTCGCTGGTGTTCTCCCTTTGGGCGAGGTTTAAAAGCACCTACTCTGCGTTGCCCGAACTTACAATAGAATAACTATTCCTTCATTCGAGCGCCTTGATTAGGTGCTTTTAAATCTCGCTGAGTGATCAATTGTTAGGATGAATTGGTATTAGATGCCTCAGGCAGTAAATGTAATATTCACCGCAACCAATTTAGTACTAAAAGTCAGCTATTTCTTGACACATACCAAAGACACACGTACAAAATTGATTTAAGACAAATTGTCTTAAATCATAGTGAACCCTTTTTTAGTGAAGGAAAACAACAAAAATAATGCTCAACTTCAAGATAATAGGTTTTTTAATATTTTGGGGGCTTAGCAGTGATGTCACTGCGGAGCAGATTACCTTGTATGCGGAAGATAACTTCTATCCCTTTTCTACCCAAACCGGCGATGGACTTTCCAATCGATTAGTCGCCGCCGCATACCAATCCATGGATATTGACGTTCAATATGAAGTCATGCCTTTTGCTCGCTTAATGCGCACGCTTGATCAAGGTAAAGGTTTGGGCGGGCTTAATTCCAAGCTTAACGATGAGAATTACCCCCATTTACTTTATGGCAAACAACCTATTTATGTGGGTGCATTACAGTTTTATTATCACAAAGATAGTCCTGTTTCTGTCACGCAGATAAGCGATATCAATAATCCACTATTAGTATTAGGCCAAGTTAATGGGTATTACTATCCACCCATAATGAAAGAATCCAACAGCCACAAGCAGCAAGTCCAGTCTGATCAACACCTAATTAGAATGATGTTACTTGGACGAGTAAATGCAGGTTTAATGATGGAAAAAGTAGTCGAATACCACAGCTCAAAATTAAACATTGACCAAGGATTATTGATCAAAGCCAAAGATATAAAGCCTTACCCCATACAAAACGCTGTTGTGTTTAATCCCTCGCATCCGAAAGCCAAATACTACTGCGAAATGCTCGATCTTGGTTTACAAAAAATCAAACAATCTGGCGTTTATCAAGAGATAGTTAATCAACCTATTAGCCAGTATTAGTAGCAACCCACCCTAACAACACCATCAATTCTTAGGTTAGACTGGTTTAAAATATCTGAATGTGTCTTCTTTAGCGGATTCCGAAGCATCTTGCAGCAGCGCAATAAGTAAAAGAAAACCACTAAGTTTAGAATTCATATCCACTCATACTGACAATCCAGCACCCGTCGGTATGGAGACTTAGATTTAATCTTATACCAGCATATTCAGAGCACTAAGGCGATTCGGTCATAACAAAACAAGATGTTATACCAATCCATCCTAACAATTGATCACTCAGCGAGATTTAAAAGCACCTAATCAAGGCGCTCGAATGAAAGTCGCTGGTGTTCTCTGAGTGACTAATTGTTAGGATGAATTGGTATTAAATTGGCCTAAATCCTTGCTGCATTGACTTTAATCTGAAACATCCTCAAACTTGCGCCCAATAATTATTCAGGTGATTCTGCACTTAGTTGCAATTTCATTAGATTTAACCATAAGGGTAGTGGGATCTTGTTAAAAAAATCAATATTAATAAACTGGGTAGTGCTTTGTTTTTCGGCTAGTTTTTCTGTTTCCACTGCTGCCGAAGTGTTTTGGCAAGACTTTAGTGTCTCTTATCTAAATGGCGGCGATTATAAGGTTGATCATAAAGATCAACAAATCCTTACCTTCGAACATGTGGCCGGCACTAGCTGGGGTGATAGTTTTATGTTTCTCGATCACTTGCGTGGCGACGACGGTAGCCGTTCAAACTATGCCGAGTGGTCACCCAGAATCAGTTTATGCAAAGTGGCCGAATATTGCGTGTCTAATGGCTTAATTAAAGATGTGTTAGTCTCAACAACTGTCGAAATGTCTAGCGGCGCCACAAACTTTTTGTACGGTGTAGGACTCGACTTGAATGTGCCGCAATTTCAATTTTTGCAGCTTAACTTCTTAAGACGTCAAAATGACAGTGTTAAAAACAACTGGCAGCTGACGACCGCTTGGGCCCTGCCTTTTAAAATGGCCGAACAGGACTTTACCTATGATGGTTTTATCGACTGGTTTAACAGCACTGATGATCAAAGCAGCAGTATGAATTTCACGTCACAATTAAAATGGTCAATGGGTAAAGCGTTAGGTTTGTCGAACAAACTGTATCTAGGTGTGGAATATGTGTATTGGTTAAATAAATACGGAATCGAAGACAGCCCTGAATTCGAAACCGATGAGTCTAACCTTAACCTTATTGTTAAATGGCATTTTTAAGAAAATGTTGGCGGTGTAAAAACCGCCAATGACCTGTTATAACTCATGAGCCAAGCCCCAGCATAGACTAGTCGAAGTCGTACTTTTTTCTTAATTCCATATAGTCATTTGACGCCAAAAATTTGATTAATTCAGCATTAAATAAGCTGACGTTTTGCTTATCTTTAAAAGCCATTGAATAGGCAGTTACGGGAAATATAGGGTGTATTTTCACCTTATCAATTTGGCCTGCCCAATCAGACTGCTTCAACATAGCGTAAAAAATCATTTTATCCATCACCAGAACATCCGTTCGTTTTCTAAATAACATGCCAGGCTGTTTTGATTGATCGCCCATTTGCGCATACATAGGGCTAGACATTGCGGCCTTTAAAAACGCTTGCCCTAAAACTTTATCTGCAAGTTGAAAACTCACCATACTATAGCCTGCTAGATCGGCAACTTTCTCTATTTTTAGGTTGTTTTCTGCTAACGAAATCGCCACATTTTGGTAATTAATGTAAGGCAAGGTTAAAACAGAAGTATCAGTGAATACTTTTTGGCTAGCGGTCATAATGGCATCTATGCCTTGCACCTCAAACATTTTTGCGGTCCGACCATAATTTTCATAATGAATCTCAGCCGATTTCCCCATACCTTGAATAACAGCTTGAACGAGTTCAATTTCAAACCCGCTATTTTCTTTTTGCAAAATATAAGGGGGCTTGTCAACGCTTGAGACGATTGTAAGTGTCTGCTGTGCTTGGATTGAAAAAGAAAGCAATAACAGCCAAACAATACGATTTATAACAACCATTATATTGGGTTCCAATTTATATCTAGCTTTAGCTTCAGAGACACGCTCAAAAGCCCCCTACTAATCAAACTTGTGTTAATAATATCAACAATATACAGCTTAGGCTTACGACGTAACAGCCATTACTTATAGAGTAATACATCATACCGATATTTTTAGACATAGCTTAGAACAACTCATTGCATTGACATCATTGGCGAACATCCGCAAACTTGCGACGTAAATTGCTCAGGTGCTCTGTTCAATCGGATATTTATCCCATTGGACAATAAGAGATAATCGGGAAGTTAGTGCAAGATTCTAACGCTGCCCCCGCAACGGTGATACTGAATATCAGTTAAGCCCGGAGACCGGCCTGTCAATAACATGAATTTAGTGCGGTGGGCGCTAGGAATTGTATTGAGACATTGACTCTTAGGTGCCTTGGCATGTAGATAATGTTTCGTCATTCCTGCTGTCCTCGTTTTTGAGGCAACAATGCTTTTTCATAAACGCTTTATATTTTTACTCACATATTTATTTTACCCAACTGGGGTAGACGCCAGCGAGCCTGCAGATGAGTCGATAGAAGTGCTGACGGTATATGAGCAAAAATCGCAGTTGTCTAGCAGTTATCAGCTATTATCCCGCCAAGATTTTGTTCACTCTGCACAAACCCTAGCGGATATTCTACAAGCCGTGAATGGTCTACAAATTCGTCAAATCGGCGGTTTGGGTAATCCGGTGTCGGTCTCAATCCGTGGTTCAAGTAGTAAACAAGTGCAGTTATATATTGACGGTCAGTTGGTTAACGAAAGTCAGTTTGGAGGCTTTGATCTAAACCAAATTCCCACAGAACAAATCCAAAGCATAGAAATCAGCAAAAATCAGGCCTTGGGATCAGGCTCGACGCCCATTGGTGGCGTGATCAGAATAAACACCTACAACCCCAGTCAAGACCAGTTAAAACTCAGCCTTGCGCTGGGTTCATTTAACCACCAAGAAGTTAATGTTGTGTATAACAAAGCATTCGCAGCAAATAATCTGGCTTTGGGCGGCAGTTACTTAACAACCGATAATAATTACGACTACCTTGTGCCGCAAAGTTTTACTAACAGCAACCAGTCCAGCACTGAGCCATTAAGCAATAACCAATTTGAGAAAAAGAACGTTTATCTGAATAATCAGCTGTTTTTAGAACATCACAAAATTCGTATTACTGCTCAATATAATCAGCAACAAAAAGCCCTACCTAATTACCAAAATAATACCCCAGAAAATAGCGCTAGCCTCGCATCTGATACCTGGCGAGTGGGTTATCGCCACAGTATTGACAGCGAACTCACATGGCTAGACAACCTTGAATTTGAGCTGTACCAAGAAGATAAGTCAGAACAATATTTGGATATTCTTGCCGACATAAAACGTCTAGATGCCCACTACGACACCACTAAAACCCATGCAGCGCTTAATACATCGCTAGTATTTGATTCGCAGTATGGTGATGTAGCGGTGAGTCCATCTTTAGAGTGGAACAAACAACAATTTGCGTCACTTAGCTTTGATAGAAACGGCCCAATTGTTTGCAATGGTATTAGTCGCTGCGATGTCGTTGCCCAGCAAGTCCAAGTACTGATTGGTTCGCGATTGCAATGGCAGCAAAATGACGGACCATTTTCGGCTTATTCTTTTGTAACCCAGCTACAAGAAAAGAATGAAAACAGCCCAGTCAATCAAGCAGACGCACCTGCATTTTATAACAAACACACTCACCACACCCAAGAGCTAGGCGTGGTGTACCAAGGGCAATATGTAAAAACCGAATTGATTGCCAGCAAGGGCGTACGTACTCCTACCTTATTTGAGTTATTTGGCGACAGAGGTTTGTTTAAAGGCAGCAGTGAGTTATTACCTGAACAAGCTAAAACCCTCAGTGTAGGTACTGTTTATCATAATAAATTCGCAGAAATGGACTATTCCATCAACGCCACGGTTTATCAGCAACAATCAGACAATGCCATAGTCGCCATTTTTAATAGTAGCGGCGTAGGCGCCTATAAAAATGTTAGCGATGCCAAGCTACTAGGCTTTGAATTTGAGACAAAAGTCGCGGTAACGCCCAAGCTAAATTTTACGTTACAAAGTAATATTATCGATAGCCAAACCCGCTCAGATATTAAATCTTTCAACGATAAAAAGTTACCCGGCATTTATCACCAGCAATATAGCTTGTCGGCCCATTACCAGATTAACCCACAATGGAAAGTGCAGCTGCGCAGCGCATTAGACAAGAACTTATATTTTAACCGCGCTAATATTTTTGCATCTACCAATGGCCAAGCAGGTAAACCCGCCCAACGGCGCTTAATAGATATTAAGCTCGGCTACACAAGCGGAATATATGGCTTCAACTTAAGTGTAAACAACCTCTTTGACCAACAATATCAAGATTTAGCGAACCGCCCCGCTCAAGGGCGAAACATTCAATTTAAACTATCAATACAAGGCATTTAAATGTTCACAACCTTCAGAAAAAACGCGCTGTCACTAAGCCTAATTAGCACCTTATCTCTGCTGAGCGGCTGTGGCGGTGATGACAACCAAGCACCGGCCTTATCGGGAAACGTATCGGTGACTGTCGCTGAAAATACCACCCTCCTTGGTCAATATACTGCAACAGACGACGGTGAAGCATTAACGTACAGCATTGCAGGGCAAGACCAACAACTTTTTGTCATTGACAATAGCGGTGCAGTGGCATTTATAAACGCTCCTGATTTTGACAATGGCGATACCGGGCCATACACCATAACGGTGACAGTAACAGATGCAGAAGGTTTGACGGACTCAGTCGATGTTACAGTGAATGTGGGCGATGAGTTAGATACCCCTGCATTGGCCGTGGTACAAACCTTAGCCGCCGATTTTTCAAGCTCTCAAGTGGCCTATTTAGATGCCGCCTCACAAACTGTAGATGATGGCTATTATGCCAAAACTCAGTCTGATTACAGCGTGAATGTATTTGCAAACACTGTGTTTCACATTGGCCGCTTTTTCATCGATACCATCAGTCAATATTTATCAGATGATGCCACCACTCAAGTGTGGTCTTATTCGACCCAAGATGATGGAGACTCCACCAGCCGTAACCCCTACACGCTAGTTTCACTCAGCGCAGAAAAAGCCTATTTGCTTCGTTATGGTTCAGACAAAATTTGGGTCGTGAACCCTCAAGCCGCAAATTTTGAAGATTTTAAAATAGGCGAATTAGATTTATCCCCTTATGTACCTGCAAACAACTCAGCCAATACCCCTAGCCCTGCGGCGGCGGTGATTAATAATGGTAAACTTTTTGTGGTGATGCAGCGTTTAGACGATGCCTACAACAGCTCTAACCCCGTTTATTTGGCGGTATTTGACACTGCAACTGATAGCGAAATAGAGACCAACGCAGATACAACAGATGATCTGATGGGAATTCCGTTAATGGGGCTAAATCCTCTAGAGCACAGCGTCAGAGCGTTAGCAGACAAAGTGTATATCACCAGCCGCAATTCATATTCAGCCATAACAGTAGAACAAAGCATGATAGAAGCAGTAGATAGCCATAACTACACTGTAAGTACAGTATTAAGTGCAGCCGATATTACGGATAACAGCACCCAGTATATTCAATCTGCCGCTTTTGTTTCTGCCGAGAAAGCATACTTTTATGCCAACGCAACATTTTTTGACCCGTACCGCGAAGCTTCTACCCTTTATCAATTCAATCCTACAACAGGTGAAATAAGTGATGAAGCTGTACTTGATACCGATAGCATAAGCTTTATCGATGTTGATGCTGCTGGATTTTTGTGGGTCAGTGTGACTGAAGATGCGGCACCGGGTGTGGAAATTTTGGATACAGAGACGAATACACCTGTAGTGACGCGTCTAGAAACTCAGCTAAATCCAAGTGTCATTCGTTTTATTGGACAATAACCCTAAAAAAGTGTCTGCTAACTTGCTAATATAGTTAATCTAACTGAATTCAAATATTTGGCCCTGTAAAATAACAGGGCCTTTTTACATCTAACCTAGGTTAAATGACAATCAAATAGTAGGCACAGTGCATGCGCTAGCCAAACTATACAAATTCGTGAGTTTATTAATGACGTCATCCAAACATCCCCTTCCTTGTTATCAAAATTTCGTAAATGGGCAGTATTTAGCTAACCAAAACGGTGAAACCTTTGATGTTATCAACCCTGCAACGGGTCAGGTTATTTACCAAGTTGAAGTGGCAGATGATTCAGTCAAGCAGGCGGCCCTAAAAAGTGCCCAACAAGGTTTTGCAATTTGGGCAAAAATGAGTGGCATTGAACGCAGCCGTATTTTATTAAAAGCGGTAGCCCTGCTGCGTGAACGTAATGACGAACTCGCCAAAATTGAAGTATTAGACACTGGCAAACCTTGGCAAGAAGCCAGCGTAGTGGACATAGTATCGGGCGCCGATGCTATCGAATTTTTTGCAGGCCTTGCCCCCGCAATCGAAGGCAATCAGCAGCAAGTAGGTGAAGATTTTTATTACACCCGCCCCGAACCGCTGGGCGTATGTGCCGGCATAGGCGCGTGGAATTACCCGCTACAAATAGCCTGCTGGAAAGCCGCGCCCGCCCTTGCGTGTGGTAATGCCATGATATTTAAACCTTCTGAAGAAACGCCTTTAGGCGCGTTAAAGCTGGCTGAAATACTCTTTGAAGCCGGTCTTCCTGCTGGTGTATTTAACGTTATTCAAGGTGATGGTGCTGTAGGCGCCTGGCTCAGTCATCATGAAGATATTGCCAAGGTCTCTTTTACCGGCGAAGTAGGCACAGGTAAAAAAGTCATGGCCGCAGCAGCGGGTTCACTTAAAGAAGTGACTATGGAATTGGGCGGTAAATCGCCTCTGATTATCTTTGATGATGCCGACATCGATAACGCCGTATCTGCCGCTATGCTTGGTAATTTTTATACTCAGGGTGAAATTTGCACCAACGCCACCCGCGTATTTGTGCAAAAAGACATTTACCCTGCATTTATTGAAAAATTACATAGCCGAATCAAAGCCAATATCATCGCTGGCGATCCTATGCACCCAGACACCAACTTTGGCGCGTTAATTTCGAAGAAACATCAAGAGTTAGTGCTTGGCTACATAGAAAAAGGCCAAACCGAAGGCGCCACTTTGTTATGTGGCGGTATAGCATTACAACCCAAAGACGCGCCAGACGGCTACTTTGTTGCGCCCACTGTGTTCACCGATTGCACAGACAATATGAGCATTTGCCGCGAAGAAATATTTGGCCCGGTGATGGCGGTGCTCACCTTTGAAAATGAGGACGAAGTGGTGGCTCGCGCCAACAACACTCACCTTGGCTTAGCCGCTGGAGTATTTACCCAAGACATCACCCGCGCCCACCGCGTTATTCATCAAATGCAGGCTGGCATATGCTGGATCAACAGTTATGGTTTATCGCCCGTAGAAATGCCAGTGGGCGGTTATAAACAATCGGGCATAGGTCGCGAAAACGGTTTAGCCACACTGAAACAATACACTCAGTTAAAGTCGGTGTACGTGGGATTAACGCCTTTAGATAGCCCTTTTTAGAGTCATATTATGAATATTCAAGCAGCATACGATTACATCATCATAGGCGCAGGCTCAGCAGGTTGTGTACTGGCCAACCGCTTATCAGAAGACCCATCTGTGTCGGTTTTACTGCTCGAAACAGGTGGCAGTGATAAAAGTATTTTTATCCAAATGCCCACGGCTTTGTCTATCCCTATGAACACCAAAAAATACGCTTGGCAGTTTGAAACTCAGCCTGAACCTTATTTAAATAACCGCCAAATGCACTGCCCCAGAGGTAAAGTGCTAGGTGGATCGTCTTCCATCAACGGCATGGTGTACGTGCGTGGTCATGCCAAAGACTTTGATGAATGGCAACAAAGCGGTGCAACCGATTGGGATTACGCCCATTGCCTACCTTATTTTAAAAAGGCCGAAACTTGGGCCTTTGGCGGTGATGACTATCGTGGAGATACTGGCCCACTTGGGGTCAACAACGGCAATAATATGCAAAACCCACTTTACAAAGCTTTTGTGGATGCCGGTGTCGATGCCGGATACTTTGCCACCGATGATTACAACGGCCAGCAGCAAGAAGGGTTTGGTGCTATGCATATGACAGTCAAAAATGGCCGCCGTGCATCTACCTCAAACGCATACTTACGCCCTGCCATGCAGCGAAATAACTTAACTGTGGTAACCCATGCGTTAGTGCATAAAGTGCTGCTTGAAGACAAAACCGCTGTGGGTGTGCGCTTTAAGCGTAAAAATAAGTTGCACGATGTAAAAGTAAATAAAGAAGTGATTTTAAGCGCCGGCTCCATTGGCTCACCGCACTTGCTGCAACTTTCTGGCATTGGCAATAAAGAGGTTCTAGAGTCAGCTGGCATTGAATGTAAACATGAATTAAATGGTGTGGGTGAAAATCTACAAGACCATTTAGAATTTTATTTTCAGTTCAAATGTACCCAACCTATTACCATCAATGGCAAGTTAGATTGGTGGAGTAAACTGAATATAGGGGTGCGCTGGATCTTAAAGAAAGACGGCTTAGGTTCAACCAATCATTTTGAATCTTGCGGGTTTATTCGCTCCAAAGCGGGGGTTGAATGGCCTGACTTACAATATCACTTTTTACCCGCCGCCATGCGTTACGATGGTAAAGAAGCCTTTGCAGGACATGGTTTTCAGGTGCATATTGGTCACAACAAACCTAAGAGCCGAGGCAGCGTTAAACTCGTATCTTCCAAGCCAGAAGTGGCACCCGAGATCACCTTTAACTATTTGCAACATCAAGATGATATTCAGGGCTTTAGAGACTGCGTAAGGTTAACCCGCGAAATCATCAACCAACCGGCTTTAGATGAATACCGAGGTGAAGAAATCCAACCCGGCACGCATATTCAAAACAATGACGAAATCGATGCTTTTGTACGCGAGTCAGTAGAAAGTGCCTATCACCCTAGTTGTTCGTGTAAGATGGGGACGGATGAATTGTCTGTGGTTGACCCACAAACAAAAGTACAAGGTATTCAAGGTTTACGCGTTGTGGACTCGTCGATTTTTCCGACTATCCCAAATGGTAACTTAAATGCCCCAACTATCATGCTAGCTGAACGCGCCGCCGACTTAATAAAAGGCCATGCCTTGCCACCCGAAACAGTGCCAGTCACTGGGGATCAACAATGGCAAACACAACAACGAGCCGGTCAAGCTAAACGCTAGAAACGATTAAACAATAACAAAGGAGCAATCATCACATATTTCTCTGATGAAGGTTTTAAGGTACTGCTATGACACTTTGGTTATCAGCAGGTATTCTATTCACATTTTTTTGCATCGCTTGCATCTTAGTTAAGTGGGGAAATGTGCGCTGTATTGGCGTCACCCCTGTGAGCACATTCACTTTTATCGCTATCTTGTTTACCTCTGGATTAGACGTGGGGCTGATCATGTTCCCGCTAACCGAGTTTGCAGGCTACGCCGATATTGCCACCAGCCCGGAGTATGCATTTACTAACCCACTGGCAATTGAATTTGGTTATTGGGCGTTTTTGATCTGGGGATTCTATTTTTTAACCTGCTTTTATTTTTGTATTATCGAGCCCAAAGTACAGTTTTTCTCCATTCCTATTATTAAGTTTATCAACAACTTAGTGATCATCGGCACCTGTGCATTTACCGCCTATTTATTACTAAAAAACTTGCCTTGGTATATTCCGCAACTCGCCGACGAAGGCGCGCTGACCTCTAGCTTTTATTTGATAGTGTTAGTAGTTATTTCTGCTGCTATCTATTCGAGCACTCACCTGCGATATTTGCGGCTACTTAGCTTGTCTAGCACCTGGTTATTTTTTGCTTTGATAGGCTTAGTGTGGATATCTTCCATGTTTTCTGAAAAGGGCAATCCTAGTGAATTTTTACAAACGTTCGCTTTGTTAAATGGCTACTTTGCCAATATTCATCAGTTTGTTTTACCCTTAAACGACTACCATGAGTTCTACCTATACTGGTGGTTTGCATGGAGTATTATGATTGGCCAATTTACCGCACGATTTGTGGGCGGGTTACGCACCTATCAAGTATTTTTGGCGATGCTAGTGTTCCCATCTATTCCCATTGCGGTTTGGTTTGTAGGCTTATACTACACCCACCTTAACGGGATAAGCATTGCCCCTTGGCTAAATGGTTTAATGGTGACTGTGGGCATATTGTTTGTGGTGAATTCATTGGACTCATTGATAAGGCTGTACACCGACAACTTAAATCTTACCGTCAACCGTATGGGTATCACGCCCTACTTTGTGGGAAACCTGGTGATCTTAAGTGGCCTTATTTTATTGTTCACCCTAGATTTTTTACAGATCCAATGGGTAGGCGCGGTAGTGATTGGATTGATGTTTAGCTGTTTGGCATATATTTGTGTTAAACACTTCAGCACGTTAAGGCAAATCAACAGCAGCCCCAAAGAAAACATTCAGAGCTTTGAGGCTAGTTAACCTCTTTACTGCCAATAGGTATCAGCAAAAAAGTAAAGCGTCATGCCGCAACTAATAAGAATAACAAAGATTCTTAGGTGTTGCGGCGATAGGTTTTTTGATACATGGGCGGCAATATAACCACCAAGCAAGGTCCCCATCATAACGGCTAGGCCTTGTGTCCACGCAATCATGCCGTCGTGGATAAATATCGCTATGGCAATAAGCGACACAGCCGTCGAAATAAGTAATTTTAAGCCGTTCATGGCATTGATATTGGTATATCCCGCCAGCGCAAGGTAACTAAGGGTGATAATGCCTAGACCCGCGTTAAAAAAACCGCCATAAATGCAAATACTCAATAACAACAACAGTAACAACACCACTCCTAAACGCTTGGCATGGCGGCGGCGTGCGGTTAGCCTAGTGAGCGAAGTATTGATTTTTTCGCCTGCTATGAATAACAGGGTAGCAAACAGCAATAACCAAGGTATGGCCTCTCGAAACTTCGATTCGGGTGTGTGGATCAACAGCCAAGCCCCTAAAATTCCCCCTAAAAGGCTAACCAAAATAATCAAAGGTAGCGTTTTTTTGTGTGCCGCCAGCTCTTCTTTAAAGGCGTAAGTGCCACTGAGGTAACCCGCACAAGAGGCAAAAGTGTTAGTCGCATTAGCACTGAGTGGCGTAACACCCACCGCCAGCAGTGCTGGGAAAGTAATAAAACTGCCGCCACCGGCTACCGAGTTCAGCACTCCACCCAACAGCCCAGCACTAAAAAGTAACATCCATTCAAACACTGTTTTTAACCTGTCATTATTACCCTTTCTTAAGGTAATCCTACCCTTTGGAATTCTACAAACCAACGCCTATTTTATGGCGCTGTATTATCATCGAAGTACTATCTCAAAATTTAACTTTTCATTAACCTTTTCAAACAATTAGTCTGCGCGCAATGGAAAAAATAGACTTAATGCGCTGCCAAAAAAAGGCTACAATAGACAGATCACCTTTTTGTACCTTCTTTTGGAGAAATCATGGATAAAAACACCGAATCACGTAACAGTGTGAGCTCTCGCTCAACGACTCAAAAAGCACTGCGGCTTAACCTTGATGAAAAGAAGTACGGCACTATTGTAGAAATTGGCGCTGGCCAAGAAGTCGCTAGGCAATTTTTCTTAGCGGGCGCGGCAGCAGGCACCATAGCCAAAACGATGTCGGCTTACGACATGAAGTTTTCAGATGCTATTTATGGCGTACAAGAAGACCGTCGCTATGTGAGTAAAGCACGGGTAAAAGCCATGATGGATCAGGAATTTGATCTAGTAGTAGACAGAGTAGGAGATACTCGTTCTAAGTCGTCTCGATATTTTGCCTATGCAGCCACAGTAGCGGCTAAAAGCTTTAACCGCAAAAACGAATGCCATGCATGGTGTGGCATAAGAGTGCAAATGTACCCTGGCGCCAAGCCGTCGAATATTACTGTTCATGTGAGAATGTTAGACGACAATGCCGAAGCGCAGCAACAAGCCTTAGGTGTATTGGGTGTTAACCTCATTTATGCGGCTTATCATTATTTTGAAAACCCTAAGCAAATCATTGATTCACTTACCGATGGCATGAAAGCCAATCGTATTGAGATTGATTCAATAGAATTTGAAGGCCCCTACTTTGAAGATGCCGACAACAGAGTAAAAAATATCCACCTTATCCGTAGCTGGAAAACTCGCGCCATTATGTTTAAACCTGATGGCTCTGTAGGTGTACCAGCCGAGATGTTGTACAAAAAGAACATCCTCACCATTCGCGGCTCATTTAAACCCGTGACTAAACTCAATGTGGATATGATAGAACAAGGGCAAAACTCTTTTTCAGCCTTGCCTGGAGTCGATCCTGAAAACACCATAGCCATAGCTGAAATATCACTCAATGATGCTCACGGTAACGATGCCAAAGTGCCAGAAAGCGATATAGTTGCTCGGGTACAACTGCTTAATTCTCTTGGCTACAATGTGATGGTGTCGGATTACACCCGATACTTTTCACTTCGAGCCTACTTCCGTCAGTTTACTCAATTACAAATTGGTATTGTGTTGGGCATGGTTAACCTGAGACAAATTTTTGATGAAAACTTTTACCGCGGCGTAGAAGGAGGAATTTTAGAAGGCTTTGGTAAATTGTTTCCCGACAACACGCGATTATTTATTTATCCAGAAATGGACGAAGATGGCAAACTAACGGAATTTACCGATGTAAAAGTGCCCGAACACTTACGCTTCTTGTACCGCCACTTGTTAGAAAACGGCTTTTTACATGGCATAGAATGTAGTGATCCTTTGCTATTTAATATCTACTCACGCAAGCTACTAAAACAACTGGCAAGCGGCAAAGGTGACTGGCAACAAAGTCTCCCCGAAGGCATAGCTGATGAAATTATAAAAAATAAATTTTTTGGTTATCGCGGCTAATATTCACTCATTTAGTTGAATTTAAAAGGGCATAAAACCTTGAGTTTTGTGCCCTTTTTTTCAGCTACAGATATATTTAAAGTGTGAAGCTAGACAAGCTATTTGAGTCAATCTAAGTTCTGAACGAATAACCAACCACATGTCACAAAAATGTCACCTTAAGTACGTTTTTATGTCATTTAGTCATGTAAAAGTACTCGCCTAAAAAATTTACCATTCAATAAAGACGAGAACATATGATCCATACACATCCTTTAAAGTTTTCTACATTGGCAATATTAATTAGTGCTGCTTTTTCTTCTCATGCTGAAGAGGCATCGAATGAAACCGAGAGCATTACTATCACCGCACAAAAACGAGTGCAGTCAATTCAGGACGTTCCCATTACCGTGAGTGCTATCAACTCAGATACCCTTGAAGATTTAGGTATTGAGCAATTTGACCAATTATCTGATTTTATTCCTGGGCTTATAGTGCAACAGCAAAGCATTAATAATAATGGCTATGTGATTCGCGGGATCACCTCTGATGATGGTTCAACCAATGCAGCGGCGAGAGTATCAGTGTACTTAAATGGCACAGACGTTTCACGCTCCCGTGGATCCTATTTTGAAACCTATGATATGGAGCGTATCGAGGTGGTTAAGGGGCCGCAAGCGACCTTATTTGGCACTGCCGCTTCAATAGGAGCTATGAGTTTTATTACCGCTAAGCCCGAGCAAGAATTTTCTGGCAAAGTGAAGCTGGCAGCGGGTAATTATGGCCTACTTCACACCGAAGCTATGATAACGGGTGGTAGTGAAATGCTGCAAGGTCGTTTTGCCCTAGTCAAAAAAGAGCGAGATGGCTATGTTAAAAACAATGCAGAACATGATCTTAACGGTTTTGATCGTTTTGCCTATCGTGCCAGTTTACGGTTTACACCTAATGAAGACCTGAGCCTAGACTTAATTTATAACCATGATGAAGCTAAAGATCCGGGTACTGCATTTGCAAGTTCGGCCGTGGTTTCTAGCGATGATGGAAAATTTAGCGTACCCGACACCAATAACTTGGGCATGCCTGATTTGGGCGTTGACCGTAAAGTCAGTGATTTAAACGCCTCACTAAGCTGGGATATGAATGACACCTTTAGTTTAACCTACATAGGTGCATACCGAGATTATGATTCATTAGAAGCTTTCGATGCAGACGGTACTGAATACGAATTTTTAAACTTTGCCGAAGAAGCCTACGGCGATCAACAATCCCATGAAGTCCGCCTCAACTTTTCGCAAGAGAAGTTAAATGGATTTGTCGGTGCCAGTTATTTTTCTGAAGATGGCACGCAAAATGTCCCTTTTACCACCGAAGAAGGCTTGTTTTTAAGCTGTACTGGTAATTTATTATCATTAGGTATTGATGGCTGTAATGTACAAAGCACAACGCTATTGACCCAAGGCCAAGCCACGTCTTTACCTTATCAAGGCATGTATATTACCAACACAGCAAACAATAGCAGCGCCAGTATCTATGCCGATATATCCTACGCTACCACCAAAAATCTAGAATTAACCGCTGGTGTACGAGTTGTTGATGAATCTCGTAAGGCTACAGCCGTGCAGGATCTTCCGATTTCTTCGTTAGTCTCTATGACAGTTGGTCAGTCGGTAAATATTCTGGCTGGCTCGGTAGCTGGAAATGGTATTGTCTTCTCCGGTGAAGAAGATGACTCTGTAGTGTTACCTCGTTTTAATGCGCTTTACACTATTAATGACAAATTAAACGCCTATGCAACCATATCTAAAGGGCAACGCTCACAAATCGTTGATATGACCAGCGGCGCAAAAAATGTGATACCGGCCGAAAAAATTAACAACTACGAAGCGGGCCTTAAAGGGGCCGACAATGATACTGGGCTACGTTACTCAGCTTCTGTCTTTTATCAAGACTATCAAAATTTTCAGGTCACCATATTTGATGGTGAAACAGGATTAGCTGAAACCACCAATGCCGGTGCGGCCAATAATATTGGCATGGAAGCTGAGCTAACCTGGGATATGACTGATGATTTGACCATAATGGCGAATATTGCACTCATTGATGCGGGTATCGACGACCAAGACTCTAACGGCCAATATGCCGGGAATCAGTTCCGCCTACAGCCTGAAACTTCAGGAGCAATCAGTTATATCTACAAAACAGAATTAGATGGCAACCTTAATTTCTTTAGCTCGGGTAGTTTTACTTATCGATCATCTGTGTTCTTTGACATTGCCAATAACTATCAAGAAGAAGCCGTTGAACTGGTAAACCTACGACTAGGTGTCGCCGCTCCAGACGATAGCTGGGATGTGACGTTGTCGGCGACTAACCTACTAGACAAAGATTACATAATGGATGCGGGTAACACAGGTTCATCTTTCGGGTACGCATCTTATATCCAAGGTGCACCGCGTATGCTTAGCCTTAGTTTTACCAAAAGGTTTGGGCTGTATTAAATAAGCGTAAAAAAAGCCCTGCTGTTATAGGCAACCCAGTGACTTTTTTAAGGGAGTTGCTAGCTTCGAGTTTCGAACTGCTAGCTAAAAGATAAAGTCACTGGGTCCCCGCATACGCGAGGACGACTTCCCCCGAGAAAACAACCAATGTCGTTCCCGAATGCTGTTATCGGGAACCCAGTGACTTTTTTACGAGAGTTGCTAGCTTCGAATTTCGAGCTGCGAGCTAAAAAAGTCACTGGGTCCCCGCATACGCGAGGACGACTTCCCCCAAGAAAACAACCAATGTCGTTCCCGAATGCTGTTATCGGGAACCCAGTGACTTTTTTACGAGAGTTGCTAGCTTCGAGTTTCGAGCTGCGAGCTAAAAGATAAAGTCACTGGGTCCCCGCAGGGGCGAGGTCGCCCTAGCCCCATCACCCTTATCGGTTAAATTCAGCTTGATGTGTATTGGCAATAGCAAAATCTTCCTTAAGAATAGTATCCACAAAATACCAATTGGCTTGTACCTTGTCAGGGTTAACGGTTAGGGTTAAGTAGCCCCTTTGATGTAAATTACAGTATTGTAGATCGTCGATAAGCAAAGATAGTGCCTTGGAAAGCTCATCAGCTTGTTGTGTGTTGAGTTTGAGGTATTTTTCCATGCCGGGGGAGCTGACACCTGGCGTAGCAAACTCAACGCCCACAGATTTACCTTGATGATCCTTAAGTTGGCCTTGCCAGGCATTGTGGGTATCACCGGCCACCACTAGTAGTTTTTTATTAAGCTTATTGACGACTGCGTAGAGTTTTTCCCTTTCCATTGGGTAACCGTCCCACGCATCCAAATTGTAGGGCATCACAGTTTGGACTCTAGCCAATTGCTGCTCGGTTAACACTTTGCCTTGTAATAACGCTCTCTTAATTTGTGCAAGCTCAGCAATAACAGGTGCAAACTTAGTGCGGTCACTGGACGCGAATATTTCAGCAGGAAAATGCATTTTAGTCATTAATACTTGCTGCCCTAACAACTGCCATTTAGCGTTTGATTGCTCGATGCTCTTGGCCAACCAATTAAATTGTTGTTGCCCAATTAACGCCCTATCTGGGGCTGAAATATCTTTTTTAAACTGCGCACCATTAAAACCATCAGCGCTTTGATAGGCTTTATATTCGAGTTGCTTATCACGGGCAATCACGCGTGTATCTAACATATGTAGGCTTAATAAATCCCCAAAATCAAAGCTACGATAAATTTGTGGGTGCCCGTCGCCCATAGGTGGTCGAATAGGTAACCACTCATAGTAGGCTTGCACCGCGGCGGCCCTGCGCTTGAAAAAATCACCTTCATCTGGCGTGTGGTTTTGCGCCCCTTCTCGCCAAGTATCGTTGCACACTTCATGATCGTCCCACACCACAATAAATGGTTGGGCGGCATGTAATGCCAATAAGCCCTTATCGGTGCGATAGGTGGCATAGCGTTTTCTATAGTCGGCTAAATTGAGGATTTCGGTTTGATTGTCTGGGGCTAATTCACGCCCGATTTTTTTAGCCTTACTTGTGGCGTAACCGCCCATTGGGTATTCGTAAATGTAATCTCCCAAATGTAACACCACATCAATATCACTGCGTTTTGATGCATCCATATAAGCATTAAAATATCCGGCGGGATAATTAGAACAAGAAAACACCGCGAATTTTAGCTGTGACACTTCACCAACAGGTAAGGTTTTTGTGTGCCCCACTACACTTTGATTCTCTGCGCTAATAAAACGGTAATAATAAGACGTGGCTGGGGCTAACCCTGTTACATCTAACTTAAGGGTAAAATCTTTGCTGGCATCAGTAGTGAGTGATCCGGAGCGAATGACTTGCTTAAACTCATTATCAAGCGATACCTCATACGCCACTGTTACCTGACTTTGTGGGCTGACTGGCAGCGCCCTAGACCACAAAATCACACTGCTAGCCAGTGGATCACCACTGGCTACACCATGAGTAAAAGTAGCAGAACTTAAAGCGGGCTTAGAAAAACTAGCGCACCCCGTTAACTGAGTAGAAACGACAAGGCTACCCGAGGTTGTAGCCGCTATACGTAAAAAATCACGACGCGTAAATGTAGACACAAAATACCTTCTATAGTGGTTAAGTTTCGTTATTTATACTAACGGACTTTGATGACAATTAAATAACAACAATAAAATGCCTAAAACTAGGTGCGGTTATCCTTATTTGTAAAATGCGATAGCTTGTAACCTTGCTTGTTTGTGCTCAACTATTGCTGGCCAATATATATTTAGGTTGTTATTGGCGATATACTGGTGAGGGAAATGTATGTGTTTGTCGGGTACCTCGGCTAGCTCTGGAAGATATGTTCGTATGAAATCGCCAGTTGCATCAAAGCGCTCACTTTGTCGAATAGGGTTAAAAATTCTAAAGTAGGGCTGAGCGTCGCAACCTGTGCTGGCAGCCCATTGCCAACCGCCATTATTGGCGGCTAAATCTCCATCGATAAGCTGTGACATAAAATACTTTTCACCCCATCGCCAATCTATAAGTATATGTTTGGTCAGAAAACTCGCCACAACCATTCGCAAACGGTTATGCATCCATCCTGTTTGTGAGAGTTGTCGCATGGCAGCATCAACTAACGGGTATCCGGTTTTAGCCTGTTGCCAAGCAGCAAATTTTTGTTGATCATTATGCCAATGCAGCTGTTGGTATTTAGAGTTAAAACACTGATGTTTACACAGTTTTGGGTAATGAAACATTAAGTGGCGATAAAATTCTCGCCATATTATCTCGTTTAGCCATGCAAAGTTGTTGCTATCTGTGGCCATCAGCAGATCGGGATAATGATTGATTAGCTGCATAAGTACGTATCTTGGGCTAATTAACCCCGCTGCCAAATAGGGTGATATTTCTGATGTACCAGCCATCCCAGGAAAATCTCTGTTGTTACTATAATCGGGTAATTTACTCCGTAAAAAGAGAGGTAACTGGTCGCGCTCAAAGTCATCAGCAAACAGCCATGCTTTGGATAGTCCTTGGTTTAGAGCATGCTTTTTGTTGGTCTCTAAAGCACTGAATTCGGGCAGGTTTTCCTTACTAATATATTTAAAACCAAACTGGTTGACATATTTTAGCCAAGCCCGTTTAAATGGGGTAAACACGCGAAACATCGAGCCCGACTGATTAAGCACTTCTCCCTTTGGTACAATGACATCAGCTTCGAACAAGGTTAATTTAATGCCTTTTTTAGCGAGTTCTTTGTCCCTTTGTTGCTCGTTGTACTCAAGCTCACTGTTGGCAACAACTTCCTTAATGTGCAGGCGTTCACAATACTCATCTAGATAGGCCAGCTGATCTGAAAAATAATCGACCTTAACAAGCTCAAGGGTTATCCCTAACGATGCTAACTCAGTCGCTAATTTTTTAGCATGCTTGATGATGAAATCGATTTTAATCTCAGACCAATCATGTTGCCGCCATTGCTTTTCTGAAATAAAAAAAATGGCCCTGCCGGAGTCTGAACCAACTAGCCGCTCTAACACGTACTGCAGTGCTGGGTTATCGTGCGTTCTTAAATCATTTCTAAACCAAAGTAACAAGGTGTCACTCCATTACATATAAAAGTTTAAATGGATCATATTCTATAAATCCCACTAAATAGGCGAGCCAGGCGGCATTGCTTTTAGGGTAAAGTGTGACTGCCACTTACCCATACGCCAATATTGCTCTAACTGGCGTGCCATGATGCTGTTATCTGGATTGCGTTTTTTATTTTTTAGCCATTTGTGTAATTCAAGTAATTGGATCTCGATGGCACCGCGCACCTCTGGGGCTAATTCAGTTTGCTCCATGGCTTTTACCACTTGATCCAGCACCAGATAATTAACCCTTCTACTGATTTGTGGATGGGCGGCGTCGATACCATCTTTTATGGTTTGTTTGAACAAATGGGTCAGTAAATAAGTGATATCGGGTGCGCCTTTAAGCTGCTCTTTTTGTTGGGCAACACGGTTGAGTCGCTGTGCTTTTAATAATAATTTAAGACTATATCCAGCGGCGGCTTCAGCGGCGCTGATAGGATCAAACGTATGGCCGGTACGCCCCTTAAAACTTTCTCGATTCCGAGCTTCACCGTAGGCTTTTGGTGTAATAAGTTGCGTTAACGAGCTAGGTATATTCAAAAAATCGCCATCTAAGGTACCTAACAAGGCCGCCAAGGCTTGTTTCTGGCGTTTTGCCTTGACCACATTAACACCCTTAGCCTTAGGATAATCACCTTTGGACTCATATTCGTACGTGACCCCGCCAATCACTTTAGCTACGGCATCAAGTTGATAACGATGTAACAAATATATGGGCGCAAACATTTCTTCTAATGAGGATAAAGTGGCCCCTGTTTTTATAGTTTTAAGACCAAAGTGAGTCATGGCAAGTTTACGCACATCGCTAATACGTTTGAATTCGCTGACGGGATCTTGACCGTTGTCCCACAGATGGCCTTGTACATTAGCAGCATGGGCTTGACGGGCATCGGGATCGGATTGATAGCTAAAACCTTTTGCTCTTGCTTGTGCCACTAGGTGTGTCAGCGCTTGTTGCTCTTCGTGAGCCTTGGCGTAATCTTGATAACCGTAAGCAATGACGTACTTATCCCATTCGCCCATGCCTGAGTCGTAGGCGTTGTCTAAGCTAATTTCGCCGTTTTTAATTTCGACTAGAGGATGGGGATAATCCATCACTGATTCTCGGCCATATTCGCTGGCGGCAAAATTATGGGCAATGCCTAAGGTGTGCCCTACTTCGTGAGCCGATAACTGGCGAATTCGCGCCAGCGCCATCTGCTGTTGTTTTAACGTATCCACTTTGTCATCCGCGCTGCCATCGGCACTAAAAGGGCTAGTTAACCCCAACGCTATGAGATAATCTTGTTTAACCCGCAACGAGCCTAGTGTGACATGGCCTTTGATGATCTCGCCGCTACGAGGGTCGATAACCGACGATCCATAAGACCAACCTCGGGTTGCTCTATGTACCCATTGGATCACGTTATAGCGCACATCCATAGGGTCGGCATTTTTAGGTAATACTTTCACTTGAAAGGCGTTTTTGTAACCAATGGCACTAAAGGCTTGATCCCACCATAAAGCCCCGTCTTTTAGAGCACTCATCACTGGCTCTGGAATACCCGGATCAAGATAATAAACAATAGGTTCAACCGCTTCACTTATCTTGGCGTTAGGCTGTTTTTTGTTGAGACGATGACGAGGAATAAACTGCTTATTCATACTGTCTTCTATGGCCACAGAATAATCTTGATAGCCCACCGACCAAAATCCAGAAAAAGGCACAAACTTTCTAGGTTGATATTCAGCATCTGGCAACTTCACCAACGAATGATGTAAGTGTACCGAAATGCTAATAGGATCTGGCGTCACTTGACTCACATACTGGCCGGGCTTGGTGCCGCCAAAAGTCACTAAAGCTTCTAATTCTGTATTGTTAGGAAAGGCTTTACTCTGCTTTAAAAATACCCCACTACGCTTAGGATCGGCCGAATAATTACCCTGTTTTGCAGCCGATAAACGCCTTGAAATTTGATGAATATCAGACAACAAAAAATCAGTGTAATCAATAACCACAGTTTCGCCTGCAACCGCCACCACTTTAAAGCCGGCAATCACCGAATCTGCGAAGGCCTCGTCTATGCTGGCTTGCTCGGCAAGATTAGCTGAACTAGCACGATATTTCGTATTGAGCTGTTTAAGTAATACCTTGTTTCCAAAACGTTCGAATTGCACTAATCGCGTGTCGCCCAATTGCCCACGATCTAAGCCTATGTCATTCGAACCAATACCTTGGGGCATGCTGCTTTGAAATAAAAAAGGTTGATCAAATTTATCAATTTTAAGAAACACTTTATCTTGTTGAATTTGATAGTAAAAATCATAAAAACCAGATTGCTGCAACATGTTTTTAGTGAAATCCGCAACACTGACGTGTTTGTTTGAGTCAGTCGCAAAAGACAATATGGGGAGAAGCAAGATACAAAATAAAAATAATCGCATAAACGCTATGTCCTTAATAAAAATGAGTATGAAGCTAGATTACCCAGAATGGATCCTAAAAAGAAGGGCACAGAGAAATATTGCTAGATGCTAGTGTAAAGTTTGAAGAGCAAAAAATTTTTAACCACCAAACTGCGCAGAAGCTTCGCTGCACAGAGAAAAGACATTAAATAACTAAAAATACTGACTCTCTTTTAGCCCATATTATTCTTTTGCTCTGTGCCCTCTTTTTCCTCTGTGGTTCAATATCTTTTATTCTTTTGCGTATTACAGGTCCTCAGAAAAATGCTCACTGATTCCGCGAAACATAGCATAGTGCTTGGCACTCCAGTTTAAGCTTTTATCATTGTAACGATAGTTGGCGGAGTTTTTAACAATCACTAATTGTTGATCCGGATCGATATAAATATATTGGTGATAAATTCCCTGAGCGGCAAATTCGTCTTCGGCATCGAGTGGTAACCACCACTGATAACCATAACCAAAAGGTGATGACGAGGCAGGGTTGTTTTCTCCTGCTACTAGATGAGGCGAGTCGGCAGTGGTTGAATCAATCACCCACTGTTTGGGCACTATTTGTTGCGTCACACCTTCTTGATTAGTCCACGCCCCTTGATTTAGAAACAACCAACCCAGTTTGGCGTAATCTCGTAATGACACATTCAGCCCACCTAAGGCCAATTCCATATCGTTATCATCTGCTAACCAAAACGCTTGATGCTCCATACCCAGCGGTTGCCAGAGTTTTTCACTAAGGTATTGAGTTAAACTTTTACCTGTTGCACGAGTTAGCACCATACCTAACACTTGGGTATCGATACTCACGTAGTGATGGTAGGTACCTGGCTCTCTTTCTCGTTCCAATGACGCAGAGAAATCGTCTAATGAGGTGCCAAATGCCGTCGCCCTTGAGAAGCGATTAATGTCGGAGTTAAAGTCGCCATAGTCCTCATTGAAAGCCACACCCGAAGACATTTGCAATACATCTTTTATGCGCACACCTTGGTAACCACTGCCTTTAAGCTCGGGAACATACTCTGTTACGGGCTGTTCGATGCTGGTCACATGGCCTTCTGCAATAGCAATCCCCATTAACGCAGATACAAAAGACTTCGCCACCGAAAATGAAATATGTTGCTTGTTTGCTTGATGACCTAGTCGATAATCTTCATACACAATTTCTCCATTTTTCAACACCAATATACCTGTTGTTTGGCTATCTTCGATGAAGCTTTGTGTCTTAAGAGTGCTGGCGGCATAATCAAATGATTCTGGTAAGGATTTTGAGCTCACAGCAAAGTGAAATGGCTCAGTGCTGGCAGGAATTGTGGTCGCATTGAACGATTGATACATGGTGAGAAAGTTAGTCGCGATTTTATCTTGATCGTATAAAGTGACCGCAGTGTATAAACGCACAATATTTTTTTGATATAAAGCCAGCAGGACCACTGCAACAACTAGAATGCCCAACATTAATTTTTTCATACAAGTTCTATTTTTATAAATTTATCCCTCCACTTTAAATTAAGCGATTTTAAAAAACCACTCTATAGCCAATGTATAATACCAATTCATCCTATCAATTACTTACCTAGTTTGGTTCTTAGCATTTTGATCAACCAATAAAGTTAATTCAGAGGAAAACTGGCAAGAAAACTCAGCCCCCTTACCTACGTCACTAACAATCTCTAAATGAGAGTTATGGTGCGACAAAACGTGCTTAACAATAGACAGACCAAGACCCGAACCACCTGTTGTACGAGAACGCGCCTTATCTACCCGATAAAAACGCTCTGTAAGACGCTCAACATGTTCAGCTGCTATGCCATCTCCGTTATCTCGTACACAAAACTTAGCCTGTTCACCTTGCATCGACCAATTAACTTCAATAACCCCGTTATTTGGCGTGTAATGAATGGCATTAAAAATAATATTGGAGAAAGCACTTCGTAATTCGGATTCAATACCATACAGATGTAAAACCGGTGAAATATCGAAAAATATCTTGTGTTGCCGATCTCGATTAAGGGCTTCTGCTTCTCGGTGAATTTGCCACAATAGCTGTGGCACATTGACTAGTTTTTCAAATACTCGTTCGGTACTCGCTTCAATACGCGACAGTACCAGCAACTCTTCAATTAAGCTTTGCATCCGACTTGATTGAGTACGCATCTCTGTAATGGCCTTGTTCATAACAGGTGCAGGTAAATCACCTTGTTCTGGCAACATTTCTAGGTAACCATTAATTACCGTCAAAGGTGTACGTAATTCATGTGAGACGTTTGCAACAAAATCTTTGCGCATTTTCTCAATTTGACTGAGGCGAGTAACATCACGAACCAAAATCATCAATTGATCGTCTTCAAAGGGGACAATTCTAAATTCAAATACCTTATTAAGATTAACAGGCGAGATTATTTCTATAGGTTGATCAAAACGATTGCTATGAAAGAACTCTACAAATCGCACATCATCAATACAATCATATATTTTCTTTCCCTTGTCATCTGGCCAACGTATACCCAATTCAATTCTTGCTAATCGGTTACACCAAACTATGTCAGCGGCACTATCAACAATAAGGGCTGCATCGGGAAGAGCTTCTGATCCCTGCCGGTAGAAACGAATGACCTCTCCCAAATTTTTGCGTTTATCTCGATTTTTTACATTAACACCATATATTCCTTGGTATATCTGCGACCAAATTCCACGAGACTTTGGAGGTGACATTTTCTTACTATGCCATAACCAATTATTAAGCCGATAGAGTCGCCAATAATGCAAAGCAAGCAATACTGTAACGCCACCCAAAAGAGTTAACGTGACGCTCTGAATATAAAGGCCAAGCACAACGCAGCATAGTAAGAATATACTGGCGATTGCTATACTTCTTAACCACGCGTAAGGGTGATGCATCTAGAGCTTTAATCCTGTTCTGGGCTGGTAATGAAAAAATGTAAGCAACACATTAGTTCGAAAAATTGGTATTTAGACTTTACTGGAAAAACGATATCCCGCACCACGTACGGTTTGCACCATACTATCGTGTGAAAACTCTGACAAAGCTTTACGTAGTCGCCGGATATGCACATCAACCGTTCGGTCTTCGACATACACATTGGTTCCCCACACGTTGTCCAATAACTGCTCGCGGCTATAAACCCTCTCGGCATGAGTCATAAAAAAGTGCAGCAATTTAAATTCTGTCGGTCCCATATCTATAGGTGTATCATTCGATGTTACTCGATGAGACAAAGGATCTAATCTTAAGCCTTGATATTCAATTGCATCTTCACTTGAAGTCGGCGTAACACGCCTGATAACGGCTTTCACTCTAGCCACTAATTCTTTAGGAGAAAAAGGCTTAGTGACATAATCATCAGCTCCTGCTTCTAGCCCTCTAATTTTGTCTTCTTCTTCTCCTCTGGCGGTTAGCATTATAATTGGAATGTCTCGGGCATATTCATGCTGCTTGAGTTTTTTTGCTAACTGAACACCTGTGCCTCCAGGCAACATCCAATCTAATAGTATTAAATCTGGAAAAGGTTCTACTATTTTTTCTAACGCAATTTGAAAGTCTTCAGCCTCAAGGGTTTCGTACCCCGATTGTTCCAATACAAACTTTAACATATCACGGATTGGTGCTTCGTCTTCCACCAGTAAAATTCGTTTTGCCATTTTTGTTCCTTGCTACATCCACAACTGGGTAGATTATTCCGATATTGTGTGACATTTTTATTACGATGACTATTTTTGTGGGTATTTATCCTAAGTAAATAGTCACTCAGGTGCTTCATATCTTGTTTATTTTTTTTATTGAGCATATTCTGTCAAAGTTGTTAAAGATCAAGGAAATTTAATTTTGCTGTCCAATGTCAAACAAGGATTATCCAAAAAACTTTTAGCCAGAGTGCTGTCGGTTTATTTTGTACTGACGTTGATTGTAACTTCGGGGCAAATTTTTACCGAATACTTAAATGCCAAAAGTCATATAGAAGATGAACTAAAAACCCTAAAAAATACCTTTAGCACCAGTTTAACACGGGCCATCTGGGAGCTTAATACTCCTCAAGCAAAATCTATCGCAGTAGGTTTAATGGAACTCCCCATAGTAGAAGGGGTACAAATTCGCGATGAAAACAGTCTGTATATTGCCGATTTAGGTCGCACCTCACAGCTGGTAGGCGAGTCAATCACAAAAGGAGTGGTTAGAGATCACTCTGGCGGTACCTTTGGCTACAGCTTTCCATTAATTTTCGAATTTTCTGGTAGAACATCTTTAGTAGGTGACGTCACTTTGTATTCAAGTGCTGCCATAATTTTTGGCAGAATTGAAGTCGGCATTCTTTTCTTAGTGGGCAATGCAATAGTCAAGACAGCTTTCTTAGTCTTTCTTTTTATGAGTGCATTTCGCACTATGCTCACAACGCCCCTAAATGAACTCACGCAACAAATATCCGAATTCAACTTAGACGATCCTGAGTCTTCAAAACTTGATCTGAGTATCACCGAAGACAACGAGCTTAAAGTTCTAGAAACGTCCTACAATCAACTAATTGATGAAATGATCGAATATCAGTCTAAGCTCGCTGGCACCCAAAACGAGCTCCGAGAAGCCAATTTAAAATTAGACGATCAAAATATATCTTTAGAAGAAGAAGTGGCAAAGAAAACGGCAACATTAAGTAGGATCATGCTGGATTTAGAACAGCAAAAAGATGCACTACTAGTTAATCAGCGTGAGCTACGTCAAGAAAACGAAAACCGCCAATTTATTGAAGATGAACTCCGTAAACGAAACTCTGAATTAGCGAACTCAATGGAAACTATTCAAATGGCACGAGACCAACTGGTTGAGTCCGAAAGAATGGCGTCACTTGGGGGCTTAGTTGCGGGGATTGCACACGATGTTAATACGCCTTTAGGTGTCAGTGTTACCGCAACCAGTTTTTTACACGACAGAGTTCAAAAGCTTCAAAGTGCTTATGATGATAAAAATTTAACTGGTAGCACCATGACAGCGTTTTTGTCTGATGCTCAACAAACTATCACTTTGCTTACGAACAATTTAAACCGTGCTTCAGAACTTATATCAAGCTTTAAACAAGTCGCGGTTGACCAAGCCAGTGAAGCAGAGCGTGAGATCAATGTTAGCGAGTATTTATCTGAAGTTATTCAGTCTTTAGCGCCTAATTTCAAACAAACACAGCATACTATTGATATTCATTGTCCAGACGACCTGGAAATAAAATGTGCCCCAGGCGTTTTAGCTCAAATATTAACCAACATGGTAATGAATTCTTTGGTTCATGGCTTCGAGAAAAAGCCCAAAGGAGCCATTAATGTTAACATTTCAAAGCATGAAGACAGCCTAATCATTGAATATTCTGATAATGGGCGAGGACTTGATCAAGGTTCACTTTTACGGCACTTTGATGCATTTTATACAACCCGTAGAGGTAAAGGTGGTAGTGGTCTAGGTACGCACATTATGTATAACCTAGTGACTCAAACCTTAGGCGGTGAAATAGAAGCGACGAGTCAACTCGGTAAAGGCCTGCAATACAAAATTACGATCCCTGTTTAACTTCGTGAACCGCACAATTTTATCTTTATGAACATAGTAGACAAGCCGATTTCCTGATAGTCTCTACGACCATTTTTTAATAGCGCAACTCAGCGCACCGAGCTGGTATATTTTTCTCATATTATGGCGACACTGACTATATTGGTGCCCGTTTTTAATATTAAATATGAACAAGACTCAACCATTAGCGGACAATTTTTATGTGGTTTAAAAACCTAAAACTATATGCCATTACCCAAGATATGGATTTGAAAGAACAAGATTTTGAAGACAAACTGGCAGAGTTCAAATTTCGCCCCTGCGGCAGCCAAGAGCTCGCCACTATGGGCTGGGCTTCTCCCTTTAATCAAGGTGAAGCTTTAATACATGCTACCGCTGGTAGAGTTTGGTTAACTCTTAAAAAACAAGAACGCATATTGCCAGCAACAGTAGTAAACGCTGAATTGGCTGACAAAGTGGCGGTAATAGAAACAGAAACGGGCGCTCCTGTGGGCAAGAAAGCCCAACAAGACATGAAACAAGAAATTATTCATCGTTTATTACCTCAAGCCTTTACCAAAAATAGTTATACCCACGGCTTTGTTTCTACTCAAGATAATTTAGTGGTAGTGGATGCCTCGGCAGATGGCAAAGCGGAAGCGTTTTTGGCTATGGTACGCAAAGCGATAGGATCATTACCTGTTGTCCCATTAGCAAGGCAGTCTGTGCAGGCAGACTTAACTTCTTGGTTAAAAGATGATTCCGCTCCAACAGATATCAGCATACTTGAAGAGGCAGAGTTAAAGGCCCTAGAAGAAGACGGCGCGATTGTTCGTTGTAAAAATCAGGACTTATTTAGCGAAGAAATCACTCACCATATCGAAGCAGGCAAATCAGTACAAAAAATTGCTGTAGAATGGAGTGAAACTCTTACAGCCGTTATTCAAGAAGATTTAAGCATCAAACGCGTAAAGTTCACTGACGTGATTAGAGAACAAAACGACGACATACCTAAAGACCAGATGTTAGCAAGGTTAGATGCAAATTTTGCGCTGATGTCGGGAGAAGTAGTACGTTTCGCAAAACGTCTCAAAGAAATGTTTAACTTAAACGATGAAACGGTGAATTAGAGACGAGTTGCGAGCTAAAAAATAAAGGCGCTGGATACCCGCTTTCACGAGTATGACGGCACATTCTGTCGTTCTCGAATGCTGTTATCGGGAACCCAGTGATTTTTTTAGGGGTGTTTCGAGTTGCGAACTAAAAGACAAAGGCGCTGGATACCCGCTTTCGCGAGTATGACGGCACATTCTGTCGTTCCCAAGTGCAACCCGGCCCCGTCATTCCTGACTACAACCCAGCCCCCCGTCATTCCCGAGTGCTTTTATCGGGAATCGCTTTACTTTGACAACACCGCCATAGCTTTTAAAAACAAAAGAATATTGAACCACTGAGGGTACAGAGGAAAGCTATTTAAATCTTAACCATTTTTTTCTCTGTGCAGCGAAGCACTCTGTGATCTCTGTGATGAATAAGCTTCGATTTACAAAAAGATTTGCTTTGCACTGGCGCAAAGGGCATCAAATTCATCCCCTTGCAACGCAGCCAAGTCTTCCACTATGCCTTTTTCAATTGCGCCAGCAATAACCGCTTCTTTATGGCTATCAAACTTCCCGCTAAGTGCAGCACCTAGCCTTACCAAATCTAAATATGAGATGGCATCAGTTGTGACAGATAAATCATTCCAGCTTTGGGCTACTTCCACAAATTCTGCATCAAAACCCCATTCGGTCATGATACTGGCACCCACTTTACCGGCCATTTTATCAATCGCCACATCCAGAAAAGTAGGATTAGCAAACATATCGGCATTGCGTTCTGCTTCCGTCAATATTGGTAATGCACCTATATTATGTACCAATGCACAAAGCATCATAGATTCAAGATTCAAGGCTCGGCTTTTGGTATATTTACTATGAACTTGCAGCACTGCTAAAGAATGGGCCACAATGTCAATGGTATCGGCCCAAATATCCGCCATATAACGTTTTACTATTTCATTTTTAGAGACAAAGAGCTGTTCCATAGCCAAAGCTGTGGAAATATTTTTAATCTGCCGCAAGCCTATACGGGTAACCGCTTGTTGGGCAGAGGTCACTTTCACGGCTCTGCCTAAATAGGCACTATTTGAGATTTTGATCATACGAGCGCTAAGTGATGGATCTTGGCTAATCACATCGGCCATAGCGTTTAGATTAATATCAGGATCGTCAGCGGTGCGCCTAACTTTTAAGGCAATTGCCGGTAAAGTAGGTAGAACCAAGGTGTCGTTATTAATTTTATCAACCAATATGGTAAGAAGTGCATTTTCTGCAGCCATGTTTTATTTGTGTCCTATCAAAAGAAATATTTTTATCCAAAATGTAAGCATAGAAGCCAGTCTAAACGCGCTGCCTTGCTGCTAGATAACGACAATTGAGTCACAAGTAGGACAAATTTAAAGTGTGTAAATCCTAGCATATTTTTTTCAAATTAGTTGGTGACGATAAGCCCAATAGCTGCAAAAAATTTGGTATATTTCTATAGTTAAAGATTAATAGCGCTAAACAACAATAAAAAAGGTGACGCAATGAAAACTCTCTCTAAATTCGGACTTTCTGCTATAACATTAGTCATGTGTTCGGCACTGGTTTCATCCTGCGGTAAACCCGCACCTGAAGCTACAGCAGAGCCACAAGTCGTAGAGGTATCCACTGATAACAAATCAACTATGTCATTTATCGGCGACGATAAAAATAGACTCGATATTTATTATCCCGTTACGTTATCAGCAGATACAAGCCATCTATCTGCTAACCAAAAACAAATGCTAGGGGTGTTAATTGAAGCCTCTGTTATTATGGATGATCTCTTCTGGAAACAAGCTTTTGGCGAAGATAAAACCGCGTTTCTAGCCCAAATAGAAGCGTCCCCAGTGCAAAATTTTGCCAATATCAACTATGGACCTTGGGATAGACTAAATGGCGATCAAGCGTTTTTATCGGGTATCGATGAAAAGCCATTAGGTGCTCAATTTTATCCCGCAGATATGACCAAAGCAGAATTTGAAGCCAGTGACTTTGCCGACAAAGACGGCTTATATTCAATGGTTCGTAGAGATAAAGATGGCAAGCTAACGGCTATTCCTTACTCCAATTTTTTTGAAAAGGAATTAAAACAAGCTGCACAGTTATTAACCAAAGCAGCGTCTTTAGCTGAAGACCAGAGTTTTTCAGACTACCTTAAATTACGCGCCGCAGCGTTGTTAACCGATGACTATCAAGCATCTGACTTCGCTTGGATGGATATGAAAACCAATCCAATCGAATTAGTTTATGGCCCTATTGAAACATACGAAGATCAGCTATTTGGTTATCGCGCCGCTTTTGAGTCTTATGTATTACTAAAAGACTTATCTTGGAGTGAACGTCTCAGCAAATACGCATCCTTCTTACCCGAACTGCAAAAAGGTCTACCTGTTGAAGATAAATACAAAGCCCAAATGCCAGGCACCGACGCCGACTTAAACGCCTATGATGTGATTTATTACGCAGGACATTCCAACGCTGGCAGCAAAACCATTGCCATTAACTTGCCAAATGATGAACAAGTACAGTTGCAAAAAGGAACGCGCAGACTACAACTTAAAAATGCCATGCAAGCTAAGTTCGACAACATTTTAGTGCCCATTGCTCAGCAATTGATTGTGCCAGAACAACGTAAACACATCACTTTTACAGCTTTTTTTGCCAACACTATGTTTCATGAAGTGGCCCACGGCCTTGGTATAAAAACAGTATTAGACAGTGAGCAAACCGTTCGCCAAGCTTTAAAGGAACACGCCTCAGCCTTAGAAGAAGGCAAAGCCGATATTTTAGGTTTGTATATGGTGCAACAATTACTCGCTAAAGGGGCCATTACACAAGGCATGTTAGAAGACTATTATGTCACCTTTATGGCGGGCATATTTCGTTCGGTACGTTTTGGGGCGTCTAGTGCCCACGGCAAAGCCAATATGATCCGCTTTAATTTCTTTAAAGAGCAAGACGCTTTTAGCCGTAATGAAAACGGCTTATACCAAGTGGATATGCAGAAAATGGGCGCGGCTATTGATGCGTTATCCAACAAAATCCTCACCCTACAAGGAGATGGCGATTACACTGGTGTGGCGGAGTTAGTAGCAGATAAAGGCGTGATCAAGGCACAATTACAAGAAGATCTCGACAAGTTAACCGCTGCAGATATTCCAGTGGATGTAGACTTTAACCAAGGAGTGAAAGTACTAGGACTTTAGTCAAAAGTAAGCATTTGAAGTATTGAGTTTCTCGCTGACTCAATACTTCAAGTTTGTTATGACTACGCCTCTTTAAGCGTTTCTTGATAGGGCGGCCAACCCATGGCTTTGCCTGCTAATACGTGTAAATGTATGTGATACACAGTTTGCCCACCGTTTTCATTGCAATTCATTACGGCGCGGTATCCGTCTTTGGCAAAACCATGTTTCTCGGCTAATTGCGCCGCTACCCAATATAAATGCCCCACTAGGGCTTTGTCGTCTTCTTGAATATGGTTAATGGTGGCGATGGGCTTTTTGGGGATCACCAAGAAGTGGACCGGGGCTTGGGGATTAATATCACTAAAAGCTAAGGCCAATTCATCTTCATAGAGAATATCAGCAGGAATGTCTTTGTTGATTATTTTGGTAAAGATTGTGTCGCTCATCAGGTGTTCCTTTTTAAACAAATACAAACAATAGCAGTGCCGTACCAAGGATCAATCTATAGATCACAAAAGGCAACATGCCAATTTTAGCGATCCAGGCTAAAAATAGATATATACAGGCATAAGCACTGACAAAGGAAAAGGCAGCGCCAAATAACAAAGCATACCAATCAATAACATTAGGTGATTGTAATAAGTCTAAGGTTTTAAGTAACCCAGCACCTAAGATCACAGGGATAGACAATAAAAATGAAAACCTCGCGGCACTTTCTCTGTCCAAACCCATCATCAGACCCGCGGTCATGGTAATACCAGAACGTGAGGTGCCAGGAATAATTGCTACGGCTTGGGCTAAACCGATAAAAAGCGTGTTTTTCCACGTAATCTGATGAATGGTTTTATGCTGTTTTGCTCGCGAATCGGCATACCAAAGCAGCAAGCCAAAACCAATAGTGGTAGTAGCGATAACCAAAGCTGAACGGGTGTAAATTTCGATAATGTCTTTCAAGGCAAAGCCGAACATCACGGCGGGAAGTGTACCTAGAATAATCCACCATGCTAACCGACTATCTTGAGTTTGATTGGCACTAAGGCCACTACTAAACCAAGCCTTAGCTAAACGCCAGATATCTTCACGAAAGTAAATCATCACGGCTAATAAACTGCCCACATGCACAGCCACATCATAAGCTAAACCTTGATCATTCCACCCTAACACCTCTGAAGGTAAAATTAAGTGAGCTGAACTTGAGATTGGCAAAAACTCAGTCAAACCTTGAATGATCGCCAAGATGATAATTTCAAATAAGGTCATGGTGAAGTGGGACTCCAATCAAATTCAATTGCCCATAGTTTTTGTTGAGTTTTATCGTACGCTTGCCACAGGTTTGCATAGCTTTCTTGTACTTCAGGATGAATATCCTCTGCGGCTATTTCAGCCAATGGCTGCAACACAAAAGCATTATAAAGTACTTCAGGACGAGGTAATGTTATGGGGTGGCTGGTAATTTGGTTATCGTATAGCAGTAAGTCTAAATCCAGCGTACGCGGCGCAAACTTTTGTTCTCCTCGCTGACGTTTATTGTGTTGTTCTATTTGTTTTAGAGCACTACATACTTCAGCAATGGATAACCTTGTATTCGCTTTTACTACTAAGTTGTAAAAGTTACTGCCATCAAAGCCCACAGATTCACTTTCAAATACCGACGACAGCAGCAACTCCCCAAATGCCTGATACATGCCTTGTAATCCAGCCTTAGTGTGTTTCTCTTTATCTACATTGCTACCAACACTGATAAAGATGGTATGCAACTGTTCAACCTCAGTACTCAAAGGGTTTGCTCCTTAGTCATTGCTACTGCGACATTCTTAGCATTGGCCAAAATATCTGGCTTACTCATCTTTAAACACACGGTTTTAAGCATAGGGAAGGATTGCAGCAAGCCATCAATCATGTGACTCACCAATGCTTCAAGTAATTTATATTGGCTATTAGCTGCAAAGTCGTTAATTGCTTGGGCGATTAACGCATAATTAAGAGTATCATTCACATCATCAGTTTGCGCCGCCGTGGATAGATCGGCACTTAGCTCTACATCCACAATGAGCCGTTGTTGGTGCTCTCTTTCCCAGTCAAATACGCCGATCAAGGCATAGACTTCAAGCCCTTCAATATAAATTTTATCCATTGTAGATCCGCGAAAAATGTTGTTAGACGGGTTATTTCTGTAAATTGTAACCCATTCGTTTGATACAAGTACATGACAGCCTTGTGATCTAAATTTTCAATAAAGATTCCAACGACCAACGGGGTTTAGCTTTAGTGGATAAACCTTCAATTTCACCTGCCTTTAAGCGCTGTAAACCCGCGTAAGCAATCATGGCTCCGTTGTCGGTACAAAACTCTAAGCGCGGATAGAACACCTCGCCTTTGATGTTTTTCATCATAGTTTCTAAATCTGCACGTAACTGTTTGTTAGCACTCACCCCGCCAGCAATCACCAAACGCTTGAGCTTAGTGGCCTTCAATGCCCGTTTGCATTTAATGGCTAAGGTATCAACCACAGCTTCTTGAAACGCAAAAGCAATATTGGCGTACGCTTGCTCTGAACCATCAGAGGCCCGAATAGTATTGGCAGCAAAGGTTTTTAAACCACTGAAACTAAAATCCAAGCCAGGTTTGGTGGTCATAGGTCGCGGAAAATTATAGTGTCCGGCTTCACCTTTTTCCGCCATTTTTGCCAATAATGGTCCTCCTGGGTAGTCGAGTCCCAATAATTTGGCGGTTTTGTCGAAGGCTTCACCTGCCGCATCATCTACCGATTCACCTAATACCTGATATTGTCCAATACCATCAACTCTTACCATCATCGAGTGACCACCAGATACCAACAGCGCCACGAAGGGAAATTCAGGCGCTGGCTCATCTAACATAGGCGCGAGTAGATGCCCTTCCATATGATGCACCCCCACAGCGGGTTTGTTCCAAGCATAGGCCAAGCTGCGGGCCACCGATGAACCCACTAATAACGCCCCAACTAAACCAGGACCTTTAGTAAAAGCAATACCATCAATATCGTTAACGCTACATTTGGCGTCCTCCATGGCTTGCTTAATCAAAGGCACTAACTTACGCACATGATCCCTAGAGGCCAGTTCAGGCACAACACCACCATAATCGGCATGTAACTTCACTTGGCTATAAAGTTGATGAGACAACAACCCTAGTTGCTCATCATATATTGCTACACCGGTTTCATCACAAGAGGTTTCTATACCTAATACACGCATATTCAAATTCTAACAAAAATGTCTTAAACTGCCGGCATTCTACTCATAAGCAGCCAAACCGCCAATTTAATATGATATTTGTGTGAATTAATCGGTTTTTTGGCCTATCAAGACTTTACATCCCATGAGGATATGATTAGAATTCCGCACCATTTTTAACCGAGCTGGCTGTTTATTGCGCTAGCACGATATAGTTTTTATATTTTTGAGGTAAGAGTTTAATGCCAATCGTTAAAGTAAGAGAGAACGAACCATTTGATGTTGCATTGCGTCGTTTTAAACGTTCATGTGAAAAAGCAGGTGTACTTTCTGAAGTTCGTCGTCGCGAATT
>NZ_CAKZKO010000176.1 GCF_937123705.1 uncultured Paraglaciecola sp. | reverse complement strand
AGAGCGGACTTTGAAGATTTAATTATGAGCCTAAACGCTCATGATGACAATCTGCGCCCTATTTTGTGCGTACAAGATGCACAGAGCTAGGCAGCGTTTAGCGGCTGGTTGGGAGTGGTGGCGGTGCTTTGGTCTCGTCTGGATCAACCGGACCAAGACCCAGTAGCGCACGATCCTTCTTGCTGGTAACAACTTTGCTCAAGGCCGCTTTAATGTCACTGGCGTTTAAGTGCCCTGCTTTGATTGCCTTAGAAATACCGGAGGCATATGCCAATTTTTTTGTATTAATGAGAGCTTTCTTTTGCTCAGAAAGACGCTTCATTTCCGCATCAATATCTGCTTCAGTTTTGATCTTCATTATCTAACCTCTGTTTTAGATTTTACGTTGTAGAATTATCGTCACTGTTATCATGTACTGTTCTCATTCCTTCCCACATAAGTGCTTGGCAATTTGGGCAGTAAGAAGATGAGAAGTGATTAAGTCGAATCAAATCACTACTGGCTGATTCATGACCGCATTTTTCACACGTATAGAATTCAGTTAAATCCTGAATATTCTCCTTTGCAATCTCGATGAGTTCAGCCAGTTCAGCAATGTCAGAAGTGTTGTCTGTCATCGCTTGAGCGGCGCTAAGGCTGGCGACAGTCAAGTGCCAGTCTTGCAATGTTTTTGCTGTTACCCAGGTCGCATTAATTAACGTCCTGATTGCATCATTTTTTCCGTTATAAAGAGCCATGTCTTTTCCTCAGTAGGCGACTCGTTAGAGCCGCCCTATTCGTTTGGTTAATTATGCAAGTATATGTGACGGTTTGCCTAGGCCACCAAGAGGTTTTAACACCCCTTCATTCGTTGCTTGATCTAACCACCTTTTGTGTATTTCTATCATGCCAGCAGGCGTAATGGTTTGGGACTGATTGCCCTTAGTCATGTTAGAGCTTATAAACCGCTTAGCATCATTCTGTGTACACTTCAGATCACCGTTTTTCACCTGCCCTATCCACTTTAGATATAAGTCATTATCGTTGTCCAGAACTAACGGTTTTGGGGCCCCGCTGGAATGACCGCTAGAGACCTCACGCGTGACCCCTGTGTCACTTGTTAGTGAACCACTTATTAAACCGGTTTGACCACTCAGTACCAGCGCCGCATTTGGCAACGAATAGCCTGACTCTAACAGGACGGCTAATTGACGAGTCAGTAACTTCGTTTCAGGTATTCCACGACTGACAAATTCACCGGTAAATCGAAACAATAAGCTCAAAATATCGAACGCTAAAACAAAGATTAGCCACTTCAGATCCCGTGCTTTTTCTTCAGGAATATTAAGTAACCAGGCAATCATTTTATCGTCAGCACCATGACCTGATTCTGAGGCAATATTCCCACCCGTGAGCATTTCAGCGCGTTGTGTTTCAAGGTCAGCAATGAGCTGTTTAGTGCCGGAATAATTCTGATTTCCTGAGTAGTAGGTGAGGGCGCTTAATTGGCTTTGAATACTGTCAATTTTGCGCTGATTTGGATTAATACATTTAGTCAGATAGTTGGCAGGGCATCGACTCAAAGCGGCTCTGGCGCTGGCTAACTGTGCATTCAAACTGGAAGCTTTTGCACTTTCCGAGGCGGCTTTATTGCCATCGGCATAATTGGACAGACTGGTGAGTTTGTTTCTGGCGGCTTCAAGCTGAGCATCTAACGCTCTGATCGGTGCGCTGGCGGTGGCTTCCTGTGCGGCTTTCCCGGCACCTTCAATACCGCCATGAAAAGAGCCGGCAAAGTACACGACGGTATAAGCACCCAGCAAAGAAATGACCCCAAAAAGCAGGGCAGGGTGATTGCGATCGGTAAACGCTTTAGACACGGCGGTCACGATTGAAGCCTTAGCGACAGCCAGACCAACAAAGCCTAAAACAAATATCCATGTGAGCAGGCCTGAGCCGTTTTTAACACTCCAATAAATGGCCATTGATCCGGCCAAGAGTTCCAGCGTCAGGGCAGAGTACCCCAGCCACGCACGGGCTTGGTTAGCGTTACCACGCTGTTGATAAGCCATCAGCGCAAGGAATAGGCCGATGATACCCAATGTTGCAATCAGGGATTCACTACTGAAACCAGTAGTATTAATGATAGTATCGTTTTGCATTTTCTCGACTCCTAAATAGTCGTTTAAGTGAAGTCCTCCTGCTTGGTTCCAGCCAAGCGGGTAGGGCGTTACTACTTATGTTTTCTTAGCGTCACCTCCTTCTAGTGGTAGCTGTTGCTGCTCATCTTCAATAAATTGAATGTTGAGATGGGTTATTTTCCGACCTGTTTTCTTACGTTCAAAATGGATAAAAATATTAGCTTTTTCCCGCAGTTCCGTTTTTATCAAATCAAGCTGCTTCTGAAAGTCTGACCATTTATAACTCTCAGGAACACCTAACATGTCCCTTAATTCTTCGACACTTTGGTTTTTAATCCACCCAACAAACAAAGTAGATTTTTTGTCTGCCCAGCTTGCTAGTAATTCGTAAAAACGCCAAGTGTAAGAGCTGCTGAAATTAACCACGTCGCGCAGCGGGTAGCTGCTAAATTTATCCCTCATACCTATCAGGTGAGGGACGACATGGTAGTTAAATTCACAGCTTATTTTCCCTTCGTCAGTCTTATACTCAGCAGCACTCATCAACGTAAAAGCACGCTTCCCTTTCTTGTTTTCTGCCCGATCTGTTGTTATCACGCGATGCATCAACGTTTCCACTGCACCAGCGAGATCTCGGTAAGCAATCTTTTCAGATACGTTATAGGTTCTGCTGTATTCCAACGCTGATAATTCAATTTCTTGGTGTAAATTGTCGCCACGTAATGGATGAAGTTTACTTATCAAGGCTTCCATGCAGCGCTTTTCTACAAGCCCAAACCGGTAATAAGCTCTAGTCAAAGCATGGCTTTTTGTAACAGTGTTATTAGACATCTCATGTAAAGGGTCAACCGAAGCCAAAGCGTTAGTGTTAGCTGTCTTTTTCTCTCTGATTAAGCGAATCGCTTCAACCTTTTTCATAAGGCTGTCTGTAGTTGTCATAGGTAGGTGCCTTATATTAAAAACGGATAACCAACTATAACCTCGTTTTAAATTTAAAGCGAGGTTATTTTTAACTTCGTTTTTAACCATCAAAACTTCGTTTTAATACCATCAAAACTTCGTTTTTAACCATCAAAACTTCGTTTTAATGTTTGTAACTACATGATATACAAGACGTTCTAGAGCCTAGAAACAAGGAGAAACAAAAGAAACATAGAAAAACTGTGGATCACCAACCATCGAGAACCAGTTTTTGGGATTAGCGAGCCAGTCAGCTCACTAGCATCTACGAACTAATACCGACCAACCCAACCGACAATCACAATCAAAGTCAAAAACAAAGGTAGTGTAAGGCTTGCA
>NZ_CAKZKO010000175.1 GCF_937123705.1 uncultured Paraglaciecola sp. | reverse complement strand
TATCCGAAGTGGAGATATCGACATAAATCCAGGCGTTAGGCCGCGCATCTTCGCTTTTAATGACCGGAGGACCCCGTTGATAGTCAATATCCGCCACCATCGCCAGTGGAATTTGGGTGCCCGTAGGTGTGGGTATTAATACACGCTTGAGGGTTTCCAGATCATCGCGCAGCTCACGCGGGTAGCGTAGATTGACCGGATACCGCTCAAGCCCCTCGACAGTTTCGGTGATATTCATACCGCCAATCGCGCTTTGAATAATATCCTGAACCGCTCCAACCGTTAGCCCGTAGCGCGCTGCGCTTTCCCGATTAATGTTAAAGTCCAGGTAATAGCCCCCAACTGCCCTGTCACCAAAGGCCGAAGTAGTCTCCGGTAATGTTTTCATGGCTTGCTCAATATCCTGAGACACCTGTTGTAAGACATTCAGATCTGGGCCAGAGACTTTGATACCAATAGGCGTTTTAATACCCGTCGATAACATATCGATTCGGGTTTTGATCGGCATTGTCCAGGCGTTAGCCAATCCAGGGAATTGAATCGCCTTATCCATTTCATTCATCAAGTCTTTGGTTGATTTTTTGGGGTCTGGCCATTCCTCTTTCGGTTTTAATCGAACCGTGGTTTCTATCATGGCCAAAGGTGCCGAGTCTGTTGCAGATTCCGCGCGCCCTACTTTGCCGAACACATGATGCACTTCAGGGAAAGTCGATAATATTTTGTCGGTTTGCTGCAACAACTCCTTGGCCTTGGTGATGGAGATACCTGGGAAAGTAGTCGGCATATACAAAATATCGCCCTCATCCAACGGTGGCATAAACTCGCTACCCAGCTTGGAATAGGGATAGTAGGTCACTGCCAACAAGCCTACAGCCACAATTAAAGTAATGCTTCTCCACCGCATCGCCAGCGTCAACGCAGGTTTATGCAACGCATGTAGTGCCCGATTAATCGGATTCTTGTGTTCAGCAATGATTTTCCCTCGTAGGAGATAGCCCATCATCACTGGTACCAAGGTAATGGCCAAAATTGCCGAAGCAGCCATGGCATAAGTAGCGGTAAAGGCCAGCGGGCTGAATAGCCGACCTTCCTGGGCCTGCATAGTAAAGATCGGTAAAAACGATACGGTAATGACCAACAGAGAGAAAAACAGGGCCGGGCCGACTTCATGACAGGACGCGCCAATCGTCTTCCAGCGCTCATCCAGTGTCAGCTCACTGCCTTTTCCTTCACTTGCCTTTTTTTCACTGGCTTCGGCTAACCGACTATGCGCATTCTCAACCATCACAATAGCCCCATCGACCATGGTGCCGATGGTAATAGCAATACCACCCAAGGACATAATATTGGCGTTGAGCCCCTGGATGCGCATGACGATAAAAGCCATCAAAATACCCAATGGCAGAGTAATGATCGCCACGAAAGCTGAGCGCGCATGTAGCAGAAACAGGATAACCACTAAACTGACGATTATCAGTTCCTGCATCAGTGAGGTGTTCAGGCTTTTTACTGCACGCTCGATCAAGTCACCACGATCATAGACTGGGACAATCTCTACACCGTCTGGCAAACCGGCTTTCAATTCCTCTAATTTAGCACGCACCGCTTGGATAGTAGCCAGAGCATTCTCGCCGAAGCGCATAATCACCACACCACCGGCGACCTCGCCCTCGCCATTCAAATCTACGAGACCTCGACGCAGCTCAGGGCCAATTTGAACATGCGCCACATCCTGTAGACGTATGGGCGTACCATTCGCATCAACACCGACTGGAATACTGTTGAGATCATCAATCGACTGCACATAACCCAGGCCCCGAACCATATATTCGGTTTCCGCCATCTCAACCAGACGCCCACCCACATCCTTGTTGGACATTTTGATGGCCATCCTAATTTTGTTCAGGGGGATGTTGTAACGCAACAAGGCATTGGGATCGACTTCTACCTGATATTGTTTAACGTAGCCTCCCACTGAGGCGACTTCTGAAACACCCTCAACGGTCTGCAACGGGTAACGTAAATACCAATCCTGCAAAGAGCGGAGTTGGGCTAAGTCATGTTTACCCGTTTTATCCACCAGTGCATATTCGTAGACCCAACCAACACCTGTTGCATCTGGCCCTAACGTCGGTGTAATGCCTTGCGGTAATCGGCCACTGACATAGTTAATAGATTCCAGCACCCGAGAACGTGCCCAGTACATATCGGTGCCATCTTCAAAAATGATGTACACGAAGGAAAGACCAAAGAAGGAGTATCCCCTAACCACTTTGGTACGAGGTACCGCCAACATCGACGTGGTTAGCGGGTATGTAACCTGGTCCTCTACTACTTGTGGCGACTGGCCGGGATATTCGGTAAAGATAATGACCTGTACATCCGATAAATCCGGTATTGCGTCCAGCGGGGCGTTTTTATAAGCAAACAAGCCGACTAGCGCAATAATGACAGTCGCGATCAGCACCATAAAACGATCGCGCAAGGAGGCATTGATAATGGCATTAATCATGGTCATGCACTCCATGCCCTGAGCCATCTATCTGCTCATTCATTTCCATATCAGCGTGACTTTCCATTTGCATCTGGGAGTGATCAGTCCTCTCTTCACTGCCGTGAACCATCCCCTTGTGGCTTTCCACGCTCCTCGAATCATCTTCTGAAATACCTTCAGAGCTGTTTAGCGCGTCCATCATTTTGGCCGTCGCTTCCCGCAATTTTGATTCAGAATCTACCAGGAACTGGGCGGAGGTCACGACCTCCTCGCCCGCCGCAACACCCTCCAGTACAGCCACCTGGCCACTGGACTCAATACCCAACTTAACGGTTCTCGGTTCGAATTTACCGGGGCCTCTGACAACAAAAACTTGCGTCCTGCTACCGGAGCGAATAACCGATTCAGCGGGTACGATGACGGCGTTATTCAGCGTATCGGATTGAATGCTGACCTCCGCAAACATATCCGGGCGTAGTAACAGTTCACGATTGTCAAACACCAAACGTACTTTCGTGGTCCGTGTTTTCGATTCCGCATAGGGGTAGATATAGTCCAGAGAGCCTTTAAAGGTTTTACCGGGCACGGATGCCAAGGTCATCTCGACTTCATCGCCAAGCTTGACCCAAGGTAATTCGTATTCATAGACATCGGCGTAAACCCATACCTGGCTAAGGTCAACCATCATGTACAACTCGGTTTTTGGCGTAACATATTGCCCTTGGCGGGAGCCAATACGAATAACCGTACCGGCTACCGGTGAATGTATATGCAAACTTTTCTTAATTTTTCGGGTTTGTTCTAGCTCTTGAATCTGATGCTCAGGCACGTCCAGTAATTCCAAACGTTCGCGAGAACTCTTTACCAGATCCTCTGCACCTTGCCTGATTTCTTCAAATTGGCTTTTACTCAAAGCAGACAGGTTATTAAGTGCCAATAAATATTCCTGCTGAGTCGAAACCAACTTAGGCGAGTAGATACTTAGCAAAATATCATCCTCAGCCACATTCTGCCCCGTCTTATCAACACGGATTTCTTCAATCCATCCTTCAACCTTGGGGTGCAATCGCGCCATACCTTCTTCATCAAAATCCACTCTACCAACAGCACGAATAGTTCGGCTGATTGACTCTTGCTTGGCTATGGCGGTACGAACACCAATGTTCTGAACCACTACCGGGTCAATCTTCACTGTACCTGCAACGTCACTGGCTTCGTTGTCGGCGTAAACTGGCACATAATCCATTCCCATCGAATCCTTAGCCGGTACAGGCGAAGTCACTGATGGATTCATGGGGTTTCGATAGAAAAGGATTTTCCGTTCGGCCGATGGCTTATCTTCATCCGCATAGACAGGTATGTAATCCATACCCATGGAGTCTTTTGCTGGTACCGGCGATGTAATGCTCGGGTTCATCGGGTCGCGGTAAAACAAAGGCTTTTTATCCTGCTCTGTTACTGCCACTGTCGAGCTGCTATTACCGGACAACCAGTAGCCAATACCGACCCCAATACCTAGCATCAGTACGGCAACTAAAAGGGTAGATTTATTCATAAACAGTTTCCTCACCAACAGCGGCCTCAAGGCGGGCTAATGCTTGCTTGGCATCGCTTAACGCCTTCCAGTATTGCAGCTCGTAATTAAAAAGTGTCATCTGGCTTCGCACCAAGTTCAGGAAGTCCACTTCACTGACCTGATAACCTGCCAACATTGATTGAACCGTTTGTTGAGCTTGCGGAACAATGCCGCTACCAAAGAGCGAATATTGTTTCTTTGCCCGGTGATAATCTGTAACGGCGGATGAAATTGCCGCTGTCACCAAGCCTTTTTCATCGAGTAGTGCGTAGCGGTTTTTCTGTAGTTCCAAACTTTTCTGAGAAACCGCCTTGGATTGTTTCCGGCCAGCGTAGAGCGGGATTTTTACTCCCACCATGACAGAAAGAAAATCTGAACGTGCTCCACCTCGGGGTAATGGATTGTCTCCGGTTCGATCACCGTAGGTCACACCCAGTTTAAAATCAGGATAATAATCGCGCTTGGCCAGATCGAGACGAGATTTCGCAGCATCAATCTGCGTTTCCATTTGTTTCAAGCGCGGTCGCACGGACGCCGCTTTCTGGTAAAGCTCACTCTCATCAACAAGATTTGGCATCATTTTAGAAACCTTATCCGGTAGCGTTATAGGATCGTTAGCAGGTCTATCCATCAAGATATTGAGCTGTATGGCCTGATTGCGCCGTATGGCTTCTAGCTGAATTTCCTGATCCATCAATCGGGAGAGTTCCAGCTGTGAAAGCAAAACATCCTGTTGTAAACCCTTACCTGTCTCGTATTTGGTTTTAGCGACGGTAATAAACTGACGCAACAAAGCTTGATTGCTGTCCACTGTCTCTAGGGCACGATCCATATAGTAGAGCTGCCACCATTTGCTCTTCACATTCTTTATAAGCTGCAAACGCAACTCATCGACAGAATGCCCCGCCGCCCGCGCATCGTACTCGGCGGCCTCTTCCTTTAAACTCAACTTTCCTGGAAAAGGAAAGACCTGACTGAAGCCCACTTGGAGCTGTGTCATCGCTTCCTGATCCCTTTCGTAGGTGTCGGTGGGAAAGTTCATTGCATTGACACTAACCATCGGGTCAGGCAACGTGCCCACCTGTGAGGGGACTTCCGCCAATGCTTCATAACGTGTCTGCATTTCAGCAAGGTTGGGATTGTCTCGGATGGCAATTTCAACCGCCGAAATTTCAGTCAGTGCTATAAGTTCCGATTCGCTGGCATGGAGAAATTTCGTTCCAAGAACGAAAGGCGTTAAGGCCAGAACGATCTTGAATTTTTCAAAGAGTGTCACCTTCATTAATTGCTCCTTTTCTCTTGTTCTTTACTATCCCGAAGCCCACCTTCTCCGTGACTTACATGACCATGCCCCCTATGCATAAAGATGTGCATCAGCGGGCACAGCAACAAAATCAGAAAAGGCAAAAACTGAAACAGGTGTTCACGATGCTCCATAAACAGGAAATAACTGACGGCACCAATAAGTGTCAGGGATGCCAACCCGTTGGAGCTAAACCAGAATGATTGCTTTTGTGCCATGACCTTATTCTCCATTTTCGTTAACAATTAGCGCGCCCCGGTACATCTGCATTTGACAGGTGAACGGGTACTCGCCTGACGCCAGCGGCGGCAGGCTGATGTCTTTGGGTTTGTTTAATGGCAACTCTTCACTGATATCGAAATCTGCAAAAACCACGGTCGCCGCACAAGGCGATGCATCTTTGCGGAGGAAGCGTAGCGTCGTGTCCTGGCCTGCCAATAATCGAATTCTTGACGGCTCATAGGTGCCGTTATCCACCACGACCGTTACGGTGTTTTTGTTCGCTAACACCGCCTGTGGCTTATAAAGCCAAAACCACCAAACAATCAGTGCGATCAGTAGTAGGCCCAGCAGGTTAATGATCATCATGTCGATCTCTCCCTAATGCTTCTGCGCATTAAATAAGCGCAGACGATTTGCATTGGTCACCACAGTCAGCGATGAAAAAGCCATCGCTGCACCTGCAATGACTGGACTTAGCAGCAATCCCAGGAACGGATAAAGCACACCAGCCGCGACCGGCACACCGGCCACGTTATAGATAAAGGCGCCTACGAGGTTTTGTTTAATATTGCCCAGCGTCGCCTTGCTCACTGCAATGGCATCGGCCAAGCCATGCAGAGAACCCCGCATCAAGGTAATATCCGCGCTTTCGATGGCGACATCTGTACCCGTGCCAATGGCAAACCCGACGTTAGCCAAGGCCAGTGCTGGTGCATCGTTAATACCGTCGCCAGTCATGCCCACAATCTCACCTTGAGCCTGTAGTTCAGCGACCTTGTCGGATTTTTGATCGGGCAGCACTTCGGCAAAATACTCGGTAATACCGACTTTTTCCGCGACTGCTTTTGCTGTGTCCCGGTTGTCACCTGTCAGCATGACGATGCGCACACCGTTACTGTGCAGACGTTTTATCGCCTCAATGGAGTCATCTTTAATGGGATCGGAAACCGCAACAATTGCAGCAAGTTTTCCGTCAACAGCAAAGTACATGGGCGTTTGCGCCTGAGCGGCCATAGCTTGTGCCTTTTCGCTGTATGAATCGATATCGACACTGCTGTCACGCATCAATCGTTCATTGCCAAACAAAAGAGTGCGACCGCGAACCACGCCTTCCACCCCGTGACCAGCAACGGCGCGGAAATCACCTAC
>NZ_CAKZKO010000174.1 GCF_937123705.1 uncultured Paraglaciecola sp. | reverse complement strand
CTACCAGATCCACCAGCAACACTGCAAGAGTGGATAAACTCACCAAAAACGGCGGGTGTACCTGAGTTGTTAGTTGGAGCTTTTTGTAACAAGAAAAAGCAGCCAATTTTGTTTACGGTAAAGTCAGTTGCACCACCACTTTTACCTGAGCAATCAACCATAGGAATGGGTAAAATACGACGCCAAGCAACACCATTAGATGCACACCCGGAACCACCGTTTGCTATACAGGCGTTGGTATCTGACTCATATTGAGCATAGGTATAACTTCCGTCAGAATCTATCTCTCCCGTACCTGCATCAATCGTTATTTCATTGGTAGGTTCTGTGGTTACATAATCTGAAGGGTAATCGGATGCCGATAAGCCACCACCATAATCGCCAAAACGAGTATTCAAACCATCGCCTGTGGGGCCAACCGTGCCACCAGGTTTCGTCGTGATATCTTCACCAATTTTGACTGGCTGGTCATAGCTACCACCTAAACCTTCTTTGACGGTTTTACCACCGGAACCGAAATCCAACAGATGATAATTACCGTTGCCCATTTCTGACAAGCTACTGTCACCCACCTTCAATGCGTGGACCGTTCCGACTTCATAGCCAAAGACATTAACTATCTCTTCGCCTGTCACATCGTGATAGCCATCTTCTGGGTCAATATCGTTATCCGAAGTGCCATCACCAATACACACCCCAATGGGTACAACGTTATTAACTACATCTTGCCCAGAGCTTGGCCCAGCAACGGCACTTGCCGATACTTCCTTATCAAGACCAAACATATGAATGAAAAATTCATCCATCTCTAGTGCATCTACGCGAACTCGCACATAAACATCATCACTTGCACCGAACGTCGCCGTGCCAGTAAAATCCTGTGGGTCATTCGAATAATCAATGCTTATAGAAGCGGTCGAGAAATCAATTTCTTGGTTCCCTGTTGAAGCCGCCATGGCATTGAGCGCCGTACCGACTTCTGCATCCACCGCGTCTTTATCTTTGCTATTGTCTAATATGGTTGCGGCAGCCAGCGCTGCAGAATCAACTGCATTTTGTAAGCGCGTTTTATTTACAACCATATGGTTTATGTCTACAGCTAGCGCTGAGACAGCTAGAAAAACCAACAAGGCAGCAGTAATCATCACCGCAACTAAGCCTTGTTGTTTTTTAGGGCTTTGTGATACTCGATACAACATATGAGTACCTCCAGATTTAGTTAAAATCTTCTAAGATCTGGCTACTACTTCCGGACAGATCGTTTTCACCTCTGCCAACATATCTGTCGTAACCAGTCTGCATCCGCTCCCCTGTACCATCAGGTACTTCGAGTAAATTCTCTTGGGTAGCATTAGGGTTATACGTTTGCTCTGTTTTCACTAGTGCTACCGAATGCCCTAAACGAGCATCGTTCGCACAGCCAACTAATAACATTGCGAGAAAGATCATCATTATTTTAGTCATATCTATCCCCTTATAAATCATGCCCAAATGAGCCTTCGCTACCACCATCAGTCGGTGATATATCCTGTGACGCTTGAGATTGCTCTGAATCAGATTCAGACGGTTCAGCTATGTAAGCGCCTCGGCCCAATAAGTAATATTCCAAGTCATTAGGGTCTACAAAAGCATCTGTGGGTAAGGTCACTTTGCTTCTATCAATAGGCTTTGCCAACCTTGGAGTTACTAAGATTACTAATTCAGTTTCTCCAGATATGTACTCTTGACTGTTAAAAAGTTGGCCTAAAATCGGCACATCTCCAAAACCTGGCATCTTGTTACTGATGTCCCTAACATTTTCACTCAACAACCCCGCAATACCAATAGTTTGCCCATCAGCTAGCTCCAGTGTTGATGACGCACTACGCCGAGTAATAGGTGGGATAAAATAAGTGGCATTGGTAGTACCCGGGTCAATGGTCAATGAGCTGGTATTGGCTATCTCGCTAACATCAACGGCTAGGTTTAAATTAATTTTCTTATCACTGAGTACCGTCGGTATAAATTTAAGCCCTACACCGTATTCTTTGTATTCTATGGTAATGCCATCTTCGTCTGGCACAGGGATAGGAAATTCACCACCGGCTAAAAACTCAGCCTTAGAACCACTTAATGCGGTTAAGTTCGGTTCAGCCAATACCTTAGCGACCCCGTTTTGTTTTGCTACGTCCAATGCGAAAGTAAACAGAGTATTACTATCAATGAAAGACCCTAATATGCCGTAGTCCGTCGACGTAGGAATATTGAAGATAGGCGTAGCCCCTAATACTCCGGCAGGTACAGAAGACGCCCCCCAAGAAAAGTCAGATCCACTGGTTTGGAAAAAATGGAAGTTCGCATCAAACTTTCTCACTAAGCTTCTTTGAACCTCGGCAACCGTCACCTCTAACATAACCTGTTGCGCGCCACCTATAGACATCAGGTTGATAACACCTGTCGCATCGGCTTGCTCACTGCCACTTTCATTAGATTTATCGGCGGTTTGCCCTGATGAATAAGTTTCCGCGATTCTCATCGCCACATTCATTTGTTGCTGGTTACTGACCTGGCCACTCAACAATAAGCGATTCTGCGCACTGTGCACTTCAATAGTTTCATCAGGAAGGAACTCATATAATTTAGCTTTGAGGCTATTAAGATCATGAGTAACCTCAATGTTAATAGACTCGATCAACTGACCTCGTGAATCCCAAGCCATTAGGTTTGTCGCACCTAATTTTTTACCAATTAAAAACAGTTCATTTGACTTTAAAATTACAATATCTAAGACTTCAGGATCACCAAGAGAAACCTTCGCCGCTTTTCCCGACAGCACCACATGCGTAGATTTATGATGTGGAACCGTGACTGTTTTTCCTGTCTGTAATGCCGCAACACTGGCCGTCGAAAAACAAATCAGGCTCAAAACACACGCAATTAATATTTTCATATTTCACCTCAATCCTTGACGCGCACATTAGATGTTTCTGTACCTTTGATAATGGTGACACTTGGTCTAGGCACATATCGACGAACCACTTTTTTCTCTACTTCG
>NZ_CAKZKO010000173.1 GCF_937123705.1 uncultured Paraglaciecola sp. | reverse complement strand
GGTGAGCTGGTACTTGTGCGTAACCGTTTGGTTCGTCTGGGGGGTTCTCACGAAGATGAAGAGATGGGCAAAGCGCTGGCCACTCTGGACATGGTGACCGCTGATTTGCAGATGTCGGTGATGAAAACCCGAATGCAGCCGGTGAAAAAGGTGTTTGGCCGATTCCCGCGCTTGATTCGCGATTTGTCACGTAGCCTTAAGAAAGAGATTAATCTGGAATTGCGTGGCGAAGATACCGATCTGGATAAAAACCTGGTTGAAGCGCTTGCTGATCCGTTGATTCACCTTGTGCGTAACGCGGTGGATCATGGCATCGAGTCGCCAGATGAGCGTGAGCGGTTAGGTAAGTCGCGTGATGGGAATGTGTTGCTGTCTGCTGAGCAGGAAGGTGACCATATCTTGCTGATCATTCAGGATGACGGTGCAGGTATGGACGCGGATAAACTGCGTCAACTGGCGGTTGATCGCGGTATGCTGGACTCCGAAGCTGCCAGCCGACTGACGGAACAGGAATGCTTTAATCTGATTTTCCAGGCGGGTTTCTCAACGAAAACAGAAATCTCTGACGTGTCAGGACGTGGCGTGGGTATGGATGTGGTGAAAACCAAAATTACCCAATTGAACGGCACGCTGAGTATTGATTCGGTCATTGGTCAGGGAAGTCGAATTGCGATACAGGTTCCACTGACGCTGGCGATCATGCCTACCCTGATGGTCATTCTGGAAGATCAGGCGTTTGCACTGCCATTGGTGAATGTAAACGAAATCTTTAATCTGGATCTGACTAAAACCAATATCGTTGATGGCCAGCAGGTTATTATCGTGCGTGATCAGGCGCTGCCACTGTTCCACCTGAAACGTTGGTTGATTGGAGGCAAGCATGATTCCAGTCTGCCTGAGCAGGGGCATGTGGTTATCGTCACTGTTGGAACACAGCGCGTAGGCTTTGTTGTAGACCAGCTTGTGGGTCAGGAAGAGGTGGTTATCAAGCCGTTAGGCACCATTTTGCATGGTACGCCTGGTTTGTCTGGTGCGACTATTACCGGTGACGGGCGTATTGCATTAATTATTGATATTCCGAATTTGCTCAAGCGCTATGCGCACTGATCGTTAGCGGACGTAGTAGATGTCTATGCCGGTTAAGGTGCTGATCGTCGATGACTCGGGCTTCTTTCGTAACCGTATTGCTGACCTTTTAGGTAGCGATGCCCGCATTTCCGTTGTGGGCACCGCCAGCAATGGACGTGAGGCGATTGAGCAGGTGAAGTTGCTCAGGCCTGATGTCGTCACGATGGATGTGGAGATGCCAGAAATGAATGGTATCGATGCGTTACGCCAGATTATGAAGCTCTCACCGGTCCATGTGATCATGCTGTCATCTGTGACCCATGAGGGCGCACGTATATCGATGAAGGCGCTGGAAGCGGGTGCTGCGGACTGTATACCCAAAGATCTACGCGAATGGATGGGCAACTCTTCCGCTATTAAGAATCAGTTATGCGATCAAGTTGTTGCGCTAGGAAAGAGTCGGCGTCCACGTGTACATACTTCACAGTCCTCATCTGACAAGCCGCGTTCATCAATACGTCCCAATCCTACACGCCATGAAACTGCCGTGGCCGTCCCATCGACGGTGAGTGATCGGTCGACATCTACAGTGTCCTCTTTGCGTCAGCGCGGGGAAGCAAACGCCGCGGTGCGTGTGGAGCCATCTCCTCGTCGTAGTGGAACAGTACAGCGTTTTCCCGATTGTCGAGTCGTCGTGATTGGCTCGTCTACAGGGGGGCCGGCGGCATTGCAAAAAATACTGACGTGCTTGCCTGCCGCTTTCCCATATCCCATTTTACTCGTGCAACATATGCCGAAAACCTTTACCCCGGTATTTGCCGAGCGTCTGAATCAGCAATGCAATATTACTGTTAAGGAAGCGACAGACGGTGATCGTCTGGTGGCGGGAACAGCACTGCTGGCTCCGGGAGGTCATCAGTTGATCATTGATCCGCGTCAAAATGACCGGGTTAAGGTCATGCCGGGAGATGAGCGGCTGACGTATAAGCCCAGTGTTGATATATCCTATGGCTCTGCTGCAAAGTGCTTTGGCGATAAAGTGCTGGCGGTGATTTTGACTGGAATGGGTAGCGATGGCACTGATGGTGCGCGCTTGCTTAAACGGTCAGGTGCGAAAGTTTGGGCTCAGGATGAAAACAGCTCAACAATTTATGGCATGCCTAAATCTGTCATTGAGGCTGATCTGGCAGATGCTGTTCTGGATCTGGATGAAATAGGTACGTTGCTCAGTAAACAGGGAGAGCGTTAATGGATCCAATGACCATATTGGGAATTCTGGTTGCGTTGGGTGCCGTGGTCGGTGGCCATTATCTCGACGGTGGATTATTGACTGAGTTAGTTAATCTACCCGCTGCAGTGATCGTATTTGGAGGCACATTGGCGGCTGCGGCCGTACAATCACCGAAGGAGGAGTTCTCCCGGGCGTTGAGGTTATTGGGCTGGGCCTTTGGTGGTCGGCGTTAGTGCGTCAAGCGAAGCTTGATGCATCTTGCAGGGTGAAAGTCCCTGTCGGGCAAGGATTAACCCTCCACCCGTATCGAGTGTTGCGCCTGTGGCGGAGTGTGGGGATCGCATACACTTTCCAGTCGCTCAGAAATGACCGGCAACCACGCGAACAAAACAGGTGAAGCGTACACAGAGAATCATGCAGGCCATAGGGGCTATCGTGGCCCTGAAGTGCTGGTATCGCCCCGAAAATAAAGTGATTTTGATCGACGAGGTTTGTAACGCCACCGAAGTCCATGCAAAGCAACCGTGTTGGTAAGGTTGTGGCGGGTCAACGGGGTTATTAAGCCGTGGCATGTATGAAGAGATGTATCAGGAACTTGAGAGATCCAAAGGTGCTCCACAGGATGTGGTAGGGATGCCCAGCCTAACAGCAGGCGAACGATGGTCCTTTGGAAGTCGGATCAGCTCATAGTAGTCCGAGGGCGGGAAAGCCGTCTACATGGCGAAGGGGCTGACAGTTATATCCGTTGTGCAACAGACACATAGGCCGGACAAAGTAGGGCTGGAACCACTATGACAACCGCATTGCACAGCATCGCATTTAAAGCACAAAGCCACCCTCGGCACAGGTTTCAGAATGTTTATGGATTACTGCACTCTGATCTTCTGTATCAAAGTTGGGGGCAATTAAATAAACAGTCTGCGTCCGGGATTGATGGCATTAGCGTGTCAGATTATCAGGTCGGGCTGAGTGAAAATATTCAGCGTTTGGGGCGTGATCTTAAGCAGAAATGCTATCGGGCATCAGCCATTAAACGTGTCTTCATCCCTAAAGCCAACGGCAAACAAAGACCGTTGGGACTACCGACGGTAGAAGACAAAATTGTTCAGCAAAGTGTCAGTCAAATCTTGCTTAGTATTTGGGAACAGGATTTTCTGCCCAACAGCTATGGATACCGACCCAACAAAAGTGCCCATCAGGCGGTACACAGTTTGGGCCTTAATCTGCAATTTCAGGGTTATGGTTATATCGTTGAAGCGGATATTAAAGGCTTCTTCGACAATATGGATCATGACTGGTTATTACAGATGCTGTCACAACGGATTGATGACAAACCCCTGCTGACTCTGATCAGCCAATGGTTGAAAGCACGCATAAAGGCACCGGATGGTGTGTTCAGTAAACCGACTTCTGGCACCCCGCAAGGCGGTGTTATTAGCCCGATACTGGCCAACATCTATCTGCATTACGTGCTGGACCTATGGTTTGAAAAGAAAGTTAAGCCAAGGATGCAGGGTCGGGCCATGCTGATTCGCTATGCTGACGACTTTGTAGTGGCATTCCAGCTTCGAGAGGATGCTGAGCGTTTCTACCGGGTGCTGCCGAAGCGTCTGAACAAGTTTGGTTTAAGCGTGGCACCGGAGAAAACACACCTGAAGCGATTCAGCCGTTTTCATCCGGGCAGGAAGCGTAATTTTCAGTTTCTGGGCTTTGAGTTTTACTGGGGCCGTGATGTGAATAACAAGCCTCGATTGAGGCGGCGTACCGCATCGAAGAAACAGAAAAGTACGATGAACGGGTTGTATCACTGGATAAAGTTCCAGCGTTCCAAACCGTTAAAAGACTGGATACCACGCCTGAAAAGGAAGCTGATAGGGTTCAGAAATTACTTTGGCCTACCGGATAATAGTCGGAGTCTGTCTCGGGTATATAGCCATGTACTGCATAGTCTGTACAAATGGTTGAATCGGCGAAGTCAGCGGAAAAGCTACAACTGGGATGGTTTTAAGGTGATGTTGAAATATTTTCAGATCAACCCATTACGCGTCAGTAAAAGGCGGGTTCTAGTGGATTGGTATTAAGGCTTGTGTTTTACACGAGTGAATATATAACTGAGGAGCCGGATGCGGTAGTTCCGCACGTCCGGATCTGTGTGGGGGCGGTTCAGGTAACTGGCTGTCCTACCACGACTGAGCCAAAACCTGAGGACTTGCCTGAACCTCAAACCGCGTCTACATCCGAAGAATCGGTCGCCTTATCGAAAGCGCTAAAAAAGATGGGGTGGAAATTTGTTGGCCCAACAACCGTGTTTGCGTTTATGCAGGCGATGGGTTTGATCAATGATCATGCTGAGGGCTGTGCCAGCCGAAACAAAGCGGACGCAATGCGCAATCGCTTTACGCGTCCCGGATAGTCATCAGGCTATTCTAAGGTTCTTTGTATCATGCGCTGACATTCGTCCTTCTCCAATACAAAACTGCAATATTTTACAATGCAGCGTCCTGCGAATCGTTCATAGTATTTCCCATGCTAGGTGATCCCTAGTGGAGGAGGAATAGCTTTGAATACCAATAACTTATCTGTAACAGCTCAACCGACCATCGGTTTTACCAGCGATAATATTGCAGGCACTTCGCCGCAAGTGCTTGAGGCACTTGCGCGATGCAACGTCGGGCAGGAATCACCCTACGGAAACGACGAATACACCCAGAATGTAGAGCGTATGCTCTGCGAAATCTTTGAAACTGATGTGAGTGTGTTTCTGGTGCCGACAGGATCTGCGGCGAATGCGCTGTGTCTGAGCGTACTGTCTCCACCGTGGGGATCGATATTGTGTCATCCCGAAAGTCATATCAATAATGATGAATGTGGTGCGCCGGAGTTCTTTACCCATGGCGCGAAGCTCGTGTCGGTCGAGGGTGATAACGCCAAGATCGATCCCGTTCAGTTGCAGGCTAAGATACGTAACAAAGTGGGTGACGTGCATTCGGTGCAGCCATCTGTTGTCAGTATTACGCAGGCAACAGAAACTGGCAGCATCTATTCTGTTGCGGAAATCGAAGCGATTGGTGCAACCTGTCGTGATGCTGGTGTCCGTTTGCATATGGACGGTGCACGTTTTGCCAATGCGCTGGTGGCACTGGACTGTTCTCCCGCTGAGATGACCTGGAAAGCAGGCGTGGAAGCTCTGTCGTTTGGGGCCACGAAAAATGGTGTGCTGGCGGCGGAAGCGATCGTTCTGTTTGATAAAAGTCTTGCCACTGAGATGGGGTTCCGCCGCAAACGTGGTGGTCACCTGTGTTCCAAAATGCGTTTCTTATCCGCTCAAATTGATGCGTACCTGCGCGATGATCTGTGGCTTGAAACCGCACGCGCCGCAAATGCCAGTTGTGCCAGATTGGTAGCAGGTCTGCGTGCTGCGCAAATTCCGTTTGATTTTGACCTACAAATTTACGCTTTCATTTTGAAACTCGAGAATTAGAGTTGAAAAAGTGATTTTTTTAAGATTCATCATAAATCCTCGTATAATAAATTTATCAAGTTACTAGATCCAATAGGAGTAGTAATTTGGTAGTTATTTAGACTTTGGTAAAGTTTTATATTGTTTTACCAATTTCTAAAACAACTTACAGTTAAAGAGTTGAATGACAGTCATTTTTCCTTATGAACTTGTATCTTCTTGAAAAGCATACTGCGTTTAACTAAAGTAACTTAC
>NZ_CAKZKO010000172.1 GCF_937123705.1 uncultured Paraglaciecola sp. | reverse complement strand
GTTGTCCCCGCTCTAGGTGATGATTCCGACAAGCTTTCACGTAAAGTTTTTTGTGCTGCCGACCGCAACAAAGCACTTCATGCTTTTATGTCTAACACCCTCGAAACGCTAGAACAGAAAACCCCCTGTGACACCAAGCAATATGATATGACCTTAATGATGGCCCACTTATTAGATGTTAAAGCAGTACCCTATATAGTAGCACCAGATGGCCGGCCAAGCTTGGGACGCCCTGGCAACCTTAAGCAATGGCTGGAGAATAAATAATGAGCTTCATAACTTTAAAGAAAAAACTTCAAGAAAGAATAATACCTGAAGAAATACGAGCCGCTGGCGTTATACCTGTAGTCGCATATTCAGAAGATGATTACGCATTTCTTATGGATGATAAAAGCATAGGTTTTGGTTTTATTTGCCAACCATTAAACGCATCTAGCGAAAAAATTCAAGAGCGAGCCATTGGTATGTTAAACCAAGAGTTCCCTGCTAACTCAACAATGCAATTTTGTCTATTTAGATCACCAGATATCACTCAAGAGCTATATAAAATGATTGAACTTCGTGATGGTTATCATCACGACCTTCTTTCAACGGTAATTCGAGAAAGAGCTGATTTTTTAAAGCATCACACCGAAGAAAAGATTATAGGAAAAAACGAAAAAGGTAATTATGACAGCGGAATAATTCAGGATACTAAGCTTTTTGTAACAGTGAAAATTCCTATTCAAGATAGTAAACCAAACTTCACCGAGCTCACAACACTACAGGATTTGAGAAGCAAAGTTGAATCGTCACTACAAACAGTGGGTCTTAGACCAATACCGTTAACAGCGGTTAGCTATATCAGAATCATGGGAACAATGCTTAATTGGGGCGGGGACGCTTCTTGGAAAGGCGCTAAAACCAGTTGGGATACAAATAAGCCTATATGCGATCAAGTTTTTGATTATGGGACAGATATCTCCTTAACCAAAAATAGTCTGAAGCTTGGCGAGCAGCATGTAAAGGTTTTGTCGGCCAAAAAACTTCCTGATATTGCATATTTTGGGGATGCAATTACATACATTGGCGATATAAGCGGGGGGAGCTCTAATGTTAAGGAAAATTACATGATAGTGACAAATGTTTTCTTTCCTGACCCTGAAAGTATGAAAAGCTCTTTGGATAGAAAGCGTCAATTTGCCGTTAACCAGGCTTATGGCCCAATGTTGAAATTTGTACCTGTATTAGCAGATAAAAAAGATGGTTTTGAGGTTCTTTATGATTCGATGAAAGAGGGACAAAAGCCGATAGGTATTAGTTATTCGATGGTAATTTTTGCTCCCACTAAAGATAGAGCAGATGCGGCAGCAATGTCTGCGAGAAATATCTGGCGTGAAACACGATTTGATTTAATGGAAGACCGATTCATACTTTTGCCTATGCTAATCAATAACCTACCATTATGTACTGATAGCAATTCAATTAAAGACTTGTTCAGATATAAAACAATGACCACAGAGCAAGCTGCAGTCATTCTTCCAATCTTTGGTGAATGGAAAGGAACAGGCACTTATCACGCGTCACTACTATCGAGAAACGGCCAGTTGATGAGTTTGTCTCTCCATGATTCAAATACGAATAAAAACCTTGTAATAGCAGCTGAATCAGGGTCGGGTAAAAGCTTTTTAACGAATGAACTCATAATATCTTACCTTTCTGAAGGCGCTCAAGTATGGGTTATTGATGCTGGTAAATCATATGAGAAGCTTTCAAATTCCCTCAAAGGTGATTTTGTACACTTTGAAGAGGGTACGGGAGTTTGCCTTAACCCATTTGAGCTTGTGCAAAATTATGAAGATGAAGAAGATGCAATTGTAAGTCTTGTTAGTGCTATGGCATCAGCCAAAGGCAATTTAAGCGAGTGGCAGGTTTCAGCTCTTAAACAAACCATGACCGATGTTTGGGCTGCAAAAGGCAGTGCAATGAAAGTTGATGATATTGCCGATAAATGCCTTGAAGAGCAATGCGATCAGCGTTTAAAAGATGTGGGTACTCAGCTGTATCCATTTACCTCTAAAGGTAGTTACGGTAAATACTTTGCTTTTGACAATAACGTGTCCTTTCAAAATCAATTTACTGTGTTAGAGCTAGATGAGTTGCAAGGAAGAAAGCACCTTCGTCAAGTAGTGTTACTTCAGCTTATTTATCAAATACAGCAAGAAGTGTTTCTTGGGGTGCGGAACCGCAAAAAAGTAGTAATTGTAGATGAGGCTTGGGATCTGCTTAAGGAAGGTGAAGTATCCGTTTTCATGGAGCATGCTTACCGAAAATTCAGAAAGTACGGTGGTTCTGTTGTTATAGCAACGCAAAGTATTAATGACTTATACGAGAACGCCGTGGGTCGAGCAATTGCGGAAAACTCAGCAAGCATGTACCTGTTAGGTCAAACAGAAGAAACTGTTGAATCTGTAAAGCGCAGTGGACGTTTAACGCTTTCTGATTCTGGATTCAATATATTGAAAACCGTTCATACAGTACAAGGTATCTACTCGGAAATATTTATAAAATCCAAAAGCGGGATGGGGGTTGGCCGCCTTATCGTTGGTGACTTCCAAAAATTACTATACTCAACTGACCCACGAGATGTAGATGCAATAGAGCAATACATCAAAAGAGGCCAAAACACACCTGATGCAATCAGATCGGTTATGCAAGACCGGTTAAGAAATTAATTAAGGCAGTACTATGAATATAAAATCAATCGCAATCGCAGCAATCATAGGCTCCCTAGGTGGTGCAGCCCTATCATCATTGTTAATTAAAAACCAGCAACACGAATTGGAAGAAAGACTTATAAAATCACCACCAATAGTAGTGGTCGATTTTGCAAAAATGGCAATGCAATACCCTGAAGGTGCGAGCTCTATAGAGCTTGAAGGTCTTATGATGAAAACAAATGAAGCAGTAATAAAACTTCGTGAAGCAGGGTATTTGGTGATAGATGCAGGTGCTGTAGTTTCAGCGCCGGACGATGTTTACTTGCCAGAGGACTTCATCAAATGAAATGGATGAAAAAGAAGGAGTCGTGGCCCCGATTCTGTATAAAAGCCGGAGTTGCCTTGGTGGTGATTTGGGGGGCCGGGGTGGCTTTTGCCGACAGATATAGAATTGGAATCGATGATCAGCTAGTAAAGTGCATCCCTGGATATTCAGTTTACTTGATAGACAAGAAAGACCAACAACTAGAAAGAGGGGCAATCTTTGTATTTTCAGCACAAGGTTTACAGCCTTTTTATGAAGATGGCACCGAAATGGTTAAGTATTTAAGAGGGTTGCCTGGTGATAATGTGAAAATTAGTAAGCATGGCAACATATACGTTAATGATGAAATGCAAGGATACGGCCTTACTCACGCCGAAGCACTTAATAAGCCAATGGATTCATTCGTTGGCGAAGGCATTTTACAATCTGATAGCTTTTGGTTTATGGGAACCAGCAATCAGAGTTTTGATTCAAGATATTGGGGAACAGTAAAAAATGACCAAATTATTGGCCGCGCCTACCCGTTATTTTAAAGCTGCTATTTTTACATGCTTAATTGTTACCGGCATCTCTTTTGCCCAGCAATCACCTTTGACAAAAGAGGATATGGAGTTTGTTCAAAAATCTAAAAAGATAATTGAAAATGCCCAAGCTTCAAAAATGCCGGATTGGCTTCGGACTGATAGCGATAAATTTACATCCGCACACAATGAAGCTCTTGAACTCGTAAAACAGCTTCAGCAAACAGATCCAACAATGAAGCGAATGGACGAGTTATCAAAAGCTAAGAAAAGATTTTCAAGCCAGAAAGTTGTGGTGTTTGCCTCACGCTCTCTTGGCCCGCAGAGCTTGAAAGATATTTTAGGTATGGCATCTAACAATCAGGATGTGGTTGTAGTGTTTAGAGGGATACCTCAAGAGGCTAATTTAGGTGAGGCTATGCTGGAAATTCAGCAAGTCGCTGCTGAATATAGCCCCATGCCAAATATTGTAATAAACCCAGTTTTATTCACAGAGTACAATGTAACTTCAGTACCAACTATCATTGTTAGGGAGGAGCAATCTGTTATTGCTGGGAAGTTACCAGAAGTAATTGCTCGTGTATCTGGTTTATCTAACCCTAACTGGATTTTAGAAAAAATTGAATCGGGTGAAAAGGGTAACCTAGGAATTAGAGGCCCGGTTGAAAGTATAAGTGAACCTGATTTAATTGAGTTAATGAAAGAGCGATACGCAAAAATTGATTGGGAAGAGAAGAAACAAAATGCTGTAGATAACTTTTGGAATAAACAGACGTTTAGAGAGCTCCCTAAAGCACATAAAGATCGCATACGAGAGCTAGACCCTACGGTTTATATTTCTCAGGATATAACCACCCCTGATGGCACATTGATAGCCAAAAAAGGAGATATGATAAACCCACTTGATTTAACCCCTTTCACTCAAGCAATTGTTGTACTTGATCCATTAGACAAAGACCAAGTTAAGCGGGTAAAGGAAGCATTACCAAGAATCAATAAGACCCCAGGCGTTAAAAGAATAACCTACATCGTTACTAGGCTAGATAGAGAAACTGGCTGGGACTCTTATACCAAAACCACAGATACATTTGACGCTCCAGTTTTCCTGTTAACCCCGGATGTAGCAAAAAGATTTGAGCTCGAATATGTACCTTCAATAATAACCGCTGAAGGTAAACACTTCAAAATAGAAGAGCTGGCTGATAAAAGAGGTGAACCATGATTGTTCCGGTGTTTCAACCAATTCACACCACAGGTAGTAACAATACAATGGGAGCAGAAGTTCTGGCCCGCTGGTTGGTTAATGGTGTTTATTACACTCCAAGCGCTATAAGTAAGTCTGCGCTGGTGGAACATAACTCAATTTATTGGGAAAATACTGATTTAGAAATAATTATTGCACTAGTTGATAATCATAAATGTATCGAAAAATCATACAAGTGCATAACTATAAATGTATCGGAAGCGACACTAAAATCTAATTACCTTTTTACTTCTTGGTTAAATCAAGTAGAAAAATTCAGATCGTTATGCACAGTTAAGTTAATGATAGAAATCACAGAAGGTGTAAGTGATAATTCGCTAGAAAAACGATGGGGGATAATGAAAATGAAGGGGATACCACTAGTAATGGATGATTATGGTGATCTTTCATCCACGTTTAAGCGGCTTCAAAAATACCATTGGGATGGTTGTAAGTTTAATACAAAGAGGCTCACATTAAAAAATAAAAAAGAGATTGAAGGATTTGAGTACTGTAAAGACAAAGGGATTCAAACTATTGGAGAGCAAGTAGCGACAGCTAGGCTCTCTAATGAAGCAGAAAAAATGGGTATCGACCTCCAGCAAGGGTTTTACTTAGGGAAACCTACGATATTAAAAGACTGGGTTAAAGATCAACCGCAATTGGATGAAAAGGTTAAATTAAGCAGTAAATCAATTACTTCTTTATTAACAACAAGCCTATCTGTATGGGCTCTGGCTATTACAATTACATTATCCATAGCATTTTTAGGTGGCTCTAAAGCGGTTGCTGATCCTGGATGCCAGGACGCAGAAGTTATTGGGCCTAAAATGATAACTGACATTTGTTGGAGTTGTATATTCCCACTTCGAGTAGCTGGCGTGAATATTTCAGGTGGTGGTGGGAGCATCCCAGATGGTGCGGTTACATCACCTTTATGTATGTGTGATGATAACCAAGGGGTTGCGCGTCCTGGAGTAACTACGTCAATGTGGGAACCGGCGCGTCTTGTTGAGTTCCAGCGTGTACCGGGATGCTCTTCTGTACTTAACGGCACTAGATTCCCTTTTGATAGAATAAACCAAGGGCACCATGGGGAGGCTGTATATGATGGTGGGGATAGCTCATTTACGCATTATCATTATTACACTTACCCAATCATGCAAATGCTAGATATGTTTGTTAAACAAACATGTAATCCAGATGGTTTTATGGATCTTGATATTATGTATTTATCTGAGTTAGACCCAACGTGGAATAATGATGAGTTAGCTTTTTTCACTAATCCAGAAGCAGCAGCCGTTGCAAACCCTGTTGCAACCCTTGCTTGTACAGCTGATGCAGTATCTTCAACGGCAGGTAAGCCTATAAAAGAATTGTTTTGGTGCGCCGGCAGCTGGGGGAATATATACCCTCTTAGCGGCAATCAAAATGGTGGCAAAGGGGTATTACGAGACACAAGCTTGTTGTCAACTCGCGTTTTAACGGCACTCCATCGCAGAGGGCTTGCATATGGGACGATGGGGTCTGGTGCTATGTGCGGAGGAAACATAGAGCCAACACTTCCAAAAACTCAATATAAATTCACGATGTTGCACCCAGTACCTGAAACAGAGTCTTCTCATGTTATTGGGGAGTCAACTCTTACTTGGGGTTTGGGGCGAACTATACCAGCGATAGGGCAAGACCCTATATATATGATTTGGCGATGGAATGACTGTTGTAATCTATAAAGAATAGTCTAGTAATTAGGCTCGCTAGCTGTTTATGTAATATGCATGGACAGCTAGTAACTTTAAATAGGAAATATAGAGTTAATAAGGCTTGCATGTTATACAAGCCAATTCTAAAATAACTGTATACTTAAACAGTGGTGACCGGTATGCAGCCTACTCAAATACTCAAATCAACTAAATCATTCTCACTTTCAGAATTTAAAGTCGCGGCTGGTTTTCCGAACCCAAGTGAAGATTGCTTATCTGAACCAATAAGCCTCGATAGCTTATTAATCACCCGGCCAAGCAGCTCTTTTTTATTCCGAGTGGCAGGAAATAGTATGCTTCCTGATATCACAGATGGAGCAATTATAGTTGTCGATAAATCACTAAGAGCGGCAACAGGGAAGATTGTACTTGCGACAATTGACAATGAGTTTGTTGTAAAGCGTTTAAAGTTAGATTATGGCAATAGGAGGGCAATATTTCTAAGCTCAAACCCAGAATATGA
>NZ_CAKZKO010000171.1 GCF_937123705.1 uncultured Paraglaciecola sp. | reverse complement strand
GATGAGGTGGCAGCATTCCCGTGGTTTGGGTGGCAGGCTTCGCTTGGAATAGGTGGCAGACTTCAGTGGTATACGCAGGAGCTCCCCAGGTGCTGTGTTCCTGCTTTATCCTGAGTATGGATTTCTCCACTTGGAACGCTAGCTTATTGGGGTGACGATAAGGGCTTGAGCTACGGTCTTCCAGGCCTTTGAGCCCAAAATCTTTATAGCGATTGAAGATCTTGTAGCCGGTTTTGCGAGAGATACCAAACTCTCGGCACACCACGGCCATTTTGTCGCCGTCGAGCAATCGTGCTACAAATCGGAGTCGTTCATCCATACGGTTACACTCTTTCCAGGGCATCTGAGGTTCTCCTCAAATGCCATATTGTGTAACCTATGTGCCCGGAATAAAGTGGTACCTAGGTCCCGGGTACTACAAAACCCCCTGGTATTTGGGGGTTTTATTTTCTCCCAAGTCCCGCCGAAAGCAAGACACTCTCCTGATTTCGGCAGGAACCAAGTCCTTCTTGACGGCCATGAGAGATTGCGTTGACCTGGATTAATCTACCTTAAATCCAATAACTTCAAAAAAAGCTTTTTTGGATGCCGGATCTTTTCTACCTTCAATATATTTCTTGTACAGGCCTTCAGCAAGAACTTCATCGCTCCAGTCATCGTACTGGGAATAGCCTTTACGAATATAGGAAATAGAATAAATTGCATCTGGATCAATTTTGGCTGGCTTAGCGATACCAACATTTTTTGTAGGTCTTTCTGGCTTCGATTCACCAATCAGTAGGCACTCCTGATCCATCGCACAAAGAAAAATATCTCCAGTGATTATATTGGTTTTGTGAGCAACTCCAATCTTTAGGTGTTCGTAACGATAGATACCGCCGCCGAGCAGATAAGAACCCAAGACAACAGAAAGAAAAAATATCAGGGTATTAAGGATGTTCACAATATTGTTAATCCTCTATATGAAATTCGCCAATAAACTGGCCTGTCTTATCGGAAACGGTATAGCGATTAGCATCGTCCGAATGGGGAACGATTGCATAACCTTGGCTGCCCCAACGATCAAGCATTACAGCTAACGCCTTTTCGGCTTCTTCAACACTGACATGCAGTGATGCATTCTCAGGATCAGCGATATTTACTATTTTCGCCATTTAACTCTCCCTATAGCGTGACTCATTTTTCAGACGGCGAATTATCGCCTTTTTAGCTGCGTTAGTGAAATAGATTGAAAAAACACGCTCCTACGTGACTGAAATAAAGTTTAGCGGGGTAAAACCCTAAGCGTGACACTCTCGAGCGCACAGCTTCGCTTAAAACGATATAAAAACACTGTTAGAATGCCATTGCGCCTTATCTGGTGGCTGGGAGTGCCGAAAGCCTGGGGCGTGAAGTGAATGCGGGCTGCTTCGGTAGCCCTTTTTTATAACCTATAAGAATTTCATATCCATGGATTGGAATACCGCCCTACTCTGCTGCATGATCGCGGCTCTGATCGTGAGTGCCATTATAGTAGTTGAGCGTTATATCTTGCCGTGGATTGTAAGCGGGTAAGCCGGCCTGAACTCCAGTTACTCACTTATTTTCGACAATTTAAGCGAGGACTTCCAAGCCCTTGAGATCAACAAGGTTGAGCAACTTGAGTGATGGCCCGTTGGGCTTTTTTGCGCCTCGCTCCCATTTCTGAATCGTCGAAGTGCTGATATTCAGGTACGCAGCGAACACACCCTGGCTGGCCTTCGATTTCAGTCGAAGGCGCTTGATCTGCACAGAGGTGTATTCCTTCACCGGCGGCAAGCACAAAGCATCGAACTCGCGCAGCGTGACATCATCCATCACACCAGCATCGTGCAAATCTTTAGTGCTGTCGTGCACCACATCCAAAATTGATTTATCCATCGTTCTCTACCTCAATTAATGCGCCACTCTCAATGGCACGAGCCAACGCTCGATCCGTATACGCTAGCAATTCCTTCGCCAGTTTCTTCAAGCCTTCTAATTCATCGTCCTTGATGTTGGCTCGCGCATTTTTAGCGAAACCATAAACAAAGAACGCTTTATTACCGGCCCTGTAAGCGAGCAGCGTGCGGACACCGCCACTTTTCCCTTTGCCTGCAGTCGCCACAAAACACATGGCCACCCAAGTCTGCATCCACTAGGCCTCGTTCCATCTGGTCGACGGCCGTTTGCAAGGCGTTGTCGCTGATGCGTTCCTTAGTGGCCCATTTACTGAACGACTTGTTTTTCAATACCCGCAGACACGCTCTGATGGTCAACTCTAAGTATAGCACTTAGTGCTATACAAATAGCAGATGTTTTCGTCGGGGGATATAACAGTAAATCGCTGAACAGCGAGAATGATAAAAGCCCTGCCCTCCACTGGAGTTATCGAGTAGAAAGCAGGGCCGGTGATAAATCACCCTTTACGGCCATCGGCGTCCCCGCCTGTACCGCCCAGATAACATAAAATGAATATCATCCTTTCGCAAGTATCCTAGCGGGTGAATTGGCCGAAGGCCAAGAGGGCCGGCAATGAGGCCCTTTTAAAAGAAATCTCGCTCAACGAGCGAGGCGTTATTAGGCCAGCTCGAAGAGCTGGGGCGGAGTGAGCGTAGCGATCGAAGGGTAGGTGCTTTTGGGCACGTTTATCTGTTGTTTGTTGTGTTTGAGAGTTGTGGTGTTAAAGAACAGTGTTATTTAGTGTTAAGTATTGTGTTAAGGGCGTCGATATTGCTCATAACCTATTGATATTGAATAATAAAAGAAAATACTCGGTTCCTAAAACCCCGAAGAGTGGTTCCTAAAACCCCGAAGATTGGTTCCTAAAATCCTGCTTTGGGTTCCTAAAACCCCGAACTGTAGCCCGAGTTATCCACAGTAATATTGCGCCAAAACCCGGTTCCTAAAACCCCGAATATTGACAGCGGTTCCTAAAACCCCGAATATGACTCGATTGGTTCCTAAAACCCCGAACTTAATAAGAATGACCGTAAATCAGCTCTTACCCGAAAAATACCCAACGCCGGATTTATTTATCTGCGATGTGGCTGATGCGGTGCTCAAAGACATCATGCCGCAAATGGAGCATCCTTTTTACGCTCTTTCGAAAAAGCCTGAAACCAACATACGGCGATATGAACACAATGGCAACTGGCTCGAAATTACGCCAAGCGTTAAGGGCCTCGCCACCATTTATGATAAAGATGTATTGATCTACGCCATCTCCCAGATCATGGCCAAGCTCAATCGCGGCGAACGCGTTGATAGGCGCATTCGTATCAACTGCCACGAGCTTTTAATGTTCACCAACCGCGGAACATCGGGCAAAGATTATAGCGCGCTGTGCGAGGCTGTAGACCGCCTGGCGGGTACACGCATCAGCACCAATATCACTGCCGGCGATGAAGAAGAATACAATAATTTTGGTCTCATCGATCAAGGCTCTATCCGGCGTAAAAATGGCCTGAATGGTCGCCTGCTCTGGCTTGAACTCACAATATCGGATTGGGTGTTTGATGCCATTCGCAATAATGCGGTGCTTACCCTCAACCGGGATTATTTTCGGCTACGTAAACCGCTAGAGCGGCGCATCTATGAGATTGCCCGCAAACATTGCGGGCAGCAAAAGCAATGGCCTGTGAGCCTCGAGTTGCTCCATAAAAAAAGCGGTTCACAAAGCCCTGTAAAAAAATTCAGACTGATTATCAAAAACATCGTCAAGCATGATCATCTGCCAGATTATTTGATTGAATATAACGAGCATACCGATCAGGTGACTTTTAAAAATCGCACTCAATGGTGGAAAGATAAAAAACGCCCCGAGCGCAGGCCTTTCTTCCGCAATGCGGATACCCACGAGAAAGCCAAAGCTATTATTCCGCGCGGCGAAGATGTGTATGCTTGGGAATCAGACTGGGTAAATTACTGGATAGATACTGACTGCCCTCCGCTCAAAGATCCTGACGCAGCGTTCCTAGGCTTTTGCAAAGGACGCGAAGCAAAGAAACGGCAAGAGCGTTTGCTTTAATCAATACTATTTAGCCATTACGGCTTCAAAAGAGTCCTTCAAGACCCTAGTGCCCTACCCTTCCAACTCGCGCTTAAGAGCCTTTAGTGCACGCTCTAACGCATAACCATGTGGCCATTTCGGCTCCTGAGAATCACAGATCGCCTTAAAAGCTTCTATCGTGGAGACTTTGGCGCGAAAATTAATCTGGTCTGTCGGCTCTTTTTTGGGTTTTTCCTTCTTCGCTTTTACCGTCGGGTTACCATTATCTGCAGGCGGCTTTTGCGGTAATTGCTCACGGCTGGTAAAGCCTTCTTTTTCCGCAACCTTGCGCACAGTTTCGGGGTCAATATTGGAGCGATGATTATCGCTTTTGTCTGGTGTCCAGCTTTCAAAATCGATGCTATCCAGCTCATCTTCAAAGCCTAGTCCGGCGCGCTGTTTATCAGTGCTCATTTATGCCATCTCCTCTTGTGCTTCATCTGCCCTACTCCCGCGTTTTTCCGCATTGCGATGGGCTGTCACCAGACTGATAACCTCGCCCACAAAAGCGCGGGCATTTTTAATCGCATCATCAAGCTTGTAGGTATTAGCCGGAAGCTGTTTGAGCGTGCCACCAAAGGAAAATATCGAGCGGTAAGCTTCACGCTCCAAAAGCTGGGTCTGAAATACAGGGATCTCCGCGTTCTTCAGCTGGGCTTCAATATTGCCCTGGCTGCGCGTGCGAATAGCCGCCTTAGCGCGGGTAAATAAAACCGCATACGGAATCGAGCGACGCATCGCTTTTTCTTGCTGCTTAATCAACTTGATCGCCTGAGCGGCCCCACGTCCATCCATATGGGAAGGCTGAGTAGGTATCACCACTAAATCGCTTTGTGAGATAGCAAAAGCCACCAGCATATTGGCGGTGCCTTCCAAATCGACGATCACAAACTGGCTACGCTGCTGCGCTGCTTCGATCTGGTCAATAACAGTTTCTTCTGTGGGTTTGGGAAGAATCTCTAAATTTCGGGGCTTATCAGGCTTTGAACCCCAATCGCTAATCCAGCCTAGTGGGTCGGCATCAATCACGCTGACGCGAGCACCCTTTTGTGCAAGTTCAGTGGCGAGCAATAAAGCGGCGGTTGATTTTCCTGCCCCACCTTTGGGGCTGACAAATGAGATAACAGGCACGAAGGGCTCCTTTGAATTTGCGCAAATGATAACGCGAATCAGACCCCTGAAATCTTACGACGCTAGCAGTTCATAGCAAGCACTATCTTTGTGAAGTACTTGCTATCACTAGAAAGTACTATCATTTACTTTCACTTACTATCATCTGAAAGTACTAGCGATGGTAGCCCGGACCACACGAAGAACCAGGGATCATTCTCCCATCCGAGAATGACCATCACGCTGTATCGATCGAGGTCGCACTACTCTGCAGAACGGCGAAATGTGGCACGTGCCACACCTTGTACAGCAACGAAACCCAACAGCCGCATCTGAGCATTTGATTTTACGTATATTTGTAGTTACATTTGTAGTTACAAATAGAAGCATCGTTTTGCTTGAATGGGACGACAACAAAAATAAGCTCAATCTCAAAAAGCATGGATTGAGCTTTGACGACGCCCAAAGTGCCTTCGACGATGAGCGCATCACCATTGAAGATACGCGTGCCGACTATGGCGAACCACGTTTCATTCCGCTTGGGTCGCTAGAAGGGCGCATCGTAGTCATCGCCCACACACCCCGTGGTGACAATACACGGATCATTTCCATGAGAAAGGCCAATCGCCGTGAGCAAGAAATCTACCAAAAGCGACTTGAAACGCATTGATGCTATGCAGGATGAGGATATCGACTACAGCGATATTCCGGAAATTGATGCCGATTTTTTTCGCAACGCAACCGTGGTCACGCCACCAACAAAGAAGCAATTAACACTGCGCCTGGACGATGATGTGTTGATGTGGCTCAAGAATCAGGGCAAGGGCTACCAGAGCCGAATCAACGCCATCCTGCGCGCCTATTACGAAGCCAACCGGTAAATCCACTCACAAGCCCGCACTTGCTAGTTAAGGCTACGGAAAGAAGGGAACTTTCGCCCACCCATGAATCATCTGCAGATCCTCAGGGCCCAATGCAGTGACCGCGTCAATAAAACCAAAACTGTGCGCATCGTTACCCGACCAGACACGGCGAAAGAACGCCGCCATGATCGGCTCACCGTGAGAGAACACACCCATGGCTTTCTCCACGCCAGCTTCATCACAACGGCACGCCTCAAAATTCCAGTAGCTGGCCAGAGTAGGGTAGGCGGTCAGCAGGTCTTTGAACCGGCGCTGTTCTGGCGTGAGGTGGAACGCACCCGTACTAATGCTCACTCGCAAGCAACACCTGAACACTAATACCCACAGCCACGACAGCATAGACACATCCGTTTGCCCTTCACGTTTCTGCCAAATCCCTAAGATTTGGCCAGGCTCTGTGAGACCGCCCCAGCGGGGTCACTGACGATCGAGCCCCAGCGAGAGAGGAGGGCACAGGGACTGCGCGCGTCGCGGCAAGGCCGTGACCACCTGCGTTCGCCGGGTTTCTAAACCGACAGCAGGAGCAACGCTCCGCACTGGCGGTTGAGGAGAAGCGACCGTCTCGCTACGCGAGCCGGGAGGTTTTCCGTAGAAAACCGTGCCAAAGGCAGGTGGTCACGGGCGCAGCCCGACCGCGCGGGGTGAATTATCGGTCCTGGCGTGCGTCCAGCACAGAAGGCCGAAAAGAGGGCGCCAGCCCTTGCGCAGTGCGGAACGTCCAGTGCAGCGCGAAGCACACAAACATCACCTAACGGTTAGAGACATGCGATACACTATGCGATAGTGATCGTTACCCTAAGGTAACGATGAAGTAACCATCCAGACCACCATAATGACCACCAAGAAAACCGCCGGCCTGATGCCGCGCTCCGAGCAACACGCGCACCGAGAAGCCATCACGCTCAAGGCGCTGAGCTTCCTGCAGGACGAAACGTACTCGACCACGGCCGTGTTGCAAGAGCTTCTGGGGTACACCTCGCGTCAAGGCATCAAGGGCATGCTGAACAAGCTCGTGAAGGAACACCTGGTAAAACACCACCCCATTAAAAACCTCGCCGGGCGAGGGATCGATTTGTGGGGCATCACCAAACGTGGCCTGTACGCCATTGATGAATCCGGCGTGTTGCCCGACAACGTTCGAGGGTTCGAGCCGTCCCGGGTATCACTGATGGCATTGCCCCATAAAGTCGAGGTCCAAAAAGTCAAAATTGCGCTGCTGAACTGCGGCTAGTCGATCGAGAACATCCAGGACCATGCCTGGCAGGACAAGATCCCCGACATTGTCATCTCACACCCCACCGAAGACGCCATCTTCGCACTCGAAATTGAACTGCACGTCAAATCACAAAAACGCTACGCGGCGGTGATCCAGCACTACAAAGCCGCCCACAACAGTGAACAGATGGACCGCGTCTACTGGCTTGCCGAGGACGACAAAATGGCGAATCAGCTGGCCGCCGTGTTCCACCGCATTGATCCGACCGTGGGTGACGTGCACATCTTCCAGAGTCTCGAGGCGTTCAAGAAAAAGTTGAAACCCATCAAGGCCCTCAGTGAGGAGGACCCCAATGGCACCCACTGACCCCACAGAACACGCCGGAGACGCGACGCCATTCCTACGCATCACCCCAAACGACGTCCGCTACCATATGGGGCGATGGGTGTTCCGTAAAACCCTGCTCGGCCGACCCATCACCATCGAAGGCGACGACCAACAACGCGTCATCAATGAAGCGATCGCACACAGCACCCGTCTGCTCAACCACGCCAACCGCGCCGCCTCTGGCAGATCACAGGGGTACAAACCTGGGACAGGGCAGGGAACTCAGCCATGAAGACCGGTAACCGTGGTAGGGTATCAACGACCGTACCCACCGCATCGCCACAGGAGGCACCACGATGGTGAGTCATGCACTAGGGATTATTCTGTTGCTGGTGATTGTGGCCGCATTGATTGCCGTCGTACTGATCGCCGAGCAAACCAGCCTGGCCAAGGACACGCACGCACAGTCCACTAACAGCGACGCAGCACCCAACAAAGGTGACAGTACGGATTTGGCGATCATGGCAAGTGTGGCCGCACACGCGCTGCACGATGACCACTCTGACAACTGATCCGGCCATTACCCTGGGGACTGCGTAGCCAAGTCCCCTCTACGGAAAGAATGGGTCTTTTGCCCACCCAAGAATCACCTGCAGATCCTCCGGACCTAATGTGCTGACCGCATCAATAAACTCAAACCGGTGGGCGTCATTACCCGACCACACACTGCGAAAAAACGCGGCCATGATCTGTTCGCCATGGGAGAACACACCCATGGCCTCATCCAGGCCCGCCTCATCACAACGACACGCCTCAAAATCCCAATAGCTGACCAAGGTAGGGTAGAGCGCCAGCAGATCTTTAAACCGACGCTGCTCTGGCGAGAGATGGAAGGTGCCTTTGCTGATGCTCATCGAAGCGCCTGGTGGGATCGACCACCCACAATGTCATACATTGCTGTCACGCTGGCAAGCCGTTCATTGATGTGGTCATGATCCATCGTTCCTCGCACTCAGGCATCCTCTCTCATCGGCAGCGCTGCTGCTCGATCCGGTACAGCCCCGACAGCAGGTCTTGCCTTTCAACTTAAATAGTACTATATTTAGTACGTATTAGGAACCTAATTAGATACATTAACGATCAACAAAACACACCGAACCAGCACACACAACACATCAATACTCACGAACAAAGATACTCATGAAAAACACAACGAACCTGGTAACGGTGTCCGAACTCAAACAATCCCCCTCCCGCGTGATGGACGAAGCCAATCGCACGGGCGAGCCCGTTGGCATTATTAGGAACAACCGCCTGGAAGGCTATTACGTTCCTAATGGCGCCATTGAGCTGGAAATTGCCGACCCCGTTGCTGTCAGGCAAGCCGTCGACGACATCGTCGACCAGCACGGAGACGCACTGTCATGGCTGGCAAAAAATTAGTCCAGATTCTGTCCGACCAAGAAATTTTCAATATTCATGAACGGGTGCTCGGTCGCGACGGCGGACTTGCTGGCCTGCGCGGTGACGCCTCGCTAGCGAGCATCACTCAGCGCGTGCAGAATCACGCGCTGTTCGATCCGGATTATCACGACCCAGTGCGGCTGTCGGCATTATTGGCGTACGCGATCGTGGTGGGCCACCCCTTCAATGACGCCAACAAACGGACCGCGTTTGTAGCGTGCTTGACGATGCTACAGCTCAACGGCTACGCGTTACACGACGGCCAATGGCTGGCGGAATTGCTGGTGGTCGTGGCGGCCGGACGCTTGGAGCAATCCATCTTCATCAGCGACGTGGTGAACGCCGTGAGCGCACGAACCAACCCCTAAACGTCCACCAGCACACAGCCTGCACCAGACGGCACCCTGCTCACCTGGCCCTCTCAGGGGCGCTGGTGACCCGGGCGATGCCGCCTCTACGCCACCAGTGTCCAGGGACACTGATGTTGTGCCCACTCATTCATGACACGTCATGCCTGAGCGAGCGTGTGGCTTGTCATGGCGCATGACCCACCACCGGTGCTGCGCACCGTCAGCTTTCTCTTCGTTCCAGCTGACTGCCCATGCTTCGTTCATGCCCCGGCCATTCAGGCCGGCACATTCTCAAAACAAGGGCGACCGCGGCCTCGAGCGGCCCCGCTATGTCAGACACATAAATGTGCCAGAACACAGCGGGACCCGGCGCTTTTCAGCCTTCCACGCATAAATAATGACGCACATTGTGTGCGGTCGATTATTTATGCTATCCTGATCGTAATTACTAGCGCTTGTAGATCGCATGCCATCTACACCTGTCCACCGGAGCAGGCTAAACATCCGCGATCGACTTAGGTCGATACTGACGCCCGCCAGTCGCAGTAAGCGGAGAGAGTACCCCAGAGAAAACTGTTAAATCCGCCCGCCCAGCGTTGTAGGTGCAGAGGTTTATCCACTCTTTAAATCGGATGATGGCGCGAGAGGTCCGGCCAGAACAGCATCGCTGTTCGAACGTGGGCTAATAGGCATTCAGTTGTCGCTGACTCTTTTTTGAGAGTTTGTAGTGTTCTTACAGGAAGGCTGTTGACCGAGTTTAATCCGTCGTCAGAGCTGGCCGCACTGCGCCAGGAAACCACCGCCATACGCAAACGGCGTTACGCCCGTTCGCGCCTTGATCGTTACCAGGACGAATTGTTATCACTCCGCGAGGCCGGTGCCTCGGTGGCGGAGCTGCAGCGCTGGTTGCGTTCGCACCGCGTCAAAGTCGCGCACTCCACGGTGCTGCGCTGGCTGGCCAAGCATGCATGACCTTTCATAATCATGGGTAAATTCGCGCGTGCCGATCGCCAGGCGGCGTCGGTCATGAAGTTGCTGCAGGGCAACGTATTGCGTTCCGCCGGAACGGTGCGCAACTACGAACAGGCCTTAACCCGAGTCGCGGAATACGCCAAAGCGGAACGAGTGACCGGGGGCCTGCGCGGCATGGACCCACAGCAGGCCATCACGTATCTCAAACACCGTGGGCAGTCCGTGGGTCAAAAGACGTTGGACATGGAACGCCAAGCCATGCAGGCGATGATGTGGCATGTGTCGGCCAAGCTACCTCCGAAAGAACGGTTGCCCGTAATCAAAGCGGATACGGCGCAGGTACTGAAGGCAAGGGCGTACACACAAGCGCAGGTCGAACGAGTGGCCAGTGCGCAGTCGCACAAAAATGCCTTGGCGACACGCCTGGCGTACGCGGCGGGACTGCGGGCACATGAACTGCACAGTCTGATGCCCGTGGCAGAGCGGGGCGCTGATCATCGGCCGGCCTTGCCGAGCAAGTTTCAAGGCAGGGAAGGGCAGCGGTATACCGTGCAAGGGAAGGGCGGGTTAGTGAGGGAAGTGGTGATTCCCAACCCGTTGGCACAACAACTGTCTGGGTTGCGCTTGGCAGAACCAATGACCTTTACAGACAGAGGTGTGCACTACCCAAAATATTACGATCTCAATGGTGGCAAGACCTGGTCAAGTTCGTTCAGTGCGGCGTCTACCCGGGCACTGGGTTGGTCGGCCGGTGCGCACGGTGTGCGCCACAGCTACGCGCAGGAACGGATGAGTGAGCTGCAAGATCAGGGCTTCACTCGGGCGCAGGCATTGGAAACGGTGAGCCAAGAAATGGGGCATTTCAGGCCGGACATAACTGAGACGTATTTACGCTAGCAAGTAGTTATGCAAAGTTGGCCCAAAAACAGGCTGACTATCAGATATTTACGCACCCTCTACTCTACATAACATCCCATTCTCAGCCGGTGGCCCGCGATTTGATCTGTCCAGCTATGCTCCCTTCATAATCGCTGCAGTCACTCTAACAATGTTTTGATTTCCTTCCATGGCTCAATGCACTGCAGACCAGGTCATTCTGGGTGAGTTTCTTTGCTGTTGATCTATGGGGGCTCATACATAATTCTCCGTTGTTGATGAATGGCGATAAGCCCACTGCTTCAACTTAACGGAAATATTATGTAAAGTAGTTGCGACGTAACTGGCTGATGCTATGAGATTTCCGTCATCAACTTCGCATAATCGCGAGCTAGCCTAAATAGACCTTATGGAAAGCTATGCATAAGACGTACCTGCGATGAATTTTTTCATGGTGGTGGTCGTTCTCTGCGTGCTGGCGTATTTCGCCTATGAATGGGCCTGGGGGATCCTCAGTCCACTGACCTTGTCGAAGAGTTTCCCGGATAAACTCCCCGAAGAAATTATGGGTTGGGATTTGCTGGAATACACGGTGCCTTTCATAGTGATTGGGGCATTCCTGGCGCTTTTCGTTGTACCGTTACTCACACGGGGGTATCGAGCGGCTAATCGTGCTGATTTGGAGCGCGCCGTTCGCAAAGCAAAAGATTCTGCTGAGCGAGCCCACCAACATGCCACCAATGCTGAGCGGGATGCGCAGCGTGCTATGGAGAACAGATATGCTGAGCGACTCCATCAACTCAGGGCAGGGGAGGCCAAGTTGAATGAAGCCACCGCGTGCCTCAAAAGCGAGCGTGTGTGGATGAATGAGACTGTCGCTGAGCTCACAGAAAAAATGGAGCAGGCCGTCGAAGAGGCTGCCATTGCAAACAAGGCAAAGAACAACGCCAGCGCTGCGTCGGCTCGACAGCGCAAGAAACTGCAGAAGTTAGAAGCCAGGATCGAGCAATTGACGGCTGATGGAAAACCTGACGATAGCCCATAAACTTAGAGGCGCATTAGAGAATTGACCAACTGGATCGGTGCACGCCTTGACTGGATTGTTCGGTACACCCAAAATCAGAGTCTCGTTTTTGGGAACGCTCAAGCACTGAGATACCGGCTCATGCCCTTGAACCAATACCAAATATGATCAAGTCAGCGTTAGTTACAAATTCGGATAACAGGACCAACAGGGTCTTCGTATCCGACTGTTAGTAGATTAAAACCATGAGCAC
>NZ_CAKZKO010000170.1 GCF_937123705.1 uncultured Paraglaciecola sp. | reverse complement strand
GAACGGGATCTGCTGGGTGAAATGGAATTGAAGGCCCGCATTATGATTACCGGCGGTGACAGCAAAGAAGAGGCCGTGATGACGCGGGCGGATCGCCTAACGATTCGTAGAGCGATCATCCTCGCTGCGGAGGAAAAGCAAGCGGCTGGCAGTCGAGAAATCGTATTAACCGAGGATGTGGTTAATGCGTTGAACAAGTTGGCGGCAGATGACTCCAGTACGCCGAAACGCCAAGAGCGTGCTAGAGACATGGCTGATGCAATGGCGTTGTATTGTTCCGGCACAGCCGGACACTTTTTTAACCGTGTGGGCAAGGCCTGGCCTGAGGCCGATGTCACCATCATGGAAATGGGGCTACTCGCCAATGAAGGCTATGAAGACCAGCTGGCCTTAGGGTTTATGGGTTTGATGAATCAGATCAACGGTGTCGTGGAGCGTGAGCAATATGATCATCGCCCGACCTTCGTGCTAGGTGATGAAGCGCACTTGATTACGACGAATCCCTTGTTAGCCATTTTCCTGGTTAAGATCGTGAAAATGTGGCGCAAGTTGGGTGCCTGGTTATGGTTGGCCACCCAGAACCTGGAAGACTTTCCCGACGCTGCAAAAAAACTACTCAGTATGTTCGAGTGGTGGATAGCGATGGTTTGTCCCAAGGAAGAGATTGAACAAATCTCACGCTTTAAAGACCTCACCGAGGAGCAGAAGGGCATGCTTCGCGCAGCAAGAAAAGAGCCTGGAAACTATACCGAGGGCGTTGTGCTATCGGACAACCTGCAATGCTTGTTCCGAAACGTGCCGCCACCGCTAGCTCTGGCACTAGCCATGACTGAAAAGCATGAAAAGCAGCAGCGTGCCGAGATTATGAAATCTCAGCACTGCTCCGAGCTGGAAGCAGTATTTGCTGTTGCTGAGGGTATAGGGTCGATGGAGCAGGATCAGCAAGCGTGATTACTCAGAGGGGTTGTTGTCTTTCTCTTGCTGTATTCGATGATGAATTTTCGTTACTCTCTAAACCCAACGTCTGACGTGTTTGCAATACTTTATATATTCTTCGCCATGCGTTTCTGTAAGAAACTGTTCTTCTATAGCTACCTGTATTTGGATTAGCGCTATATCTAGCATGAGGATAGTTAAAGTGAAGGGGTTTGGAAGTACGAGGAAAAAACCAAAAGACGTGAAAATAATTCCTACAAAAATTGGGTTTCTGGAGTAACGGAAAAGACCTTTCTGAATGAATTGTGTCTTCTCATCGTGATCTATACCGATACGCCAAGATGCTCCCATTTGAGACTGTGCAACTACAATCCATACTAAAGCGATGACCATGACACCCATGCCAATCAACTGAAATGCCTTGTGATTGATTAAAGCCATTGGCCCTAACGACTGGTAAAGCGTTGGAAGGAATGCATAAAGTGTAAAAACCAGAATTGAAACCAAAGGCAGGTATTTAAAATATAAACCGGTGATAGCTTCAGCTCCGATTTTTTTATTCAATTTTAAGGCATTAGCTCCCGTTTTTTTGGCAACCACATAATTTCGCCAGACAACGGCGAGGCCAAAAAAAGAAATAAAATATACAGCTAAAAATACAATAATTATTTTGCTCATTGCTAAAATGCCCCCGTTTGGAGGCACACCTCCTAACTAATGGTTATTTTTTTCGTTTCGATGCAACCAATGGTATAAAACGGGTAATACAAACAGCGTCAACAACGTCGATGAAATAATCCCTCCTATCACTACTGTTGCCAGAGGCCGTTGCACTTCTGCGCCAGTCCCCGTATTGAGTGCCATAGGTATAAAGCCGAGGCTGGCAACCAATGCCGTCATTAATACCGGACGCAATCGAATTAACGCACCATCAACAACTGATGTTAGAAGATCACCTTTTTCATGCCAGAGGTCACGAATAAAGGCCAGCATGACCAGACCGTTGAGAACGGCAACCCCGGATAGGGCAATAAAACCAACGCCCGCCGAAATAGACAGCGGCATATCCCGCAGCCATAGAGAGAGAACCCCGCCGGTTAGCGCCAAAGGCACGCCAGTAAAAATAATTAACGCATCTTTAAGCGATCCGAAGGCCATCACCAATAAGCCAATAATAATAAGCAGGGTGATGGGTACAACCACGGCTAAGCGTTGGCTGGCAGATTCCAGCTGCTCAAAGGTGCCGCCGTAATCGAGCCAGTAACCCGGTGGTATATCAACGTCGTTGTTAATGCGCGCTTTGACTTCGGTAACAAAGCTGCCGAGGTCACGGCCTCTCACATTGGCAGTCACTACTACCCGACGTTTCCCGTTTTCGCGGCTGATTTGTGCTGGCCCCGGTGAAATATCCAGAGTTGCAACTTCTTCCAGAGGGATGTAATCGCCATTGGATAAGGGGACGGGCAAAAACGAGAGACGGTCGATATCGCGACGTAGCGTTTCAGGTAAGCGCACAATCAACTCAAAGCGTCGGTCACCCTCGTACAATAAGCCCGCTGATTCACCGCCAATGGCAGCAGAGACCCAGTCTTGCAGTTCCACCACATTCAATCCGTATCGACCCAAGGCTGTGCGTTTGGGAATGATCGACAAGGTCGGTAGGCCAGTGACTTGCTCAACACGAGCATCTGCGGCTCCAGGCACCTGGTTGATTGCCTTGAGTATATCGTTAGCCGTTAATACCAGTTGATCGAGATCATCGCCAAAGACTTTAATGCCAAGATCAGCACGAACGCCAGATATCAGCTCGTTAAAGCGCATTTGTATCGGTTGGGTAAACTCGTAGTTATTACCGGGCAGTTCTTCGAGTGCGGTTTCCATTTCAGTGACCAGCTCATCCTTGGTTTTATCAGGATTAGGCCATTCATTGCGCGGCTTTAATATCACGAAGTTGTCGGCAACATTGGGTGGCATAGGGTCAGTGGCGACTTCTGCCGTGCCAATGCGCGCAAAAACCTTATCAACTTCCGGGAAAGACTTGATACGTTGTTCAAGAATTTCCTGCATCTTTACCGCCTGCTCTAACCCTGTGCCTGGAATTCGCATGGCGTGTAGCGCAATATCCCCTTCGTTTAACTGTGGGACAAATTCCGAACCCAATGTGGTCGCCAACCAGATACATCCCGCAACCAATAGAGTTGCAAAGCTGACGACGGCCCAACGAAATTTGAGCGCCAGCAGCAACAGTGGTTTATAAATAGATTTGGTCTTAGCGATCACCACGCTCTCTTTTTCACTGATCTTGCCGCGCAGGAAAACTGCGACAGCGGCAGGCACAATCGTCAGCGACAACACCATCGCCGACAACAAAGACATTACCACGGTGGCTGCCATCGGATGGAACATTTTTCCTTCGACACCGGTAAGTGAGAAGATGGGGATATACACAACAGTGATAATTGCCACACCAAACAGGCTGGGCCGGATAACTTCAGCCGTTGCTGTGTAGACCGTATCCAAACGTTCTCGCAAGCTTTGGGAGTTGCCACCACGTTGAGCCTCTGCCAAACGTCTTACGGAGTTTTCAACAATAATGACAGCGCCATCGACAATGAGGCCAAAATCCAGTGCGCCCAGGCTCATCAGATTAGCGGAAACCCCTGTGCGTACCATGCCGGTCATGGTGGCTAGCATGGAAAGTGGAATGACCGCAGCGGTAATGAGTGCCGCCCTAAAATTGCCAAGTAGAGTAAACAGCACGACAATCACCAGCAGTGCGCCTTCAAGCAGGTTTTTGGCAACAGTAGCAATGGCCTTGTCCACCAGACGGGTTCGGTCATAGACCGGCTCCGCGCTGACACCATCGGGTAATGAGTCTTG
>NZ_CAKZKO010000169.1 GCF_937123705.1 uncultured Paraglaciecola sp. | reverse complement strand
CATAGACATAGATAGTCGCGTACGGCAGTTGTCGGTGGTAGTCCTCGACCACTTTTTTAATAGTAACTTCTTCGTTGTAGCACGGCACAAGAACCGCGATCTCGAGATCGTCAATTGACATTTTGTTACAGCTCCATTGTGCCCGTGCTGATTGTAATCAACGCGAGCGACTATAAATTAGGCTTTTAAAGATTGGAAGATAGGAAAAATTAATGCCCTTTTTCATCGAATGAAAAATGTACAGGAGGTCGGATTGGCGGTCAAGTGTGCTGGGAAACGATCAGATGATCAATTTTTTGGTTCCATAATCACAAATTATTAAACAGATATATGAATTTTGGCGCCTGTTCATGGCAAATTCTAGATTCGAATCTTGATTCGTAGCCTGCATATCCAAACCCGCTCGGTGCGGTTGACGTGAGACGCTCACTTCTGTAAAAGACAACAAATTCATTAAGGAAAAAACATGCGCTATTTTCAATCTATTGCAATTCGTTACTTAGCTGTCCTATTAGTTATATTTATCACTTGTTAGTCATCACACGCAAGCGGACCAAAAGTACCTGATGAATTTGACGATTATTTCATCCACTTGGCTACAGGTACAATTCCCTTTGTTCCTCATCCTGATAACAACATCATTGGGTGTAGTTCTTCTATCTTTTACGAATAGCTAGGAATTTAATTTATTGACTAGTATGCAACCTAACAACAGTTATTTGTTGTAATGTTGCACCTGTTTCCACTTCACATATTACGCGCTAAGCGTTAAACAACACTTCAATTAAGGAATCTATCATGGCAATTTTCACACACGTGACTTTAGGGACCAACAATTTCGACGCAGCCGTTACATTTTACGATGCGACACTAAAGCCGTTAGGTATCAACAACCTTGGCAAGCTTCACGACACGGCCATGATGTATGGTTTGGAAACGTTTGAATTTGTGGTTCTCACACCTTCAAATGGTGAATCTGCTTGCAGTGCAAATGGTGGAACTATCGGATTTGCAGCAGACAGTCGAGATGCCGTACACAAATTTCATGAAGCCGGTCTGGCTAGCGGTGGTAAGAAGTGGCCCCCAATAGTTGGTCACCAGAAGGACGAAGCTAAGGAGTTATTTTCTGTATGATTATTTTTTATTAGATAGAGGAATACAGAAAATGAGCAAGAAACGCAGAAATCATTCACCGGAATTCAAATCAAAAGTTGCATTGGCGGCGATCAAGGGCGATCAGACACTGACTGAGCTATCTCAGCAATATGGGATCAACAGCAATCTGATTGTGAAATGGAAGAAACTGCTGCTTGAACAAAGCAGCGAAGTATTTGCGTCGGGTAAGGGGCTGGCGCCGGATCGGGAATCTGAAATTCAGTCTTTACAAGCGAAAATTGGTCAGTTGACCATGGAGAATGATTTTTTGTCCAAAGTGCTCGGTCGTTAGACCGGGCACGGAGAAAAGACATGGCTCAGAAGAAACATTTGTTATCCAGGACGCGTCGCTGTGAATTGTTGGGTATACCAAGGTCGAGCAGTTATTATCAACAACAACCCGTACTCGAGTCAGACCAAATGCTCATGCGTTTGATTGACAAAATTCATCTGGGGAAACCCTATCTTGGTTCCCGGCGTATTGTAGACGCACTGGCAGCGCAAGGACACAAAACAGGCCGCAAACGTATACAGCGCTTAATGCAGCTTATGGGCATACAAGCGATCCATCCCGGACCGAAGACCTCGAAACCACATCCACAGCACAAGATATATCCGTATCTGCTGCGTAACCTGGATATCAATCGTGCCAACCAGGTTTGGGCAAGTGATGTGACCTACATACCGATGGCAGCCGGCTTTCTTTATCTCACAGTTATCATGGACTGGTATAGTCGCAAGGTGCTCAGTTGGCGTGTATCTAACAGTCTGGATGCTAGTTTTTGTGTTGATGCACTTGAGGAAGCGATTTACCGCTATGGGACACCGGATATATTCAACACGGATCAGGGCTCGCAGTATACCAGTGAGGCCTTTACCAATGTATTGAAGGATCACAACATTAATATCAGCATGGATGGCAAGGGTGCCTGGAGAGACAATGTGTTTGTCGAGCGCTTGTGGCGCAGCGTAAAATACGAGGAGGTTTATCTCAATGCTTATGAATCAGCATCTGAAGCCAGGCAATCGCTGGCAAAATACTTCCGGTTTTATAATGAAAACCGGAAACATCAGACCTTGAAAGCAGCACCGGATCAGGTCTATTATGAATTTATCAGGCTGCCAAAGGCAGGTTAATAAATGGGAAAATAGCTCCTAAGCTAACTGTCCAACTTTCCGGGTCCACTTCAAGGGAGGCGCAGCAGTCTTTGCAGCAAAGACCCTGCGCAGGATCAGCTTTTGTATTCTGCAATCGCGCGAATAATCGAATCAAAGTGTTGCTGTGGGATGGTACAGGCGTGTGGTTGTGTCAGCGTCGTTTGCATCAAGGTAAATTTGTTTGGCCGAAGTTAAATGAGTGCAGTTTTGAGTTAACGCAAGCACAATGGAATTGGTTGATAGCAGGTGTTAATTGGCAGCGATTATCGGCGTTACCACCGGCGCATTTAGAGGTTTAGAGTGGCAGCTTAAATCCTTTATTCATCAGTCATACGGCGGTGTTTGTGGTAAAATAAACCCCATGAAAACGCTTGCTCAATTAGATCATTTGAACCTTGATCCAGACACCAGGGTTCAGGTTCAAATGCTGCTTGAACAATCGCAAAAAGAGGTTCAATCTCAGGCACTCAAGATCCAAGCGCTGACCATGGAGTTAGCCTATTTACGTCGCATCCGATTTGGCAAAACGAGCGAGTCGCTGTCATCAACGCATCCTGACTTGTTTGAAGAAACACTGCAATCTGATTTGGCGGCGGTGAATGCAGAAATCGAACAACTTGATACGCCAGCGAAAGTAGCTCAGATAAAATCACCACGTTCTCGTGCAGGCCGACAGCCATTGCCGGATCATCTGCCACGAATAGAGCACCGTCATAAACCAGAATCTTGCCAATGCAATCAATGTGGCCATCATCTGGTTAAAATCGGCGAGGATGTGAGCGAACAGTTGGGTGTTGAACCTGCTAAGTTCTTCGTCCACCGCCACATTCGCCCAAAATATACTTGCAAGAC
>NZ_CAKZKO010000168.1 GCF_937123705.1 uncultured Paraglaciecola sp. | reverse complement strand
CCAGTTGTAGCGCAACCAAGGTTGATCTTGATCGCTACCTGAGCAGGTAATAGGGTTTTCACCAGTTTTATTGGTTGGTTCTGAGTCATCCATTCTTAACCACAAGCGGACTTGTTCACGAGGTGCATCTGTACCAGAAGGCGTATTTTGGTTCGCTGTGACCTCTTCTTCTCCATCATCAACATCCCCACTACCATTAAGTGAAGCTAATGTAGTGTTCACTGTATTACTAGTCCAAATAACTTGTTTGCAAATATTTGAGCCATTGAATGTACTGCGGTCGTCATCCTCGTTAACAACAAACTCGTTGCCATCCCAGAACTCAGCTCGAAGTGGGATAGTTAAGGTAGTACCGGAATTGCCACCAATGTCGTCAAGCGCCATTCGGCCATAACGAGCTGGAGGCTGGACCGGAAACTCGACAGAATCAGTCAAAATATCAGAGTCAGTAAATGAAACAGGATCAACTCCTGCAACAGTCAAACCAAAGTGGGTAATAGTGGAGTTAGCATCTGACGTATTAAACGGTGCATCTCTGCGGCTAACATCATCCGAATCCGTAACTCGCTGAAGAACAGCGGCACTATCGTTCAACAACCAATGCTTACGATCATTAGACCAAGTGCCTGCCTCAGTATCCAGTAAGAACTCGTTATCGATAGCTGTGTCATCTAGAACACCAAATTTCGCCTGTAAGTCTGAATGGAAGAAACGATAATTGTTGAGTGCGTTGCCGACACTGCTTGCACCAGATGCCATTGGATACACTTGATGAACGCTTGAATCATAAGGCTGACCTAAATAAGCAATATCGTTTTGATTCGCGACATTCCATTCAGAATTCTCTTGCAGGAAGTACTTCGGATAGAAGCGGCCAATTGATTTACTTCCAGAGAAGCCACCAAGGATCTTGCCGTAAAAGCTGTCCGAATCTTCTGTCACTGTAAAATTGAAGCTACCCACTTCTGAATATTCTAAGTTTTTAAATTTATAGCCATTATCTGCGAGTACTATATCAGAGCTAGATTGAGTCAGTTGACTAGTCGGTTCTAAACTCCCTAACACTGCATCACCATTACTAGGTGTATCCAGAGTATGAGTTGCAACGACAGCACCAGAGGACAGCAAATAGTTTTGTGTTACTAAGCTATTGTTACACGAAGGGTTAGTGTTACTCGAGAATCGAATAGGTTTAGCAAACACGTCAAACTCTTCCCCTGCAGCAGCAAACGCACTTCCACTATTACTGTTTCCATCAGAATTGTTGCTCGTGCAGATGGCAAATTTCCACGGACGAGAGTACACAGAGAAGCTCCCTTCAACATCATAACTCCCGTCTTCTGGGCAGCCAGCGAAACCAGTACAATCAAAGCTACTATCTTTTAAAGTGACGTTGAAAAGCCCTGACTCAGAGATAGTTAAGTCAGTTGAGGCGCTACCTTCTTCGAACTCAGGTAAATAAATCAAAGAGCCATCGGATCCACTCCAAGAGCTATCAAGCTCGTGAGCAATGGTAACTTCATCCCCAGCTTCACCTGTATAGTTTTCAGCAACAACAATCGAGTCACCAGAGTCACATGCTAAAACTTTTGTGACTGTCGGTGTCGCCTGCCCCGCAATGGCCTCCAAACGATTTGTCAGGTTATCACCATCCACTAAAGAGAATTTAAATGGTACAAACTTGAACTGACTTTCAACCTCTTTGCCAGAATCATCGACTAATGTCGCAGTTAGCTTATAACCTGTATCAAAATCAATATTAGCAGTATCTTTAGCGACAACTTTTAAAGTTAATTCACCATCGTCATTTGATACATAATTAGGGTAAGAACCTGAACCTTGAAGTACAGAAACGTCGAATTCATCAGCGTCTGGCGTAATACCTACGGTAACGTCTAGACTTTGTGCCACACCATTGTTAGAGGTATTAATGGTAAATTGAGGAGAGTCATCGCCACACATCAAAGCTAGATCGGTTGCGGGAGAAATGTCTATCTCGTAATCATCCGAAGGTTGAAAACAATGATTGTCAGTCGCAATAATCTTAGAAGTATTCCTCAGGCTGATAGCCTTAGCAGTAACTGCACCATAGACCGTTGACTGGTTACTCATAATGACATCAACTTCGCTATATAAAAGACCTCTAAACTCACTCTGGTTGGCAAAGTTAACATTAGAATTCTGCAATGCGTGAATAAAAACGACTAATTGCCCATCACCTTCTTCACCGAAAAATGAATCATTATTACTTAAATTCACTCTTCCTATATGGATAATAACTTTTTCTCCATCAGGGATTATGACTCTCCCTGCGTTATTAATATCCAAACTACCGACCCAATATGTGCCGCTATAAAATGTTACAGAACCTTTTCCAACACTTAAACTTCCTATTGATTCACTGTTAGAAAACTCTGCATCATCCTGCCATACATTTACAGTCTCCAGTCCATTATCAGGAGATTGGAAGCTTTCTAGTTCTTGCTGATTAACCAACAATCCTTCTTCACCATAACACTCTGTACCATCACAAGCGCTCTCCTTCTTATTTCCTGTTATCGTATTTTGAGGAAAACCTATATACCTCTTTCCATTTGATACTAACGCTCCTTCTATACCCTCCGATGTATCCAACAAAATATAAGTATTCTCGTTATTTTTCCATGTTTGAGCTGGCGAAGGAAATAACTGACAAATTTCACTCGTTGGCGGCTTATCAAATAGAAAGTACGAATAAGGCTCGACAACGTGAGCACGTTCATCATCTCGAGCCATGTCTTCTTCGTTGATTAAAGCAACACCCGTTTTCGATACTGAACAACGTCTCAGCCAGCCGCCATTGTTACCATTACGTGTACGCTTTGACGCGAGCAATGTCGGGATACCCGAAAAGCCAGAAGCTGAAAAATCTTGTACAAGCTGACAACCTTCTGTGATTGGTTTGATAACCCTATCATCGATATTCAGCGTATTTGATGTTGATCCTTGGCCAAGCCAAAATTTCTGTCCATTTATAAACCCTTCACCTAGCCCTGCGACAAAAGCAACTTGTTCATTACGAGCAAGCTGAGCATTAGATGAAACTTCTGAGCGATCGAGGACTAGATTAAATGAACTTGTTGTCGGATTTAGAGCAATTGGGGTTAACCAAACAGGAGCGCTACCTTGCATATTGCTCAAGCTTTGAATCTGTACTAAAACGCCCGGAGAAGAGCTAAAGTTGGATGACAAGCCAAAATCACTGAATTGCACCGATTTACTATTATTAGCTCCACCACCAGCATTTGAATAAGTACGGTTATAATCAATGGTTCCTGCAACTAATTTCGCCCCACTATCAAACTCCAGAACGCCTGGTTCAATGACCAAATAGTCAATATTTTCCATCGGAGCATCAACGTACTCCACTAAAGGATCGCTGGTATTGGTGCTGCATCGCCACTGCCCATTGTTATTCTGTTTCAAGCGAACACATGCCGCATCATGGGGTGGAAGTAGTTGTTTTATTGTTGCTTCGCTCGATGAAACAGACCAAACACGGAGATCAGAAGGGTATTCTGTCGTCTTACTATCAAAGTTTGAACGACTCGCATTCACCGTTGACATGACAAACACCAAAGGTGCTGAATCATAGCTTTTTTCAAACTCAATAACACACTCTACTGTGGGTCCGGATATCTCACATTTATCGGCTGGAATCGTCCCAAACTCAAACTGAGGGTTAGTATTAACATTAGCTTGAACTAATGGAGATAATAAAAGCGCAACGAATAATATTAAACAATGCTTTATCATAATGACTCCCTCACCCAAACTTCTTGAATACGCTGTACTTGGTTGATACCTGAACCACAAATGGCTGTTGATTCAATTTTG
>NZ_CAKZKO010000167.1 GCF_937123705.1 uncultured Paraglaciecola sp. | reverse complement strand
CAACTTAACGCAGCACAACTGTACTACAGTTTGTAACCTGTCGCCACTATATATACTTCCCGAGAGCGGGCACGTGACGCATCGGGCTTTCTAATTTTCACTGCTTTAAAGCTATTACGTACTTCTTGTAAGTATTGATCAAATCCTTCACCTTGGAAGACTTTGACACAAAACGCACCATTTTTCTTTAAAACTTGGTGGCACATATCTAATGCTAATTCGACTAAATACATACTACCCGCTTGGTCCACTGATGTATTACCACTCATATTGGGTGCCATATCAGAAAAAACTACATCAACATTTTTTCCGTCAATACGTGTTAATAGTGCATCAAGTACCGCTTCTTCACGAAAGTCACCTTGCAAGAAATCAACACCTGCTAAGGAATCCATAGGCAAGATATCACAAGCAATAACCTGACCTTTATCACCAACCTTTTCAGCTAAATACTGTGACCAACTTCCTGGCGCAGCACCTAAATCAACCACCGTCATCGATGGTTTGATTAATTTATCTTTGTTTTGAATTTCGTCTAATTTGAATACCGCACGAGAACGCCAACCTTTCTTTTGCGCTTCGTGAACATAAGGATCGTCGAAATGTTCTTTCAGCCAACGCTTAGAACTGGCTGAATGTTTTTTATTTGCCATAAAATTAATACGTAACTAATTAGTAATATTCTCTAGATGGCGTTAGAATACCCTTAATTCAAGCCATATTCAGCAAAATTTGTAACATGATGAAATTATCGAACAAACAAAAGCAGTTTTTAAAAGGCCAAGCGCACAGTTTAAAACCTGTTGTATTACTTGGTGCAAACGGATTAACCGAAGGCGTTTTAGTTGAAATTGAAAGCGCCCTAGAAATTCATGAACTAATCAAAGTTAAAGTTCCTACAGATGAACGTGAAACTAAAACATTGATTTTTGACGCAATTGTTCGCGAGACAGGCGCAACAAAACTACAAACAATTGGCCATACAATTGTATTGTATCGCCAAAGCGAAGAGAAAAAGATTCAATTACCACGCGGTTAATCCTGCCTTGTGAAATTTCGAATCAGAAAAAGCCAGCAAATATGCTGGCTTTTTTGTAGGCAGAAATAATTTTGAATTAATTTGTAACTAAACTTTTTAGCTAGGCTATTTTTGCTCTCGCGTGTATTTAAGAACCCGATTAATAAACTCGGTAGTTAATTCATTAATTAACCCTGTTTCTGCATTGAGAACTAAGCTAAACCCTATGTTTAGATGCGGGAATACTACAATATCGCTGCGATAGCCTTGAACCCAACCACTGTGGTAATAAAGTACTTCATCATCATAGTTGTAAACACGCCAACCCAATCCATAGTAAGCATCTTTAACATGACTTCGCCAAACTCGGCGACGAGTTTCTTTTTTAGTATGTGTATAAGGACGGGTTTGTTTGATCAATGCTTCGAGTGGTAATACATCTGGGTATTGTCCTAGCTGCGCATTTAACCAAATAGCCATGTCATTTGCGCTGGCGTTCACACCTGCAGCTGCAGGCACTTTATAGTAATTTTTCTTTAAACGAGATGTATACCAACGCTTTCTACCGCGTACATGAGGATGAGCATAGTTATTGTCTTTCACCATCCCCTCAAAACCAACACTGGCATCCACCATTTTTAAAGGCGCAAAGATATATTCTGAAATCCAATGTGAGTAGTCCATCTGTGTTGATTGATAAATCACTGAGTCAATCAAACTAAACATCACATTTTGATAGCCGTAGCACTCGCTTGGTTTGCAGATAGGCTCAACAGTCAATAGCCGCTCGACAATATCTGGGTAACTCATACGCGACTCAATTAGGTTATCGTATGCATTAGGTACTAGGCCACTAGAATGACTAAGGATATGATAAATTTTTAAGTCATCTTTGTAAGCTGTATTAGAAAAAGCAGGAATAAACTTACTTATTGGGTCATCAATATTAAACTCCCCTTGCGCTGCAAGTTTAGCAGTTAATGAGCCCGCAAAGGTTTTAGAGACTGATGCCAATCGAAAGCGGGTATGTTTATCGACTTTACGACCTTTTTCTATTTTTGTTCGACCAATACCATTAATAAAATCATCATGACCAATATTTACAATCGCCAATGAACCACCTGGTATCCCTTTACTTTTTAATTTTCGGGTAAGGTGTTTATTATAATCAGCAACGAAAGTTTGCCATTGCTTATCACTCGAAGCAGCTTCTCCGCTAACAAAAAGCAGTAAAAAAGAAAAAAGAAAGGGAATTAAAGATAAGCTGTACTTCATTATTTATTTTTTTAAGTCTGTTTAGGAAGTTTCTTATAACATAATATCATGAACTTTTGCCTCGACTAACGTACAATACGCTTAATCTTAAATATTTATGGGTAGATTAATCTTTATGCGCTTACTTGTAGTTTTGTTTTTTACTTTAATTTCAGCTGGTTGTGCCCTTAAACCTGAACCTGCGCCATTACTTTCGATGCCAAAGAAACCAAGCTTACAAAGCCAACGCTTTCAAGTAGAGTATCAAACAGAGCATGCAGCTCCTAAAGTGAAGTCAGTACAGTTGCCTGCACATGCAGTTAGTAAAAACCAAACTGTGGTGATAGTTGCCGACAAAACCAGTGTGACAGATACACTTTACACGCAACTGACTGAAGCACTTACAGCCAAACAATTAAAGGTTGTAGAAGATGGCACTCAAGCAGATTACACCCTATCTATTCACCAGCTTGACCTTGAACTGATTGAAGACACAGAATATCAATTAGTCAAACCAGAAAAGCCTCTGCCTTTATTTGATGAAGTTGCAAAACAGTTTCCAGTTCAGCAATGTGCGACTATTTTAGGTCAAGTAAGCATGCGCTTAACTCACAAGAAAACCGGTGATGTTGTGTGGTTTGCAAAGTCATCAATTGATAGCGCAAGCTTTCACCGTGAACCC
>NZ_CAKZKO010000166.1 GCF_937123705.1 uncultured Paraglaciecola sp. | reverse complement strand
TTGCAGTCACAAATGAGTAAAGCGCTTAGTGAGCAAAAAGCAGCTAAGGCAAAAGGTAAAAACCCGCAGTGTAAGTTTTAACAAAACCTTATAAGCTCGTTTAACATTAGTTTGCGAGCTTAATCAAACTAACTTGAAAATGAGAACATGTAGTTTGTAATAGGCTAAATAGGAAAATTCAAGGATGAAAAAAATAGTTGTAATCATTAGCGTTGTTTTGATCAGCTTAGTTACAGTTTTCAGTATATTATCCAGTAAGCGTCATAATTCAACCCTGCTTACACCAACAGAAGCCAATGTTGATATTAAAAAGCCAAAAGTTAATTTCGGGAATAACACAAACGCCAAAAATATTTATGTTAAACAGCCATTTCCTACTGATACCCCGAATGAGGAGCAATGCAAAGAGCTAAATTATAAGCAGTATCAGTTACGAGATAATAATGAACGTGATATTGAGCTAAAAGCTTCACAAGCATTTAAAAACGGGTATACAGCAAAGCAGGTCGCCGAGGCAATATGGTTTTCGAGTTACTGGTCAGTAGCTAAAACTTGGTACGATAAAGCGGCATTAGCAGAGTCAGTTGAAAAGTTGCTTCCGATTTTACAATCAATACCGAATAGTGAAAGATTAATCGCTCAATACGATTACGTTAACGCACCGGACTTAAATATAACAACTGTTGTTGATTACACTGACCTTTTGGATAAACTTTGGAAAAACTTGCCCACAGATACGATTTACAAAAAGGTCAGCTCAACAAATACCTCTGCCGTTGAAATTTTTAACGAAATTGAACGGACTTTTTCAGAAATCCCATATGATGTACTTAACAATAATCAACTTTCTCCTTTAAATTCAATTTTAAATCTGTTGTTGACTAAACAGCAGTTACAATCCGCTATTATGCTTTTGCAGCGTTACCCTGATTTAAAGTTATCAGATGTAAGCTTCGATAATAAATTAGCATTGAATTTTCTCACTATTATAGGTGGTGAAGATTATGAAATTACTAATCCAACAGATCATAAATTGTTCTTAACTCTTTTAGGGTTATTAGATAAGCAGGTTTATTATCAAAAAATTACACATCCTTGGTTTAGTAACGAAGAGGTTAATAAGGGGGTTGAGAAATTAAATAACGAAGGGGTCGTTATTAAAATCGTTTTAATCGATGATATAGAGAAACCGAACCCTATATTGCAACTGAATATAAAAGAATCCGTATTAACTGACGAACAACAACTGGACCTCAAAAAGTGTCAATCAACGACGGATTGGCTTACAAGCCGTGAATTAACACCCAATGAAATTGAAACATTTAAAGATCAGCCTTTTATTGCAAAGATTAAATCTTCATCTGAATTTAAGCACTGTAAAAATAAAAAAGCTTTACATAACTCTCCGTTAATAAAAAGTCAGATTACTACAGTGAGTAAGATAATTAATCAAGCAATTGGTAATCAAAACACCTCATTACAAGAACTCGATTTAGAAACCTTAGATTTACCTGTTTTGTTACCTGAAACAAAATCTATTTTAGCAGTTATTTTTGCTCGAGATTACCTGCAAGCAACTAGCTTAAATGAGCAAGAAATTATAGCTAGACTAAGTAATGTGGGTTTAAAACCGTTGAGTAGTCATTCGGAATTATTAGGAGGGTTGGCAGGATTAAAAGGATTAACATTGTGGCTTAATTCATTAAATTTCGAGCAGTTAAAAGATGCGCAGAGTTTATTGAATAGTTTTGCAGCTGAAGGCGTTTTTGAACCCTTCGATATATTAAACACTAGGCTGGGTGGCGTTGCTTTTGATAATAAGAATGAATTGGATCCTCTTTATTTCTTTATCCAAAATTATTCGGAACTCTCTATTCATTCCGGTGATCCAATTACCTATGAAAATAAGAAAAATAAAGCATTTATAGACTTTTTTATTCGCAATGGAGTTCACATTGAATCGCAACATCTTCGAGCTTCATTTGCTCTCAAAATCCGATCTAAAAAAGGCTATAACCGTCTGATAACACATTTTCCTGAGTTAGAAGTAAAGAGCGGGGACGACTACTTCTCAGTTAATTGCCGATAGGTTAACAATTAGATAAAACATATATTTTTGAATTTAAAAAAGTGCGAAATGGTTCGCACTTTTTAATTTACTTTGTTATTAAAAAGTCCACTCTAAGTGAACTTGTGGTACTGATTCGCTAACATCAGTACCAAATTTATTGTGCCAGTATTGCCATTCCATACCTAACAGTAAGGTATTTTCTTTCATTTCTAGCGCATGTCCCATATCCCATACAATAATAGGTTGGGCTAAAAACCAAGCACGCACATCGTTACCAAACTCATCTTTTCGTTCAGCAATGTACTCTGCATGGCCTTTTACGTTAAACTTTTGCGAGCCAATCATGAACGGGTAATCAAAGGCTACATCAAACATCCAGCTGTTAGTTTCAATGGGGGCACCGCCTTTTGCAACGCCTTCGCTATCATCAATGTATGCACTGATAAGGGTTGAAAAGAAATTAAAACCAGGCACATCCCAGCTTAATTTTACGCCTGGTAAATATTTAACTACTTTAGCATCGCCAGCAGCATTAATACCCATGGTTAGACCAACATCAACGAGCGCCCCTGACGCTACTTTTTCGTCCATTACAGCAGATAAGCTAAGGGTAGAGTAACCTTCAAAATAAAAGTCTTGATCTTGAAAGCCATCATCGTTGCTGTCGGTACTGTAATCAATAAAGAAAAAGTTATCGCCATAATCATGCCCAGAAGCATGTTCAATTGAGTACACCGTGGTATTAGATTTTTGTTCAGTAAATGGGTTTTTGTGGTTGCCGTTGTTAATATGAAGCGCCGTATTGCTCCAATTAGCAGCGGTAGCTGTTGAACTTAAGGCACACACACTTAGTGCAACGAGAGGAAGTAAGTTTTTAATTTTCATAACCATATTTTATGTGACACGCTGAATATCACATTATAGCAAACACGGTTAATTTGTTAATTATTTATTGAGATAAACAGTGCATTAGCACGCAGCTAATACACTGTTTAAACAAGCTTTAAGCTTTATTACGACGTAAGCAAATCACCGCAATCGCGGTAAAAGCTAAAATAAAGCAGTAGTAAGATGAGGTTGAAACATCCCATGGGCTAATTTTAAATGTAGCACCGAGTAATAATGCTTGCGCGCCATAAGGCAAAGACCCTTGGGTTACACAAGCAAAAATATCTAATAAACTGGCAGAGCGTTTACCACTAATTTCGCCATCATCAGCCAGTTTTTTAGCAATAGGGCCTGTCACAATAATAGACACGGTATTATTGGCAATACACATATTACTGGTGACAACTAATGCCGCGATCCCTAACTGATCGGCTACTTTACGGTGCCATTTGGCAATGACTTTAGTAATAGCTTGAATTTTTTGAGCGATATAGTCGAGGCCGCCATTAATACGAATAAACTCAGAGAGGCCACCAATAAACATAGACAGTAAAAATATTTCCTGCATTTCACTAAAGCCTTTGTAAATATCTTTTACAAAGCTTGCACCTTCATAGCTGCCGGTAAAGCCCATTAATGCGGCAAACACAATACCGCTTAACAGCACGACAAACACATTAAAGCCCATTACCGCCAGGACTAAAATAAAGGCATAAGGAAGTACTAATAAAATATCGTAGTCTTTGGTATCAACTACTTGTGCTGCAGGCGTTAAAAATAATAGCAATGCAATAGTGAGTATGGCGGCCGGAACTGCAATTTTAAGGTTTTCTTTAAACTTATCTTTCATTTCACAGCCTTGCGTACGGGTAGCAGCAATCGTGGTGTCAGAAATTATTGATAAGTTATCACCAAACATAGCACCAGATACAATGGTACCGGCCATTAAAGCAGGATCAATCCCTGTTTTAATAGATACAGCATAGGCAATTGGGCCAATAGCACCAATAGTTCCCATTGATGTGCCCATAGCAGTAGAAATAACCGCCGCTATCAAAAACAAACCAGGTAGTAGTAACGAAGGGGGAATAAGTGAAAGTCCGGCATTAACAACCGCATCCACACCGCCGGTAGCACCAGCAACCGCCGAAAAAGCACCCGCTAGTAAGTAAATAAGACACATGGTAATAATATTGTTATTACCTACGCCCTTTATAAAGGTTTCTACGCTTTGGTTGATGCTGGTTTTATTTAAAATAAAGGCTAAAACAATCGCGGGTAAAATAGCGACTGGTGCTGGGAGTTGATAAAACGCGTAATCAACCCCTTGAGATTGTAAATATATGCCTGAGCCTAAAAAAATAGCAACAAAGGTGAGTAGGGGAAGCAAAGAAAATCTTGCTTTATTTTTATCAAATGATGGCTGCATCATAATCCTCGTTAATTATTCATAGCAATCGAA
>NZ_CAKZKO010000165.1 GCF_937123705.1 uncultured Paraglaciecola sp. | reverse complement strand
CCACCATGAATGTTCCCTAATCGCCTAACTTTTTATTTTAAATATAGAATTTCTGGGGATACCTCAATATAATAACCCTACTTTTGTATAACAATTATAAAAATCGGAGCTGGAATGAAAAAGAATTTACCGGTAACGGGTCTAGAACTAAGTTTTTCACCTAAAGCCAATATATTATCTACGACAAATCTTGAGGGTAAAATCACCTACATTAACAAAGACTTTATTGATATCAGCGGCTTCACCAAAGAAGAGTTAATTGGTCAGAACCATCATATTGTTCGCCACCCGGATATGCCGCCCGCAGTATTTAAAATGTTTTGGGCTGATTTACGCGCCGAAAAATCCTGGATGGGCATTGTCAAAAACCGCTGTAAAAATGGCGACTATTATTGGGTGGATGCTTATGCTACGCCGATTAAAAAGAATGGTAGAACCGAGGAATATCAATCGGTAAGGCGTAAAGCTAAGCCCGAATTTATTGCTCGTGCAGAAGAAGTTTACGCCGCAATCCAGGCTGGAAAATCTTTACGCAAGCTGGACGATTCACTATCACTGCCCGCCAAAATAATGATTGCACTCTTTGCCGGCTTACTATTGCCGGTGCTGGTTTATGTCTTAAACTACTCCGCCTTACTCGTACTATTAGCCACAATTTTTAGTACCTTTGTTGTCAGCGCCGCAGTCCTCGTCTTTAGCCAACCTTTACTGCTCGCATTATCGAAACTCAAAACCATTTCTGAAGATAAGGTCGCGCGCTATGTCTATACCGGTCGAAATGATGAAGCCGGGACTTTGTTACTGGCGGTTAAAAAACTTGAATCTGAGAACGCAGCATTAATTGGCCGCATCAATGATATGTCGTCAACCTTAAGTGAAAATGCCCAAAGTTTAAGTGCTGCCGTAACACAATCTGAAAATGGCACCTTACGTCAGTTTGAACAAACAGAGCAGGTTGCAACGGCAATGGAACAGATGGCCGTGAGTATCCAAAGCGTATCCATCAACGCAGCAGAAACCTCCACCGCCTCAGCTGACGGACTGGCAATTGCCAACTCCGGCAAGCAGGTCGTTGATGAAAATGCCAGTACCATTAATGAATTGAAACGTCTCATTCACTCTGCGTCGCAGATCATCAATAACGTTGCCGTTAGTAGCAATGAAATTGAAAAAATCCTCGACGTTATTCTCGCCATTGCCGACCAGACCAATTTACTGGCATTAAATGCGGCCATTGAGGCGGCACGGGCAGGAGAACTCGGCCGGGGTTTCGCGGTTGTTGCCGATGAAGTGCGCTCTTTAGCCAATCGTACTCAAGCATCAACTAAGGAAATCCGCAACGTCATTGAGCAGTTACAGAGCGGTGTTCGACAAGCAGTCAGTGCCATGCGCTCCGGTGAAGCGGCAGCGGAACAAGGTGTTGCAAAAAGTCATGCCACGGCGCAGGCGCTGGAAAACATCCTGAATGCGATTAGCACGATTTCCGGTATGAGCGAGCAAATTGCACGGGCAGTGAATGAACAAACATCGGTTGCGAACTCAGTCAGTGAAAGTGTGCTTAATATCAAAAGCAATGCGCAGGAAAATCTGGATGCCGTTAAATTAAGCGGCAAGGTTGCGGAGAGGACTGTCAATATCACCAGAAGATTGGATCAGTTAACCAATCAATTTTGGGAAACACAGCAAGGGACTTAGCCATGCGAACCTTAAAACTGATTTATCGCTCGGAACAGGAGCTGCAGGCTTATTTGTCCGAGCACAGGCTAAATATAGAATTTCTGGGGATACCTCAGCTGTGTAAGTCCAAAGAGAAAAGTACACTGGCAGTTAAAGTACATCGCATACAGTTCGATGAGAAATCTGAAAAAAGTACAGAAACCATAGTTCGTGAACATATCAAGCTGTCGAATCAAAAATACGATGAAATATATAGTCGTTACGAACAAGCTCTAAAATACAATGCACTCGATGAAATTAGTGGGTTAGATGGGTCAAATTGGTGTCTTGAGTCGCAACGTGGCTTTACATATACAAAAGGGTGTTTTTGGACTCCTAGCCATGAACCGAAGGAGAGGGGCTTAGAAGACTTGTACAATCTTGGTGTTTACCTTTGGTCAGTATCAGGTCTGGAAAAAGATAAAACTCTTAAACTCTATTAAAAAATGCATAACAAACACATCAAAAATCGCTCCACTTCGTTCCGCTGGACCTCCTTACGCTGCGCTCCAGTCGGCCTTTTATGTGGGCGTTGAGGCTGTAGAAAAACGTTATTTCTTTGATCAGATAATATAAAATGGCCACTCTGTTAAAGGAGATAACGATTTTGGCCAACTACATTCCCTATAATCTTAATCAAAACACAATGGTGGTGATTAATTTCGCTGACCAACTGCAATCGGGTACCTTTGAATACGCGTTAGCGTATTTAATCGATCGTAAGATCGATTTATCTCGGTTTGATGAGGGTGTGAGTAATGATGGCGGTGGCCGTCGCGCCTATGATCCCGCGATCTTGTTGAAGATTATTCTGTTTGCTTATTCCAAAGGGATTACTTCCAGTCGTGAAATTATGTGGTGTTGTGAAACGAACATCATTTTTAAAGCCTTGTCCTGCGATAGCGTTCCGCACTTCACGACGATTGCGAGCTTTGTGCGCAATCATTCAGATGCTATTGAAGATTTGTTCAGCCAAGTGGTACTAATCTGCGAGCAAGAAGGGTTAATCGGCCGAGAGCTGTTTGCTATTGATGGGTGTAAGTTGTCGTCGAATGCAGCGAAAGAGTGGTCAGGCACCTTTAAAGAGTTGGAACAAAAGCGGGATAAGATTAAACGCTTGATTCAACATCACCTTCAGGAAGATAAGGCACAAAAGGATCAACATACGCGGGATGAGAAGCGAGAACAGCGTAGCCAACAAGCGGTAGAGACCTTGAATAAAGCGTTCGATAAAATCGATCACTTCCTAAAGACGCAAAGCCCACGGATGGGCCAAGCACAACGGCCAAAAGAAGTTAAAAGCAATATCACCGACAATGAGTCGGCGAAAATGAAAACCAGTAAAGGTACAGTGCAAGGCTACAACGGCATTGCCACCGTGGATAAAAAGCATCAAGTGATAGTGGACGCACAAGCCTTTGGCGAGGGGCAGGAGTACCACACACTCAAGCCCATCTTATCGGCAACAAGAGAACGCTTCAATCAATTAGGCATCGAACGCGATATCTATAAAGCAGGCACGATAGTCACTGCCGATACGGGCTTTGCTAACGAAGCGAACATGGCGATGTTGTTTAACGATAAGATTGATGCCTATGTCCCCGATAGTAAGTTCAGAGAGCGCGATACTCGCTTTACGTATCAAAAAGAAAAACACGGCAAGCGCCATCAAGACAAGCCAAAGCGCGATCGACAAAAAGCCGTCATCCCCTCAACCGAGTTTGCCTTTGACCCGGTAACGGAAACCTGCGTTTGCCCCACAGGCCAAACGTTAAGCCATCGAGGCAAGCGAGTCACTGACAGTGGTCGCACGAAAGTGTACTTTGAAGGGCGGCTCAGTCAATGCAGTGCGTGTAAAAAGAAAAACGATTGTATGCGCAGACCGGAATCGGCGAATCACCGAAAGGGCAACGGTCGCCAAGTCTCGTTTTTGGTATCGGATAAACCCACTTACACCGATTGGATGAAGGCGCGGGTCGACAGTGATAAGGGAAAGCACATTTACAGTCATCGCATGTCGGTGGTTGAACCCGTGTTCGGGAACATCACCGTGAATAAAAAGCTGAATCGGTTTAGTTTGCGTGGCAAACAAAAGGTGAACGATCAGTGGCGTTTATATTGTTTGGTTCACAATATCGAGAAGCTAGCGAATTACGGTGAAATGGCGGCCTAACCGGCATAGGATCATCGAAATCAAGTCGTGGTTGAAATAGACGAGAAAAAACGGCAGTCTATACCAATATTAAAAACGAAAGAGGATTGGATAAAATGATGATGGATGAAATTGTTTTTCTACAGCCTCGTTATATGGCACCAAAGTATGGCTGATGATATCGAGTATATTGAATGCTGCGAACATGGAAAGCAGCAAGAAACTTTTGTTTGCCAGCACACAGTTCGGAGCCTGAAAGATGGCAAGCCTAGAGGCTTTTGGTGGTCAATTGAGCAACCAGAAAACCCTAGACCAGATGCGTGGTGCTCGGAGTGCGAAGACCTAGTAAATAAAACTGGGGAGTGGGAAGGTGAAGCTGAGGAATTCGCAAATATTAAAGTTCTTTGCGGTGTATGCTACGACAACGCGAAACTTCTTAACTTTCCCAATAAAAAGCAGTGGTGGCGCTTTTGGTAGCTCTGCCATATAACAAACCAATTATTCCGACCTCAACTCGCTGCGCTCGTTTCGTCGGCATATTGGGGCGTTAGAGATTGAAACATAAATTTGCTAATGACTGCTTTTAGTCGATGACTTTCCTTTGTTGACTAGCCCCTTATGTCAACTTTAGGCCGAAACTTGTCGAAATATTAAGTTGAAAAACTAGCAAATTTAGCAATTACTTAGACCAGCAAAAGTAAAAAATTATCAAACTTCATTATCGGCATACAGTTGGAGGTAAATTAAATGCATTTAAGTTGTCGCTAAGTAAAAACAAGCATACAGCTAATCTTTTGTTTAGCGTAATATACTCGTTTTAAACGTTATCTTTTGGTTATCAGTTATTTATTATGCAAAACGTCCCTCAAACTGACATTAACAACACTATTCAAATATTAAAACAGCAAGGCAATTTTTTGTCGTTGTCGCGCACTCAAGCCTCGCTATTTGCTTCGCCATTTAGCTTTTCTATCAATCATCATACAAAAGTTACCGTTATTGCAGCAGGTATTATCAGCTTTGAACCTGAAGCCTTGAGCGATAAAGATATTGTGCTTTCTTGTGGCATACATGGTAACGAAACTGCGCCAATCGAAATATGTGAGCAGTTAGTAAAAAACATTCTGACTAGCGAGATAGAAGTAAAACAAAACGTTTTGTTTTTATTTGGCAACTTGCCCGCTATGGATATTGCAGAGCGTTTTGTTGAAGAAAACATGAATCGTTTGTTTAGCTTGGAGCATCAAAAATTAGCTGCCGGTCAACAAATGAATGATGAAAGACGCCGAGCTAAACAGTTAGAAGATGCGGTTGAGCATTTTTATCTGTCGAAAGATCAAAATCAAGAGCGGGAGAGAATTCATTATGATTTGCATACTGCTATTCGTACCTCCAAAAATGACAAATTTGCAGTTTATCCTTTTCAAAACGGCAAGGCATGGGACAAATACCAACTGCAAGTATTATTAGCATGTGGCATCAATACCATTTTACTGTCGGGTAGCCCTACAACGACCTTTAGTTACTTTTCAGTCAACAAGTTTAATGCACAAGCTTTTACGGTTGAGTTAGGTAAAGTGATGCCCTTTGGTCATAATAATATGGATAATTTTAAAGAAGTGACTAGCACCTTAACTCGTTTGATATGTGGCATTGATTTAGAGCTTAAAGAATACCAACCAGAAGACTTCCTTATTTATAAAGTTAATCAAGTGATAAATAAAGAGAAAACTGATTTTACACTTAATTTCTCGGCAGATACCCCTAATTTCAGCGATTTTCCGAAAGGTTATGTGTTGGCTAATGAGACCGGAAAGGACTACCGAGCTGAATATGAAGGTGAAGCCATTGTATTTCCAAACGCCGATGTAGCAATTGGGCAACGCGCCTTGCTTACGGTTATTCCT
>NZ_CAKZKO010000164.1 GCF_937123705.1 uncultured Paraglaciecola sp. | reverse complement strand
CGCGAAAATGGACAGCCGAAACCCCTAACTTGTATCGTTGTGTGGTCAGCTTGCTCGATGAGCAGGGAGAAGTTGTTGATATAGAAGCTTATGACATTGGTTTTAGAAAAGTCGAAATAGTCGATGGGCAATTATGTGTAAACGGTAAGCCGTTGTTGATACGCGGCGTCAATCGCCACGAACATCATCCAGAGACAGGGCACGCTGTATCAGAGTCAGACATGATTGCAGACATTAAGTTGATGAAACAAAACAACTTTAATGCGGTACGCACCGCCCATTATCCTAATCACCCCCGTTGGTATGAGCTATGTGACGAGTTAGGTTTGTATGTGGTAGATGAGGCCAATATTGAAACCCATGGCATGTTTCCTATGGGCAGGTTAGCTGCCGATCCCCAGTGGGCCGGCGCTTTTATGTCCCGCTATACCCAAATGGTCGAGCGGGATAAAAACCACGCGTCTATCATCATTTGGTCTTTGGGCAACGAGTGTGGCCATGGAGCCAATCATGATGCGATGTACGCTTGGTCAAAAAGTTTCGACCCGTTGCGCCCCGTGCAATACGAAGGTGGCGGCGCAAATACCTCTGCTACTGACATTATTTGCCCTATGTATGCACGGGTAGACACCGATATCGAAGATGAGGCGGTACCTAAATATTCCATCAAAAAATGGCTGAGTTTACCAGGTGAAACTAGGCCCTTGATTTTATGTGAATATGCCCATGCTATGGGCAACAGCTTAGGCAGCTTTGATGATTATTGGCAAGCCTTTAAAGAATACCCAAGATTACAGGGTGGTTTTATTTGGGATTGGGTAGACCAAGGGTTATCTAAAACAGATGCAAACGGCCAGCACTACTGGGCTTATGGTGGTGATTTTGGCGATACTGTCAACGACCGGCAGTTTTGTATTAATGGCTTGTTGTTTCCCGATCGCAGTGCTCATCCTAGCTTATTTGAAGCCAAATATTGCCAGCAGCATCTTAAATTTACTCTAGCAGCCCAAAGCCGTCAGAATGAATATCAATTATCCATTTTTAGCGATTATGTATTTAGAACCACAGATAACGAAAAGTTAGTGTGGCGATTGCTACAAAACGGCGTTGAAGTTGAACAAGGTGATGTGGTGCTGAGTATTGTACCGCAAAGCGCTCAAGAGATAGTTATAAAACCACAAACGCCATTTGTGCAAGGGGCGCAATATCACTTAAACCTAGATGTTGAACTAATCAATGCATGCAGTTTCGCTCCAGCAGGGCATGTTATGAGCACCGAACAATTTGTACTGGCCAATCAGCAAAGTTTAACTCTAGGTTCATTCGACAAAGCTGTTGTAGCAACGCCGCTGCTGTTAACTGAAGATGCAAATGTCATTGGCGTTCAAGGCGCGGGTTTAGCTCTAACATTCGACCGTAAAACCGGACTTATTCAAACTTGGCAGCAAGATAACAAAGAGGTTATCGCCCGCCCGCTGGTTGATAATTTTTATCGCGCACCGCTTGATAACGACATTGGGGTGAGTGAAGTGGATAATCTCGACCCCAACGCATGGCATGCCCGCTGGTTACAAGCTGGGATTGGTCAATGGCAACGCAAATGTTGTCATATAAGTGCGATATCATCACAACAAGATGTACGCATTATTTGTGTATTCGAGTATGACTATCAAGAAACACGCTGCGCCCAAACAAAGTGGGTTTATTGCATCGACAATAGTGGCGAAGTGACAGTTAACATTGAGGTGCAGTTAAATGAAATTTTACCGCCACTACCAAGAGTAGGACTGAGTTTCGCTATATCCAAACAAGATAATATGCAGGTTAAATGGTTAGGCTTAGGGCCATTCGAAAACTACCCTGATCGTCAGTCGGCCGCACGTTTTGGCGAATACAATATGGGTCTAAGAAACTTGCATACCCCTTATATTTTTCCCACTGATAACGGATTGCGTAGTGATTGTCAGCAACTCAAGCTCGGCAAACTCCAAGTGCAAGGAGAGTTTTTGTTTGCTGCAAGTGAATATTCGCAAAACCAACTATCAATGGCTAATCACACTAATGATTTAGCAGCAGATGAAGTGATTCATGTTTACTTAGACAATCAACATATGGGAGTGGGCGGTGATGATTCGTGGAGCCCTAGTACCCACAAAGAATTTCTATTAACTCCTAAACAATATAGTTATTCGTTGCTGTTTAAAGTGTAAACACTGGTGATTACAACACCAGTGTTTTGGGAGGGGCTCGACTGATAATAGTGGTTGAATCGAGATCTGTTTCAGTAATGTCTTCAGGTTGGTAGACTAAAATATAACTGGCAATGAAAATCGCGTCTCCAGCTTGCAATGTATAGGGGCTTTCAATTGCCTTACCATTCACTTTGGTGCCATTCAATCCAATATTTTCAATAATTTTATCATCGCCTTTCGATGTAATAATGGCGTGTTTACGCGACACTTTAGAATCAGGAATACTCACAACACAGCTTGCGTCGCGGCCCAACACAAAGTCATTGTCATCAAGCTTAAACGAAGCTTGCAGTTCGTAATTCGCGTACATATCTAGCCGAGCCATAAATCTTAATTCCTAGTAGAGATAATGTGAAGTTTTATAATTTGGATAGTGAAATCATTGAGTTACCGCTAGACCACTGAACCAAGGGTTTCCCTTCGTTGATTTTAAAAGTGTACTATTCGGTTAGTAATTCGTACAGTAAATTGTATACTTTTTCTTCTCATCAACCTAGACTAGCTTTTACTGATCGGCCAGATTTAAAGCTTGTAGTTAACACACGCTGACTAGGAGTTACTAGGGTTTCTTAAAAATTGAAGTATTTAAGGAGCCTGTAGAGTAGTTTTACAAGTTGATGGAACACTATTTAATGGACACATCTGTTACCCGCAAGTCTAATGAAACAATAGCTGATACAGACAATAGTATTATGCTAAACGAGCAAGATCGCCAAATCCTTTCGGGTTATGGTGAAATAAAACTGCTATCTGCAAAAGATTATTTGGTTACCGAAGGTGCGGGCGATACCTGCTTTTATTTATTATTAGCAGGTGATTTGGTTAAAGAGCAGCAGGCGAAAGCCAATATGTTAGGGATGCATAAGCAGCTGGAAGTCGGTGAACTGGTAGGCCTACTGAGTTTCTTTACTAAAGAAAAACATACACATTCAATTGTTGCCCGTACCGAGAGCAAAATCGCAATAGTTACCCGAGAAATATACGATTCATTGTTGTCTGAACAACCTTTATTGTGGCGTAAATTGCAAAATATTGGTTTACATATGATGCGCAAACATCGATTAGCCATCCATCTGGATAAGCTCTTTGGGCCGTTTGGTGCCATGTTACCTTTTGTATTGGCCGATATAGAGAATGAACTGGAATGGGTTACGCTGCCAAGTGGGAAAACCTTGTTCCAACAAGGCGATGTACCAGACGGTGCTTATATAGTGGTGTCAGGGCGCTTGCAAATGACCACAAAGCTGCTCATAGGAAACGAAGTGGTTAATGATGTTGTTTCAGCTGGGGAAACCATCGGAGAAACCGCGCTTTTAACCCATCAGCCCCAAGCGCATACCGTCTATGCGGTTCGGGATAGTGAACTAGTTAAATTATCAAACTTTAGTTTTGAGTTAATGCTACAGCGAAACACTAGAGCTATACATAACATTGCTAAAATCTTGGGTAAACGCCTTAGTAACTTACCTACAGAAAAAGCCTTAGCAAAAACTCCGGTTCGCTGTATTGGCTTGCTGCCCGCAAATGACAGCGTGCAGCTAACAAACTTTGCACAAGAATTGTGCTCAACAATGTCTGATTATGGCACAACGCGCTACCTTAGTAGCGACATAGTTAATTCTGAGCTCGCCACAGATGGGATTGCTCAAAGTCAAGAAAATCAAGCATCGAGCTTGCGACTGGTGGAGTGGTTACATGCACAAGAAGAGCAGTGTCAGTTTTTAGTATATCAGTCTGATCCCAAATGGTCTGAGTGGAGTGCTAGATGTGTTCGACAAACCGACCAGATTATTGTTGTGGCTCGGGCTGGTTCAGATACCGATTTAGCTGCTTTGGTACCACATTTGTCAGGAGAGCGTCAGCGATGGAGTTTAGTCTTACTGCATAACGCTGATACCGATAGACCAAGAAACACCTCTGCATGGTTTTCTGCCAATCAGCCAGATGCTGTTTTTCATGTACGGGATCAACATGCCGCCGATTTAGCCAGACTCGCGCGAATATTGTCGGGCAATGCCGTTAGTTTAGTGTTGGGCGGGGGCGGTGCACGTGGCTTTGCCCATTTAGGCGTTATTAAGGCTATGGAAGAGTTAGGGGTTCCAATAGATATGGTGTGTGGTACCAGCATGGGTGCCCCCCTTGCGGGAATGCTCGCTCAAGGAGCGAATGCTCAAGAGGTGATAACTCGTTCTAAGCAGGCATACAATAAGATTATTGATTTTACCTTCCCCATAGTTTCGCTAATCGCAGGAAAGCGCATTAGCCAAGCAATAAAAGAGCAGACTTTGGGCTGGAATATAGAAGACTTTTGGTTACCGTTTTTCTGCGTATCAACTAATTTAACAACTACATTACCCGTTATTCATAATCGCGGAGATGCCTGCCTGGCGGTGCGCAGTAGCGTATCGATACCCGGAGTGTTACCACCTGTACCCCATGAATCCGATTTGTTAGTAGATGGAGGCGTGTTAAACAATTTACCTGTGGATATTATGCGCGAAATGAATCCCTTTGGAGACATTGTAGCGGTTGACGTAGCACCGCCTATTGGACCCAAAGCTAAGTCAGAATTTGGCACTGAAGTGTCTGGATGGCGTTTGTTATTCAAGCGTTTATTACCTTGGTCAAAAGCACCTTCTGTACCAGGGTTAGGGGCAACCATTATGCACGCTATGGTGGCGGGTTCGGCACTTAAACGTCAGAAAATAATCGAACAACAACAAGCTGATATTTATCTCAATATCCACGTAAAAGGAGTAGGTATGCTGCGATTTGATGCACAAACAAAAGCCACAGAGATTGGTTACCAAGCGAGTATTGATAGACTTAGAACGCATTTCGAGTCATCCGAAAAACATTCAATCGCCAGAAAGGGAGAATAATATGAAGGCTTCATTTGTAGCGACTACTCTTGTCGTGGCTAGCCTATCAACGCTAATGGTACAGGCAAGTGAGATCTCTTCAGTTGCTGCATTAGGAAGAATTGAGTCTGAAAATGGCATTATGCTCATTAGTGCAGCCTCTACCCCAGAATCATCTACTGGCTCGTTAATCTCTAAATTACATGTAAATGAAGGAGATAACGTGACTAAGGGGCAGTTACTAGCAGAAACAGATTCGGCAGCAGTCGCGCAAGCATTAATACTCGAGGCGGAAAAGGAGTATGAGTTAGCCCAAAGACAGTTTGATGCAGAAAAAAGCGTTGCCGACGCTGCCTGTGTACAGGCCGATACCGCAAAAAATGAAGCAGACAGACGGGAAAAATTGTTAAAAAGAGGCTTAGCTGCTGCCGAAGAAGTGGATCAGGCTCAAGGTGAAGCCAAGGCATTGAAAGCATCTTGTCAATCAGCGCGAGTGTCGGCGACTGCGGCAGAAATGGCCATTGAAGTCGCGAGTGCGAGGTTAGCGCGGCGTCAAGCCGAGTATCAGCGTAAAATGATCTATTCACCTATCGATGGCATGGTATTACAAATAAATGCCTATCCAGGTGAATTTGTGCATTTAGATGGCATCCTGGAGTTAGCTGCAGTACAAAAAATGTATGCCGTGGCGGAAATCTATGAGACAGATATCAAGCGAGTAAAGATTGGTCAAAGTGCAGTAGTAAGCAGTGATGCACTAGATGAAAAACTAACCGGAAAAGTGACCTACATCCACCCTAAAGTACAAAAACATGATGCAATTGGAACTGATCCCGCGTCGCGCAAAGATGCGCGAATCATTGAAGTTGATGTATTGCTAGACAAACCACAGGCGGTAAGGCGATTAATAAATCTGCAAGTTGAAGTCGTCTTAGAGTAATAAAAACATGATACCTATGCAGACCAAAGTTGCGTGGTTGCAACTTAAATATCGACCTGTAAGACTGATAGTCGCTTTGTGTGGAATTGGCTTTGCGGTGTTGTTGATTTTAATGCAATTGGGCTTTAGATCTGCGCTATTTGAAAGTGCGGTTCGTTATCATGAAAGACTCAACTACGACATTGCCCTATTTAGCCCTGACAGTGTGTTTATAGTCCGGCCCCAAGCATTTTCTAAACGCCGCCTTTATCAAGCGCTGTCTTTGGAAGAAGTAGAACAAGTGATGCCCATTAATATTTTCCCCGCAGTATGGAAAAACCCGTGGAATAATGGCAGTCGCAGTATCCATACTATGGGGTTTGATCCCGGCGACCCAATATTTGAAGGTGTCGAATTTGATAAACTTAGACTCAAAATGAAGGCGCGGGATGCCATGATATTTGATTCTGCTTCGCGACCTGAGTTTGGCCCTGTTAAGGATACTGTTACCGACGATGAAGTATTGGTAACTGAAATCAACAATCGCCAGATTGACGTGGTGGGCTTGTACCATATGGGCACATCATTTGGACTAGATGGCAGCGTGTTTATGAGTACAGATAATTGGTTTCGACTATTTCCAGACCGCTCCAGAGAAGATATTCAAATGGGCTTAATCAAGCTCAAAGATGGCAAGGACGCCAATATAGTGCGAGATAAGCTCAAAAATTACTTACCCAATGATGTGTTAGTGATGACCAAGAGTGATTTTGTTGAAAGGGAAACCGCTTATTGGAATTCAGCGACGCCAATTGGTTATGTGTTTACTTTTGGTTCAATTATGGGGTTTGTTGTTGGGGCTATAATCGTTTATCAAATCTTGTTTGCAGGCGTATCAGAATATATCAGTGAATATGCCACTTTAAGAGCCATGGGATATTCCAGTGCCTTTGTGTCTGGCATTGTGGTGCAACAAGCTATGTTGTTAGGGGCGCTGGGATTTATTCCCGGTGTGGCAGTGGTGATCTGGCTCTATTCAGTCGCCGCTGGTGCTACCAATTTACCTCTGTATTTAACGCAAGATAGAGCAATCTTAGTCTTTATTTTGACTATGCTAATGTGTGCGATTTCAGCCTTGCTGAGTGTCAGAAGAGTGGTAAGTATCGACCCTGCGGAGGTGTTCTAATGGCCGCAGAAATATCCATCAGTGTCAAAAACTTAGATTTTTCTTTTGGCAGTGGCGACCTTAAAAAACAAATTTTATTTGATATCAGTACCGATATTTATGCCGGTGAAATTGTCATTGTCACCGGGCCTTCAGGCTCAGGAAAAACCACACTTTTAACCATAGTCAGTGCCTTAAGGTCGGTTAATACCGGTAGTGTTCAAATACTCGGTAAAGAGCTTTGTGGTGCGAAAGGCAAACAATTAGAGGAAGTTCGCAAAGATATTGGATTTATATTTCAACAACATAATCTAATTGGCGCGTTAACTGCCTTACAAAACGTGGTGCTGGGCATTCGAATAAGTGGCAAATTTAAAGGTAGTCAACTTGAGCAAAGAGCACGTGAATATTTGCAGATAGTTGGGTTAGGAGAGCGTATACACTATTATCCCGATCAGTTATCCGGTGGGCAGCGCCAACGTGTTGCCATAGCAAGAGCTATGGCTGCTGAACCTAAAATTTTAATGGCAGATGAACCTACAGCGTCATTAGATAAACAGTCAGGCCGAGATGTAGTTGAACGCATGAAAACTTTGGCCAAAGAACAAGGTTCAACGATTTTACTGGTAACCCACGATAATCGTATCCTAGATGTGGCAGATCGTATCGTTTATCTTGAAGATGGTCATATCGCAAGCTTTAACGAAGCGGTCATCGATAATAGTCAGCAAATGATGAATGTGGTGGCCGATACGCCTTCAGCGTTACCCAATAACCAAGCAGAAAGTGATTTTGATTTTCAATATTTTATGGTGGATTTATCTTTACAATCACAGCGGATATTAGCATTAAAAAGTAAAATCAACCCCATAGCGTTCAACGGTGTAGTGACAAATGCACTTTCTAAATTTACTTCTCAAGCTGCTGAGAAATTTAAAACCCAAGGTTTTCCGTTTTATCTCGTCTCAGATGATGGCTGGATTGTATCTTCTCTTGGTGATGTAGCTGCGACAAATATCGCTAACTACCCAAATCAGGGGGGATTGGTCAATTTTGTAAGAGACGCTAAGCAGTCAATATTGATCACTGATTCGTTAGCTGATGCTCAAGTCACTCCAGTGATAGATATGCAAACTGATGCAGCACAAATGATAATGGCGGTCCCTTTAAAGAGACGAAGCGGCGAAGTATTTGCGGTATTACAATGTCGAGAATTAGTGACCCAAGCAAGCTATACCTCAGCAGACTTAAAATCCTTTGAACTTTTCTGCACCAGTATTACTGGACTGTTGGATGCTTATACGAAGTTGTAATGACTAAAATGGTATAGGTTTCGCTTAAGCCATATAAAAAAAGCGCCAATTCTGGCGCTTTTCAGTTTGTTGAGAATCAAGCCTCGGTGGGTGAGTTTTCAACTGTAGTCGATTTTTTTCTCTTAAATATCTTGCCAAATAGTGAAAAAAACCATCCGAATTTAGCTTTAAGATCTTCAAGTATCATGTACAAACAAGGTACCAGCACCAAGGTTACCAGTGTCGCATAAAGTACTGCAAAACCCAGAGCTACTGCCATAGGTACCACAATTTTTGCCTGAGTGCTGGTTTCAAACATGATGGGCAATACACCCACAAAAGTGGTAATCGAGGTCAAAGTGATGGCTCTAAAACGCGCGCAACCCGCTTCTGTTACCGCAGCTAATATAGAGTGGCCTTGTTTACGTCTCTGATTCACAAAGTCGGTCATGACTAAGCTGTCGTTAATCACTACCCCCGCTGCTGCAATCAACCCAAACAGCGATAACATACTGAGATCCATGTCGAAGATAAAATGCCCCCATATGGCACCAGTAAAACTGAACGGGATAACCGACATAATAATCAATGGTTGACCATAACTTTTTAATGGTATGGCTAATAATATATAAATCATCAACATACCCGCGATAAAGAAGGTAAGCTGCTCGGCTTCTTGAGCCTGCTCTTCTTCAATAGAGCCACCCAATTCAGATTTTACTCCTGGGAAATTAGACTTAAGTTGCGGTAACAAGGTGTCTTCCACTTCTTTAATCACGGCATTAGGCTCGACGACTTCTTCGTCGATGGAACCGTATACGTAAACACTTCTGTAGCCTTCTTCGCGGCGTATGTAGTTAATACCAGGCGCTTCGGTTAATGTGACCACATCACCAAGCATCACTTCTTTACCTTGAGGCGTGGTAATGACCGCATATTTCAATTCGGCAAAACGTTCGCGAGTGAGTTTAGGGTAACGTACCATCACCCTTACTTCTTCACCATCACGTATCACTCTTTGGGCTTCGCCTCCAAAGAAGCTAGCCCCCACTTGACTAGCAATATTGGATAAATCTAAGCCTAAATCGTAAGCAACAGGTAACAAATCCATTTGGATTTCTTTACTGGCTGGATCGATAGTAGAACTGATATCAAACAAACCTTCTTGTTGTTGCAACATGGCGATGAATTCGCGACCGGCGGAGTTTAATAAATCAATGTCGGCACCGAATAGCATAAAGCCAAATTCACCACCATTGCCACCGCCACCTCCGCCTCCCATGAGGTTATCTTGTATGGTGATAGATTTCATACCCGGAATAATAGGCATCACTTCGCGCCATCTTCTGGCCAGTTCAAAGGCATCAAAGTGGCGGTCTTCTTCGTTGACTAAAGGCACCATAATTCTGCCAGCGGTGCGGCCCTGATTAAACACCATAATATCTTTCATCATAGTGGAGCCAAATTCCGCGGTAATTTGTTTATCCACATCAAGTACCATTTTTTCTATGGTTTTCAGTGCGTTTAGGGTCGTCTCATCTGAGACGTTTTCGTTCATTTCAATATTGATACCGGGAAAGTCACTGGCAACTTTTGGGGTCATGACCGTTCTCACGTAATCACCTTGTATCATCCCAATGCTAATAAACAACAGCGCCATAAAGGTGGTAAAGACTAACCAGCGCCATTCAATGCAGCGAGTGATGAATCTTTGATAAGGACCGTTTACAAAGCCAAAAAAACCTTTATTAAACCGCGCTCGCCAACTGCTTTCTTTGATTGGGGTAAATTTCATATGAGCTAAATGGGCAGGTAAAATCCATTTAGATTCGATTAAACTAAAGACCAAACATAAAATGACGACCACCGAAATATTGGTGAAAAACGACGCTTGTGGCCCTGAAGCAAATAGTGATGGAGCAAATACCGCAATAGTGGTTAACACGCCAAAGGTGGCAGGTGTGGCCACTTTTTTGGCGCCTCGAACCACACTTTCTACGCCGCCGCCTTTTTCCTCAATCTCGGTATATGCGGATTCACCTATTACAATGGCATCATCCACCACTATGCCCAGCACCATGATAAAAGCGAACAAAGACAATACGTTAAGGGTAACGCCAAACACAGGCATCATCATGATAGCGCCTAAAAAACACACGGGTAAGCCCAACATTACCCAAAATGCCAGCCTGAAACGTAAAAATATGGTGAGCAACAAGGCCACTAACAGCGCGCCCTGAAACAGGTTGCTAATCATCATATCCAGACGCGAGTTTAAATAAAATGTCATGTCTACTAAGATTTTAAGCTGTAATCCTTCAGGCAAGGTTTTGTTGCGAGCTTCTATGTAGGACTGAACCGAATTGGCAATGGGCACTGTGCTTTGATCTTTGGTGGCTTTAACACTTAGAGAAATGGCATTAACCCCTGAATACTTAAAGTAACGCTCACCTTCAGTAAAGCCATCTTTGATTTGCGCCACATCTTCAAGTAACACTTTGGCCCCATTGGCACCAATTTTAACGGGGATCTTTCTGAATTCGTCGCCGCTATAAAGTTGGTTTTCGACCCTTACTGCTACAATGCCCGAATCGGTGCGTAGCTGGCCGGCAGATATGTCGGCAGAAAAACGTCTAATGGCTTGAGTCACATCAGCAATGGACAAGTTGTATTTACGTAGAGTGTCGGGTTCTATTTCTATGGCAATTTCGTCATCTGGTGCTTCTAGCTGCACTAAAGATACATTCTTTAATGCCATCAATTCGTCTTCAACTTGTTTCGCAATTGGCTTTAAATCTGAAATAGGTAAATCACCTACTAAGGCCATTTCAATCACGTCTTGTTGAAATTCAACTTGGGCGATATTGGGGGGCTCCATATCGGCAGGGAAAGTCGCGATGCTATCTATCCGTGCTTTTACTTTATCTAGTACTTCAGATAGATTTTTCTTGGGATCAATCTCTAAAGTAATGGTGCCACTGCCACGGCGCGCTCTAGAAGTACTTTCTTTGATTTCAGAAATATCTTTTAGGGCTTCTTCCATTTTGATGAGGATGCTTTGCTCAATTTCTTGAGGAGAAGCTCCCCGATACACAGCACTCACATTGATATAGTTGATCTCAATGTTAGGAAACATTTGTCGCTGCATAGTAAAATAGCTAAAGAAGCCCATGATAATGATGAATATCATCATTAAGTTAGCTGCAACTGAGTTATTCGCAAAAAAGGCGATTAGGCCTTTTTCTTTAGGCGCAACATTAGGGTTTGGGTTTACATTGGACATAATTTAAACCTTATGATGACTGCTGATTGACTTGAGCGTCGTTTGGCTTGGCCACTTTTACCTTCATGCCTTTTTGTGGGTATTCAGGTAAGGTTAAAATCAATTGGTCTTGATCTTTTAAGCCTTCGCTAATTAAGAAGTAGGCTCCTTCTTCACGTAATACTTCTACCCGTTGTGGTTGCATTTCTTGGTTTTCGTCTAGTACCCAAATGATTCTATTGTTTACCAATTCTTGAGGTAAACGGTAAATTTGGTTTAATGTTTTTCCAGCAAAACTTACTTCCACATAATGACCAAACTTCAATGGCGGCTGTGATGAGTTAAGACTATAGGGATCTTCTATTCTCACCACTAATTGGCTCATGCGAGTTGCTTGATCAATGATACCTAAATCGCGGCTAATCTTACCTTCGCGAACAATAGCGTTATGACCTTTAGTGGTGATTTGGGCTGTTTTTTGAGCTATGTCAGCCGGTAAAAAATCTCTGTCAAAACCCGCAATCGGAAACGACACCTCTGCAGTTTCAATATTGTACAACTCACCAACTTGGGCACCTTGATTGACATACTGGCCAACACCTAAATTGCGCTGAATGACTAAGGCATCGTATGGCGCTTTTACTGCACAATTATCTAAATCGCGTTTAGCAATTTTTAATCTGGCCTGTGCTGATTTTACAGAGGCTTGAGCGCTTAACATTTGAGGCTTACGTAAATACAAATCAGATACTTTGCTGCTTCCAGCTTCACGTTTTGCCACATTGGCTCTGGCCTGTTCTTCAATAAGGTTTGCTTGGGCTAAGCTAAGGTCGGCTTCAGCTTTTAGTAAAGCGGCTTCATAGGCGTCTTTTTCAATGGTAAATAAAGTATCACCACGCAACACTAAACCACCTGGAACAAAGTTGCTGTGCCACGAAAGCACTTCTCCCGAAACCTGAGCCGATACCATAGTGCTTTCAAGCGGTTTAACTTCACCGTAACTAGTAATTTGAACTTGGTAGTCTTGGGCAATAGCAGTTTCAACTTTAACAGTTGGGCGAATATCAACGGCTTCTTGCTCGCCTTCTTTTTCGCCCGATGCTTTAATAACATTCATGCCACCAATACCAATTACCAATATTACTAAGGGTAATATTTTCTTAAACCACTTCTTTTTCATATTTTGTGCCCATCACGCCTATTTTGAGCGGCGTATAATAACTTAGCGAAGCCAAGAAACATAAGTTCATTTGTAAATATATGTGATTTAGTAAGGTTGAGACCACTTCTTTATACTGAATAGTATTATAGTGTTTACACGTTCATCCTTTAACAATGAAAATACCTATGAAACGTTGTGCATTTCTATCCATGGACAGTCTTAAAGACTTTTTTGCCTACGACACTATGCTGTTTGAGCCTTTAAAAGCAAAAGGTTGGTTAGCCGAAGAGGTGTCGTGGCGAAAAACTGATGTAGATTGGAATAGCTATGATGTGGTGGTTATTCGTACCACTTGGGATTATCAAGACGATGTGGAAGCATTTAAGGCTTGTTTGCAACGTATCGAGGCGTCAACTGCACAATTGCAAAACAGCCTAAATATAGTTCAGTGGAATATCAGTAAAAACTACTTAAGAGATTTGCAAAACCAAGGCATTAATATTGTGCCAACCTTGTGGTTTGACTCGTTTTTACTATCAGAGTTGCAGGCTGGTTTTAAACATTTTGATACCCCTGAAATAGTGTTAAAACCTTTGATTAGTGCCAATGCCGATCATACTTATCGATTAACACCAGAAAAACTGAGTGCCCAGGCCGACCAATTAAAGGCGGTATTTGCAGAGCGTGAATTTATGCTGCAACCCTTTTTGACTGGCATAGTAGAAGAAGGTGAATATTCACTGTTTTATTTTGCTGGCCATTATAGCCACAGTATTTTAAAGGAGCCTGAGTCTGGTGATTTTCGCGTGCAAGAAGAGCACGGTGGGCAACTTAAATCGATCCAACCTTGCGAACAGATGTTAACCACAGCGCGGCACTGCTTAGCAGCCTTACCCGAAGATGTGTTGTATGCGAGGGTCGATTTAGTCAGGCACAAAAGTGAATTTGCGGTGATCGAAATAGAGCTAATTGAACCCTCTTTGTACTTCAATATGGACGAAGGCTCGCCGCAGCGTTTTGTTGATGCTTTTGTGGAAATGTTATGACGATCTATAAATAAAAACTAACCGGTAATCACCTTGATTATGTTATGTTTTATGGATTAATTTGAAGTTGAGGGCGGTCTGTTGGCGCTAGAATTACAAGATGTTAGTTTGCTGGTCGACGCGCAACCTTATCTTACTGATATTTCACTCGAGTTTGCACCAGGCTCTTTTAATGTGCTGTTAGGCCGTACATTAGCAGGTAAAACCTCGCTATTACGAGTGTTAGCTGGCTTAGACAAGCCCAGCCAAGGACGGGTTTTTTATAACCAGCAAGATGTCACAGGTGTTGCCGTGCAAAAGCGCGGCTTGTCTATGGTGTATCAGCAATTTATTAATTACCCACATTTAACCGTATGGGAGAATATTGCTTCTCCCTTAAAATTAGCGCGGGTATCGGCCAATGAAATCACTAAGCGGGTCAATCACATTGCCGAAATGTTGCATATTGGCGAATATTTACAACGTTTGCCGTTAGCGCTTTCCGGTGGTCAGCAACAACGCTGCGCTATGGCAAGAGCCTTAGTAAAAGACGCTGGCATTGTATTGTTCGATGAGCCCTTAGTGAATTTAGATTACAAATTACGGGAAGAGCTACGCAGCGAACTTAAAACCTTATTTAAAAGCCGCGAAACCATTGCCATCTATGCCACCACCGAAGCCCATGAAGCCTTAGCGTTAGGCGGCACCACCACTTTGTTACATCAAGGTCAGGTGTTGCAAACGGGCAATGCGCAACAACAGTTTGCTAAGCCGATAAACTTAGCGGCTGCCGACTTATATAACGAACCTCCGCTCAATGTGTTTTCAGCTAAAGTACAAGATGGCAAACTGTTACTTCACGATGCCATTAACCTAGCCAGTACTGCTCATTTAGCTCAGTTGCCAGATGGCGAGTATCAATTTGCGATCCGTCCAAACCATATCTCATTGCAAGCCAATAAAGCGGCCAATATTGCTTTAAAAGCTAAAGTTGATTTGGCAGAAATAAGTGCGTCGGAAACCTATTTGCACATAACCACCCTCTTGGATAACAACCAACCAAGCATGAACTGGATGGTGCATATTCTCAGCATTATGAATTTTCCCACTGGCAGTGACATTGAAATTTTTTTACCCTTAGAAGATCTCTTTGTGTTTGACCTTACAGGTAACGCAATTTGTTGGCCTGCAATGCAAATTGTGGGGGCAAGATAATGGCCACTATTACTCTAAAAGGGTTAGCTCATAGCTATCAAGCCAAACCAGAGGCCCCCCAAGACTATGCCATTCAAGCGTTAGATCATGTGTGGCAACAAGGTGGTGCTTATGCGCTGCTGGGTCCATCGGGTTGTGGAAAATCGACCTTGTTGAATATTATTTCCGGGTTGCTTACTCCCTCAGAAGGCCAAGTGTTATTTGATGAAAAAGTTGTTAACGACCTAAGTCCAGAGCAGCGCAACATTGCTCAAGTGTTTCAGTTCCCTGTGGTGTACGATGCCATGACGGTGGCCGAGAATTTGGCCTTTCCGCTGAAAAACATCAAAATGCCTAAGGGGCAAATTCAACAAAAAGTGCAAGAAATTGCCGAGCTTTTAGAATTAACCGACTCGTTGCATAAGAAAGCCCAAAATTTAAGCGCCGATCAAAAACAAAAAGTGTCGATGGCGCGGGGCTTAGTGCGCGAAGATGTATCGGCCATCTTGTTTGATGAACCGCTCACCGTTATCGACCCTAATTTAAAGTGGAAATTAAGACGCAAACTTAAACAAATTCACGAGCAGCTGAATATTACTATGCTGTACGTGACCCACGACCAGCTTGAAGCCGCCACCTTTGCCGATGAAATTGCCTTGATGTATCAAGGAAAAATTGTGCAGTTTGGTACGCCTCAAGAATTATTCGAGCGCCCTAACCATACTTTTGTTGGCTATTTTATTGGCAGCCCCGGCATGAACTTTATTCCGGTGGAAAAACATCAATCCGGTGTCAGTTACCAAAACATCAATATCCCTATTAATGCGCAACAACAACTTGCCTTGCAAAACAGCAGGTCGAGCAACCTAAAATTAGGTATTCGCCCCGAGTTTGTTGCGCTAAGTGACACAGCTTCACCACATAGCTTTGCGGCCACATTAGAGTCTGTGGAACATTTAGGCAGTTATCAATTGGTGTCGGTAGTGTTTGCTGGTTTAAAAATGCAGGTTAGAGTGTCCGAAAAAATGCAATTTAAAGGTCAAGAGCTACACCTAAGTTTTCCAAGCCAATGGTTAAAACTCTATATCGACGAGTATTTGGTAGCCGAACCGGCACCACAAGCACAAGGCCATAACCATGAATAAAGTTAAAAATAACAAGGCATGGTTATTGGTGTTACCTATGTTTTTGTTGGTGGCGTTTTCGGCGATCATCCCTTTAATGACAGTAGTGAATTATTCTCTACAAGATATTTTTGACCAAAATACAGCCTATTTTGTCGGGGTTGAATGGTATCAAGAGGTGCTGCGCGACACCCGCTTACACGACTCGTTATTGCGCCAATTTGGATTTTCGTTTTCGGTGTTAATGATTGAAATTCCTCTGGGTATATTGGTGGCGTTAATGATGCCAACAAGAGGCTGGCAAGCGTCAGCGGTGCTTATTTTATTGGCCTTGCCGCTGCTCATTCCTTGGAATGTGGTAGGCACAATTTGGCAAGTATTTGCGCGAGGTGATATTGGTTTATTTGGTTGGAGCTTGGCAAGTTTAGGTGTTGATTATAACTACACCGCCAATCCAGTTGACGCTTGGTTAACTGTGTTATTGATGGATGTGTGGCATTGGACATCGCTGGTTGCGTTGTTGTGTTACTCGGGATTACGAGCTATTCCCGATGCGTATTACCAAGCGGCTAAAATCGACCGAGCTTCGCGCTGGGCAGTGTTTCGTTTTATTCAATTACCGCGCTTAAAAAACGTTTTGGTGATAGGTGTGCTACTGCGATTTATGGATAGTTTTATGATTTACACCGAACCTTTTGTATTAACAGGCGGCGGCCCCGGAAATTCCACCACCTTTTTAAGCCAAACCCTAACCCAAATGGCGGTAGGGCAATTTGACTTAGGCCCAGCGGCGGCGTTTTCTTTGGTGTATTTTTTGATTGTGATGTTGGTGTCATGGCTATTTTTTACCACTATCACTCACATGGACAAAAGCGAGAACAAACATGATAAGTAGACGCAACTTAGGCATGATCATCTATCTTATTTTTGTGTTGTTGCCGATTTATTGGTTAGTGAATATGTCGTTCAAAACCAACGACGAAATTTTAGGGCAACTCACATTCTGGCCAGAAAACTTCACCTTTGATAACTACATCACCATATTTACCGATGCCAGTTGGTACATGGGTTATGTGAATTCAATTACCTATGTGGCCATGAATATGGCGATCACCTTGCTGGTGGCGCTGCCCGCCGCTTATGCCTTTAGTCGTTATAAGTTTGTAGGCGATAAACATTTGTTTTTTTGGCTGTTGAGTAATCGAATGGCACCGCCAGCGGTATTTTTACTGCCGTTTTTTCAATTGTATTCATCGGTGGGGTTGTTCGATACTCACTTGGCTGTGGCCCTTGCCCACTGTTTGTTTAGTATTCCGTTGGCTGTATGGATTTTAGAAGGCTTTATGTCGGGCGTACCCAGAGAAATAGACGAAACCGCCTATATCGATGGATACAGTTTTGGTCATTTCTTTATTAAAATTTTTATCCCGATGATCCGCTCGGGCATAGGTGTGACCGCCTTTTTCAGCTTTATGTTTTCTTGGGTAGAATTGCTGTTAGCTCGCACTTTAACCTCGGTCGAAGCCAAACCTATTTCAGCGATTATGACCCGCACAGTCGGTGCCGCTGGTATTGATTGGGGCGTGTTAGCCGCTGCTGGTGTGCTCACTATTATTCCGGGCATTTTAGTGGTGTGGTTTGTGCGCAACCATGTAGCCAAAGGTTTTGCCTTGGGGAGAGTGTAAAGATGCTAAATTGGATGGCTTGGACTCTGCCCAGCGGGTTATTTTTTATCGGCATAGCCAGTATTTTATTGGTGATGACCATTTGGGAAATCCGCAAACCTTGCGTTGAACGAAAAGGCTGGTTACCCATCAGCACCACGCGGGGCGACAGACTATTTATTGGGTTACTCAGCAGCGCCTTTGTGCATTTGCTGTTTTTAGGGCTAACGGATTTATCTCTATGGATCGCCTTCGCCATATCGATAATTTTATTGGTGATACTGATCCGTTGGGGATAACGGTTCACATTTTTTACGCGTAACAATATGCACGGGGATACTATGCAAAACAAAAAATACTTAGCGAGTTTAATGTTGCTGTTAGGTCTATTAGCACCTAACGCTATGGCCGATGAAGAGGCTGCTAAACGTTGGCTTAAATCAGAATTCAGCGACTCTACTTTAACGCCCGAGCAGCAATTGCAAGAGATGCAATGGTTTATCAAGGCTGCCAAACCATTCGAGGGCATGAGTATTAATGTGGCCTCTGAAACCATAGTCACCCATGAATACGAATCAAAAGTGCTGGCTAAAGCCTTTAGCGAAATCACAGGTATCAAAATCACTCATGACCTAATTCAAGAAGGTGATGTAGTCGAAAAATTGCAAACCCAAATGCAGTCGGGGCGCAATATTTACGATGCTTATGTGAATGATTCTGACTTAATTGGCACCCATTTTCGTTACGGCAAAGTGGTGGCCATTTCTGACATGATTAAAGGCGATGCCAAAGATGTCACTTTGCCTACTTTGGATTTAAAAGACTTTATCGGCTTAAGTTTTACCACAGGCCCAGACGGTAAAGTGTATCAATTACCCAGCCAACAGTTTGCCAACTTATACTGGTTTAGGGCCGATTGGTTTGAACGTGAAGACCTAAAAACTAAGTTCAAAGATATATACGGTTATGAATTAGGGGTGCCAGTGAATTGGTCAGCCTATGAAGACATTGCCGAATTTTTTAGTAAAAAAGTCAAAATGCTCGATGGTAAACCTGTGTATGGCCACATGGATTACGGCAAAAAAGACCCGTCACTAGGCTGGCGCTTTACCGATGCGTGGTTTTCAATGGCAGGCGCTGGGGATGTAGGCATTCCAAATGGTTTACCTGTTGATGAATGGGGTATTCGCGTAGAAGGGTGTCACCCAGTTGGCTCAAGTGTGTCTAGAGGCGGCGCAACCAATGGTCCTGCGGCTGTGTACTCCACCCAAAAATACGTGGATTGGTTACGCCAATACGCGCCACCCGAAGCCCAAGGCATGACTTTCTCAGAGTCTGGCCCAGTACCCGCCCAAGGCGCGATTGCTCAGCAAATATTTTGGTACACAGTATTTACCGCCAGTATGAATCAACCGGGCTTGCCAGTAGTCAACGAAGACGGCACACCAAAATGGCGTATGGCACCTTCACCTAAAGGACCTTACTGGGAAGAAGGCATGAAGCTAGGCTACCAAGATACAGGCGCTTGGACCTTCTTAAACTCCACCCCCACTAAACGCCGATTAGCCGCATGGTTATACGCCCAGTTTACTGTGTCTAAAACTGTATCGTTAAAGAAAACCTTAGTGGGCTTAACGCCATTTCGTGAGTCTGATATCAACTCACAACAAATGACAGATGCCGCACCTAAGTTGGGTGGTTTAGTGGAATTTTACCGCAGCCCTGCTCGCAAACAATGGACCCCAACAGGTACTAACGTGCCAGATTATCCAAAACTGGCACAACTTTGGTGGAAGTACATATCTGAAGTCGCTAGTGGCGAAAGCTCTGCGCAAAAAGCCTTAGATGGATTGGCCGCGGCACAAGATAAAGTCATGCGCCGTCTTGAGCGCGCCAAAGTGCAAAAAGAATGTGGTCCTAAGTTGAATAAACCTAGAGATCCTAGTTATTGGCTTGCTCAACCCGGCTCACCGAAAGCCAAATTAGCCAATGAAAAACTCCAAGGGCAAACAGTGGCTTATGGGGAGTTGTTGAAGAGTTGGCAAGGGGAGTAATGGTTTTAATAAGGGGTTCGACTGGATTCTTTAGAAGCACTGCTTCGCCTAGTTGAATAAGCTGACAAGGATGTCAGGTTTGGGTGACGATCATCAAGGATGATGATTGACTAATTCGAAGTTTTTACGGGTGTCTAATAAAAGAGCATGCGCTGGCACTTACAGGCGTCCTGCCTGTTTTGACTCGAATCCTTTCGAGCCAGTTACTCTTTTTTCTACAGCAAAAAAGAGAGTAACCAGATAAACGCCGCTCGATACAATGCACTTCATCCGATTATTTTGCGAGCATTCATTCGAGGAAAATCAAAAGCAGTGGCTGCGCCACCTAAGGCTATCGGCTTTGCCGAATGTGTCTTTTTCTTGTTTTTCCAAAACTAAAAAACTGGACAAGTAAATGTCTCGTTATTGATAATAGAGAACTAGAGGATTTCCCCCATTTTTAGTCATCATTACTTTTTATTATACTTCGCCGTGAGTGCAATCTCGCTTTCATCCTCAGAAACCCAGTCACTTTGATTTCTATAATAAACCGTAATTCGGTCATCATTTCGTTTTGCTGCAATCATATAATATTTAGCTGTGTCGGATTTGGAGTAAATTGTAAATCCCGCTTCTGCCAGGCTCTTTCTATAAAACTCTATAACGAACTCACGTGACTGTTTGGTAGAAAATTTTGCTACTGATTCTTCCCTATCTCCTGTCGGACTATCGAATACATCACTAATCACCAATTTTGCATTGGGAACGGTAGTTAATCCAAATGGCAAGGTAAATTCTGAGTCAGCAGCTGTCGCTGTGCCCGAATTTAGCGCTGTGATTAAAGTCAATATGGATAAAATGTTTTTCATTTTTGTGCCCCGCTGTATCTTTGCAGATAAGGTATATTTGTACTCTACTAAGTCTCGCTAGTTTTGTCATTAAAGGTCACTGGATACCCGATAACAGCTCTCGGGTATGACATTTTTGCACTGTCTTTTTCGAGAGATTTATTGTTTTGTCATTCCCGAAGTTTTTTGATCGGGAATCCAGAGACTTGTGTTATTTGCGATAAATTGTATAAGCCTAGCTAGTTATTCTGTCTAAAGTGATTACGAACTAATTTAATTCTCAAATGCTAACTCTAAACTAGCTGTTGGGAAGGTATAGAAGGCAATATTCAGCGCCCATGTCACTTGTATGTCTTTAAATTGTCGTGTTAGTGTCAGTTTGAAAAGTTAATTTTTGCTTTAGTCTTAGAATTCCAAACACAACTATGAGTGTTCAAAGTGATTTCAAGTGATCAAGTTAAGTTTATGCGTTTGCAACATGGTTGGTCTCAGCAACAACTTGCTGCAATTACGGATATTAGTGTTCGTACTATTCAAAGAATTGAAAAACAAGGTGAGTGTTCTCTCGAATCGAAAATGGCTTTAGCTTCTGCTTTTGGTGTTGCACCAAATGAACTGGACACACTTCCAAGCGTTGCTTTAAAAACTCACTCTCAATCTATCAACGCGTGGTTATTCATAGCCTTGTGCGCAGGAATATTAACTTTGTTGTATCTTTTTACGGGTACATTACAGATATTACTTGCTCCAAAAATTATGCTTTTTTTCTTACTGTTTTTCATTTCCATGTCCACAGTTTCAAGTGGAATTGAAAATTTTTTTGGGGTGTTCAAGGTTGTTAACTGGTTAATATTTAATAGAACGAATATTGAAGAACCTCGATGCCATATAAAAACCATAAGTAAACAAATTGGTCACTGTTATGCAGCTGGTGTTGGCGCGTTTCTTATAAACTGTCTCATTTTGTTCAGCAGAGAGAGTCATTTGTCTATGGAAGTTATCCATGTTCAAATAATTGTAGGAATAGTTCTTAGCACTTTTTATTCGGTGGTTTTATCTGAACTAATATTAAGGCCTTTAAAACAAATGTTAGAATTGGAGTTGTCTAATAATCGATAGACAACAAGAATTACGAATGAATTTCGAAGACACCCTTGATAATTCCTTAGTAGCAAAGCCTTCTCAAACTCTCAGTCGGCAAAGCCGATGCTTTTAATTTTCACTCGAATGAATGCTCGCCAACTATCTCATGAATCTAGCAGGTGGAATACATGGACGAATTTCTTAAAAGAGTAACTGGCTCGAAAGGATTCGAGTCAAAAACTGACAGGGATGTCAGTAAGCGCTAGCGCATGCTTTAAAACAACGATAATTAACTACTTCAAGTGATTTTGAGGCAATTGTGATCGACCTAAAACAGCAACTACTAGGATAAAGTTGTTTTCTTTGGTGAAGTAAGCAACATGTTTTCCGACTGGGAAGTAGAATCCACTTGGATATATTTCACTACAACTTCTTCCCAAATCTGGATTGTCAGCTAGCATTTGGAAACCAGTTAAGAGTGTTTCTTTGTAGGATTTCCACTGTGATTCGGAGAAGTTTTCTAAAGTGTAGCTTTTGATTTTAAGTAGGTGTTCTTGAGCTAAACTACTAAGTTTGTATTCTTTGCCAAGCATGTAGATTGATACACGAATGGGTATTAAAGTGCATTTAGGAAATTCTGGCCATCAACGGCATGACCATTAGCTAAGTCTTGTTTGGCAGATTCAAAACAGTGTTTTAGGTATTCAGCTTTCATCACTTCAAGCTCTTTATAATCTTTGATGGACATAACCACCACGGCATCTTTGCTGTTTTTGCTAATCTTAATTGGCTCTCGTTGAGCATTTAAAAGTAACTCACCAAAGTTTCGTTTGGCATCATTTGCGGTCAGTGTATGCATTTGTTTCGTGTCTTTGTTCGGATGGATAGCAATATTATAGTTTTTCCAATGAAGTAATCAATTTAATTAAATCGTGCGATTTGTGTGAAGGTGAATGAGAGAGAGCAAGTTCTTAAATGTTCTAAAGGTGGTTTTTCTGAAACTTGCAACGTTGCAGGTTGCACTTTACAATTAGATAAAAGTCCTAGAGTTACTCTAATGATTGTTAGCTTTAAGTCCAAGAAATTAGAAACCCTTTGGATGACAGGTGATTTAACGTTATTACCAAGCACTTACGCTTGGGAAGTTGCAGAGATCCTCGACCTTTTAAATGCGGTTACTGTTGTTAAGGATTTAGAGTTGTTAGGTGGATTTATATTGGATGAATACAAGCCCAATCAATGGGCTGTTACTGTTACCGTGAATAATGTGGAGCCGATAGGTAGCGTGACATGTCATTATTTTGATGGCAGAGCTAGCGAAGTAGATTTAAATGAATTTTCATAGGGTCGTTAATGATGATTGAAAGAAGCAATAAATTACCTGTAAAGCATCCTGGGCTTATATTTAATGAGCGTATTTTGGTTCGTCATGAAATTAGTATTACTGAAGCAGCTAAAAAGCTGCATATGAGTCGCAAGCAGGTGTCTTTGTTTGCCAATGGTAATAGTGATGTATCTGTTTCTTTGGCTAAGAAGTTAGAAGTTTCAACAGGTATCTCAGCTGGTTTTTGGCTAAATACTCAAAAATCTTATGATCTTTTTAAATCTAAGGATGTTGTAGTTGAGGCTGAACCATTATATTCATTTGGTTAAAAACTCTGTTGCCATTCCTGAACTACTCTTCCTCCAACGCATAAGCAATCACATAACCACCTTTACCATCTACTGGGCTACTTGAGTCAGTGTATGTGTTGGTCTTTGGATCCCGAGGATAAATCCAACTGGGATTGGGTACAGTTACAATGACATACTGTTTACCGGTTTTTCGTGACAAATAACTCATAGGTGTAGATTGACTGTTACCGGGCAAAGCATGGGACCATTTTACTTCGCCAGTGCGTACATCATAAGCTCTAACGGTTGAGTCCATAGTTGAACTAATAAAAGTTAAACCGCCGCGAGTGGTTAAGGTGCCTGCTCGCACCGCAACACCTACATCTATGGGTAAACTAGACTGCCAGCCAAATGGACCGGCGTTTTTCATATTGCCTAAAGGACGGCTCCACAACAGCTCTTTGGTATTTAGATCCATTACTGCAATTTTTGACCAAGGGGGTTCAAAGCAAGGTACGCGAGTGCCTAACTTAGACATAAAGGGTTCGGGGAAACCATAATATTTAATGCGCACATGATCAAAAGGGTCATCTGGATTGGGCTCTCGTGGCTCTGGCATAGGATCATCTTTGTTCATTCTCACTGCGGGATGATGGGAGCCTAATATTAAGCGAGCCATTGGTCCTGCCGCAGCAATTTGTGCGGGTGTGGCCATGTTTAAGCGATGAGCCAACATTTGCGGCGCGGCAATTAATAAGCCGTTGTCAGCATCAACCGAGACACTGCCCCAGTTAAATCCACCAAAATTGCCCGGCGCTAACATAGTGCCACCTATAAATAGTGGCCCATCAGCAGAGGGCGGAGTAAACATGCCTTGGTAATTCATAATATTATATTCCACCCGGCACAAAAGCTGATCGATGGGGGTTAAGCCCCACATGTCTTTTTCGTGTCTGTAGGGATGAAAATTGGGTAAAGGTGATACTGGTTGAGTAGGGGACAGAATTTCGCCATACAAGTCACTTTGCGGTACTGGGCGTTCTTCGATGGGATGCACGGGTGAACCGTCGCGCCTGTCTAATAAAAATATATCGCCCATTTTAGTGGGCACGGCAACCGAAGGTATGGTTTCGCCATCACGCTCTACATCCACTAATACAGGTTGTGCCGGTAAGTCGTAATCCCACACATCGTGATGCACAGTTTGGTATTTCCAGCGGGGCTCGCCGGTCGCGCCATCGAGAGCGACCACAGCTGACGACCATTGGTCGTCTTCTTCACGCCTTACGCCGCCCCAATAATCCGGTGCCGCATTGCCTGTGGGGGCGTAAATGAGATCCAGTTCTGGATCGTAGCTCATAATAGTCCACACATTGGGTGTACCCGGGGTGTAGATTTCACCTGCTTTAGGCTCGCCGTAGTAACCTGGGTTACCTAAGTCCCACGCCCATGCGAACTCGCCAGTGGTGGCGCTAAATGCTCTTACTACGCCAGATGGCAGCCCTAAATCTTGGGTGTCTGCTACTAGGCCACCAACCACAGCCACATCATCGGCGATAAGCGGCGGCGACGTAATGTAGTATTCGCCTAAATTAAATAACCCCATGTCTTTGGTTAAATCTACTGCGCCGTTTTCTCCAAAGTCGCTGCATGCTTGACCTGTTAAAGCATCAACCGCTATCAGCCGTGCATCCACTGTGCCTACTAAAATGCGTTTTGGGCATTGTCCGCTGTAATCAGCGGGGGCTTGGTGATAACTAATGCCTCGGCAAGTGCGGGCATATTGGCTGCTGCCTGTTGGTACGGCTTTGGGATCATGGCGCCAAACTTCGATGCCGCTATCGCTGTCTATGGCCATTAAAACGTTGGATGCGCCGCAAATATACAAAAAGTTGTCAACTTGTAAGGGGGTCATTTTGAAGGCTTTTTCCACACCAGTTCGGTAGCGCCACACTTCTTTAAGTTTGCCTACTGTTTCGGTATTGATCTGCTGCATTTGAGCAAAACGAGTGCCGCCATCGGTGTTGCCGTATTGTCGCCAATCGGTGATTTCAGCGGCGCGGGTAATATTGCGATCGGTTCCTGTGGTATGTTGTTCATAATCCTGGAAAAACGCGGCAATCAATACCACAACAGATAAACCACTTGGAATAAGGATCCAAGAACGTTTTAGTTGTTGTTCATTGCTATCAGGTTTAAGAGATACAGCATACCAAGGGCAGATAAACCAGAGTCCCAACACCAGCCAAAAAGCCAAGCGTGGCAGCAATGCTAACCAATACATATCAGATTCGTAGATAGCCCAAACAAGTGTGACGGCTATTAGCGCGGCAAATATTTTGTATGCTTTGGTGTTACCTTTGAACATATAAAAAGTAGTAAACAACAGCGTTAGACCTGCGGCAAAGTAATAAAAGCTGCCGCCCAGATACACTAAGTAACCGCCAAGGGAGATTAAAATCAAACTAATAACTGAAAAAACAAGCAGTAACGCCCAGTGGAAAATTCGCGGCATCATAAGCGGGGTAGCTCCCATAAAATAATTATTACAAACAGGTGAAAGTAAATAACTTTAACTACTAGCCCATGCCGTTATTTTTAAAGTTTTTGGCTGAAAATGGTGACGCAGCTGGCAAAGCTTGGAAACCTAGCAAGTTACCATCTGGATCTCGCCCAAAAAAGGTCTCGCCATCGGTGAAGGTTTGGCCTTCTTTAACTAATGTGCCCCCCGCCTCTAAGAACTTGGCTTTTGCTGCTGTAAGGTTAGTTACGTCAAACATGATCATATTGAAACCAGTGGCGTCTATGGGGCGCGGTTTGTTTAGGGCTTTTGCCTCTGGATTAAAATATTGGATAATTTCTAGCTCAAGGTTTCGCACTTGAAACCATGCCATTTCAGTTTCGCTGTCTGGCAAGCCTGATACTTTATCTAGAGACTCACCGCTATTGTGGAAAAAACGCCCCCAACGACGAGGATCTTTGGTTTCAAGCAAAATAGAGTAAAAATCTATCAGTCTTGGCATATCTAAGGTAGCCAGCGATATATGACGAATACGCCTGTCGTTAGCCGGTGGTTTGGGTAAATCAAGAGCAGCAACATCGACGTGTTCGACTTCAACGATAGCATCGTCTAAATCAAAAGCGTATGCATAGGAAACATGGGTTTTAGGGTTTTTCCACATCTCTTTGGCTCCAATGTGCTTGGCACCACCGGCTAAGAATTGTTGATAGGTTTCGGTTCTATCGACTACTTGGAAAGCTAAGTGTGCCAAGCCCGGGCCATTTGCCTTGATTGGCACAGTATTTTTAGCGGCTTCTGAAGGTTGGGCAAATTCCATAAAGAGCACTTGGGCATTGACACTTTTCATTAAGCGGGTTTTTATTGACGTATCTGCGCGCTGAGTTAGCTCATTTATTAGAGGATGGTTTTCTATCACACCGTTTTGTACAACTTGGACATCGGCGGCGTCGCTGTATAGTTTTTCGCTGCGGTCTAAATCACGCACAGTCATGCCAACATAATTCACCCCTTCAACAATAGGGTTTTCAACACGACTAGGTGATGTGATTAGCCACGAGCAACCGCTAAGCAACAATGTTGTAGCTAGCCCAATTAGAATGTTACGCATAGGATTTTCCTGTATTTAATTATTCTTATTACGTTTAAAAGGTAAAAAACCATAGCATGCAAAATTACCATAAAGGATTTATTGAACACAAGTTCATTAACAGGTGTTATTTTGACGTATCAGTAATTTAAACTCTTTGATATTGCATTAATATTAGCTTTTTGTGATGATTAAAAGTCAAATGTTCAATAGAGACAACGATGCGACGTTTTCTGTTTTTCGCTTTGCTGGCAAGTGCATTTACAGGATGTACCGATACCAGTAAATTCAAGGCGCTTACCACAGCTAAAAGCCACATGGGGCTAGTATCTAAAACTATTACCGTTAACAGTCTTAATTTTCATTATGTGGAAAAAGGTAGTGGCGATTTGATGTTGTTTTTGCATGGTTTTCCTTATTTTAGTGAAGTTTGGTATAAGCAGATACATGCTTTTGGAAACCGTTTTCATGCAGTGGCTCCTGATAATAGAGGCTATGGCTATACCGACAAACCTGAAAATGTGTCTGATTATCATTTAGCAAAATTGGTGTCTGATGTAGAGCAACTCATCACTAAGCTGTCACCCAATAAAAAAGTGATTTTAGTGGGGCATGACTGGGGAGCCGCGCTAGCTTGGGGTACCGCGCAATTGCATCCTAATCTTATAAAAAAAATCATCATTATAAATGGTGTGCCTTCTAATGCTTTTTTGAATGTGCTCGGCAATAGTGAAAAACAACGAGAAAAATCTAAATACATTGGCAAATTAGATAGTTGGCTAGTAAAGCTGCTATTTGCGGTGAAAGGACCAGAGATGATTTGGCAAGGCGTGTCGCGGCTGCATGAGGCGGGTCAGGTTGATGATGCCTTTAAGCAGGCATTTTTAACCGCATGGGACCAACCACAAGCCGCTCAATCTGCTATCAATTGGTATGCGGCCAACTTCCCTGAATTCGATAACATTCAAGCACAAGACTATTGGCCCAGTAAACAGGCCCGAGTGACAGTACCTAGTTTATTGATTTGGTCTAAGAATGACCCTGCATTCACAGATGAGGTGTTTAACGCCATTCCTCAATATGTAGATGATTTAACTATTAAAGTCATTGACACTGATAGTCATGCACCTTTTATTGATCACTCTGAAAAAGTGATAACCTTTATGGAAGAGTTTATTCAAAATTGACAGCATGGTACTAGTGAATAAGGTGCTAGATAATGTCAGGAATTCGATAACATAATTGGAGAATAAAATGGCAAAGTGGTTAGATGCAAAAGTTGTGGGCAGAACAGACTGGAATGATCATTTATTTAGTTTACGCTTCGCATGCGAAGATTTTCCTCGGTTTAAAGCTGGGCAATTTACTAAAGTGGGAGTTGAGCAAGGTGATAAGGTTTTGGCTCGTCCGTATTCTTTAGTAAGTGGGCCGGATGACAAAGAAATCGAAATTATCGCTGTGCCCGTTGAAGATGGCATGTTGTCGCCCCAGTTACATAAATTGCAAGTGGGTGATCCATTAAAAATCATGTCCCCCGCCACTGGGTTTTTAGTGTTAGATGAAGTGCCAAAAAGTCGAGATTTATGGCTAATGGCAACGGGAACTGGTGTTGGTCCTTTTCTATCAATTTTAGCCACAGAGCAAATTTGGCAAACCTATGAGAATGTTGTTTTGGTCTATGGTGCTCGATTCGAACACGACTTGGCGTATACAAAATTAATTGAAACTTACGCAGAACACCATCCAGATAACTTCCATTTTGTACCTATTGTTAGCCGTGAAACTATAACCAATGGCTTGCATGGCCGTATTCCTACCTTGCTTAAAACTCAGTCTATTCAGCAAAAAGTTGGATTAGATATTCATCCAGATAATAGCCAAGTGATGTTATGCGGTAATCCAGCCATGATCGAAGATGCTACCCAAACTTTAATCGAGCTAGGATTGTCTAAGCACCTAAGACGGTCGCCTGGGCATATTTCCTTGGAAAGGTATTGGTAGGGTAGGAACAGCTTCTCGCTTAGAGTCGCAAACTTCGAGCAAAAAGTAGGGGCATAGTGTCATTTTTGTATGCCTCTACCCAGAGTTACTGTCATTAACCCCAATTCGGATTAGTTAAATCTTTCCCAGTAATCGACTCACCAAACTTATATCGTCTTCACTCCAATTTTCAAAAATTTGACTGCACTTTTGTTGCATAGTCACAGTGGCATCTTCAAAAATGGTGGCACCTGAATCGGTTATTTTAACAAGGCTTACTCGTGCATCTCTTTCTCTGATGTCTTTGGTAATCAAGCCTGTTTTTTCCATAGGTAACAATACCCTAGTTATGCCTGACGCCGACTTCCCTAAATTATCGGCAATATCTATGCGTTTAAGTGCTCTTGTTGAAATAGACATAAGGGTGTCTAACACTAGATACTCAGTTAACCCAATGCCGTGAATCGAGCCTAAAGCACTATCTAAACGCTTTGAAAGCGTTGTTGTTTTTTTTATAAGCCGTAATGCTACAGCGATATCGTTCGATCTGTTTTCCATATTCTTCTCCTTTTGGTCCTGAAAATATCAGCTTCTCCCAGTTATTTAGTTGCATAATACTTCATTAATCAAGTTTTATGCAACTAAACATGCAATTAAAATTAGTGCGGCAATCGCGATAAGTGCGTATCAATAACTGTGAATCCATTGGATGTGTTTACTTCAAGCCCAGAGAGTTGGCTTGTTAACCCTAAGTAATTGCACCTAAGGTCTAGATTTAAAAAAGGATACCAATTATTGCGCCAATAATGTTTAATAATTGTACTTCTACTAATTTGAGTGTCAGGACACCCGTAATAATGACTTTTGTGGACCATTGTTTGAAGCATCACAATACCTTTGACTACATATTCACTGTTGACGTTTATTCTGTATGCTTTTAAAAGAAGAATTATTGTTAGAGATTATTGATCAACTGCCTATAGCGGTATTTGCGAAGGATCCTAAGAACGATTTTAAGTTTGTTATTTGGAATAAAAAGATGGCATCGATGTTTGATGTTCCATCAGACAATATCATCGGTATTACTGATTTCGAGCTCTTTGATGATATTGAGGCAGCGAAAAAATTCAGAAAAATAGATGAAGAGGTGATGGCCCAAGGCCGAGTGGTCGATATCCAAGAGGTCGTCACAGCGGCAAAGGGTGACATAACCTGTCATACATTAAAGTTACCCCTAAAGTTGGCTGATGGCCGTGAGCTCCTGGTGGGTATGCTTGATGATATAACGGATGACAGCGCCAATAAAAAACAGCTTGAGGCGTACCGCAATGACTTGGAGTTATTGGTAGAAAAGCGTACTGCACAATTACAAGCCTTAGCCAATACTGATTCTTTAACAGGTTTAGGCAATCGAAATTTTTTCATAGCGGAAATAAAAGAGTTAATAAAAGGCCGTGACCGCTCTGTGCCATTTTCAGTTATGTTTATTGATCTCAATGGTTTCAAATTGCTCAATGATAGTTACGGACACCGATTAGGTGACGAATTACTGCGCGAGATGGGAAAACGGCTTTATGAATTTAACACTCATGCCCCAATCGTTGCTCGTCTAGGGGGGATGAGTTTGTTCTTGCAGTTGAGTCGGGAGAAAAGCACACATTAGTTGAGCTTGCAGAAACTATTTATGACGCCATTTCATTACCTTTTAGAATGCAACGGCAAAATTTTCAAGTAACCTGCGCGATAGGAATTAGCACTTGGCCATACAACGGTGATGAAGCCACATTATTATTGCAATCGGCAGATTTGGCAATGTATCACGTTAAGCATTTAGACTCTAATGAAGTACATTATCAATTTTATGAAGAAAAAATGCTGGTTAATAGCCAACGCACCCTTGAGGTACAACAGCATTTGCGTAATGCCATAGCTGAAAATGAATTGTATCTGGTGTTACAACCGCAATTTTCTTTGGATGACTCACAAGCTTTGTGCGGTGCGGAAGTATTATTACGTTGGCAATCAAAAAAGTTAGGCTTAGTTTCGCCTGCTGAGTTTATTCCTATCGCTGAAAAATCGGGTTTAATTTTGACTATTAGTGCTTGGGTGTTAGAGCAAAGTTGTCGCCTAATTAAGCAACTACAAGAGCAGTTTAGCAATTTTCCAAGAGTCAGTGTCAATTTATCGGGAGATGAAATAAGCGTAGGGTTAGCCAAGCGGATCAATACTCAATTGACTGCGTTTGGTCTATCTTCTCAATCAATCATGTTAGAAATAACTGAAGCGCAATTAGTGAAATTTAACGACCAAGTGACCTCAGAAATCGATCAATTACGCCGTCAAGGTGTGCGAATATCTCTTGATGATTTTGGTACAGGCTATTCTTCCATGTCATATTTATCTTCACTAAGGTTTGATGAAATCAAAATTGATCGGACTTTTATAACAAAGATTTCTACTGATAAAAAAATTTTACTGCTGGTAAAAGCTATCGTCAGTATGGCTCAGGCACTTGAATGTAAAATTGTGGTTGAGGGGGTTGAAACAACCGAAGAATTAGATTGCTTAACAAATATGGGGATTGATGTGCTACAAGGATATTTATTTGGTAAACCAATGCCTTGCGAGAAATTAGTTGCTCACCTCAACTCTGGTAAATATAAAATTTTAGAGTCTAGCTTTAATATTTAATCTCTACATCAGATTATTTAATCATCGTTTTACTGTTGGTCACTTTCTTCCATGGCGGCTTTATATATGCTGTTCAAAGGATGAGCAAAAATTGTCATCACCATAGGCTCAAAAAACGCTATCGGCAATGTGTCATATTCAGGATCAAAAGCAGGGCAGTCATACTTTTCAATAAATTCTTCGGTAGCAGCAAAATACTGATGCCCTCGAAATTGCTCGCGCATATCAGGATCGAGCCCAATATGATGAAAGAAGTTTTTACCTTGAAATATACCGTGATGCTGCACAATCCAGTGTAATTCTTCAGATACAAAAGGTTTGATGATGGCCGCCGCCACATCGGGGTGGTTATAGGCCCCTAAAGTGTCGCCAATATCATGTAATAGAGCCATCACCACATAGTCGTCTGGTCGCCCGTCGCGATATGCTCGTGTGGCAGTTTGCAAACAATGGGTCAGTCTATCAACGGGAAAGCCACCATAATCGCCAGCCAGTAAACTCAAGTGCTCAAGAACCCGCTTGCCACCATTTGCAGCAAAGGGGATCTGCTCTTTTATAATAATGCCCCAATCTTCTGGTGTACTTTTTGCCATATTGTTAAAGCTTGCTTTTGGGCGAGTGATCTTGGTCATGAGAAGCCTTTTGCACTTGTGATTAAAAAAACAGTCTGAACTATATCTTATGTTGCGATTATAAATTTTTAGCTCTGGTTTTTTCAGCATACTCTATAAAGGAGCCATCAAAATACTTTTTATGTGGGCCTTCTATCAAAACGCCAAACCCTGCCGAAAGAACCATACCTTCAACTAACGCTTTTCTGGACTGCCAACTCCTTTGGGAAATCATATTGCTTTCTTTTTGGATGAATAGATTTTCTACATGTCGCACTTCTGCTGCAAACATATAAAATCCAAAGTTGAGTTCGTCTTCTGATAGGGCTTGCGGATTTTCACGAAAAAGAGTACTTATTTTGGATGATTCTATAGAACTTCCCATTCTCAATAAAAGATCAATATCTAAAGCGGCAATGCTATGAAAGGCGTTTGCTTGCGTTGCGCGGGTATTTTCCTTTATTTGGAAGCCTACAAAAATCAACGATATTATAATTGCGATGGCGGAAATAATTTCTGCAATTAAAGCGAATTCTTTTAGTATATCGGTCATGGCCACTCCAAATCGAACAACATAAAAATGTTTTTCTTTTGTAACATACCATCTAAGTGATTGCATTTACGCAAGTTTAAAAAACTAGATTTTTTACGCTTTGATTTCTAAGTGAAAAAGGCCAATAAAGTTAGGGAAAGATAACAAAGTAGTATTTTACTCGAAACTAGCTATCACTTCGCCAATTCAACTTTTTATGTAAACTCACCACCGACCCCACAATGATTAGCGCGGGTGGCTTAATCCCAGCGTCTTCTGCTTTTTGTTGAATATCTTTAAATGTTCCTGTTATCACTTTTTGATGAGTAGTCGTTGCTGACTGCACCATAGCAATGGGTGTTGTATTTGCTAAACCGTGTTTAACCAGTTGTTCACAAATAATAGCTAAGCCGGTTAATCCCATATAAAACACTATGGTTTGGTCAGGTTGGGCTAAACCTTGCCAGTTGAGGTTAATGCTATTGTCTTGCAAGTGGCCTGTGGCAAACACAACGGATTTGGCGTGATCCCTGTGCGTGAGAGGAATACCAGCATAACTAGCGGCGCCGTTGGCGGCAGTAATACCAGGTACAACTTGAAACCTTACGCCATGTTCGACTAAGGTTTCGAGTTCTTCTCCGCCTCTGCCAAAAATGAAGGGGTCTCCGCCTTTTAATCGGACGACGCGGTTGCCAGCTAAGGCTTTTTTAACCAGTAAGTCGTTAATTTCGTTTTGGGGAACACTGTGTTTACTTTTTGCTTTGCCCACGTAAATTTTTTCAGCGTCGCGCCTTACCAGCTCAAGTATTTCTGGTGATACTAGGCGGTCGTAAACCACTAGATCGGCTTTTTGCATCAAACGTAGGGCTTTAAATGTGAGTAAGTCTGGATCGCCAGGGCCTGCACCGACTAAGTACACTTCGCCTCTTGTTTTAGCAGTATCCGTAGCGTTTAGTTTGGTTAAGAACTTTTGCTGAGCAACTTGTGCGTTACCTTGCAATACACTTTCGGCTATATCGCCTTCTAACACGTCTTCCCAAAAGTAGCGGCGCTCGGTAACGGATTTAAAACGTCTTTTAACAGATCCTCTGAATTTATTGGAAAATTGTCCTAACAAACCCACATTGTGGGGAATAACCGACTCGAGTTTTTGGCGTAGGTATCTTAATAACACCGGCGCAACGCCACCGCTACTAATGGCAATAGTAATAGGTGCGCGATCCACAATTGAGGGCGTAATAAATTGGCAAAGTGGCGTGTTGTCGACCACATTGACCAGTATCTTTTGGGCCCGCGCTTGGTCATGAATTAGGGTATTTAACTCACTATTATCGGTAGCAACAAAGACCATTTGCTGGTTGCTTAAGTCTGCTTCACCGTAAGCTCTATTGATAAGCTTGATTTTCCCTTCTTTAGCAAAGGCCTGTACGGTGTCGCATACAATTGGGGCAACAACTGTGATGCTTGCAGAGGTTTTTAACAGTAACTCTACTTTGCGAGCGGCGACTTCTCCAGCGCCCACCACTAAGCAGTTTAGGTCTGTTGTATCTAAAAATATTGGGAAGTATTGCATCTGTTGCTACTCGTTAAATAATGGAGCTAAGTGTGCCTTTTTATTATAGAACTGAAAACCTTCAAAATCCGAATTGTTATTCCACAAAGTTATTAGTGATCTAGTTAAATTAACTTTGAGGCATAAAAAAGGGGCTAAATAGCCCCTTAATCAATTTCATAAGCTAAAAGCCTAGTCACGATTGGCTGGATTACCACGTTTCTTAGGTGGTTGATCTGACCATTCACGCATACCTAAACTACGACCTGCAACGCGGGTCTTTTGCAAGGTGTCTTGGGTCGCTCTAGGCATATCTTTAGGTAAATCTACTGTACTGAAATTATCGTAAATTTCGATAGAGCCAATATTTTTACTGCTGATATTGGCTTCGTTAGCAATCGCACCTACTATGTTGCCAGGCTTGACTCCATGAGTGTGGCCTACTTCAATACGGTAACGTTGCATGCCTTCGCTAGGTGGACCAGATTTACGTTCGCGCTTACCACGTTCACCGCCACGTTCGTTTCTGCCACCGCGTTCGTTACGGCCACCGCGATCGTTTCTGTCGTTACGATCATTTCTTGGAGGACGCGCATTTAAGTCAGGGCGGTCGCTTTCTTTGAGAATAAGAGGTTCGTCACCTTGTGCAATTTTGGCTAATGCAGCCATGATCACTTCTGGCTCGGCCTCGGTTTCAGCTTGAATCGACTCAACTATTGGGATCAGTGTTTCAATGGATGAATCACCAATTGCATCAATCACGCTGCTTTTGAAACGAGACAAACGGGTCTCGTTCAATTGTGAAATTGAAGGAATAGTCATCGCATCAATTGTCTGCCTTGTAGCACGTTCGATTGAGAACAACATGCGTTTTTCACGGTGTGAAATAAACAATATTGCATCACCTTCACGGCCCGCACGACCGGTACGGCCAATACGGTGAACATAAGACTCTGTATCGTAAGGCACGTCATAGTTGATAACGTGACTAACACGTTCAACATCAAGACCCCGGGCTACTACATCTGTTGCAACGAGAATATCGACCTTACCTTTTTTAAGGCGGTCAACCGTACGTTCACGTGAATTTTGCGGAATATCACCATTAAGAGGTTCGACCGCATAACCGCGGGCCGATAGTTTTTCAGCCAATTCCATAGTAGCGGTTTTAGTACGCACAAAGATGATTACGCCATCAAAGCTTTCTACTTCTAATATGCGCGTCAGGGCTTCCATTTTATGGTGACCCGCCACTTGGCAATAACGCTGGCGAATAGTACTGGCTGTGGCGACTTTCGATTCAATTTTCACTGACTTAGGATCGCTCAAATAACGCTTGGTTATTTTACGAATTGGGTCAGGCATAGTTGCTGAGAAAAGCGCAGTTTGGCGCTCTTCTGGAGCATGGCCTAATATCCAGGTCACGTCGTCTATGAATCCCATACGTAACATTTCGTCGGCTTCATCTAGCACTAAAAACTTCAATTTATCGAGTTTAAGGGTGCCTTTTTTGATGTGATCGATCACGCGGCCAGGTGTGCCCACAACCACTTGGGTGCCACGTCTTAGTTGGCGAATTTGATTGTCGTAAGAAGAACCGCCATAAATAGGTAGCACGTTAATTTTCTTAGAGAAGCTGGCATACACTTGAAAGGCTTCAGCTACTTGAATAGCTAACTCACGAGTAGGCGCTAACACTAAAAGCTGAGTGTTTTTATCGTCAGGATCAACATTCGCTAACATAGGTAGGGCAAAAGCAGCAGTTTTACCGGTACCCGTTTGCGCTGTACCTAAAAGGTCATGGCCTTCTAATATAAGAGGAATACACTGTGCTTGAATAGGTGTTGGTTTTTCATAGCCGACTTTTTCTAATGCTTGTAGCAGTGTTTCGGGTAGGTTTAAATCTCTAAATGTAATTTCAGATGTGGTAGTAGTCATCAATTTTCCCAGGGTACTGGCAGGCACAGCATTATTTGAATCGGTAATACAATTTCGAAAATCGGTAAAACAATTATTTAAGGCGAAGCCGGCACGGTTTCAAAGGTCAAATTATATTCGATATTCAACCTTTACACCATGTAATGCTTTGTTTAATTGCATTTTTTTATATAAATATCACTTTGTTAGCTCCGACTTTTAAGTTTATTGTCAATGATGTTGCAAATATGTGGTTTAGTTGTCTTGGTTGATTAACATGCAGCGAAAATTTTCATCATCTGTACAATTATCTTTTAAAAACGTGCTTTTAGGATCAGCTTGCCGATGCAACCTAATATCAATATAGATCGCTTTATCCCAGTCAGAAAAACAGATTTAATACAAAAATGTGTAGACGACGACCGTTTACCCTACGAACAAGTCGATTCATTTAAGCAACTATGTCAGCTGATAATAAGTACCTTACATTTTGAATATCACCAAATTCTTGAGGAGCTTAAAGACAGTTATGCACCTTTTGATCCTAATTCGGATACCTTACCTAGTGTGAATTTTACCGAGGATAATGCGCAAACCCAGCAGAGTGTTTTTACATCTAGGTTTATTGAGGTACTAAACGCCGCAAATTTTGAAAAAGTGACAGACAAAGACTTACAAGACGCACTACAAGAAGAGTCCTTGTTTAAGGTGAGATTGGCCGTTGAGTTCGAAGACTTTGCGGATATGGTGTTTTATCGTCGAGGAGAGTCTCATAAAACCGAAACTATCAGTAAGTTTTGGGGACTACACAAACAATCCATCACTTTTACTCATTACGATAAAGTCGCGGTATATATCAAATTCAAAGACGCCGAATACTTTAATCAAACCAAAGGCTCGGCTCTGCCTGTGAAGCCCGATTCTACCATAATTAAACTATTTCAAAATGTGCCTAAGGCAGACTTAGAAATGCTCTTCCCCAATAGCCAGGTACGTATGCGAACCATAGACAAAGCTATTATTGGTGGGTCTGCGGTTGTAGGAGGTGCTGTGGTATTGGTGACCAAACTGGGCGCGTCTCTTATAGTACTAGCCGGATTACTGGGTTATTGGATGGGATTAAGTAAAGAGGAAGTTAGCATTAGCTCTCAGCAGCTGATTGCGTTAGGAGTGGGAGCAGGGGTATTGGGTGGTTTCATTTTTAAAGAATGGAATAAATTTAAAACCCGTAAATTGCGCTTTATGAAGGCCTTAGCGGATAACTTGTATTTCAAAAGCCTCGATAATAACGCAGGGGTTTTTCATCATCTAGTCGATTCAGCTGAAGAGGAAGAGTGCAAGGAAGCCATACTGGCATATTACTTACTGCTTACTCACAATAAAGCCATGACTAGTGCACAACTAGATGAGCTGGTCGAGCTGTGGTTTGCAGCGCAATTTGACTTCCAAATAGATTTTGAAATAGCCGATGCTTTGGCCAAATTACAGCGTTTTGGTATAGTCTCAGAGAGTGGCGGGAAATATACTGCATTACCCATAAATGCTGCACAAGTTCAACTTGATGCAAAGTGGGGCACCTTATTTAATTTCAGTCACACATGAAGGCAAGACTAAGTGCCAAGTAGCTGTTAATAATAGCAATCATTTATTTATGCGGAATGACATAAAGTTGATGGTGATGGGTCGCATAAGGTAAAAACACATGTCATTATACCTTCACAGAATTTATTCAAGGATCATATATGAAAAGCTTTAATTCTAGTCAGTTAAAATACGCATTAGCCATAGTTGCTTTAGGTGCTTTATCAGGGTGTGGTAAACAAACTAGCGACGAGTATATTAGCGATGCAAAACAATATGTGGCAGAAAATGATATTGGGGCGGCAATTGTTTCGTTAAAAAATGCCGTACAAATTGACCCAAAGTCAGCCCAAGCTAGATTTGAACTTGGTGCGCTTTATATTCAACAGAAAAAATTTGAAAGTGCAGAAAAAGAGCTGGGTAGAGCGTTAGAGTATGGTTATCAGCCATCAAAGGTGTTGCCCCTTTTAACGCAAGCGTATCAGAAAACAGGTGCCTACTCAGCGATCACTAAAGTGCAGCATAAAGAGAAAGGCTTAACCCCTGCCGAAAGAGCCGAGATTGGCTATTCCAAAGTCATTGCTTTGGTTCGATTGGAAAAGAACGACGAAGCCCGTAGTTTAATAAACGAACTCGCTATTATTGATACAACTTCTGTTTTTAGAGGGCTAACGATTGCGTATCTGCAAGTGTTAGACAAAGAGTATGAAGCAGCAGCAACGGCTGTCTCAACGCTACGGGAGCAAGAGCCACAAAATGCTGAAGTGCTAAAACTACTCGCACAGTTAAAATTATCCCTTAATGCACCAGCAGAAGCAGCTGAAGTATTTAAAGACTACGTTCAGTTTTACCCTGAAGATAAACAGATTGCTTTTGTCCTTGCTAAGTTGTTGGTAGACATAGGGGAATTTACTGCTGCCGATCCCTACTTAGATGATTTACTGACACTAAATGATCAAAACCCTCTGTTGAATCAGCTAAAAGCCGCAACAAGTGCCCAAGCAGGAGACTACGCAAATGCTCTTAAGCGAGCTGAGGTTGCTATTACAGGGGGCATAGATGATCCGATGTTGCGATTGATGGCTGGTTATGCGGCTTATCAAATGCAAGACTATTCAGGGGCCAATCGGCATTTGACTTTTATTGCAGGAATATTGCCTGATAGCCATCCCGGCCTTAAATTGCTAGCGGCTAGCCAATTGCAGTTAGGAATGACCTCTGAAGCTGGCGATGTGTTAGGAAAACTAGATAAATTAACCGATGAAGATGCCCCGTTACTGGCCAAGGCTAGTTACGAATTGTTGCGTGATGGGTTTGAAAAAGAAGCCAAAGTACTCATAGAACGAACATCCAATATTGGCCGCAGCGCAGAAGATTTAACTCGTCTGGGTCTACTGCAACTTTCACTTAGTAATTTGGATGGTATTGTCAACTTAGAAGAAGCCGTTAGTAAAGCTCCAGAATTGATGAGCGCTCAGACAACACTAGCTCAAGCCTATATTGCCACCAAACAGTATGATAAAGCCTTAGAGCAAGCAAATGCGTGGAAAGACACTAGCCCAGATGATGCCAAACCCTATTTACTGGCGGGCGATGTATATACTAGGCAACAAAAATTTGTAGAAGCTAAAGCAGAGTTCGAAAAAGCAGCGGCTTTAGATAGCTCCAGTGCGTCTGCTGGATTGGCATTGGTTAACTTGGCTATGACACAAAAGAATACTGAAGAAGCTAATGTCAGGCTGAAGCAATTGCTAACTGAGTTTCCAGATAGTGTTTCGGTATTGGCAACCAATTACCTAGTCAAAAGACAAGGAGAGCAAAAATCCTTAGGCGTTGCAGAAATCCAGTCAGCGTTTGAGCGCGAGCCTACAAGTATAGCTAAAAGACTATTATTAGCGCGCGTTAAAGTGGTTGAAGGCGGCTATACAGATGCCATTGAATTATTGACTGCCATTAGCGATGAAAAAGAGTTACCAAAAGCTTACTGGAAAATTTTGGGTCAAAGTTATATTAAAACCAATCAAGTGAGGGCAGCGATTGCCCACTACGATGCTTGGCTACAGAAAAAGCCAAATGATAAAGACGCTATCTTAGGTAAATTACTCACGCTTGATAATCAAAATAAATTTGAGGAAGGAGCAACATTAGCGCAAGGTTACCTCGATAACCGAGACGATGTGCAAATGCAATTGCTAGCGACTCATTTTTATCTGATGCAACAGGATTATACAGCCGCTCAAAAATCATATGACTTATTGCCTGAGAACGTATTAGCCCTACCTTTAGTCAAAGGGTTTTTGGCGCGTTTTCAACTAAATAATAAGCAGCCTGAGGTTGCACTAGACAACGTGCTGACCGCTTATAATGCTGCACCCAATTCCAGAAATCTAATTCTGTTAGTTTTCACTTACGATATGTTAAAGCAGTCTGATAAGAGTTTGGATGTGCTTAAACAGCATAACCAAAAGCACCCTAAAGATTTAGGGGCAAAAATGCTATTGGCAGAAAGGCAAATTGGTGGGGACTTGACAGGTGCAATGGCAACTTATGCTGCAGCCATTAAGCAAAACCCAAATAACTATATTGCCAACAACAACTTAGCGTATTTATATTTGCAGCAAGGTGATGTAGAGATGGCGAAAGGTTTTGGTGAAAAAGCCGTAGAGCTAGAGCCTACTAATCCTGCTGCTTTGGACACGTTAGCGCAAATTCATGTAGCCGAGAAAGAGTATAAAAATGCTCTTAAATTATATGATCGTGCCATCTCGGATAAAATGCAGAACGAAGAGATCTATCTTAATTATGTAGAAGCACTGTTGTTAGCGGATGAGACCTTTTTAGCTACTCGTAAGTTAAATCAACGAATCATGAAGAATAAAGAATCAATCGACCGTGTAGCTAAGTTAAAGGTTGAATATGGCATTGAATAAAGTTTACAGAGCAAAGTTTTAATAGCAGATAAACTCTTAGTAAAGGCCACGCTTGTGGCCTTTGGTATAAGCCTTTTAAAGCTCGTCTAAGGCACAAATCCGCTTATACATTTTGAGTGACCCAATAGCCCGAGTTCGGGCTAATCACTTATCTAGAATGGTATTCGTTAGTCCAATAGGATCAAGTATGGCTCGCAACTCGGTTTCGCTAAGAGAGGTTTCTCTAATGGCGACGTCTAACACTGTTTTGTGCTCATCAATAGCCATTTTCGCGATTTTTGCTGCCATATCGTAGCCGACTTTAGAATTAAGCGCTGTGGCGAGCATCGGATTTTTCCCTACTTTTTGTGCGAGTGACTGTTTATTAATATGCAAATCACTAAAAACTAATTTAGTTAACGCGTTACAAGCATTTGTCAGTAGCTTGATACTAGAATTTATCTTCTCGCCAATTATAGGCAACATGACATTTAGCTGAAAGTTGCTCGATTGCGCAGCGACCGAAACCGTTTGTTCATTCCCCATTATTTCTGCAGCAATCATAGCGACAGCTTCAGGAATGACCGGATTAACCTTACCTGGCATAATGGATGAACCAGGTTGCAATGGCTGAAGTTGGATTTCTTGCAGACCAGCTTGAGGACCAGAGTTCATCCAGCGTAAATCATTTGCGATTTTTAGTAAGCAGGTGGCTAAATTTTTGAGCGCAGCCATCAGTGCGAGGTGGTGGTCTTGGCTGCTCATTAATACTGCTGGCGTAGCAGCCGGCTGCCAATCATGGTGGTCAAGGAGTTTCAATTTTTTACAGCAAAGGGCCGCAAAATCTTTATGAGTGTTAACCCCTGTTCCCACTGCCGTGCCACCAATGGGTAATTGAAGCAACGACTGCTCAGCCAGTTTAATGCGTTCCTTGGCTGAGTCTAACTGGATCCGCCAGCAACTAAGCTCCTGACCTAATGTGATTGGCATTGCATCCATAAGGTGGGTACGACCTGTTTTAACTGTGTCACTATGTTCATCAGCTAGAAGAATGAGTCGCTGATTCAGCGGGGTGATAGCCGCATATAAATGTTGTAACAAACGAACGGCAGAAATTTGGATGGCTGACGGAATCACATCATTGCTACTCTGGCCTAAATTGACATGGTCATTGGGGTGCACTTCTTGGTTAATAGTGTCTGCTGCTAACTTTGCCAATACTTCATTAACATTCATGTTGGAACTGGTTCCTGATCCTGTTTGAAATACGTCAAGAGGGAAATGTTTACTAAAATCTAACTTCTTAGCCTGACTAGCAGCAGCTTGAATGGAGTCTGCTAATCTAGTGTCAATGAGTCCCAGCGAGCAGTTGACCTGCGCTGCGCAGGATTTAATGTCAATTAATGTAATGATTATGGCATGGGGAAACATGCGATCAGAAAACTGAAAATTCTCCAGCGCTCGATGAGTCTGCGCTTGGTAATAGGCATCTTTCGGTACTTTTACTTTACCCATGCTGTCATGCTCAATTCGAAAATTACTCATTGCCCCTTACCTAAATGTTATGCTTTTTGTTAGTGTAGTAATGAATTATCGACTAATTTTTAATTTGGCTAATTATTTTTCGGGAGTACAAATATGGCGAATTCAATGCAGTTCAAAAAACAAATTCAAATCCTTGAACAACACTACCAGATATATAGTTTTGAACCACTGTCCCAACGCTTTGATCTTTCTCGGTTACCGTTTTCCGCCAAATTACTATTAGAAAACCTAATAAGGCATGCCGATTCAGATTTTGTGCAAACTGAAGATATCGAAGCTTTAGCCAAATGGGATCTAGATAACTGGCAAGATAAAGAAATAGCCTTCGTTCCATCTAGAGTTGTATTACAAGACTTTACTGGCGTACCTGCAGTTGTGGATTTGGCCACTATGCGTGATGCTATGGCGTCACTCGGCTCCGATCCGAATACAATCAATCCACAAAATCCGGTGGAATTAGTGATTGATCATTCCGTAATGGTGGATTTCTATGCCACCGATGATGCGCTTCAAAAAAATACCGAGCTTGAGATTCAGCGTAATAAAGAACGTTACCAATTTCTACGTTGGGGGCAACAAGCCTTTAATAATTTTAAAGTGGTTCCACCGGGTCGTGGAATAGTTCACCAAGTAAATCTTGAGTACTTGGCCAGAGTAGTGTTTTGCAATAATGACGGCGATGAACCAGTACTTTATCCTGATACTTTGGTCGGCACAGATTCACATACCACCATGATAAACGGTCTAGGTGTACTAGGTTGGGGCGTGGGGGGAATTGAAGCCGAAGCTGCCATGCTAGGACAGCCTGTGACTATGCTGTTACCCAATATTGTCGGATTTGAATTAACGGGAAAATTGCCAACGGGCACCACTGCGACAGATTTGGTTCTAACAATTACCCAGCAACTGCGTAAGGCCGATGTGGTCGGTAAGTTTGTTGAATTTTTTGGGAAGGGGGTTGAGCAATTGTCTCTGGCAGACAGAGCCACTATAGCGAATATGGCGCCTGAGTATGGCGCAACCTGTGGTCTTTTCCCTATAGACCAAAAAACCATTGACTATTTGCGTCTAACTGGACGAGAAGAGCATCATATATCCTGCATCGTCAGCTACTTAAAGGAAATGGGCATGTGGGGCACAGAGTCTCAGCAAAATGCTCAGTACCATCAACGCTTACAATTGACATTAGATTCGGTTGAGCCTTCTATAGCTGGCCCCAAAAGGCCGCAAGATCGAATTCCTGTTGCGCAAGCTGGACAGCAATTTCGCGAATGGTTAGCACTACAATCAACCGTGGCAACGCCATCTACTAGCGATGATGCTGAACAATTTGAGAATGAAGGAGGGCAACTTACAGGCGCAGTCAACAAGCTGGAAGATGGCGTTATTTGCCAGTTACATGGAGAAGAATTTGTACTTAAACAAGGTGCAGTTGTTATTGCCGCAATTACAAGCTGTACCAACACCTCAAATCCAGCGGTGCTAGTGGCAGCAGGTCTACTCGCTCGCAATGCAATTAAACGTGGATTAGGTGTTCAGCCCTGGGTCAAAACCAGCTTTGCACCTGGCTCGCAAGTTGTAACGGACTATTTAGCAAAATCCGGTTTAAATGAAGATCTTGATGCCTTAGGGTTTCAGCTTGTTGGCTATGGATGTACCACTTGCATTGGTAACTCAGGCCCATTGCCGACTCAGATTAGTGATGCAATCATTGCGGGAGACATCACCGCCTGCTCAGTGTTATCTGGCAATCGTAATTTTGAAGGGCGTATACATCCCGAAGTAAAAGCGAACTATCTTGCATCACCGCCCTTAGTCGTTGCCTATGCGTTAGCCGGAAATATGAGTGTCGATATTTCACGTGAGCCTTTGGGTCATGATCAATCTGGAAAGCCAGTATATTTAGCTGATATTTGGCCAAAAGCGGAAGATATTCAAGAGATTATTGATAGAGATATTAATAGTGCCATGTTCACAGCTCGGTATAGCGACGTATTTGAAGGAAATCAGGATTGGCAGCAGCTTGATTTGGTCGCAAGTGAAAAGTATGACTGGCCAGATTCCAGCTACGTTAAACGCCCCCCTTTCTTTGACAACATTAGTAAACAAGTTCCCGCAGGGAGCTCAATTGATAATGCTCAATGCCTGTTATTGTTAGGCGATAGTGTAACCACAGATCATATATCTCCGGCTGGATCGATTGCCATAAATAGCCCCGCTGGCGAGTATTTAAAAGCTGAAGGTGTGTCTCCCAGTGATTTTAATTCCTATGGTTCAAGGCGAGGTAATCATGAGGTGATGATGCGTGGTACTTTCGCCAATATTCGTTTACGCAATTTACTCGCCCCAGGTACTGAAGGTTGTTGGACAAGATTATTGCCTGAAGGTAACAAAATGAGTGTTTATGATGCTGCTATGGCTTATCAGCAAAGGCAAGTACCTACTATTGTTTTGGCTGGGAAAGAGTATGGAACCGGAAGTTCCAGAGACTGGGCAGCAAAAGGACCTGCTCTATTAGGTGTCAAAGCCGTTATTGCACAAAGTTATGAACGGATCCATCGTTCTAATTTAATTGGAATGGGCATACTTCCACTGCAATTTAATAAACAACAAAGTGTTGAATCGCTAAAATTAACTGGCGAAGAGCAGTTCTCAATACCAGCTGTTTGTGAAGGGCAAAAAACACTTGAAGTGACAGCCATCAATAGTGAGGGAGAAAAAGTCTGCTTTGAGGTGGCAGTACGAATAGATACACCCAACGAGCTGTACTATTATCGTCATGGTGGGATATTGCATTATGTACTTAGGAAATTATCAACCACTCAGAAATCTTGATCGGGTTAAATACGATTTATGTGCTTCAATTAAAAAAGCGCCTCTCGGCGCTTTTTTATGTGTTGCATAAACCTACTTGAGATTCAATTGTGTTATTTTCCTTTAGGATTTTTCATATATCTGAAAAAGTCGCTATCTGGTTCAACCACTAACACGTCTTGCTTATTACTAAAGCTGGCCTTGTAAGCATCCATACTTCGCAAGAAACTATAGAACTCAGGATTTTTGGTATAAGTTTCGGCGTATATCTGTGCCGCTTGTGCTTCACCTTCACCTTTGAGTTTACGTAAGTTACGTTCAGCATCTGCAAGCATAACGGTGATTTTGGCATCAATATCGGCCTTGATAAACTCAGCCTTCTCTTTACCTTCTGAGCGATGTTCGCGGGCTACTGCTTCACGTTCAGTTCGCATGCGCTGAAAGATAAAGTTACGTACTTCAAGGGGTAAGTTAATTTGCTTAACCCGTACGTCTATAATCTCGATTCCTAATTCATCGGAGCTTGTAGAAGCTTGTGCCATAGCCTCATCCATTAACTCGGAGCGCTCACCAGACACAATTTGTTGAATGGTGCGGGTACCAAACTCAGAACGAAGTCCGTTATTAACTTTTTGTTGTAGCAATACCTCAGCGCTTGACTTAATACCGCCAGTGGCGAGGTAGTATTTAGCAAAGTCTTCAATTCTCCACTTAACGTATAAGTCGACAATGAGATCTTTTTTCTCTGAGGTGACAAATCTGTCAGGTGCTTCATCTAATGTTTGAATACGTGCATCTAAACTCACTACGCGATCAAAGAAAGGCAGTTTTAGGTGTAAGCCAGGTTCGAACACACGGGTTAAATCGGTTTCGCTGTCTCGTTGTACTTTACCAAATTGGATAACAATAGCCTTGTTACCTTCTTTTACGACAAACAAAGAACTAAATGTAAGTAGACTTAAGGCTACGATTATTAAGGCAATAAAATTTTTCATAGCTTAGTTTCTCCCACTACGTATGCCGCTTGAACGACCAGTTCTGGAATTGTTGTTTACCGGTTGCGGGTCTGATTCCTGATTGCGCAATCCTTCTAATGTACTGCGGATATTAGCAGGGATAGAGGGGCCAGATTGTCTATCTAAAATCTTATCTAATGGTAAATACATCATGTTGCCTGTACCTTCGGTGTCCACCAAAATTTTGCTGGTATTACCGTACACTTGCTCCATAGACTCTAAATAGATACGACTGCGAGTAACTTCAGGCGCAGCGATGTACTGAGGCAATAACTCTTCAAAGCGCGCGATAGCACCTTGGGCTTCTAAAGTGACACGCTCTTTATAAGCTTGTGCTTCTTGGGCCATACGGTTTACTTGACCACGGGCACGAGGTTCAATTTCACGAGAATAAGCTTCTGCTTCATTGATAAATCGCTGCTCGTCTTCTTGTGCTGCTATGGCATCATCGAAGGCTTCTTTTACTTCCTCTGGCGGGCGCGCATCTTTGAAGTTCATATCAATCACCGCGATACCCATGTCGTATGACTCAATTATGCTGGTTAACTCGTCACGAACACTTTGTCTCGCTGATTCACGGCCACTGGTTAGAACGTCATCCATTTTTGAATGACCCACAACATAACGGATGGCACTATCAAAAGCCTGACTTAAACTTTCTTCAGGGCTGGTCACGGCAAAACTATACTTATAGGGTTCTAGAATGCGGTATTGCACTTCCATTTCAACTCTGACTACATTCTCGTCTTCCGTTAACATTGAACCGGAAGAAGGCATGGAGCGAATGGTTTGAACATCGACTGGTTTCACTGTGTCAACAAAAGTGGGTTTCCAACGTAGGCCGGGTTCAACTAAATGGCTAAATTCGCCAAAACGTAAAACTACACCGCGTTCAGCTTCACGAATGGTATAAAAGCCGCTAAACACCCAGCCGATGACTATAATGCCTACAATGACAGCGAAACCAATTCCACCTAGGCTCTTGCCCCCAGATGCTCCGCCATTTCCACCACCAAACTTACCGAATTTATTCATTAAGTTTTTAAATACCTCGTCTAAATCAGGGGGCCCTTGATCGCGGCCGCCCTTATTCTTCCAAGGATCATTATTGTTTCCACCGGGCTCATTCCAAGCCATTATCACTCTCCAACTAGTTAATTCAATAAATGGCTCTGCTGTAGGGCCATTACGAGTTTGTAAAAATTGTTTATTCTGATTTGAATTGTTAATGCTTTATTATATATGACTCTAAATCTACGTCGATACGCTTAAGCAATCTGTTCCAATCTCTTTGTTCCATACGTACATCAACTTGCCAATCACCATTTTCAGCATAATCTTGTGAGGTAATGCAGTTCATATCAAAAAATACCCCTCGCAAATTGCTGTGTTGCGGTGGGATCAATAAGCTGTGTTGTACCATATTTTGTGATAAACACTCAGTTATGGCGCTATACAGCAAGTCAATTCCCACTCCTTGCTGGGCAGACACCCAAACACGAATAGGCATACCCGACTCATCGCGGTCTATTTTGGCATTTATGCCATCCATGCGATCGATTTTATTGCATACCACGAGTTGCTGAATGTCATCAGCCTTTATCTCTTCTAACACTTCATTGACCTGCTCGGTATTCTCTTGAAACTGATCATCTGAATAATCAACTACATGCAATAGCAAGTTTGCTTGCTGAGTTTCTTGCAGGGTTGCTTTGAAGGCTGCAATTAGATCATGGGGGAGATGACGGATAAAACCAACCGTGTCTGCAAGAATTGCTGCGCCTACATCTTGTAACTGGATCTTTCTAAGCGTTGGGTCAAGTGTGGCAAACAGTTGATCTGCGGCATAAACAGCCGACTCTGTCATGGTATTAAATAAAGTTGATTTGCCTGCGTTAGTATAACCCACTAAAGAAACCGTTGGGATCTCCGCCCTTATCCTAGCGCGTCTGCCTTGTTCACGTTGTTTTTGTACTTTATCGAGGCGTTTTTGAATCGCTTTGATCCGCGCTCGCAATAATCGTCTGTCTGTTTCAAGTTGACTCTCACCAGGGCCACGTAAGCCTATACCACCTTTTTGTTTATCTAAGTGAGTCCAGCCTCGAATTAATCGCGTGCTGATGTGGCGAAGTTGCGCCAACTCTACTTGTAACTTACCTTCGTGGGTACGGGCACGTTGCGCAAAAATATCGAGGATCAGCGCCGTGCGGTCGAGCACTCTACACTGACATAATTGCTCTAGGTTACGTTCTTGCGAGGGAGACAAGCTATGATTAAAAATCACCACGTCAGCTTGCTGGGCTCTGACGGCATTAGCAATTTCTTCAGCTTTACCGCTACCTACGAAGTAACGTGCTTGGGGTGCCTGCCGCGAACCTGTGACTACATCTATGGCATTCACACCTGCTGAAGATACCAGTAGTTGCAACTCTAATAAATCTTCTTTGCTATTTTCATCAGCAAAATCAACATGTACTAAAACAGCTTGTTCACCTGCTTCATAACGGTCAAACAAGCCGCTCTCCTAAAACCATATTTAACTGTCGTCTGCGTCCGTTTGACCAGCAGTAGGCATTGGAATTGCACGTGATGGAACAACGGTAGAAATTGCGTGTTTGTACACCATCTGGCTAACCGTATTTTTAAGCAAAATGACAAATTGATCGAAAGATTCGACTTGTCCTTGAAGCTTAATACCGTTAACAAGATAAATGGATACTGGAATACGTTCTTTACGAAGCGCATTAAGAAACGGGTCTTGTAGGGATTGTCCTTTTGCCATGATATTACCTTTTTTATTATTATTAATTTTTTACCCTGAAAATGATTATACAGAAAAACATATAGCTGTATAGGCCACACAGGGGGCTGTTTATCTTTGCTTTAGAACTTTTGACATATTATCAGAAGCAAAGGTTTCAAGCATATGAAGATCTTTCCACCCTCTTAGCCAAGTGAGTTGTCTTTTGGCTAATTGTCGTGTTGCGGCAATAGATTTTTCACGCATTTCGTTAAAATCAAAATCGCCATCGAGATACTGCCACATTTGACGATAGCCAACGCATCTAATTGAGGGTAAGTTTAAATGCAAATCGCCTCTATCTTTAAGCATCTCTACTTCTTCTTGAAATCCTGTATCGACCATTATTTGAAAACGCTGAGCAATACGTTGATGTAATACTTTACGATCATCTGGAGCGATACAAAACTGCTTGATGTTATATGGAATGGGGGCAGACTTGGTGGCCATCAAGTCTGTCATTGAGCGTTGCGTAAGCTGATATACTTCCAATGCCCTGATTAGGCGCTGTGGATCATTTGGATGAATACGTTTTGCAGAACTTGGGTCGACATGGGCAAGTTCGTCATGTAGGGCTTGCCAGCCGTTTTCTTCGGCTTTAGCTTCTATACCTCGTCTTACGCTTTGATCAGATTCAGGTAATGGAGAAAGGCCGTCAACTAAGGCTTTGTAATACATCATAGTGCCGCCAACCAAAAGTGGGATCTTGCCCCTCGATGTGATGTCTTGCATGGCTAAAAGGGCATCTTTGCGAAATTCTGCCACCGAATAACTTTGCGCGGGATCGAGAATATCGATTAACTGATGTGGTGCTCTTGCTAATTCTTCGGCATTAGGCTTGGCTGTGCCTATATCCATTCCACGATAGATCAATGCAGAATCGACACTGATTATTTCGCAGGGCAGGTTTTCGCATAGTTCAATAGCGAGAGCTGTTTTCCCCGATGCAGTAGGCCCCATTAAAAATATCGCTGGTGGTAAAGCTTGCTCGGATTGGTTTTTATCTGTTTTCATGGGTACTTAACAATTCTTGTAAGGGCACAACTTTACCTATTCGAGACATTGCGTGTTCTAAGTCTTTCGATATATGAACAAACTGTTGCCACAATTCTTGGATTTGATTAACGCTAATTTCTTGGTTCGAGGCAATGCAGCTAAGTAGGTGCTCGCAAACTTCTTTGCTATCTGTTGCTTTGCATTGCAACACATGTTCTAAACATTCTGCCCACCTAAGCTGCCGTAGTCCAGCGGGTACTTTACGTAAAATAATTCTGTTGGGTGTCCAACCAATTTCCACACTGTTTTCTATTAGTGGCTGGTAAAGAGACTTGGCTTTCGCCAGTAACTCTGGTGTGGCAGATATGGAAATGGGCATCAGTAAGGGCTGGCTTACTGGCTTGGTATCTGAATAGAGTTGGGATAAAACAGCCAGATACAAAGCCTGTGTTTCTAGCAAATAAAATTGTTGTGCAATGCTGACCAATAGTTGATTGTCGTTTATTTGCAGCCATTGCCCTATAGCTGCATGGCTTTGTTCCGCAACCTTAGGCTTGCCTAACTGGGCAGGGGTCATGAGTTGTTGATAGTTTACCGATGCTTGATTGATAACCTCTGAAGAATTGACTAAGTGTTGCGCCTTATCTTTGCTAGTTAGGTTTCTAGAGGCGCTAGGGTGTTGCGTGCCAAAGCCGGAATGTCGAGGTAATTGTTCATGAACCATAGTTGCAGCGCTAGCTCGCTGTAAGGGTTGAATATAGTCATGTTTTGGTATGGCTTGTGGCAACACTTTTGCTTCAGGAGTTGAGGATTGCTGTCCTTGTTTAAAAAACTGATTTAAAGAATCAGTTAAAGCGCGGTAAATAAAGTCATGAACTAAACGGGCTTGGTGGAAACGCACTTCATGTTTGGCGGGGTGAACATTAACATCAATTTGACTGGGCTCTATGCTTAAATAAAGCACATAAGATAGGGAGACCTCATCGCCAACTAGCCCCTCAAAGGCTTGACGAACCGCGTGGTTAATCAGTTTATCGCGCATCATGCGGCCATTTACATAAAAATACTGAAAGCCACCATGGGATGCCATTTGATCGGGTTGAGCTAACCAGCCTTTTAGCTCTAGTTGTTGATACTGACTATTGAGCTCGATGCAATGCTCTGAAAATGCGTTACCACAAATGGCGCTGATGCGTTTTAGCTCGGTGTTTTGCAGTTTTACGGCTGGATATCTGCGCAGTAGTTTACCATTATGTTTAAGACTAAAACTGACATCAAATCGGCTAAGGGCAATGCGCCTGACTACCTCATCTATATGGCTAAACTCAGTTTTTTCGGTCTTTAAAAATTTACGTCTGGCAGGGGTATTAAAGAATAAATCCACCACATCAACGCTGCTGCCATCGGGGTGGGCGACTGGATTAAGTTGCACTTGCATATCTCGCCCTTCACAGTGAGCTTGCCACGCTTGACTTTGCTCTTTAGGTTTAGAGCTTAAAGTCAAACGTGCCACCGAACTGATACTGGCCAGGGCTTCTCCCCGAAATCCTAAACTGTTAATGGCTTCTAAATCATCTAATTTGGCAATTTTACTGGTGGCGTGACGGCTTAAAGCTAATGGGAGTTCGTCTTGGGGAATGCCGCTGCCGTTGTCGCGGATAAGTATTTTTTTATGCCCGCCTTTCTCGATTTCAATATCAATAGATGTGGCTCCAGAGTCTAGACTATTCTCCACTAGTTCTTTGACCACAGAAGCAGGTCGTTCGACTACTTCACCAGCGGCAATTTGGTTAGCTAATCTAGCGGGAAGAATTTGAATTGGCAAAACAATGACCCTAGTATTTATGCTGAGTGTAAGATGAAATTAGGTGCTAGGTATCGTCAGAACTTGTCCAATTCGCACCATATTGCTATTAAGATTATTGGCCTTTTTTAGCTGACTAAGCTGCACATTATAACGTTGTGCCAGTAAGGATAAGGATTCACCACTGCGGACTCTATGAGTGCGTTTTTCTTGCTTCCATTTGGCCCATAACGAACCATCTGGAGGTGAGTCTTTAAAGTGCTGCTTTAGTCCGTTAAATACAGATTGTGCCAACTTTTGTCGGTACTTTGACCAGTTCAGATTTTTCTCCTCTTGAGGATTGGAAATAAATCCAGTCTCAACCAATATTGACGGGATATCAGGTGAGGTTAGAACCGCAAGACTGGCTGCTTGCGGGATCTTCTTGTGCAGTTTTGTGACCTTACTGAGGTGCTTGATCATATCGCGACTGACGTCGTAGCTGGTGGTTAACGAATGATCCATCGACATATCGAGTAAGGCTTGGGCCAAATATCGTTCATTGGCCGTATCTTGAATGATTTCGGCGGCGCCGCCTAACAATTCAGAGTGGCGTTCGGTTCTTTCCATCCAGCGACCTAGTTCGGTATTGGCTCTTTTCATCGATAATACCCACACCGAGGCACCTCTAGGATGAGGTGTGGTAAAAGCATCGGCGTGTATGGATATAAACATATCTGCTTTGTGTTTTCGGGCGAGTTGCGGGCGCTGATTAGGAGAAATATAATAATCACCGCTGCGTGTCATCACAGCTTTCATGCCTTTTTCTTTGTTAATCAAATGCTTAAAGCGTTTTGCTATGCCTAAAGTGACATTCTTTTCATAACTGCCACCTGGGCCTATTGAGCCTGGATCTTCACCCCCGTGCCCCGCATCTATCACTATCACTATGTCTCTGTCGATGCTAGATTTTGAATCCAATACAATCTGTGGCGCAGTCGAAATAGGATCGTTTAAATCAATTACTAATCTATTACCGTAGGGTGCGGTGGGTGGTAGCGCAAAAATATTCTTTTCGAGTTTTTTGTTCAATTCTATGACTATACGAACGGATTGAGCATTTTTAGCTGTGCTATATCGCACTTTTTTAACGAGTTTACTTTCATTAACTATGTGGCTGAAATCGAAATTTTTTGGGGTGTTTTCTACGTCTATTACTAATCTTTGTGGGCTTTTTAAGGTGAAGTAGCTATATTTTGGTGCTTCGGCTAAATCAAACACTAAGCGTGTACTATTAGGAGAGGGCCAAATGCGCAGTCCTTCAATGGTATTTTTGGCAAAACCTGCAGGGCTGAAAGCCACCAGTAAGCAACTGGTTAATATCGCTATAAGTTGTATGGAGCTAAAGGTTCGCATTATTATTTTTCTAGTGTAAATGGCTAAGCAAGTCGGCGCCTTGTGCAGACTTAGCCTGCATAGATAGCACTCGTCCTGATTGTTTAAATTCAATACTAATGTGTAAATCTGCTGCTGCCAAGAGGCCAGCGCCTTTGTCTGGCCATTCGATCAAACAAATGCAATCTAGATCGAAATAGTCACGAATGCCCATAAATTCTAATTCTTCAGGATCGGATAGTCGATATAAGTCAAAGTGAAACACCCGCCAACCAGATATTTCATAGGGTTCAACCAAAGTATAGGTAGGGCTCTTAACCTTCCCTATATGCCCTAAAGCTTGAATAAAGCCGCGGCTAAAGGTGGTTTTTCCGGCACCTAAATCACCTTCAAGATAAATGACCACGCCATGATGGCAATGCTTTGCTAGTTTGCCAGCTAGGGCAACTGTGGCTGCTTCGTCGGTCAGCTCAAAATGTGTTGTGGCTATATTAGCCTCGGAAGGCGATAAAGAAATGCTCATAGTCCGTTAACAATGGCTCGTAAAGGTTGCAATAAATCTGACGCTATCATACCACGTTGACCGTATTGGTTGGCAACTCTGTCGCCAGCTTCACTATGGGCACATACACCATATACTGCTCCTTGCTGCGCCGTTAATCCTTGGGCCAGAAAAGCGCCTATAATGCCAGTTAATAAATCACCCATACCAGCCGTTGCCATGCCAGGGTTGCCACCAACGCATATCCAGCATGGAGGCTTTTGTTGAACATTATGGGAGTGAATGATAGTACCTGCTCCTTTTAGTACGCAGCCCGCCTGAAATTCTTGGGCGATATTTTCAGATGCAAGGTATCTGTTGTTTTCAATCTGAGAGATAGTGCACCCTAATAAGCGGCTGGCTTCTCCAGGATGAGGGGTTAACACTAAAGCTGGTAATTGCGCCAAGGTATTGAGAATGTCTCGATCCTCTTTGTTACTTGCCAGCAAATTGATAGCGTCCGCATCGATGATTACTGGCTTAGGATGTTGTTTGAGGTGCGTTAATACTTGGAAAAACTGCTGCTGGGCCCATTCATCTTGTCCTAATCCCGGGCCAATTATTATGCAACTACACCATTTTAGCGCTGCTGCAAGACTGTTATTAGTCAACATTATTTCAGGACAACTGGCTGAGATACTGAGTTTACTGGATTCATGACAATGCACTTTCACCAAACCCACACCGCAGCGTAGTGCGGATTCGGCGCTAAGGCGTATTGCTCCTGCCATGCCTTGGTTACCACCCACACACAATAGTTTACCAAAAGAGCCTTTATTTTGGTGTGCTTGTCTTACTGGGAGTGCTTGCAACATTGACCAGCTTACTAATTGTGCAGTGCCTGTTGCTAAGGCGAAAAACTCAGAGCCTACAGCTAAATCAGCGAAAACCAGTTTGCCGCAATATGCTTTGCCTATACCGCTGACTAAACCTGGCTTAGTGGCCACAAAAGTGACAGTTAAATCTGCCTTAATACAAATAGGTAAGGCTTGCCCAGTATTGGCTTGCATGCCAGAGGGCAAATCAATGCTGAGAACAGGGGTCTTAGCTTGGTTAACGTGATTGATAACAGATTGAAAAGCCGGTTTAACTGCACCGGTTACCCCTGTGCCTAATAAGGCATCAACGATGAGATCATATTGACTCGGCTCGAAGGTAGCGAATGCCTGAGTGGCACCATTTATGTTTTGCCATGCCTTTTGGGCTTGTTTTGCATCTCCGGTTAATTCTTTTTGTATTTGCTGACAGATAACCACCACATTCATACCCTGTTGTTTGGCTAATGTGGCTAAAATGTAGCCATCGCCAGCATTATTGCCGTTGCCGGCCAGCACTACAATATTGTTGGCCTGTGGCCATTGCTGTCGTAGAGCATTAAGCGCCGCTTCGCCCGCTCTTTGCATTAACGCAAACATGCTGCAGCCGGCATTTTGTGCAGCTATTGGCTCAAGGGCTTTGACTTGTTCTGAACTCACAATTTTATGTGATAAACTCTGCGACGCTTGCTCGGTTAACAGGTTTGTCAATGTCATCACTCAACAGCTCCCAATTGTTATCTTTAGCTGAAAGTATCAAGGCTTGGGGTAAAGCGCTAGGTTTTCAGCAAGTGGGGATTTGCGATGTTGATCTACAACAACATGAGTCCCACCTACAAGCATGGCTAGAAAATGGCTATGCAGGGGAAATGAATTACATGTTGGAACACGGCATGAAGCGCGCCAGACCGGCAGAATTGCTAAGCGGCACCTTGCGAGTTATCAGTGTCAGAATGGATTACTTACCGCCGGATGCTAAGTTCGCCCATACCCTCAAAAATAAACAACAAGCCTATATTAGCCGTTATGCCCTTGGTCGTGACTATCACAAGTTATTACGAAATCGCCTCAAAAAGCTGGGTGAAAAAATCAAAACCGAATGCGCCGAGTTGAATTTTAGGCCATTTGTGGATTCTGCTCCGGTGCTTGAGCATGCCATTGCCGAAAAAGCCGGAATAGGGTGGACCGGTAAGCACTCACTTACTATAAACAAGGCAGCAGGCTCTTGGTTCTTTTTAGGTGAGCTATTTGTTGATATTCCCTTACCTGTGGATAAAGCGGTAAGTGAAAACTGCGGCAGCTGTACCGCTTGTCTCACAATTTGCCCTACTCAAGCAATTGTTGAACCATACGTGGTTGATGCAAGGCGCTGTATTTCTTATTTAACCATAGAGCAAAAAGGTGCCATTCCTGAGCAGTATCGGGCTTTGATTGGCAATCGCGTATATGGCTGCGATGATTGTCAGCTCATTTGCCCGTGGAACCGTTACGCCAATATTACCGATGAAACAGACTTTCACCCCAGACAAAAATTAATGAGTCAGGAACTAATTCAATTATTTGCATGGGATGAAGCGACCTTTCTTAAAAATACCGAAGGATCAGCTATCAGGCGCATTGGGTTTGAGCGTTGGCAACGTAATTTAGCGGTAGGCTTAGGTAATGCCCCTTATTCCGAGCAAATAGTCTCTAGCTTGCAAGCTGCATTGCTGCATAGTACAGAAATGGTCAAAGAACATATTGAGTGGGCGCTACAACAACAGCAAGAAAAAGCCCAACAAGATGTAAAAGTCGATAATCGTTTAACCCAAAGGTTAGTGCGTAGCATTGAAAAAGGCCTAGTGAGAGATGCCTAGTGCCAGATATGGTCTATTGAAGCTATAAATAGTGCTTAACAATCTTCCCCACAGCCCCGTTGGTTGCTGAAAGTTGTTTATCTAGCTCAATGTGATCGGCAGGGTAGCCATATAAACCAAAACAGTTGCCGCGACTATGGCTAATAATCAGTGCGTAGTTGGGATAAAAATCAATATCACCTCGAAACGGATCGAGAACAGGGATGGTATACCGCGACAAAGTTAAAAGGCCAATTTTCCTGCCCCGTCTAATCACCACTTTATGAAATACAGGTTTTTCAATAATGGCATAAACCGCAAATTTGGGGATTTGAACCGCCACGTTCTGCCACACCATTTGTACAATTTGTAGCTGGCTCGCCAAAGAAGAGATCGATTTGGGTAATTCAAATGTTTTCATCATTCCTCCCAGATAAAGCGCGTATTGTTAAGTACTACTTATAAAAAGATAGAGGATTAAGGTAAAAACTGTCAAAAATTAAGATAATAATCTTTGCATAGGGCGATATAGTCTGTTGAATATTCGTTTAACTGATTGTAAATACTGATGTTTTCAGTAGCTGTAGGCGTTTTAGTGCGCTTAAACGCCAGTAAAAGTCTCGTAATACCAACATCTTGCTTTGGTTGCACCTCTAAAGCCCGAGTGCAATGCAAACCTAGTGTTTGTGCCTCATCAATAAATTGATGTGCCACGCTTTCTGGCAGAACGCAATTAAACTGGCCAGCAACAGATAGATGCTGCGCGACCGCTTGTAAAAGTGTTGCGTGATCTAATGCTACTGTCTGCCTTGCTTGGGTGCGGCTCGGTGAGGTTTGGGTTTTATTGGCCGTTTTATTAGTACAAAAATATGGCGGATTACTGATAATCAAGTCATAGGCTTGATCCGTTTGAAAATTTTGCAGGCTAGTGTGATAGAAAGTTAAGCGCTGGGTCCATGGGCAATTCTGACCATTAATTTTAGCCTGTTTGATAGCGGCGGCATCTAGGTCTATACCATCAATCAAGCAACTTTCAGGTGTTTTTTGCGCCAACATAATGGCTAACAAGCCACTGCCGGTGCCGATATCTAAAATGCGCTGGGGATGATTAGTTTGTACCCAACTGCCCAGCATAATGCTGTCGGTGCCGACTTTCATTCCGCAAGCTTGATCTTCGATAGTGAACTGCTTGAACTTAAATCCCATCTTAGAATACCTGTAAACGGATCATATGAGTCGCGACTTCTGCCGCCTGCACCGGCCGATACTTTTTTAATCCGCCGAGTAAAAACGGCGAGATGAGAGGGCTGAACATGGCGGCGAGTTTCTCGGCGGGGCGCATCTCGTTGCGCTCACCTAACAATAACGAAGGTCTTACCGCTGCGGCGTTGGGTAAACCCGGCATATTTAAAATGGCATTTTCGAGCTCACCTTTAACCCGCAAATAAAAATTAGGGCTATGGGCATTGGCTCCAACCGAAGAAATCCACACAAAACTGCCGGCCTTTAGGGTTTTAGCCAGCTGCGCCGCCACATGCACATATTCGAAATCGACTTTGCGAAACGCTTGCTTGCTGCCAGCTTGCTTAATGGTTGTGCCTAAACACACATAGATATGCGCTGCGGAAAAATAGCCTTGGTAATCCTGTAACTGCTCAAAATCAACCACTATTGCTTGCACTTTATGGGAATTATCGGCGAAATAATCTTTAGGCAGTGGCTTTCGGATCAAGCAAGTGACCCTTTGATAGCGTTTATCTGCACACAGTTGTTCAACTAAGGACTTACCCACTAAGCCTGTTGCACCTAAAACTAAAGCGGTTTTTAACATTTTCACCCTGTGATTTTACCTGTAGGCAATAAATCCCTACAATATGCCGAATGGCCCGTTTGTCACTGGCCTTTATTATAATAAAGTATCTTATCCTAATTCTTGGAGGTAAGAACAAACAGTAATGGGAAAATGTGAATGAATAAACTTTCTTGGCTTTTAGTCAGTGGTTTGGCAGTCTGGTCTGTCAATGTAACAGCCAATAATCAACCGCAATCAACACTTAGTATTGAACGTATCTTCCAGTCTCCGAGCTTGCAGGGGGCATCTCAAAAAAAACTGAAAGTTTCTCCCGATGGCAAACGCGTGACTTTTTTACAAGCTAAAGAATCTGATTATGAACGCTTAGATTTATGGGAGTACGATATAAAAAGTGCTAAAACGCAGTTGTTATTTGACTCTGATGACTTGAGTTCAGGGCCTGAAGTCTTATCCGATGAGGAAAAAGCACGACGAGAACGTCTGCGTCTAAGTGGGTCTGGTATTGTCAGTTACCAATGGTCAAATGATGCTAGTGCCTTGTTATTCCCGCTAGCGGGTGATGCCTATTATTACCTTTTAGGTGATAAAAAAGCGCAGCAGTTATTGCAAACCCCAGAGTTTGAAACTGATATCAAGTTGTCACCAAAGGGCAATTACTTGTCTTTCGTTCGAAACCAAGACTTATATATCAAACACATTAAAAGTGGCAAAGAAACTCGCTTAACCCATGATGGTAATGGGCCTATTAAAAATGCTATGGCGGAATTCGTAGCACAAGAAGAAATGGGCCGAATGACAGGTTATTGGTGGTCGCCAGATGAGAAACATATTGCCTTTACCCAAATAGACGAATCGCCAGTTGAGCAAATTACCCGCAGCGAGATATATGCGGACTCTATAAAAATGATTAAGCAACGTTACCCTAGTGCGGGCACTAATAATGTCTTGATTAAATTAGCCGTGCTTGACCTAGCCTCTTTGCAAAAAAACTGGGTAGATTTAGGTGACGAGCAAGATATTTACTTGGCTAGAGTAAATTGGATGAAAGACAGCACTAAGCTGACCTATCAAGTGCAAGATCGCAGTCAACAATATTTGGCACTGAAAGCATTTGATTTATCCAGTAAAAAACAAAGCACGTTACTCGAAGAAAAAAGTAACACTTGGGTTAATTTGAACAAAGATCTACGTTTTTTAAACGACAAGCAGCACTTTATTTGGGCATCTGAAAAAGATGGCTACAAACATCTGTATTTACACAAAAACAACGGCGAGCTAGTGCGTCAGCTAACCAAAGGTGATTGGGTAGTGGATGAAGTAGAGGCTATCGATCAAAAGAATAAAGTGATTTACTTTACTGGCCGTGCCGACACCCCCACACAAAGCCATTTATATAAGGTAGGCTTCGATGGTGCAGCCATCACTAAAATTACCAAACGTAGTGGTTTCCATAAGATTTCCTTTAGCCAAGATGCCAGTGTCTATGTTGATAACTTCTCTACTACCAACACTCCACAACAAGTTAGCTTACACCAAGCACAAGGTAAGCAGTTAACTTGGTTGAGTGAAAATAAAATAGACGATAATCACCCGCTCAAGCCTTATCAAGCAAATTGGATAAAACCTACTATTGCCAGCTTTAATACCCAAGATGGCACGGAAATATTCTATCGTTTGTATAAGCCAGCAAAAATTGAAGGCAAACATCCTGTGATCGTGTATTTGTACGGCGGCCCAGGTGCGCAAGTGGTGAAGGATAGTTGGGGTGGAAATCGCGGTTTATTGATGCAATATTGGGCCAACAAGGGCTATGTGGTCTTCAGTATCGACAACCGAGGCTCGGAAGCGAGGGGCAAAGCTTTCGAAGATCCTATATACAAAAAAATGGGCAGTGTTGAGGTCGCCGATCAAATCGAAGGTGTAAAATTTTTACATAGCTTGCCATATGTGGATCCATCACGAATTGGTGTGCACGGCCACAGTTACGGCGGTTACATGAGCCTAATGGCGATGTTTAAAGCCTCAGACTACTTCAAAGCGGGGGTTGCTGGTGCACCTGTTACCGATTGGGGCTTGTACGATACCCATTATACCGAGCGTTTTATGGGACATCCTAAAACTGATAAAGGTGCCTATGCCGCAGCATCGGTATTTCCCTATGCTAAAGATCTTAAAGGGGATTTGCTGATCTATCACGGCATGGCCGATGACAACGTGCTTTTTACCAACAGCACTAAGCTCTACAAACACCTGCAAGACTTAGCTATCCCATTCGAAAGCATGGATTATCCCGGCAAAAAACACAGCATACGCGGTAAGAATACCGGAATTCACTTGTACAAAACCATTACTAATTTCTTTGATAAGCACTTAGGCATGGAGTAGCAAGTTTGGTATTGGGATCCTAAATTTGAGACAGACAAGAGACCGCCATGGATGGCGGAAGGTAGAATAACGCAGGAGCAGTTATCGAGATGCCTGTAAGCGTTAGCGTATGCTTTTTTATGCCCTAAACGGGCACGATATCCCTATCGTTTTTCACATAGAATCCCTTCTATGCGACTTACTTTTTACCAACAGCAGCAAAAAGTAAGCAAAAAGTGCCGCTCGACACAATGCTCTTCATCCGTTTATTGTTTCAATTTGGCAGGTCGCGCTGAGCCGTTCCAGACGGCGCACCGCTTAATCGCCTATCCCTGGCGATTAACCTCCCAAATTGAAACAATAAACGGCGAGCATTCATTCGAGGGTAAATCAAGCGCATCGGCTTTGCCGACAAAGCTTTATTTCTTTGGGTGGCGCCGCCACTGCTTTCTCGCCTGTAAAGTTTCAGCACAAAAAGGCTTATTTTAGGGGCAAATGACACGACGTCATTTGAGCGGAAGTTGGAGGGACACATTTGTAGCGACCCTAAAATAAGTCTTTTTGTGCGGTTAAGAACTTTAATAGCGGCGGCGTTTTCTGGCTACTCTTTTGCGCTGTTGCAAAAGAGTAGTTGGCTCGAAGGGATTCGAGTCAAAACTGACATGGAGGTCAGAAAGCGCCAGCGCATGCTTTTTTATGCCCTAGCGGGCACTAAAACTCGAAACTCGTTTCTGATCGCTACTCTTAAGCAAACATTTGTGCAGCTAAGGTTTGTTGGATACCAACTACGGTATCTTTCTTAAGTTCTTTTTCTATAGGGTTGCTTTGTCCTGATATCCAGATCTTAAGCTCGGCATCTAAATCGAAGTGGCCGGCGGTTTCTACTTTAAATTGTGTAATGGCGCGATATGGGATCGAATGGTAGTCCACTTTACGGCCGGTCATACCTTGTTTATCAATTAAAATAAGGCGTTTGTTAGTGAACACATACATATCTCTAATCTCTTTAAATGCCTGTTGTATACTTTCAGTTTCAGCAATTATAGGTGCCAATTCATCCGCTATTTCACTGATATCAATTTCAGAAGCATTGCCTAATAAACCATCGAGTAAACCCATCTTTGTTTCCTTCAAACTTTTAGTGAATAAACAGCATAAATGTTGATGCGAAAATAGCAACTACAGGCTACCATCTTGCTTCCTGTAGCAACTATTAATAGTGATCTTTTATATATGTCCAGTGTGACTATTGCCGATGTGCAAGCTGCCGAACAACGCATCCAGCCTTTTATTAAAAACACCCCAGTATATGAATCGCAGTTATTAAATGACTGGTTAGGGCATAACATAATGTTTAAAGCAGAATGTTTGCAAAAAACAGGTGCATTTAAGCTCCGTGGTGCCATAAATATGATGCTTAAGGCACGAGAAAACGGGCAACTTGGTTCACATGTTTTGGCCAGTAGTTCGGGTAATCACGCCCAAGCGGTGGCGTACGCGGCAAAGCTACTTGGTGTGAAAGCCACTATCTTTAGTGCTCAAAATGTATCTAAGGTGAAGGCTGCGGCCACCGAGTATTATGGTGCAAAGCTGGACATAAGTGCATCTCGTAAAGAAGCCGATGAAAAGGTAGCTGAAGCAGCCAAAAAAAATGGTGTGCTGTGGATGCCTCCGTTTAATCACTATGACATTATTGCCGGCCAAGGCACCGCTGCACTCGAGGCGCTAAAACAAACAGGAGAAGTCGATAGCGTTTTTGCTCCCGTAGGCGGTGGTGGATTAATTTCTGGTTCGTTGGTGACTACCAAAGCACTCTATCCTAAGGCAAGTGTTATAGGAGCTGAACCTCTGGTGGCAAACGACGCTATTAGATCTATTCGAACCGGTGTTATTCAATCACTGGAAAATCAGCCAGATACCTTAGCTGATGGTGCCGCAACCTTAGCCGTAGGAGAACTAACCTTTCCGTTTTTACAGGCTTTAGATGGTTTTTATGAAATTGACGAAACAAAGATTGCCTATTGGACTCAGTGGTTACAACACTTACTTAAAATTCATGTAGAGCCTACTAGTGCTATGAGTATGGGAGCCGTAGTCGAATGGCTCAAAACGCAGTCAACCAAGCAAAAAGTATTAGTGATATTGTCTGGTGGTAATATAGATCAACAAAAAATGCTTAGAGTATGGCAAGATGATCACTTACACCAAGTGCCTAGTTTGTTGATTTAACAGTTAAAAACTGATTTAGTATAGGTATAGGAAAAATGTGTTTTGGATAAAATCTTATAATGGGATTACAAGATTGCGGATATTTTCGGTAGTTATCATATTAAGCGTTTTAACATTATTATCGTCCTCAAGTCATGGGCAAAGCCCGCTTTTTGATAACGCGTCTTGTGTCATTATTTATTCATTAAAAGGTTCTGAAAATAAAAGTTTTAATGATCAAATATCCCAATTAAGTAGGCAAATTGATAGAAAAAATATTCACTTTATTGATTTGAACAATTGGCGTAAAACTCAACCTCATATTGACATTAGTGGCCGTAGTCGCAATCAATTGCGTCAGCAACATCAATTGACTAAAGGTATCAACCAAACCATTGTTTTAAATAGCAGAAGCCAAATTGTGGGACGTTATTTTGGTTCGGTAACCTTAGTGAATGTGCTACTCGATTGCCATTAAAGAAATTAACGCTAGCTGAAAACTAGCACTAAGAACATCTCATTTTAGGAGTCCACGTGAAAAAAGTACTTATCATCTGTTTGTTTTTTGTTAGCACCTTAGTGTTGGCAGCACCTAGTCAAATTGGCAACGTAAAAGGTTATACCCTCAACAATGCGGGTAAATTGGTTCAATTTTCAAATATAGTGTTTGATGGTGGAAAAGTGGTAGCCATTGGAGGCAAAGAGCTTGAGCAAGACTATGCAGACGCGACCTATATAGATGGCAAGAATAAAGTCATGTTGCCAGGACTAATCGATGCTCACGGACACGTGTTAGGGTTAGGAGAGTCCATACTGCAAGTAGACTTGCGAGAGAGCAAAACAGCGTTAGACGCGGCAAAAATGGTGCAAGCCTATGCCAAAAAACAACAAGACTCACCATGGATTATCGGGCGAGGCTGGAATCAAGTACTTTGGCCAAGTAAAACTTTTCCCACGGCTAGCATGTTAGATGAATATGTAAAAAATAAACCTGTGATGTTGTCACGAGTAGATGGACATGCAAGTTGGGTCAATAGCAAAGCCCTTGAAATAGCCGGCATTACTAAAGACACCCTTGATCCTCCCGGTGGTAAAATTGTTCGAGATAAACAAGGCAATCCCACCGGCATACTGGTAGATAATGCCGAAAGTTTGCTTTATAAACATTTGCCCAAAACTTCTGAAAACACCTTAAAAGCGCAACTAGATGCCGCCGGAAAACAAATGTTATCCGAAGGTATCACCAGTGTTCACGATGCTGGCATCAGCAAAAAGGTATACGACTATTTCAAAAAAAGAGTCAGTGAACATTCATTGCCGGTGCGCATTTATCCTATGATTGCCGCAACATCGCCAATTTTAAAACAGCTGTTAGAAACAGGCCATGTACAAGATCAATACGATTGGTTATCTATACGCAGTGTTAAAGCCTACGGCGATGGCGCTTTAGGTAGCCGTGGTGCCGCACTACTAAAACCTTATTCAGATGATCCCCATAACAAAGGATTGCTAGTCACCCGTGAAAAAGACTTAAAACCACTATTCGACTTAGTGTTAGGCCACGGGTTTCAGCTAAACTTTCATGCTATTGGCGATAGAGCCAATCGTTTAGCCTTAGATCAGTTTTCAGATACCTTTGATCGTTTAGGTGGCAAATCACAACGTAACCGTGTTGAACATTCGCAAATCATTAACGTGGACGATATTCCACGTTTTAAAAGTTTAGGCATTATTCCTTCTATGCAACCCACTCACGCCACTAGCGATATGAATATGGCCGAAGACCGAGTAGGGGCAGACCGTTTAAAAGGTGCTTATGCGTGGCAAAGCTTTTTAAAACAAGGCTCACCTGTGGCTTTTGGTTCTGATTTTCCGGTAGAACTGTCTAATCCATTTTTTGGGCTACATGCAGCCGTAACAAGGCAAGATAGGAATAATTCCCCAGATAAGGGCTGGATCCCCATCGAAGCCGTAACTGTTACACAAGCGTTCAAAGGGTTTACCTTAGATGCTGCCTATGCGGCTCATCAAGAAAAAATATTGGGTGGATTAACTCAAGGTAAATGGGCTGACTTTATTTTGGTTGACCAAGATATATTCACTATTTCGCCACAAGATATCTGGAAAACCCAAGTGCTTGAAACTTGGATCGCTGGTGAAAGACGTTTTAAGAAATAGCCTTAGTTGAGAGCTGGATTTGGGGTTAATTTAAAAAGTATGGATCCCCGATAAAAGCACTCGGGGATGACAGTGCTGGTGGTGTTTGAACTAGGTTGATATTTTGTCATTCCAGCGTGCTTTTAGGCCGGGATCCACGCTTTTTCAGGTTAAACAGTAAGTCTGAACTCTCAACTACCAATAAATGACTGAAACGTCATCCCCGCATTCTTTTAGCGGGGATCCATAGATGTTAAATGATTCACTGACCTTTATATAAAGTGGTTATCCACTTTTCTTCGGTTATAAAACTCCAAGACCAGTCTTGGTACTTTTCACCTAAACCTTGTGTCACGGCATCTTCAAGGCTTACACCTTTGGTTTTCATGCTTTTTACCATAGAAGCGGTATCAACAATCATCCCTAAGGCTTTTTGATAGTCGGCTTTTGTGGCTAAATTTCCATGACCGGGAATAATTTTAGTTCCCTCTTTTAACATACCAATAAGTTGAGTCACGTTCTTAATATAACCCGCCACTGTACCGCCACCGTTTAAATCAATATAAGGAAAACGCCCTTCAAAAAACAAATCACCTGGATGCAACACATTGGCCTTCTCAAACCAAACAACGCTGTCGCTGTCGGTATGTCCTGCGGGTAAATGCATGACCTTAATAGTGTCGTTATTGAAATGAAAGGTCACGCCCTGTTGATAAGTCACAACAGGTAATTCGGCATGTTTGTGATCATCTTTTGCCGCTAAACGTTTACGAACGTTGTCATGAGCAAAGATAGTACTGTGTTGGACTTCGCTAAAATAAGCGTTCGAACCTGTATGATCGCCATGATAGTGCGTATTAACCACATACTTCATTGGCGTTTTAGCAATATCACCTATGGCAGAGGCAATTTTTTCGGCTAAAGGAGCAAATTGGTCGTCTATAATTAATATGCCTTCTGCACCTGCTGACACGCCAATATTGCCACCCATACCTTGCAGCATATGTACTGAACCACTCACAGCTTGGCTGGTGATTTTAGTATCCGCCCATTGGTCTTGAGCATTCGCTGAGCTAATTGAAAGTACAGCGATAACCGCGGCGACTAAATGTATTCTTGAACCCATAACCTTGTTCCTTGACGATCACTTGATTGACTACAATTACACCAAACCTAATTGACAGCAACAATAACTTTCATGTTGAAATTTACAAAATGTATATGTTTTAAACAAGTAACTCTGCAAGTTTCGATCTATTACGTCTAGACAGAGTTAATGCATCGCCACTTTTCAGCACGACGGAGTAATCACCGTTATCGTTTGGTTTTAATTCACAAATACTAGTTTTGCGCACTAAAGATGATCTATGGATACGAATAAATTGATTGGGATCTAACTGAGCTTCAAGTTTGGTTAGGGTCTCACGATGTAATATGCAAGTTCCATTAAATAAGTGCACCTCAGCATAATTGCCTGCTCCGGAAATAAAATTAATATGTTGTACTTCAATGATACGGATCCTGCCTGGCTCTTTAACTATTAGGCGGCTTCTATATTCAAGCCCTTTTTCTTCGTCTAAGTGCTTAAGCAACTCACTCGCTTGGGAATGATTACTATGCTTTTGCTCCTGAATGTGTCTTCTGGCTTTTTCTAAAGCCGTGTAAAAGCGTTGGTCTGGAAACGGTTTGAGCAAATAGTCGATTGCACATAACTCAAAAGCTTCTACGGCATATTTGTCGTAAGCGGTGACAAAAATGACCACACAATCTGAAGGTAAGTTTTCTGCTAGTTGGATACCAGATTTTCCTGGCATTTGAATATCTAGAAATATGATGTCAGGTTGGTATTTAGTCGCAAGTTCAAGGGTTTGAGTACCATCTTTGGCTTCATATACTTCTGTCATATCTGGTTGATCATTTAGCAACAACTTTATAATTTTGCGTGCTATATGTTCATCATCGGCAATTAGTACTTTAAACATTTGCACCTCCAGCAGGTAAGGATAAAAGTGTTTCAAAATATCCATCTTCTATTTCATGAGACTGAAGGACATATTGATCTTTGTAAATATGGTGTAATCTTTTACGACAATTTTGCAATCCAATGCCAAACCCCTTGTGGTCGTCTCCTGTAGAAGCTTTGTTTACCAAGCGAATATGCAAATTTCCGTCTCTTAGGGACACGACTAATTTCATCATGTTATCGTTGCTTTCAAGTTGTGAGCCATGTTGTACGGCATTTTCTACTAAGGTATGCAACAACATAAAAGGTAACTGAGCATCCAGACATTCTTTTGCTACATCAACCTCTAATGAAATTTTGCTTTCAAATCGGCGCTTCTGAATGGCAAGGTAACAATCAATAAATTCCATTTCGTTACTAAGAGAAGTGAGTTGCTTGTTCTGGTTTTCTAATACGCTGCGAAACATCTGACTTAATTCGCTTAACGCTTTTACCGCGCCTGATTTTTGATCGAGTCGTACTAATCCAGATATTGTATTTAAAGTATTAAACAGAAAATGAGGGTTTAACTGGGATTTCAGTGCATGGAGTTCAGCCTTAAGAAGCTGATTAGATAATCGCTGACTGGTAAGTGCGTATTCTTGACTTTTGACATAATAACTTTGAGCTAGACCAGCACTAGCCACAGTCAAATAAACAAAAGCATCCATGTGCATTGGGCTTAACAATAGGCGCCCGACACTAATTTGAAATTCTTCGAAAGTTAATTGTCCTTGATTACTAATTAAAATTACTTCAATTAGAGTGAGTGTCCAATAAAAAACCATCAACACCAAAGCTGAAATTAAATGTAGTAATATTTTCTTTAATAGAGCATGTTTAGAAGATTCAATGGACATGACTGCCGCACATATTAGCGGCGCCATCAACGCCCAATTTCCCCACCAAGGTAAATAATCCAGCCACCAATCTATCCAAACACTTGGGCGAGCATTACGAACACTGGCTCTATGAGCACTGTCAGCAGCAATGGTATTGAGGACTAGCCAGAATAAAATATTCGCCAACCAAAACACTCTAGGAGGAATATTTTTAATAAACAGTTTAAACATAATAGTAAACATGCCCTCATTAAGTTTTTATAAGGAGTGTGTTGGAAGAGAGGCGTTACCCATGAAAGCAAAATATTACTGAATCACAGATTAGAGATATATACCTTTTATCACTGATTTAGTGTCGCCTATCACGTACTGAACTCGTCCGACAAAAATGATTCCCTAAAAAAACGGCCTGACAGTTAGGATACTAAGCTTTTGACTGCAATATTAAAATCCTCATAAGGTAATTACGCCTTATAAAGCACTCTTCAAATAGTCTCACTATCCATTCGACACGCATATACCGCCAGTGATCACGTCACCACCTTCACTCGTGGAAAGCTAATAGTACAAAGTTGTCTATGTCTCTAAGTTGGTACCTGATAACAGTGTTATCACACATAATCATAATTATATTTTGTTCATCAAAAGATGAACAAATAGGGAGAATACATATGACTACTTTTAAAAAAAGTATCTCAGCTTTGGCTGTGGCTACTTCATTAGGCTTAGCAATTCCAGCTTACGCTGACAATACCACCGCTAATATTACAGGTGCCATTACAGCAAATGACTATTCGCAATATGCTGTAACTGCGACAAACCCAAAAACAGGCGTAAGCCGAAATGTATCCGTGAGCGATTCTGGCTCATTCCGATTTTCTCAACTACCAACGGGTCAATACGATATCACTATTACCAAAAATGGTGCTTTAGTCGCCAAAGATACCGCCCGTATCACATTGGGATCAAATGCTTCCTTAGAATTTAATTTTCTTACTGATGAGGGGACAGAGGTAATAGAAGTGACATCGGCGAGAATATCTGCAGTTGATGTAACGTCAACCGACTCAGGTTTAGTGATAGGGGAATTAGATGTTGACAGAATGCCTATTTCTCGGAACATTACTGCTATCGCAATGTTGGCGCCTGGTACAGTAGAAGGAGAAAACAACTTTAGTTCACCCAATTCGGGAGGTTTAGCTTCGTTTGGTGGTGCATCTGTTGCTGAAAACTCTTGTTATATCAATGGTATGGAAGTAACCAATACTAGCCAAGGCTTAGGTTGTGGTTCAGTTCCATTTGAGTTTTATAAAGAATTCCAAGTTAAAACAGGTGGCTACTCAGCTCAATTTGGTCGGACTACAGGTGGGGTACTTAATGCAGTCACTAAAAGTGGCAGCAATGACTGGGAATTTGCGGCCACTGCACTATTTACACCAAAATCTCTACGTGAAGATGGCGGAATTTCTTATACCGCAGGTGGCGCAAATGGCCCTTCAGTATTTCGTAATCAAAGCATGGATGAATACAGCAAATTTGAATATACCGTTTCTGCTTCGGGTCCCATCATTGAGGATACATTGTTTATTTATGCGTTAGTCAATCCACGAGATATTGACAATAACTTTGGCTTTCAATCTAGTGGTCGTCAACAATATGCATTGGATGACAATTATGTGAAGCGTAGTTCAAGCGGTAGTGACAACCTGTTTTGGGGAGCAAAAGTAGACTGGATTATAACGGATGATCATAAACTCAGTTTATTTACCTACTCTGACCGCAGTGACACTGTTTCTGAGACCTTTTTATTTGATGCCGATAATGGTGTCATAGGCGATTCTGTACAAAACACTATTCGCGCAAGAGGGGGGGAGCTTAAAAGCTTAACCTACAAAGGGTATATCACCGATGATTTAACGGTTTCAGCTATGTACGGTGAAATTGAAACTGAGTATACCAATACGCCGAGCAACCTAGATTGCCCTACAGTACTAGATAATCGACAAGTTCCAGCATCTCAACTCATTACAAGTTGTGGATCAGGCGGTACGACCGGCGAAAACACTGACAATAATAAGCAGCTACGAATTGATGTGGAATATGCTTTCGAGGACCATTTAGTTCGCGTAGGTTACGATAAGCAAGAGCGTGAAACATTTCATACTACAGCCCCGATTACCGGACATGCATGGACTTACGCCACTCTAGCACCAAACGGCAGCATTCAAGGAACGGCCGGAAATTTGTATACTAACAATACTGGTGCTGCCCAAGACTATGTGTTCGACCGCGTATTTGTTGGTGGTGGCGGTTTTACCACAGAATTAAATGCCTGGTATATAGAAGATGAATGGCAAGTAACCGATGACTTGCGTTTGAATCTAGGGGTGCGTCAAGATGAGTTTGAAAACTCTGGAGTAACTGGACTAGTTTTTTCATCATTTAAGACAGATGTTGCACCACGTTTAGGTTTTAGCTGGGATCCAACTGGAGAAGGAGAGTCGAAGTTCTACGGTACTTTTGGTCGCTATTATTTACCTGTTCCAAACAATACCAACTATCGCGCCGCGTCAGGGATAAGTGACATTACAACCTATTATACTTTTACAGGCTCGGACAGTACCGGTGCTGCAACTGGAACCAATCCAATAACTGGTAATTTAGGTAGCTCACAGGTTGTCAATTCTGTGCCTAATCCTGCAATTCAAGCTACTTTCCAATCTGAAGAAGCAGAACCTTTTAGCAAAAATGAATTGATTTTAGGCTACGAAACGTCTTTAACCGATGAGTTTTCACTATCATTACGGGCAATTTATCGCGAAGTAGCCTCAGCTTTGGATGACTATTGTGGTCCATTTGCCTCGCAAGCCACTTGTACTTTGCTTAACCCTGGTTCAGAGGGTACATGGCAGCTAGATAATGATTTTGACAGTGCTCCAGACCCAGGTAGTCGCCGTACTTATACAGCTGATGAACTTGGATTACCTGAAGCAGAAAATGAATACACTGCATTGCAAACTCAGTTTAACTATGTGGGTGATAATTCGCGGATGACAATGATCTATACGTGGAGTCGCAGTGTGGGTAATTTCGAAGGAGCGGTTAAATCCGATATAGGCCAGCGAGATCCTGGTATCACCCAAGATTTTGATTTCCCTGCATTGATGGATGGTGCATCGGGTTATCAAGCCAATGACCGTCGCCATGTGTTTAAATTGTTCGGGTCATATGATGTAACCGATGATCTAACAGTTGGCTTTAATTCAACATTAGCAAGTGGTCGCCCATTAAGTGCATTTGGACAGGGATATCCTTCAAATGATGCCCGTATTTATGGTAGCTATGGAGATACTTACTATTTATATACTAATCAGTGCCCAGATAACAACGGTAACGGCGCTTGTGACGTGGAAGAAAAAGTTTATGAGTTTTCACCTCGTGGCAGTAAGGGTCGTACACCTTGGACATTTAAGTTAGATTTATCAGCAAACTATAGTTTCAATGTGAATGATTTAGATATGCGAGCAACTTTAAATATTTACAACGTGCTCAATTCTCAAAGTGTCACTTCACAAAATGAACACTATGAGGCTCGTAGAGCTGAAGGAATTTATAGCCCTTCATATGGAGCGGCATATTCATGGCAGGCGCCTCGCTACGTTGAAGTTGGTTTTGAAGCTCGTTTTTAACTAAAAGCAACTGTAATGTAAGGGGCTTCGGCCCCTTTTTTACGTTTTAGTCGCTTAAAGTAGGTTCCTAGTTAGCCCTCATTGTTATCAAAAATTGATAGTTACAGGCGTTGCTAACCCAGAATTAGGACTATTTGTCAGCGATAAATTCAAATCGTAAGACATTAGAGCCAGCAACTTCAACTGTTTCTTCAAACATCTCAAGCGGCCTAACCCATAAGCCCCTGTCACCATAAAGAGGCTGATAAACCACAAGTTCGGTTTCATCTTCTGAATGTTTAGCCACACCAACTACTTGGTATTCATTACCTTTATAATGGCGATAACGCCCCGTTTTTAGTGACATATTGATTCCTACTATTAAAAGGTTTGCTGAGGTATAGAAGTGCGTTTTTGGCGGTTTTGTTGCCAGATAATCATAAGTAACTGCGCTGTTATGATAGCAAAACTAACTAACAATAAACCGCGCCAATCTATGATATTAAGCAATACACCTGCACTTAATGCTGCCATTGCTTGACAGCCAAATACTAAGAACTCGTTTAAGCCCTGAACTTTAAATCTTTCATTTGGTTGATAACTTTGGGCCAGTAAAACCGTGCCACCTACAAACAAAAAATTCCAACCTATGCCAAGCAATACTAGAGCAACCCAATAATTCAGCCACTCATTGCCCACAAGAGCCACTAAAATTGTGCAGATGTAGGCTGATAAACCGAAAAATAGTATTTTTGAAGTACCTAGTTTAGTGATTAACCAACCGCTAAATATCGACGGAAAAAACATCGCAAAAATATGGCTTTGGATCACCCACTTTGTTTCTTGCAATGAATAGGCCTCATGTACATGCATATGGACGGGCGTAGCAGTCATAATAAAGCTCATTAAGGCATACCCCACCACTGATGACGACACGGCCAGAATAAAAATAGGTTGTTTGGCAATAATCAAGAGTAATCGCCCTGTATCTGCTGATTTATCAATAGTTACATGGGTATTTTTGATCCGAGTAAACAATAAGCTGCATAGTACTAACAGACCTGCCATCAAATAAAACGCACCGACAAAATCTTGCTCTGTCACCAAATTTCCCCAAGTGACCAACTCTGGCCCTAAAATAGCGGCGACTAAGCCTCCTAATAATACTGTGGATGCGGCTTTAGGCATAAGGTCAATGCCCACAGACTCCATTGCAGCAAAGCGAATTTGCTGAATAGCAGACAGAACCATACCTAATAAAAAAGCCGATGCCACTAGCCCCCAAAAGTTGCTGTTCGCGATACTAGAAGCGGCAAATAAAGTAACCATAACACCGAATAAAGTCGCCCCAATAAAAATGGGTTTTCTACCAAAATGTTGCATCAACCGAGTAATAGGTACCACACCACAGGCGGTGCCCACAATACTCATGGCTAAAGGTAAAGTTGACCATTTAGGATCTGGGGTAAGCTGTGCACCCAAAACGCCGCCAGCCAGCACTAGCATAGTACCAGTGCTCATGGCGAGGGCTTGGATCAAGGTAAGTAACCATACATTGGCAGGCATTTTAAGCACGGATGATTGTCTCTCTACGTCGGTATTAATTAACTTTATTATATTGGTGTAGTGTATCGATTTCCTTGTAATACTAGTGTACTTATTTTGTCCTTTATCTGGAATATGTTAGGTTATTTAACGTAACAGACTATGATGGTGGCAAGGCACTTTTGGGGCGTTAACGATGCAAACTGAGTTTATTTTTGGCTACTATTTTAATATTGGTGAACCAGATAACAAAATACTTTCACTGGATTCACTGGATACCGATAAGCAGCATTGGCTACATTTTGATTATACCTCGGACTCTGCAAAACAATGGCTTAATGAACAAAGTCAATTGCCAGAAGTCGTCGTTAGTGCGCTATTAAATGAAGAGACTCGACCACGCGCTACAGTCTTAATGGATGGTGTACTAATTTCGCTGCGAGGTGTTAATTTATCGCCTAACAGTAATCCAGAAGATATGGTTTCAATTCGCCTATGGTTTACCAAAGACAAAATCATCAGTACTAGGCGGCGCTTATTATTGTCCACTAAAGATATCGCGGTTGATTTTGATAAAGGAATTGGCCCACAAACGCCCTCAGCGTTTATTACCTTATTAGCCGATCGCTTAATTTCTAGAATGAGTCATACGATTTACGAAATTGAGGATAAAGTGTCTGATATAGAAGAAAATATATTAGTTTCAAGTAGTTATACACTTAGAAGTGAGCTTTCAGATATTCGCAGGCAAATTATTTCTTTGAGGCGTTATTTGTCACCACAGCGAGAGGCAATGACACAACTGCTCAGTGACAAAATTTCATTATTTTCAGTAGAAGAAAAAATTCAATTAAGAGAAACGGCAGATCATTTAACTCGCCTAATTGAGGACTTAGATTCGGCTAAAGACAGAGCAATAGTCAGTCAAGAGGAATTGAACAACACTTTAGCAGAACAGATGAATAATAGGATGTTTGTGTTATCAATTGTGGCTGCTTTGTTTTTACCCTTAGGCTTTCTGACGGGTTTGCTAGGTATTAATGTGGGAGGCATTCCTGGTGCTGAAAACAGTTATGCCTTTGCTATTTTTGTAGGGATATTAATAGTGATAGTCGCTTTTCAAGTATGGTTGTTTAAAAAGAAAAAATGGTTTTAAAAGTTTTTTTTTGAGTATAGGTAGTTACAAATATGTAGCGTTTTGTTGTATTAAGGTCTACCGTTAACGTCTCTTCAATTCTTCACGTCAAGCTCAGAAAAACGCTACTTTTTGAGTACTGGAAACATTATGAAAATTGCTATTTTATCCCGAAATAAGAACCTCTATTCTACCCGTCGATTAAAAGAAGCGGGGGAAGCTTTAGGACATGAGGTTGATATCATCGATACCTTGCATTGCTACATGGATATAACGAGTAGCAGGCCGACGGTGCGTTATCGCGGAGCAGAACTTCCCAAATATGACGCAATTATTCCTCGAATTGGCGCTTCAGTAACATTTTACGGTACCGCTGTCGCTCGACAATTTGAAATGATGGGAACCTTTAATATCAATGACTCTGTGGCCATAAGTCGCTCACGAGACAAGCTTCGCTCCTTACAACTCTTGTCTCGAAAAGGCATAGGCTTACCTAGAACAGGGTTTGCAAGCAAACCAGATAACATTAAAGATTTGATCAAAAATGTGGGGGGAGCGCCTGTTGTTATCAAGTTATTAGAAGGTACACAGGGTATTGGCGTGGTTTTAGCGGATACGGCTAAGGCAGCCGAAGCAATAATCGAAGCCTTTATGGGCCTAAAAGCCAATATTTTAGTGCAAGAATTTATCAAGGAGGCCGGTGGAGCGGATATTCGTTGTTTAGTTGTGGGCGGAAAGGTCGTTGCAGCTATGAAACGACAGGGGGCCGAAGGTGAATTTCGTTCTAATTTGCATAGAGGCGGCTCTGCTGAAATCGTCAAGTTATCGAAACAAGAACGAGAAACAGCGGTTAGTGCGGCTAAAGCCATGGGCCTAAATTTATGTGGTGTTGACTTGTTGCGCTCACAAAATGGGCCAATGGTAATGGAAGTGAACTCATCACCAGGCTTAGAGGGGATAGAAAAAGCTACAGGCAAAGATATAGCTGGCATGGTTTTTTCATTTATAGAAAAAAATGCCAAGCCAAATAGTAATAAAACCCGTGGTCAAGGGTGAGCTGAGATAATTCTATGAACACCCTACGTATTGGTGAATTTGATATTTTGCCCGGTGAGCAAAAGAAGATAGAGCTGCCCGTTGCTAAGTTATATACAGATGCGAATGTGTCTTTGCCTGTACATATCATTCGAGGAAAAAAGCCAGGCCCAACTATATTTCTTAGTGCCGCGGTGCACGGTGATGAGCTAAATGGTATTGAGATTATTCGAAGACTAATCAATCAGAAAAAGTTCAAAATTGTTAATGGAACTGTCATCGCTGTACCTATGGTTAATGTGTATGGCGTTGTTAATCAAAGTCGCTATATGCCCGACAGGCGTGATCTAAACCGTAGCTTTCCGGGTTCTGCTAGGGGCTCTTTAGCGGGCAGGGTGGCCCATATTTTTCTGAATGAAATCGTTAAGCATTGCGATTATGGGATTGATTTACATACTGGTGCGATCCATCGTTCAAATTTACCGCAAATTCGAGCGAACATGTCAGATGCTGAGACAAAAGAGTTGGCTGAAGTGTTTGGTGTGCCAGTGTTACTTAATTCAAATTTGGTAGATGGCTCACTACGAGAAGCCGCCGCTAAAAGCCAAACCAAAATATTGTTATACGAGGCAGGCGAAGCATTGCGTTTTGATGAGTTTTCAATTCGTGCTGGTATGAAAGGAATACTTAATGTGTTGCAGCATCTAGGTATGACAAAAAAGGCAGCGCCTTCAAAAAGGAAAAAACTCGCTCCTTTTGTTGCAAATGGTAGTCAATGGGTCAGAGCCAATGCCAGTGGTATAGTGCATAACCTAGTAAACCTAGGAGATCAAATGACTAAAGGCCAAATATTAGCTGAGATTGGTAGCCCTTATGGCGAAGTTATTGATTCTGTTAAGGCGAGCCGATCAGGCATATTAATAGGCAAACAAAATATCCCTCTAGTGCAGGAAGGGGAAGCGATGTTTCATATTGCTTATTTTAGCGAAGATGATGAAGAAATCGCAGAGCATATTGAAAACGTACAAGAACAATTGTTACCCGAAAACGTCTAAGCCTAGGAAAAGTTGTGACTCAAAAAAATAAACCCATAATCGGACGGATAGAATCGATTGCATTGCCTGAACTTGCAATTAGTGAGCTTCAAGTGCGAGTCGACACCGGCGCAAAGACCTCGTCACTGCATGTTGATAATATTGAAAAAAAGATGGTCAAAGGTGTCCATTGTATTCAGTTTGATATTCACTCTGACATTCACAATGTAGACACAGTTGTACAATGTGTTGCGCCTATAAGTGATGTTAGAAATGTAAAGTCTTCTAATGGCACCACAGAGCAGCGCTATGTTATTCGAACGCCTGTAGTGCTAGGTTTGGAAAAGTGGGAAATTGAAATTACATTGACCGACCGCTCTGATATGAGTTATCTCATGCTATTTGGTCGTGAAGCTATAGGCTCTAGATTCTTAGTTGATCCTTCAAAGGTATTTTTAGGCTCAAGTTGATTAGGGGGTAGCATGGATTTAGAGCAAATTAAGGCAATGTTGTCTTCAACAGTGATCACAATTGCCGATCAACCTGTGAGCTTAGGCGGCTTACTTTTTATTCCCTTTATAATCTATGGAGGACTTCTATTAACAAGGTGGACGATTAGGGTCATTACTAACCGCTTAGTGTCGAATAAAACGGATCCCAATATTATTCACCTTTTACAGCGAATTCTGTATGTAATTGTCATTACCATATTGTTACTCACAACTTTAGATATGATGAATATTCCGATTGCCGCTTTTGCGTTCTTGTCTGGCGCAATTGCAATAGGATTTGGTTTTGGAGCACAGAATATTATCAATAATTTTATAAGTGGCTGGATTTTGTTATGGGAACGTCCTATACGGATAGGTGATTTTTTAGAAGTGGAAGGTGCAAAAGGAATTGTCGAAGAAATTAACACCCGTTCAACCAGAATTAGACGGGTTGATGGCGTACATTTACTCATCCCCAATAGTAAATTGCTCGAAAATACCGTAGTAAATTGGACATTACTCGACAGTTTAGTCAGAACAAATGTTCGTGTAGGTGTGGCCTATGGTACGCCAGCTAAAACTGCCGCTAAACTTTTATTAGAAGCGACAGTCTCGCTACCAGAAGTGTTGACGGATCCCGCACCCGTTGTGAGTTTTGAGGATTTCGGAGATAACGCACTTATTTTCGAAGTGAATTTTTGGATTAACTCTAAAGTTGAAGGTGGTTTACGCGTAACCCGCAGCAATATTCGTTTTAAACTAGATGAATTACTCACCGAAAATAATATTGTCGTGGCTTACCCACAACGAGATGTGCACCTTGATGGCGCTATCACTATTGTTAATACTAAGGCTTAGAATTGATTACTAGGCCTTAGGCTCTTAGCAATTAAATGGTTCAAAGGGATGTCATAATTTCGGCTGTGAGGCCTTTTGTTCAAACCACATGCTCATAAAGTCAGATGTTAGTTGTTGCTCAATTTCTAGTGCTCGGTCTGTTGGGCAAAAAATTGTAAAGAACACTTGGGTGTCGCCTAGTTCAGATGTGGCTACCTGAATATGTGGCATCGGCCCTGCTATGCTAACTTCTAGTCTGTTTTCTATTAATTGATTATATCTTATGGCTACATCCTTAAAGTCCTCACAATACGAGCAAGCTTTTTCGTAAAGTACATCAATAAATTCAAAAGGGTTTACGCTGTCGTCGCGAACAATAGTGAAATGATGCATGGCGTAACGCTTTAGAAAATTGAGGTTTTTTATGGTGGCAGTAATCAATTGGCTGTTAGGCACAAACATGGTCTTACCGGTGTAGTGATAGCTATCCTTGTCTACTTCTAATAATGTGAGTTTTATCCAATCAGTGGCATAGACTTCTCCATAGTGTGTGCCTACTTGGATCCAATCTCCAATACGAAACGGCCTGCTCGATAATAAGTATAAAAACCCAATAAAACACTGAATGAACTCTCTTGTGGCTAATACGATAGCAACGATAAAGGCGGCAATAGAAAAAGCAAATTTTTGAATTTCTTCAGACCATATGTTAAACACCATCACTATGATTAATATGGAAAAAATATTATTTAGCATATTAATTTTTAGTCGTTTCTGCTCTTTGGATTTTCTATTTATGATCTTGAAGATAAAAAACTTAATCGCCAGAAACACTGCAAAAGCAATCAATGTAGTTGCAAATTTGTTGTTACTTATAAATTGGAGTAGCTCTACTACATTGGGCATTATTTTTATTCACTTTTTTAAAAACTAAGATGATATTTTAAATATCAAAAACCTGACGCACTGTGTGCTCCTAGTTTACGTGAACCAGATTTTAAGTCTCCTACTTTTGCCGATAATAGCTTATAGCAAAAATGCTATGAATTAGGCTGATGTAAACGAAAACGCCAATTGCTGGTCCTTTTGAGGATCTGCCAAACCTACGTGTAAGCCTACTAACCTAATGCCACGACCGGCTTGGCGAGAAAGGCCTTCGGTTAAAAGCTTTAAGAAATAGTCTTTATCTAACAACTGACATTTATGCTCGACAGTGGTTTGCTGAAAATCATCGAATTTAAGTTTAATGCCCTGACTTTGAATAGTAGCGCCTGACTTAGTTAAGCGCTTTTCTAACATGGGGAACAAGCTATCTATCATATCAATGCACGCTTGTTCTGAGTGAATATCTTCGGCCATAGTGCGTTCAACCCCAACGGACTTTCGGCGTCTTTCGGTGCTTAAATTACGCTCGTCTACACCATGGCTTCTATCCCAAATAATCGGCCCAAATTTACCAAAGCGTTTGATTAAATCATCGAAAGGATAATGGCGCACATCGGCGCAGCTGTATAAGCCTAAATCAGCTAACTTAGCTTGGGTGACTTTGCCGACACCGGGAATTTTTCCAAGAGGAAGCTTGACAACAAAAGCGTCGAGAGTCTCAGGCGTGACCACGCATATACCATTGGGCTTGTTTTCATCGCTGGCGATCTTGGCCACAAACTTACAAGGAGCCACGCCAGCAGATGCGGTAAGTTGGGTTTCGGTAAATATAGCGCGGCGAATATCTTCAGCAATGAGTGTGGCGCTGCCTGAAAATAGTGTGCAATCCGACACATCTAAATAGGCTTCATCCAAAGATAACGGCTCTATTTTATCGGTGTATCGCCTAAATATGTCACGAATTTGCGCAGATATTTCGCTATACAACTGCATTCTGCCCGGAGCTAAGACTAAATCGGGGCAGAGTTTTAAAGCATGAGCGGTGGCCATAGCAGAGCGCACCCCAAATTGACGGGCTTGGTAATTACAGGTAGAAATCACCCCGCGTCTGTCGCTACTGCCACCTATGGCGAGGGGAACATTGCGATAGGCAGGATTGTCACGCATCTCAACGGCTGCATAATAACAGTCCTTTATGCGACACTTATTTTAACTAGTACTTTTGTACGTATATCATTATAATAATCTAAGTATAAAATAAGAGCAATAAATGAAAAAAGTTAAGTATACAAACATTACCATTAACGGTGAACTAATCGATGAGTTACACGTCTTTTACGATAACGATGGGAACTTAATAGTTTTACCTTTACTATTTTCGATAGACTTAACCCGCACAGGCACAGTCTTTTCTTTCAAAACTATTTCTAGTATTGACAGGTTTAAAACTTCTGAGTTTAAAGAAAAAACTATCCTAACAAGATGTGATGTATCTCATAACACCGAAACAACTTATCTCAGCCATTTACTGAAGTATCTTGAGTATTGTGAATCTAATTCTTTACCTGATGACGAGCTAGAGCACTGTACTGAAATAGCTGATAATGAAGATATCAGTTTATTTCTAAATTATGAATATCCAGATAAAATCGAAAAGTACACAACATTGAAAGGTATGAAGTCAGCTATTACTGCTTACTATAACTTCCTTACTCACTTAGGAATTACAAACCAGCGCTCATTTAAGATAAAGAAAGAAGTAAGAAAAAAACTATTAGAAAAAGAAGCACAGAACTTTCAAATCAAATACATCCATTCAAGTATAATAAAAGAACTGCTTTTAGCTTCGAAAACCAAAGCGGATAATTTGGTCATACAGTGCGGATATCATTTAGGCTTAAGAGCTAAAGAATGTGCTGGTTTAATTCTTAATGGTAAAGGCGGCTTATCAGAACTTATCGAACAATACAAAAAAGAAGAAAAGGATACATCTAGCTATCCAATTCGAACTGAGTACTTCGAATACCAACTTAAATCTAAATACACGAAAGGTGGGAAATCGAGACTTCTTTATATACCAAGAAATATGGTAAGAGACATCGAATCATATATTGCAACTGAGCGTGCTGATATTATTGCACTAAGTAAATATCCAGAACCAAATGGGTTACTTTTAAATGCAGCTAAAAGTCATTTCGGCAAAGCGATATCGACGAAGCATGCAAGCACCGTATTCAGACAATTAAAAACTAACGTAACCGCCCTAAAAGAATATCACTCATTCCATTGTTTACGTCATACATTTGCAACTTTACTTTACGATAAAAAAATTAAAGAGGGACAAGGAAAAAATGACGCAATAAGAGAAGTCGCCAATGCTTTAGGGCATGCACTTAATAAATACGGCGACGCATATAAAACTACCGTTCGGTATATTGTGATGCGCGATTATATGAACATTGTGGAGAAAGCAGCATGAAAGAGAATTTGATAGAAAATCCTCATATCTTTTCCGTTTCAGAGGTCGCTGCAAACGACTGTATTAACTATATTGATATTATTAGAAAAGAGCATAAAGAAGGTTTTAAGGCGCTACTACCAAACAAACCCAAGTTAATCGATCCGCGCCCTCGTCGAATTGCTATTTTTGATAATTTAGGACACAAGCACTTTATTGGCCCAAATGAAAAGATCTTCAATACATTTTCTGAAGCTATTTTTCTAGCCATCGCTGATGGAATGATATCGGACTACTTTAATGAACAAGCGAAAACCAGATCTCATGTCAGAAGTGTTCGAGATTTCTTAATTTGGTTAAACACCTTTGAGATCGACTCTATTGCCCGCTATGACGTACTTCACCAGTATGAAGTATTTCGCATTAATGAGCGTGGACTTTTACCTCAATCAACAGGACTAGACAAATTAATAGTAATAATGAAACACGGGTTAGGCTCAATTCACCTTTCTGACGACCAATACTATTACCTTTTAATGTTGCTGGAGAGTACGACTTTAAGTGCGTCGGAAGGTAGATCTCAAATAACTTTAAGTTCATGGTTTAGCTTACCTTGGTTAAGACCAATTATGGGAGAGCAGGCATACTTGAAACTAGAAAGTGCAAAGATCTTGATGGATAGCTTCAAAATAACAGTTGGTACTGTACTTCAAATACTTTTATCTGCAAAAGAGGAAATAAACTCAATACTGACCTATAACTCAGTAAACAGCTATTCACTGATCGATACTGAAAGTATAGAAAACTCAGAACTTGAAAAAATAGATAGTGATAAGATTTTTAAGAAAGTCACCACACATGCAAGAAGAAAATACTCTAGCTCTTTGTTTTGGTTAGTCCACAAACACTATGAACATAGTGAAACAATTAGTAAAGAGAACTCAACAACTTATAGAATTCTTAAATTGGACGCTTTTAATAAAGCAGTCTTCACGAAGTTGGAGCATAAACTATCCATTCATCCTTTGAGTCAGCCTCCTCTACAATATTCAGAGGAAAACATCCAAAAAAAGCAGAACTTTAATTGCCCATTACTTTTCGAGCCTAACTACCTTGAAGCTACCAACCCGTTGGAAGAACTTTTAGCGGCATGGATATTATCAACGCTATGTATACAACCAAGTGATGTTAGTAATGGACAAATAGGACAGTTCATTCGTGAATACAACAAATCAGGTAAACTAATATCTATTTTCAGTCAATCGTATAAGTCTCGAAGCGACGTCATACATAGTCACCCTATTTTAGATGGTCAGCTCGCAGAGTCAAAAGCTCTAGAAAGTTATTTTGTAAATATAGAAAAGTCACGAAAAAATTTATTCTCGAATAATAAAATTCACGCTTTCAGATACGTTACGCGAAATAATGAAGGTGAAGCTCAACCAAGCTATTCAGCACTTCTAACTCGTATATTAGATGACAAAGTGATTAAGAAATTAGTTATTGAAGAACATAGGAAAAGAAAAGTTGAACCGATCTTTTTAAAAGCATATCTCGCACTTGATAAATCTACTGCACCTGCTTTTGAGGCTTTCTATCAAGAGAATAGGGATAAAATTGATGAACCTCGAAAGGTATATACACAGAGGTATAGTGATGCTGTTCCTGTCTCATTATTCAAACTTTCGCATATCAAGAATTCATCGGTTCACAGTCGTTATGACTTGTATCGTGAAAGTGACCTAGTAAATCAAAACTCTCACAATGCTGAAGTAGAAAGATTAAGTTATATCGGAGAAGCCAACAAAGACGCAATTAATCAAAGAGGTCGTATATCAAGACTGGTAATGAACGATATATCAGAGAACCTGTTTAAACCAAGCATTACAAAAATATTAAAGAAAGCTCGTGATATGCAATTGCAGACATCACTTCGAAAAACTTCTAATGACGAAAATTACGAAATAAATACACTTGGTATTGCTGTAAATGCAAAGGTAGAAGATGAAAAGTTTGGAGATCACATTATAATTGAAAGCAAAGAAACAGCCTTTAATATGATTCACTACCTTAGCCAAGTAGAAAGGTTTGGAGCTGTACTTGCTGAACGTAACCTTCCATTTTTTGAATCAGAAGTGTTACCTAGGACCTTGTGGATAGAGGATACTCTTCAACGATTTTCAAACAAATCTCTACTTTCAGAAACTTATAAAAAACACAAAGAGCTAGAAAGTAGACTCCCAGACCTATTTGAAAACGAGTTACAAGGAGGAGTCGCATAATGAATTATCAAAGTTCACTCTCGCATCACACCCCAGCGATAGAAGGTTTAGACTATGATGAGTTGCAAGCTCGTCTTTCAACGCGATTAAGTAATGTTGATAATGACTTCTTGAGCCTTGAGTGGAAATTCAGGTCAGATAAGCAACTATATGTATTTAACTATGCGCCGCTTTACCAGTTATTGAAAAACTCGGAAACCTTCAAGGAAAGAGTGAATCAGACTCTTGTTGCTATAAAAATCTATTGGTTAGAAGCTACACAAAGCTTTACGAGTTGTGCGTCTTATCGCACAGCATTTAATGGACTTTGTTTAATGGTTCACTTTCTTGTTAAAAACAAAACCACTGTTATTGATAAGAAAAATATTGAACAGTACATTGAATATTTGCTGACTCATACATACGATAAAAACAAAGTCCTAAAAATACTTAACTTTAAGTCTTATGCTACATACAGGATGTTCGCTTCAGTAAGTAACATTAAACAGTCCCTTATTTCAAGAAACGAATTTTCGTTAGCTCATGCTAGCATTAATACCAAAGGCGTCACTCAAGCTGAAAAGAAAATAATTGAATACCTTTCATCTGGCGAAATGTCTATGAAAGACTGGAAGGCAGGAAAATCTTTCAACTATCTTAAATTAGACTATGGAAAGTACTATATAGAGCACTGCGCTTTGTTTTTTAACAAACATTACGCTTTAGCTAGAGCACTTTATGACACCCTTCAGGATGCAGATGAATTGATCGTGCAAGCTGGGTGGCCTGTAAACCGTGACACAAAGCCTTATGTAAGTCTATGTTTGTTAAATTTGTCCCCCGAAGAAATAGCGAAAGGACGGAGTATAAACCTCGATAAAACTAGAGCCTTAAAAAAAATGGTAGAAGCTCGTTTTCTATCTTACTTAACAAAATATGATACACATATGAATAAGTTGGATAGAGTGGCCAGAATTGATTTCTTTACTCATCTAGGAATAGAAGATTTAACTGAAAGCCAAGTCGATAAGCTGAATTTCATTTGCGATCATCTGGTGTATAGTGAAGAGTCTGAAAAAATCAAACGTTGGATTGATGATATAGATAATGACAATATCACTTACGATAAGGTCTATCATTCATATTCTCAAACATTGGGCGAAAGAATAGGTGTTAATCATAATCAAATTGGAGATAAGCAAAAGCTGCCTACCAAAGACTTTTACATCGGCATAGGTCTTGAAGAACCAACAGGGTCTGGAAACGGTTATATCATTCAATTTTATAGAAAAGTTCTGGCTGCTGGTTTTACTGAAATTGCGTCAAACTTAGGATGGAGAGAAAGTGAATTTGGTTTTAACTTTGACGCTATAAAGATTGAAAACAATCTTGATTTCATTGACCAAGAGCGCTTTCCAAACCGCTACGTGGTCAACTGGGAGGTGCCTAAAACACATGGTGATAAGCGCTTAGATCGTGAAATTACCTATGGGACTTTCTCAAAAATAAAATTGATAAAAGATTTTATTGGCAGTAAAAAAAATATGCCTTGCTTATACACTATTGAAAGTTCAAATAAAAAGCCAACTGCTTCAGCCACTCCTTTACAAAGAGCAGTACAATCAATGTGGGTCCATTTTGTAACTCACTATGCACCTTTCAATATTGTTGAGCAAATAGAATTACTGGAAGATCTTCAGCACAAAGTTAAAGAAGGTGTATGTATACCTCATAACGATTTCAAAAAACTGAGAGAGTTAGAAAAAAAATATATCGATGAAAGTTGGGAACAATTTGATCAAGATACAATGCTAAAAAAAGCAAAAGCTAGGGCAAGAAAAGAATTACCAGTAGTCAGGTTCCACTTAATGAATAATGACACTAAAGCGAAAAAGGACTGGGTCATTAGATATAGAGACCGGACTCTTTCACCTGAAATAATGTCCATTCTTGATGAGAACTTTAGTGAAGAAACTAAGGCCTATATCAGTCAAATAACTGACAAGCCAACTGCGCCGCTAACAAAGCAGCTTTCGAGTGAGCTAGTATCAGACTGCATTTACCCTACCCCACATGCCTTAAGACATATGTGGGCAGAAGCTGTCTATAGAAGATTTGATGGTGATATAGGCTGGATGATTAGAAGCCAGTTCAAACACATTAGTCCATCTATGTGGTTGGCTTACATAGCTGATAAAGCAAATGGCCCTATTAATGACAAAGCCAAACTAGATGTAATTAATTCCGTTGTAAAGTCGTTCATAGAGAAAAATGGCCAAGGATACGCAGGAAAACTATCTAGCTATTTAAGACGTGCAGTTAAAAAGACAAAAGTTGTTAATTTGAAAACCTTTGAAACGGACCTTGAGCAATTTATTGCATCCGAGTTTGTGTCTATTAAAGCAAATCCTTGGGGGTTTTGTTTATTGAAAAGGAGAAATCAAGCAAAAGCTAAATGTGCTGAAAATGGCATTCCAAGAAGGGAAAAAGCCGCACCGAAGTATTGCTTAGGTTGTAGCAATAACCTAACTCAGATAACTAACATAGATTATATCTATTTTATGATTATGAAAGATGTAGCATTGCTTAATGATAGTGAGTCTATCCCTAAAGCATTTCTGAAAGAATCATTTGATTTCGTTTACAATGCGTTCAAGCATATTAAAAGTCTTGACCCACTACATAAAGTACTTGATATCTTAACCCCAATCATAGCTAGAAAGGCGTCTTATATATGATTGACTACTTCGAAGATAAAGCAGACGAAAAACCCGACTGGGTTTCCGATAAAAATTGCTCGATCAAAATATATAAGGCTTTCTTAGTTCTTGAAGAGGAAAAAAGAGACTTTATTAATAGGCACCGCCTGAAAGGTGACTTTAAGAAGAAGAAGTCGTATACATTTTCAATGCGAGAAGCTTCGACAAAAGCAGGAATAAAACATACTAATGTTACCAGTTTAAGTCGTTTTGACGATATTAAAACCTTCTTTGAACAAATAAATCTCCAACTAGCAAAAGAGAAGGAGGAAAGGCTCAAAAAGTTTAGCGGGAGATCACGTGGCAAATATGAGTCTTCCAAAGGTGAGTTGGTTGAAGAGATATCTAAGGTTAAGAAAGAAAATAAAGGACTGGAAAAAAAGGACGTAGAAGCTCAATTAAATGCTTTAATTTCTAAAATGAGACCTGAAATTAAGAAGTTACTATTTATTTAGCTCCAAGTCGGCTTCTGTCGCCGACTTGCGGAAGATCAACTTTCGGAAACTAAACATTTAAAATTTGTTGATAACTTATTTAGCACTTGAGTTTTACTATTATTCCATTCAATAGATAAATATTCGACTAGAAGCCCTGCGTCTGAAGGAACAAGAACTTTACCATCAAATTTAGCAAATGGCCCGTCAGTCTCTAACAAGACTCTGTCCTGAGATATCCAAGATATAACTTTTCTCGCTCTAGCAGAAGCAAGCATTGCTGGCCCTATGGAAAAGTAACAACCTAGTTCTATCGCATCTTCAACTTGCTTCTTCGTAGCTAAAAACCAGTGAAGAATAGGTATGCCTGCCTGCCGATGATTACGCAGGCAATCTAGCACCTCATTTACTGCGTTTAAACTATGGATCGTTAATATCTTGTCATGGTATTGCTCACATTTTTGTAGAATGTGATTAAAAACTAATAGCTGATCATCAAAGTGTTCTTTATACCCTCGTGATCCATCAAGACCTATTTCACCGATATATCTAGTTTTTGAAACAAGCTTGTCGAACAGCGGTAGCTCATTTTTCCGTTCGTGGGCTAATTGGGGGTGTAATCCTAAAGCTGTCCTACAATTTTTTATATCTCTTGTCAGATTAACAGTACCTTCAAATGCCGAAGGCACTGTTGTGACAGATAGTACATAATAGTTACATTGCTTTATGTCATCCAAAACTACGTCATGATCTGAATACAAATCCACATGACAATGCATATCCATCACGATTACTTTTCCGAGTCCAAGAATGTTTTTACTTCAGCCAAACCTCTTTGAATTGTAGATTCAAGTTTGTCACGAATGTTACTATCCTGAGGAATAGATCCTGAACTACGAAGCCAAGAACGGTAATTATCAGTTTTTTTCAACCTAATAATGGCCGTTTGAACAGCTTGCAAGTCATCTCTTGTATCTTTCTCTTTGATAAGACCTTTCAATCGCTTCGTCTTATATTCAGCATCATCTGTAAACCCGGCATGATAAACCGATGCTCTTCTAATTAGGCAAGGTACACAGTGCCCGCATTGCTTATTATCTCGATGCCAATGGCTACACGAGACACTTAGCGGTACGGCATTTTTAATAGCCTTTTGGTCCGCACACTCAGCTAGCATTTCCCCCTTTGTCTTGAACTGGTAGGGGTTTATAAATTTCACATTAAAGCCTGTATCCTTAAGCAGCGACTCGAAACGCTCAAGGAAGTTTGGATGTGTTGTTCTGGTGCTATGGCTACCGATACGTCTTCTCGTCAAAGGAGGGTTTATGGAGATATAACCGTTTTCTGGCACTACAATAGTTTCAATGCTGCTATCACAGTTTGCATTCCTTAAAGCTGATATACCTAAAACAGCCACTGCTAGAAAATTGAAACTTCTACCTCTCATACTAATATCAGTTTTTCCTTCCAGCCTCTTAATAATATGTGGAGAGACTGAATAGGAAATTTCGCCGAAAGGCGGGGATAATAGTTGTTTGATTTCTTGCTGTTTAGCGCCATCACCACGGTATGCATGGCTAACAAGCAGTGGTTTAAGGTCAGATTTCCCATTAAGAATATCAATAGCCCCAACAGCACTGTCTAAGCCACCAGAAAAGAGACAAACAGAATTTAACCCAATCAGTGATTTCGCTTTAGCTTTTGCTTGCTCACTTGTTTTAGGCTTTGGCATTAACATTGTGGTTTTTTCAAACGTGAATTGCCATTGATCGCCAGTCAAAAAATTTAATAATGAGCTTAATTCTGGCTCGTTAAAGTTCCACATATCATCATCTGTTACTGGAACATGTAAATGCATTTTCCTCGCCCATGCATTTTCCGCTTTTTCTCTTTGTTCAAATGTATCAGCAGCAGTGACTGCTGTTGCAATAGTAACCAAATCAATTACATCGGCATCTACGTTTAGACCCAAGTCACGTACAGTTTGAAGTAATTGTCGAGAAGCTAAACTATGTTTATTAATGTCATGTTGATGTGTATGAAATATCTGAACAGGGTGACAGTCTTCCGTGAATGCAGGTAAATTCGAAGGGTCATGATTAAAATAGAAATTAGTCATCAAAGCTCTCCCATTCATCTACCGTCATTGCAATAGCATCAGCTTGTATTTTGGTTATATTATCCTTGCTAATACTGCTGGGGTTGCCATCGGTAACTTTGTCCAACTTCTCTTGTGTAATCACTTTTATCAATTCCCTTAGTTCAACTTCCATTTGGTGATGTTTACTTGCTGGTTCAACATGAAACCAAGCACGCCCCATACCTTCGACCACATCTTGAAAAATAAGATCTGTTAAATAGCAGCCAATAGCCTCTTGGATAACTTCATCTGTAAAACAATTTGGATCAAACTCTTCTGTATCAGGCAACGCTTCTTCTAGTGCGTAGTCTAGTGCAATTCTAACTGCATCAGAATCTGCATTGTCAGGAGCCAAATGAGTCGCAATTTTGTCAATTGCTTGGTCTGTCGATAACCCACTTAAATCACCAAGCGACAAACTTTGACTGTTAACCGTTACAGTGTCACCACGCATGACACCTAGTAAGCCAGAACCCGCAGTAATACCACTAGCGAGCCTACGGCTTGTACTTTTTCCTCCGCCTGAACCTTTTTTAGAATAGCTTTTTAATGAGCTTCTAAGGTCTGACGATGAACCGCCTGATTGAGCATATTTACCAAAAGCCCTTCTAGCACTGGCAAACCTATTTGGAGGTGGCACTGCCGTAGGTGAACCACCAATTTCTTGCTGGACCTTATCGTTATCAATATCGTTATTCTGGTTATCGGGTTGATCATTATCAGAACCAGCTTGATCATCCCCATCAGTGCCTGACGCAGGCTCTGTTGTTACGGGATCACCTTGTTCTGCCCATGATGGTACAAGCGGACTTTTATTATTCGGTCCTGTTGATGATGCTGAAGTACCCATATTACTTAGTTCCTTCTAGTTCTGTTAAAATTGGCTTAAACCATCTTTGGCGAGGTAAACTTTTTAAAAATGTCAGGAAGTTTAAGCGGCATTTATCATCTTGCTTAGCAAGTAGCACGGCTCCATACATTCCTATAGGCATTTCAGTCCAGTCTCCAACCAACTTAAGGTTTTCAATCATACCGTCCATTACAGACATGTATTCTTCCTTTGGAGTAGCGAAAATAGCATTAGAGTTAACACCGCTAACTCTAACTTTCTGCTTCATCAACTCTTCTACAAGTTTTTGAGCGGCTCCAGACATCACCGCGTTAACAACACCCATAGGTATACTTTCACGACTTAAGTACGCCGCCGAAGTTAAGTTCTTTTCAGCAAACATCGGTTGTAACTTCGACCATTTATCGAGAAAAGCCAGATCCAACTTCCATTCTTCTGGCAAGTCAATATCATCAAACTCAATTTTAGGGTTTTCCAAATCAGCTAATACTTTGGGACTACCATTTTCTTTATCAATTAACTCGTATAGCTTATTCGTAGCTTGCGTCCCCAAACATCTCTCAAAAAGAACCAGCTTGGTAATTGTTTTTTCATCAAGTTGCATACCTCGTCGGTGAGCGGTTTTCTTTCTCATTTTTACTTGGTTTAGTAAGCGCTTAACTATTCGAGGATTACCATTAATATTTGTAGATTCGGCTAACAATGGGGCCAACTGTTCAGCAACCACAAATTTGCCTCTTAGCTCCGTATGCCCCTCTATTTCCCGATCTTGAAGTAGTTCATCAACTGTAATTTGTGGCTGTTTCCACGAAAAACGTAAAGACTCTTCAAGAGCACTTCTTATAATTTCTAATTGATCTTTTCCTACTCCATGATCTTGCGCAGTGAGCATCATTAAGTACGCTCTTATCTCAACAACACCGGGTCTTGGAACATGTACGGGAATTTGAATTAGCTTGTCTAAATAATCAGTTTGATGTCGTTGAGATGCACCTTTGTGATATTCCGGTACAGCCAAGCGGATCATGTCTTCATCGGCGGCAATTACAAATGCAGTATTTGGTAAGAACAAAAATAATCTAATTGCTTCAAGTGTTGAAATTGCATTAAACGGCGAACAGCGATCTAAATTGTCTACATAGACGATGAGTGGCTTATTAAATTCATTTAATAATTCAGAATATGCTTTTCGAAATTCTTTTATTTCTTTAGGAGGTGAAAATGATTTTTTGCCTTTAAACAATCCTTTGTTTTTCTTTGCGACATCTTGAACTCCATCAGCAGCATCTTTTACATCACCAACATCTAATTCACCATCGTCGCCGCCACTGAACAAGCCCATTAACTTCTGCATACCTCCCATAGTGGGTATACCAGCTAGAGCTGCACCGCCATCCATAAGTAGCCCCATCAGTCTAATTTTATCTATTCGTCCAGCGAATTCTTTTGCTTTTGCACTAAGGTCTTTATCGTCGGCAGCTTTATTAACTAAAGTGGTTGCTATTGTTTCGAGTAATGCTGCTTTAGCGTCATCGTAACCTTGAAATGTCCATGCATCGAAGTGGACTTGTATATAGTCCTGTTCGTCAGCTTCTAATGATTTTTTTGTAAGCTCTAAAATGGTTGACTTGCCTGCGCCCCAGTCACCAAAAACACCAACGGAAATCGGCATCAAACCCTTTTCAGTTATAAGATCTTTAATCGATTCTGCCGTTTCATTAAAGTTTAAAAAATCGATATCTGATTCTTTATCCGACCACATAACATCTCCTTTTATTTATTATTTTGCAGTTCCATTCGTTCAATAGTGCGGTGCACCGTTGGGCGGCTTACTTCAAATTTTCTTGCGAGAGCTGAAATAGATTTGCCTTTTAGTTTTGCTTTATATAACTCTTGGGCTTTTTGATCACTTAATGCAGGCGTTCGCCCCATATGCTTACCATTAGCTTTTGCATCAGCTCTACCCTCTGCTGTCCGCGACTTTATTAAATCACGTTCAAGTTGAGCGAAGACTCCACACAAGTTAATCATGGCGTTTGAGAAAGGATTATCATTACTAGTATTAAGTGAACCGTCAATGATATTTAAGCAAGCACCCTTATTGTGGATACTATCAATAGAATCAAGAATGGACTTTAATGATCGCCCAAGGCGATCAAGGCGAGTAACAATAACTTCGTCACCTTCACGAATAAAATCGATCAGTTCCTTTAGCTTTTCTTCATTTTTGATAGAAGCACCAGATTGCTTTCCTTGAAAAATTTTTTCACAACCGAATTCATTCAATTTAGATAATTGAACATTTAAATCTTGTTCTTGAGTTGATACTCGTGCAAAACCAACTTTCATATGTACGAAACCTATAACTTTCGTACACACTAGCAACCAGATGAACGAAAGTCAACAAATACAGTTTCGTACATGAACGAATTAAAAAATATACATACGTTCACATTCGAGATAAAACGTTCAAAATAATCCAATATTTTATCGAACAGCCTAAAAGTGACTTTATTTGCACATTTAATTGAAAAAATCAAAAAACATACTAAAGTTAATTAAGTTAAATAACTTAATTAACTTATTTTGAGGGTGATATGGGTAGAAGAGCTGAATTTTCAGATCAACAGATAATTGAAGCTGGAAAAGCGATTACCGCTGAAGGTAAATTAGTTAGTCCATTTGCAATACGAAACAGGTTGCAAGGTGGAAGTTCTGAGCGTATTAAGATCGTTTGGTCTGAATATTTATCCCAACAAGAATCAATAGTTGAGGAAAAAGTAGAAGAAATTGAACTACCAACGGAAATAGCTGAAAAGTTGGAGAAGAACCAACAAACAGCTATAAATCAACTTGAGAAGCTAGCAATGGAAAGCTACAAAGTCGCACAACAAGTTGCAGAAAAAAGAGTTAAATCAACTATTGATGATTACCAATCAAAAATCCTTGAATATGAGGAATCTGAAAATCAAGCAAGCCTCGCTATTGAATCAAGCGACAATAAAATTGACGAACTAGAAGCTGAAATAGATGTTTTGCAATCTAGAAACGAAGAGCTAGTGGCAGAAAACTCAAGACTACTTGGGTTACTAGAAGCAAATGAGAGTCGTATCAAACAACTTGAAATTAAAGAAGTAGAGTTTGATAAGCTCCAACGAGCTTACGGCAAGCTAGAAGGGAGATTTGAGTTATTAAGCAAATAACCCATTAATTGATTTTAAATTACCTTTAAAACTCCGTGGTACATTTTCATCTGGTAATGAAACTCACACTCACCGGGTATTAGTTCTTTAATATTCACTTGATTTACTTCATTTAATTTGAGCTGTTCGTTTATATTTCGTGGAATATTTCGAAGACAGCTTTGATAGTCGGAAGAAGAAATAGCACTTAAATCTAACTGATGTTAACTGACCATATGATTTATTTATAAATAAACATGATTTCGATTTTTTTATGCATATTGAGCTTGCATTGTTTTCTGTTTATTGGGTTTTAAATAAAGATAATTAGAATTAAATGAGAGCACTTTTTGAAACTAATAAAGGAAAAATCGATACGAAGTACCCAATAATTTCTCACCTGCGCGTTGGTACGAATATTGAAAGTATTTTAATAATCTCGAAATATAGAAGTTATTTAAGAAAATATTTCAAAACATACGTATTACCGAGTAAATATTACATATGAAATGCATAAATTTGTAGCGATGATACTAACCTCGATAATTGTAATGTTTATTCTGATGAAGATAACGTTAAAGTAACTACCAATAATAAAGGTCAAGAAAATTAAGGAGATAACGATGAGTAAGACCGCAATAGTTTACAGGATGGTATCTAACGATCATATCTGTCCTTATGGGTTGCGCTCAAAAGACTTATTAAAAAGAGAAGGTTATAAAGTCGAAGACAACCATTTAACTTCGCGTGAAGATACCGATAAGTTTAAAGATAAGTACGGAGTTAAAACTACACCACAAACTTTTATTGATGATGAACGAATAGGCGGATATGACGACTTGCGCAAATATTTCGGTAAAGCAGAAGCAGGTCAAACGGGCACCACTTACACCCCCGTAATTGTAATCTTTTCCATAGCAGCGTTATTGACTTGGGCTTTTCAGCATTTTGTTACAGGTGAATATTTATCCACTCGAACCCTGATGCTTTTTATCGCGTTCTCTATGACGATGCTCGCAGTACAAAAACTCAAAGATTTGTATAGCTTTACCAATTCATTTATCACATATGATTTACTAGCGATGAAATGGATTCGGTACGGATATATTTATCCATTTGTTGAGGCATATGCGGGTATTGGAATGGTTGCACAATTACCAGCCTTGGCGGTAGCGCCCTTTTCTCTATTTATTGGAACAGTAGGCGCTATCTCAGTATTTAAAGCTGTCTATATAGATAAGCGAGAGCTAAAATGCGCCTGCGTTGGTGGTGATAGTAATGTCCCTCTCGGATTTATATCACTGTCTGAAAATTTATTCATGATCGCTGGAAGTTTAATTATGCTTTTGAAATAGTTAAACGTATATCAAGCCTTCGATTCACGGATGAGTCGAAGGCTTGATAAGCATCAGATATCGCCTAATACTAAAAACGTCAATATAGTTTATATAACTGACAAGATATCACCAAATTAACTGTGACAAAATCGCGCAATGATTATGCCGCCAATATTTCTTAGTAATCACACTGCACATTTTAAATTACCTTTAAAACCCCGTGATACATTTTCATCTGGCAATGAAACTCATACTCACCGGGTATTAGTGCTTTAATATTCACTTGAGTTATTTCATTTAATTTGAGCTGTTCACTTATTTCCAAGGACGGAAATAATAATGTTTCAGAGCAAGGATTCTGATCATTACGAAAAAACGTCAATAAAATAGGTCTGTCTGCTGCCACTTGAATTAAGGCTGGCGAATAAATTCCATCTTTTACTTCAATCATAATTTCATTATTTTCGACAACAGTTTCTTGTGGCTTATATAGCCAAAACCACCAAACTATTATTGCGATCAAAACTAGTCCAATTATATTGATTACAATCATGTGTATTATCCTTAGTGCTCTTGAGCTTTAAACAAACGGAGTCGATTAGCGTTAGACACTACTGTCAACGATGAAAGTGCCATCGCAGCGCCTGCTATTACAGGGCTTAGCAAGATACCGAAGAATGGATACATCACGCCTGCTGCTAATGGGACACCAGCTACGTTGTAAATAAACGCTCCAAATAGATTTTGCTTAATATTGCGAAGGGTTGCCTTACTTACTGCGATAGCATCTGCCAAACCATGCAGAGAGCCTCTCATCAAGGTAATATCTGCACTTTCAATAGCTACATCTGTACCTGTACCTATAGCAAATCCAACATCAGCTAATGCAAGCGCTGGCGCGTCATTTATTCCATCTCCTGTCATGCCAACAATTTCACCACTGCGTTGTAATTCTTCAACTTTATTGGCTTTATCTTCTGGCAAAACTTCAGCTAGAAATTCAGTAATTCCTACTTTCGTAGCAACTGCGGTGGCAGTTTCCTTATTATCGCCAGTTAGCATAATTACGCGTATGTTATTCGCTTGAAGTCGCTTGATAGCTGAAATGGAATCAGGTTTTATTGGGTCAGCCACTGCAATAAGAGCTGCAAGGTGTCCATCAATAGCAAAGTACATTGGTGTTTTTGCTTCTTTAGCTAAGGTTTGAGCTTGTTCAATATGACCAGTTACATCGACACCTTTTATTTTCATCAGCTTTTCGTTGCCGAAAAGTAAAACGCGATTTTCACAGTTTGCCTCTACACCAAATCCTGTGATGGCTTTAAAAGAATCGATTTTTAAAAGTTCAATGTCTCTTTCCAAAGCACTCTCTACAATGGCTTGTGCTAAGGGGTGCTCTGAACCACTCTCTAGACTAGCGGCAAGCTGTAATACTTTTTTATCGTCCTTTGAATGTGCCAAAACGATATCTGTTACCTTAGGTGCCCCTTCGGTAATTGTGCCTGTTTTATCTAATATCATTGCTGTGATTTTGGAGGCTGTTTGTAATGCTTCTCCATTTCGAATAAGTACACCTGCTTCGGCTGCCTTGCCCACCCCAACCATAACCGACATAGGCGTTGCCAAACCTAATGCACAAGGGCAAGCGATAATTAACACCGTAGTTGCAGAAACGATTGCAAATGCTATCGCAGGAGCTGGCCCAAAGTTAAGCCATGCTAATGCGCTTAAAACCGAAATAATCATCACCACAGGAACAAAGTAGCCTGAAATCACGTCAGCAAGACGACCTATTGGTGGTTTAGAGTTTTGTGCTCTTTTCACCATATTGATGATCTGTGCTAGCGCAGTATCTTTCCCTACTCGTGTTGCCTTAAAGAAAATCACACCTGACTTGTTTAAAGTGCCCGCAACAACTTCATCTCCTTCAGTTTTCTCTACAGGCATTGGCTCACCAGTAAGCATTGATTCATCAATAGATGTGTGACCTTCAATGACAACACCATCAACAGGCATTTTTTCACCGGGCTTTACTTTAACCACATCTTTCAAAAGGACTTGCTCAATACCAATTTGAACTTCTTTTTTATCGCGAATCACCGTTGCTGTTTTAGCTTGCAGCCCAATGAGACGCTTTATCGCTTCCGATGTTTTTCCTCTGGCTTTCAGTTCAAGTGCTAAACCCAAATTAATCAAACCAATGATCATAGCGGTTGCTTCAAAATACACATGCCTAGCCATCATCGGGATAGCATCAGGCACAAAGACAACAACCATTGAGTAAATCCACGCTGTACCAGTTCCTAATGCAATCAGAGTGTCCATATTGGCAGAATGGTTTTTAAAGCTCTTCCAAGCACCAACATAAAAATGCTTACCTGAAAAGTACATAACGCCAAAAGTTAAAACACCAACCATGAACCACGACATTCGTTCAGCGTTTGTTTCTACTGTCATTTCGCCAATAACAATACTGTAGATCATAAGGGGTATGCCTAGTGAAAGTGCAATAAACGTATCTCTCATCAGCTTTTTGTAATAAGCCCAATCAGCCGCTTCTTTTTCATCTAGTACATCAGTTTCCGAGCTATCATCAATTGGTTTCGCGTTATAACCCACAGACTCAACAGCTTTGATCAATTCTTCGGTTTTAGCTGTCCCTGATACTATTACAGTCCTATCAGCAAAATTCATTTCCGCACTGACTACACCAAGAGTTGCCTTTAACGCCCCTTCAATTTTGCCTACACAGCTAGCACACCCAGCTCCTTCAATAATGAGATGAATATCGGATTTAGTATTAGTCATGGGAACCACCATATTCCTTTGTAGGTTCAAAACTATCTATGAGGTGACATACCATAGTTGACGTTGGAGTTTTATCTTCCTTGACATCCCATTGTGCTAGCGCATCGTTCATATTTTTACGCAACGCTAACATTGCCTGAAATTGTTTTTCGGTGTCAGCTAACCTTTCTTTAATAAGAGATCTAACTAAAGGGCATGCTGATTTTCCGAGACTTGCCTCATCAATAATATGTCGTATATCCGACACTGAAAATCCGAGATGTCTTGCACTTAAAATAAACTTCAGTCGAGAGATTTCTGTTAAAGGGTAATACTTATATCCGTTTTCTGACTTAGCTGGGTTAAGTAACTTTAAGCGAGTATAGTACCTGACAGTATCGGGTGTTGTTCCAAACTCTTTGGCTAATTCGGTAACTTTCATAAACAATCCTAACTCAATAAATTGATTAACTAAGCTCAGTTTAAACCTGTGTGTAAGACACAGGTCAAGCCTAATATAATAATTTCTAATTTAATGTGACCAGTGGATGTGTTTGATTTTACATTCACCGTTTTGTTTTTCTAGCACCATTGTTTTCATACCTTGGTAATCGCGCTATTTACGCTTGTGAATACCTATGGAGTGTCTACGCGAGGCTGATATTGGGTATTACCAAATACCATCACTTGGTGCTCTAGTGATTCGCTCTTCATAGCCGCAAAGCACTCATATCAGACAACATATGATGATGAGCGTATCCGTCTGCACTTCTTTGTTTCGACATGCCCCTCATAAATGGTGACATCATCAGCTAATTGAGCACGCGCAAGCTCTTTGTTACTTGGTTTTAACGCTTCATTAAAAGCTAATACAACCATTGCGGCAGGGGTATCTAGTCCTTTGAATATTCTTTTATCTTTTTGTTTGTCACCATGAGCCTGAACTCCAAAGTTAAACGTCATTAATAGAACGAGTAGTATATTTATTTTTTATTTTCATTCTCTTTTTAGGTTTAATTTACAGGGCCGACAATACTAGTAAGCACTGCTGTTACAGATAAAATGGCAATAGCTACAAACATTTCAATTGAGATTGATTTGGATAATGCTTTTCTGCCATCGTTGCTTTTGAGTTGCGGAACTAATTTCAATTTGTGTGTAGCGGCTATCGTCAATATGCTAGTCACTAGTAACAATTTAACTAATATGGTTTGTCCATAATTACTAGTAAGAAGAGCCTCTATTCCGCCAACCAACTGAATTACCAATAATAAGCCTGCGATTAAAAGTAAGCTCACCATGACGCTAGCTTGTTTTCCAAACCTTTCCATTATTTGATAGAGCTTTTCAAGTTCCAACATATCGCAGGCTTTTTTAAGAGGATAAAGGGCACCAAACCACCATGCCATAACTATGACATGTACCATTAATAGCCCTTTTTCAAATACTCCCATTTCGGAAACATGCCCAACCAACGTATAAGAGTAAGAAAAAACAAGTAGACATATGACTAGCAAGAGTTGTAGGACATTTAAACTTCGATTTCTTACTGTCATTTGAGAAGAAAAAACTACTAACATCATTGCCCCAATCAAACCAATCGAGCGCCAAATTGCAGTATCGCCTATGGATGAATCCCACATGATAATAATCATATCTAGGTCTAAAACCCCACCAATTCCTTCTTCAGCTATTGCACCCGTATTAGCAAAAAACCAGACAGTATTTGCTATAAAAGCGATTAAGGCGGTCATAAAGGTAATTTGACTAAACGACCTTTTATCTTCAGTTTTCATCGTATTGCCGCTATACGATCCTCCCCAAAATGTATATCCAGCTATGCAAGCAAAGCCCACGTAAAACAAAATTTTTGACAAAACTATGATTGCATTCCAGATATACATTTCCATAATGATTACTCTAATTAATGAACCATGAATCCAAAGCTATTCTTCATTTTATGACCGTCATTACCTAAGAAAGTCACACCCACGATATAATTGGCGGGAGCCAATTTAGGTAATTTCCACGAAAATGTGCCGTTTGCTTCTTTTGAAGGTATAAAACCAAATTTTACTTTTTCCCCTTGCTTATTTTTTAACGATACTTTGACTAAACGCACTTCTTTACTGAACTTAAGTTTAAGTTCTTCCGGTGTTTTCATTAACATTGCATTATCAGCAGGCACGGTTTTTTCAAGATGCACATGCGCAAATACCGCACTACTAAAAACGACACTGATTACGGTTAAAAATTTAATTAATGTTTTCATATTTACCTCTTTTTTAAGTTTATAATTTAACGACGAAATTTATTTTTTGGATAACGCTTGGTTGAAGATATTTATGTCTCGCTTCTTAACAATTGAATAAATTGCTGGCAGTACAATGAGTGTTAGTAATACTGCGCTCGTCATACCACCTACCATTGGCGCAGCTATGCGACTCATTACCTCCGAACCTGTTCCTGTTCCATATAAAATAGGGAAAAGACCAATGATGATTGTAGCTACCGTCATCATGACAGGGCGCACACGCAAACCAGCTCCATGCAGTAAAGCTTCGCGGTACTCACCATCTGATATAGGTTTTACTTGCTCCTTGGCTTTTTCCTTAAGCTCGGTAAGAGCTTGATTCAAGTAAACCAGCATGATCACCCCAATCTCAACGGCAACACCTGCTAGCGCAATAAAGCCTACGCCTACTGCAACAGAGAAGTTAAACCCTTCTAAATACATCAACCATAGACCGCCAATCATCGCCATTGGCAATGTCACAACAATAATGGCCACTTCGCTAAATGAGCGGAAATTCAAATAAAGCAAGATCAAGATTATCGCTAGCGTTAAAGGCAATACATAAGTTAATTTTTCTTTTGCTCTTTCCATATATTCATACTGTCCAGCCCAAGACATTGAGTAGCCTGCTGGTATGTCTAAATTTTTATCAAGATACTCTTTGGCATTTTCTACATATGTGCCGACATCAACGCCTTCAATATCAATAAATGCCCAGCCATTAATGCGAGCGTTTTCACTTTTTATTCCCGGTGCGCCATTTTCAACACGGATATCTGCAACATCACCTAGTGCGATGCGCTGACCATTCGGTGTAATAACAGGTAATCTTGCGAGTTGCTCTGGCGAATCTCGATAGTCTTGTGGGTATCTTAAATTGACGGGGTAGCGCTCTTGTCCCTCAACTGTTTGAGTGACGTTCATGCCTCCAATAGCCGTCGATACCACCTGCTGGACGTCAGCAATATTTAGCCCGAATCGACTCGCCTTTTCACGAGAGATATCGACCTTGATATAACGGCCTCCTGCAACACGCTCAGAATAAACAGACGCTGTTCCTTCTACCTTTGGCAACAATTGTTCTATCTGTTGACCAATTTCTTGAATCGTATCAAGATCAGGTCCAGCTACCTTTATTCCAACAGGCGTTTTGATGCCTGTCGCTAGCATATCTATTCGGGTTTTTATTGGCATTACCCAAGCATTTGTTAAGCCGGGGAATTTAACCAACTTATCAAATTCAGCTTTTAAACTTTCAGTGGTTACACCTTCTCGCCACTGCTCTTGTGGTTTCAACTGAATGAAAGTTTCAATCATAGTTAAAGGGGCTGGGTCAGTGGCGGTTTCAGCACGACCAACTTTACCAAAAACGGTTTCAACCTCAGGTACTGTGCGAAGTAACTTGTCCGTTTGTTGCAATAACTCACGAGCTTTACCAATAGAAATGCCCGGATAAGTGGTTGGCATATACATCAGGTCACCTTCATCTAGTGGCGGGATGAATTCACTACCAATCTTATTAACAGGCCAAAAACCAACTACCGTAATCAATATTGCTATTACAATTGTCGATTTAGGGAATTTCATCACTTGCCTTAAGACAGGCATATATAGCGCCGTTAGCACGCGGTTCAATGGATTTTTCTTTTCAGATATAACCTTGCCACGAATAAAATAGCCCATAAGAACGGGAACTAGCGTGATTGCTAATCCAGCAGAAGCTGCCATTGCGTAGGTTTTTGTATAGGCAAGAGGGGCAAACATTCTTCCTTCCTGCGCTTCTAAAATAAAGACGGGTAAAAATGATACTGTGATAATTAACAAACTGAAAAACAACGCAGGTCCAACTTCACTTGCTGCTTTAGCAACGATTTGCCAGCGATTTTCATCCGTTAAAGGTGTCTTTTCCATATGCTTATGCATATTTTCAATCATGACAATTGCGCCGTCCGTCATAGCTCCAATCGCTATTGCAATTCCGCCTAATGACATAATGTTGGCATTGATACCTTGCATATACATGATGATAAAAGACACCAAAATACCTAACGGCAACGTAATAACTGCCACAAAAGAAGATCGCAAGTGAAACAAAAATGCTGCACAAATAAGTGCTACCACTATTAATTCTTCAACCAATTTATCTGATAGGTTACTAACTGCTCGATCAATTAACTTAGATCTGTCATAAACAGGCACAACTTCAACTCCCTCAGGTAAAGAAGACTTCAATGAATCAAGTTTGTCTTTAACACCAATGATTGTTTGTTGTGCATTCTCTCCAAAGCGCATGACTATAACGCCGCCTACAACTTCTCCTTCACCATTTAATTCAGCTATCCCACGACGCATCTGTGGACCCAGTCCAACATCAGCAATATCGCCAATACGCAATGGCGTGCCCTGCTCATTAACGCCTAACGGAATTTCTTCAATGTCACCGACAGATTGAATATAACCAGTCGCCGTTACCATATACTCAGCTTCGGCCATTTCAACTACAGATGCACCTGTCTCTTGGTTACCTCTTTTCAGCGCCATTTGAACGTGAGTCAATGGTATGCCGTAAGCTCGCAACTTATCTGGGTCAACTTGCACTTGATATTGTTTAACCATGCCACCAATTGCAGCTACTTCAGAAACTCCCGGCACAGTTTGGAGTTCATACTTGAGGAACCAGTCTTGAATACTACGTAACTGACTAAGATCATGATTTCCTGACGTGTCCGTAAGCGCATATATATAAACCCAGCCCACACCTGTTGCATCAGGCCCTAACTGTGGTTTTGCCGAATCAGGTAAACTCGGAGCTACTTGACTCAAATACTCCAACACCCGACTCCTTGCCCAATAAAGGTCTGTATCGTCGTCAAATATAATGTAGACGTAAGAGTCACCGAAGAAAGAGTACCCTCGAACCGTTTGTGCTCCCGGCACTGAAAGCATTGCGGTTGTTAAAGGGAAAGTAACTTGATCTTGTACTACCTGAGGTGCTTGGCCCGGATAACTGGTTTTGATAATTACTTGTACGTCTGACAAGTCAGGCAGCGCATCGACTGGTGTATTTTTTAACGCAAACATACCACCAAAAGCGATGATAAGCGTGGTTAATAAAACAAAGAAACGGTTGCCCACTGACCATCTAATTATTGATTCAATCATTACTAATCTCCCTATTTAATGATTCGAATGATCGACAACAGCTTTCTGTACATGATTTGTCTCATGCTCGTTGCTGTTTTGTTCATTTGATTCAAGGGACATTTCAGTGATAACCAATTCACCTCTCTCTTCAAATGTGAATATGACGCTGTCACCAACACTAAAGTAAGCGATTTCTATATTTTCCCCGACGACAAAATCCTTCGTCGCAGCAGGTCTATCCCACTTCTCTATAGGGCCTCGACTAATATTGAAAGTGCGATTGCCTAAGGTTATTTCATTAATTAAACCTGAGACTGTTGCAGAGGATACTTCTGGCTCACTCATGATATGAATACCAGTTACTTCATATCCACTATCTTCGGTTTTAGACACCTCGAAGTGTAAAGATTGACCTGACTTTAAAGAGTCAAAATCAACATTCTCAGCCACATTAAAGTCCATTGTCATTTCAGGCCAATCCCAAGCTTCAGCCGGGCCATGTGTAATATTGACCATACGATGTCCTGTCATGACGCTATTTACTTCACCTTGCATCCAAATTGAGTTCGGCACCTCATCATGGGTCATACGTTTAAAGTCGGATGATTTACTTGATTCAGAATCAATTAAGAATTGAGCAGACGTAACAACCACATCTTCTTCAGTTAATCCATGCAAAATCTCGATACTATCGATATCGACTCGACCAATAGTGACTTCAATAGACTTAAATTGTCCTTCACCTAAAGCAAGTACCACTCGGTCTTGCTTACCTGTGCGAATGACGGCCTCTTTAGGGACAATAATCGTACTGTCGGTTTGATTTGCATGAATCGAAACTTGTGCGAACATATTGGGCTTTAATTGAAAATCAGGATTATCAAATTTCAACCGAACTCTAAGGGTGCGAGTTTTGTTGTTTAAAGTTGGGTAAACATAATCAACAACACCAGTCCAATCTTCACCGGGCAGATAGTCCAGAGTCATTGATACTGGCAACCCTTCTTTGATCATCGCAGCATCTCGTTCAAACACTTCAGCTTCTACCCATACTTGGTCAAGTTTGCCGATACTAAGCAACGTATTTCCCGGCTTCACATAAAAGCCTTCTCGTATCTTTAACCCATCCACAACACCAGCTTGAGGTGAATAAAAAGTAATGGATTGCTGAACTTTTCTTGTTTGCTCTAATTCTTTAATAAAGTCTGCTGAAAGTTGCAGCGCTTTAAGACGATCTTTAGCTGCCGTAACTAGAGAGCTGTTATTGCGCTTTAAGGCAATTAACAATTCTTCTTGAGCATTAACTAACTGGGGAGAATATAAGGTGTAGAGTGGCTGCCCTTTTTCTACAGGGTTACCAGTAGCCTTGACATAAAGCTTTTCGATCCAGCCATCAACACGTGGGTGGATATGAATTAGCTTATCCTCGTCATATTGTACATAACCTACCGTAGAGATTTCAGTATGCATATTTTTTAGTTCAACAGGTGCGGTACGAACACCAAGATTGTTTACGACATGAGGAGAAACTTTAACTGCGCCGGGGCCGAAGTCATCACTTGATGATTCATCATCATATACGGGAATTAAATCCATCCCCATAGGAGACTTACCGGGCTTGTCCCGGCGGTAGTTAGAATCCATCGGGGCAACCCAATAAAGCGCCTTCTTTTCTTCAGATTTGGCGATCGAGCTATCATAGTTCGAGTTTTGGAATATACTCAAGGTCCCAGCACCTATTGCAGCTCCTATGATGATTGCGATAATTATTTTCGTATTAGATGACATTACTTTTCTCCAAATTTACTGGTGTGCGCAAGTACTGGTTTGGTATTTGACTGTGCGAAGAAATAATTGATACGAGCGACTGTTTTTAATGCATCAACATCTATTTTTAAGGCTGATATTCTGGCATTAAGCCCAGCTATTCTTGCTCGAACCACTTCAGAAAAATCGCCATCATCGTTGGTGTAAGCAGTCAATGAAGACTCAGCCTGTTCGTTGGTTTGTTTAAGCAATTGATCTTTATATATCGATTGTCTTTCTGATAATCTTTTTAGCTGACGTAGCTCTTTTTCAATTGCGCTAATCATTTGTTTTATTAATAACAATTTCTCTGTTCTGATAGCTTCTGATTCAGCGATTGATGCAGCAACTTGTTTATCTTGTCTATCTTCAGTGAATAACGGTAAATCAAATGTCACGCCAACAGAAAACAAGTCCGATCGACTATCTCCTGATGGCATATCATCACGATAGGCATAGCTAGCGTTAACTCCCCACTGGGGCTTATATTGTTGTTTGGCTATAGTAATTGCTTTTTCAGACACTTTTTTCTTAACATCAATTGCACGAATGGCAGGATGGTTTTCTAATGCTAATGCCAGAGCATTTCGCGAATAATGAACCTCAGTTAAAACAGCAGGATTTTGCAATCGAATTGCAGGTAGACCTTCTGAGACATTGAACTCTATTGGCTGTGAATCAAAATCAAACGCTTTTTCAAAATCACTGTCATTATAAAGATGAAGCCATTCGTTTAGACGAGCGATAGACGTTTCTAATTTTTGCTTTTGAACTGTCAATCTATCTTCTAATTGAACGATTTCTAGCTGTGCTCGAATGACATCTTGTTGCCTTGTTTTTCCTACCGCATTCGAATAACTAGCTTTTGCAACCTCCGCCATTTGCTCGAATAGCTCCCAATCGTTTTCGATTAACTTAATCGTTTGTTGCGCTAAAAATACATCTAACCAAAGTTGGGAAACTTCACTTTTTAATTTTGCTTTACGGTCTTCACGTAACAATGGGTATTGAGTTGATTCTATTTTTAACTGTTGTTGTTTGAGTGCCAAACTATCTCCTCTAGGAAACATTTGAGACACTCCAACTTTAAATTGAGTCATACCTTCTTGATCGAAGTTCCATGTATCTGTTGGCAAGTTCATCATACCAACAGATATTTTAGGGTCAGGTAATGTCCCGGAAGCTATACTCATATTCTCTACAGCCTTTTGTTTCAAGCTGCTGCCGTGTAACCAAGGATCATTTTGTTGAGCTAACTCTATAGCCTGTTGAAGTGAAATAACTTTTTCGGCTTGGGCGTAAAATGCAGAAAACCCAATCATTAAACCAACAGTAACCTTTGATAAGTTTTGAATTCCTAATTTCATTAGAATTGCTCCTCATAGGTATTCACTTTTGCATAGACTTTGCTAGTTCCATCCTTAAAAAAAACCAACACGTTATAAGGCATAAAACGTTCACCGACTTCCATTCCCGGAGAGCCAATAGGCATCGCAGGAACTGACAAACCAATGGCGTTGTCGTGTTTTTCAGATAAAAATTGTTTTATGAATTTGGCAGGTACATGACCTTCAAACACAAAGCCATTTCTTGTAACGGCTGTATGACAAGAGCGATAATTAGGTTTGATACCGTACTTAGTTTTTATATTGGAGATGTTTCGGAAATCTTTGGAGTCCGCAATAATTCCTTCATCTTCAATATGAGATATCCATTTTTTACAACATCCACAAGTAGGAGTTTTATAAACTAATAACTCGATTGGTTTAACTTCAGCATTACTTTTATGATTATGCTCGGTTGCGTGAGTAAATGCTGGTACTAGCAGCACAACTACCGCTAACTTAAAAAATATTTTGATCATTTTTGCCCCCAGACAATGCTGGACAATATTTAGGCGCAATAGCGCTTAATTAATTAACAAGAAAAGTTATTTTGTGCGTAAATTTTGGACGCACTAATCCTGTGTTAGGCAAATATTGGAGGGCGGTAAAGGGAAGTAGAAATTGACTTTGGGTGTTCAGCACCTTGGTTCACTATAGTGTCAGTAAACCCTAAAATATCAGTTGAACCACTGTTTGCATTCAAAAATGTGACTGATGTACATGCATTTGCAGGACAAATACAATCTTGGTCGCAGCAGTCTTCTGAACTTGAAGCACTAGTTTTCATATCACTATGATCCATTCCCTCATGAGAATTCATTGAAGAATGATCCATAGTCATAAGAGATTGATGAGAATTTTCCGACATTTCACAAGACATAGCTGTATAAGCTAATGCTTGCCCAACAAAGGCAATCAGCATAGCTACTAAAACTAAGACTTTTGAAAGTGGTTTAAACATAAAGTTCTCTAGATAAAATACCGAATAAATATTAATGTATATTTCGCCCAATGTAAATTAAGAACTATTTTTTAGTCGATTGAATTAACCCTAATGATAAGAACATTGATCACTTTTCGGATTAAGCGACCTTTGTAACCTTATATCTTTGGCAGATATGAGCCTAAAGCTGTCCTTATATAATCACAATAGTTAGCACAAATTAAACATTCACTTATGCTAACTGGCGCAACAATTATGTCCTTCTTGAATAGGTGGGCATTTTACTGTTCCATACGAACAGTAAACACAGCAGTCACCCTTTAATGGTTTTAACAAAACTTTGCATGATTCGCATTCATAATACCACTGACAAGCGCTAGTCGGCATTTTTTCCATTTTTCTATGCCCACATTCAGGACATGTAATAGTCGATTTAAGCTCTATATTTTGCATGCTTGTACCCTTACTGGTTTTACGATATCTAATACAGACATAACAACCATTAAACAAATACCTAAGTAAAATAGATATGTGCTCCAATCATATTGCCATAGAGGATAAAGCGTTAATAGCACTGCTACAGGCCCTAGAATGCTGAAGATAGCTCTGGTATGGCTTTTATTTTTATGCCAGTTGTATAAGTTTACTAATAATGCCAGAGTTGCAAATATAGGTAATAAGGTATTTACAGCAATCCCCTCAAAATGAGAAAGAAATCCTAACCCCAACGCTGATGCTAAAGAACCGAGTGCAGGGAAACACCCTGTACAACTAAGTGCCGCTAGCCAAACACCACCAGAGCCTACTTTGTCTAATATTTTATTTATCATTTGAAAGTCTATTGATTGATATGACCAACACTCTAAACTCCGTACATAAGTACAGAGTCAATCATTTTAATGCATCAATAATAGGGCAATATGTTGGATCATCGTTTTGTATACAGGTATTTGTCATATCCACAATTACTTTCTCTAAACGTTGAAGGTCGCTAATTTTTTCTCGAATGATTGCTAACTTTTGTCGGCTTAATAACTCAACTTGAGCGCAGTCGTTGTCCATAGACATTAGCGATTTAATTTCTTTTAACGTAAAGCCGAGCATTTTGGCTTTTGTGATGAACCTAAGTTGTCCTGCTATTGTTTCGTCATATTGTCTATAACCTGATATTGGTTTTGTAGGTTGTGTAATAAGTCCTTCTCGCTCATAAAAACGAATGGTTTCTACGTTTAAATTTAATGATTGTGCTAATTTACCAATGGTTTTCATAATTGCCTTTGCGACTAAGAATAGTTCAAAGCAGAATTTAGATTAACTATCCAACGACTTAATAATACCGCATCCTTCAATGGTATTATCAGAATTGCATGTACTTGCCATATGTTGTAATTCATTTTTTAAGGCCTTTAATTCTTTCATGCGTTTGTTGACTAAATTTAATTGCTGCTTAATCAATTCATTCACACTAGAGCAGCTTTCTTCTGGCTTATTCTTTAATTCAATAAGACGTTTGATATCATCAAGAGATATATCGAGGCTGCGACAATGCTTAACGAATTCCAGCTCTTTTAACGCCTTATTGGAATACAACCTAAAGTTACCCTCAGAGCGCTCAGGATCTGAAAGCAACCCTTGTCTTTCATAATATCTAATCGTTTGAATAGAACAGCCTGATGTCTTCGATAATTCGCCAATTTTCATAAAGCTTCCCAACAAACTTGACCCTATAGTTACTATAGGGTTTATAGTTAAAGCATACAAGTGAATAAGGGGTGAAAATGTGTGATAAGTATCTAACCAAGACCAGCATAGTCAATTTTGAACACAAAAATATCCAATCCCTCATAAATCAACGAAGGTGGAAAAGCTTGGATGATTTCAACAAAATTGGTGTAGCCTACCAATTTGTGAAAGATGAAATGTTGTTTGGCTACAACAAGAGCGATGATATTTCAGCGAGTGAAGTGCTGTCTGATGGTTATGGTCAATGTAATACCAAAGGCAATCTATTGATGGCTCTATTGCGTGGATTAGGCATTCCATGCCGATTTCACGGGTTTACTATAAATCAACAGTTGCAAAAAGGTGCCATACCAACCTATGTTTTTTGGTTAGCTCCTAAATACATTATCCACAGTTGGGTGGAGGTATACCTTGATGGTCGTTGGATCAACTTAGAAGGCTTTATCTTGGATGCACAATATCTAACATCCTTACAGCAAAGGTTTAGCCAAGAAAAAGATGTTTTTTGTGGCTATGGTGTTGCGACAAAGTGCTTTTCATCACCTGATACGGATTGGCGTGGAGAGGATACCTATATTCAAAAAGAAGGTATTCATGACGATTTCGGACTTTATGATTCCCCTGATGAGTTCTATCGTGAGCAAGGAACTAACTTATCAGGCGTGAAACGTTGGATGTATCAACGAGTGATCCGTCATCTGATCAACTTCAATGTCGCTAATATTAGAAAAAAGACAGTACTGGAGGTACAAAATGCACAACCATAACCACAGTCATCAACATGGACAAGACAACCGTATTGGTTGGGCATTTTTTCTGAATGTGACATTTACTATTATCGAGTTTATAGGTGGCTGGCTTACCAACAGTACGGCGATAATGGCAGATGCAGTTCATGATTTGGGTGATAGCCTGTCTATAGGGTTTGCTTGGTTATTGAGTCGTTTTTCAAATAAAGAAGCATCAGATAGGTTTAGTTATGGTTATCGTAGACTTACACTATTTGGTGCTTTGGTAAATAGTATTGTTTTAATTATTGGCTCTATTTGGGTTTTATTTGAAGCCATACCAAGGTTGTCCAATCCTGAAATGCCTGTAGTTGAGGGGATGCTGGGACTTGCCATACTCGGTGTTGCCGTGAACGGATATGCCGTATTCAAATTAAAAGCGGGTGAGACATTAAATGAAAAAGTACTGACATGGCACCTACTTGAAGATGTACTTGGTTGGGTTGCCGTTCTTATAGTCTCTATTGTACTGCTGTTCGTTGAACTGCCGATATTAGATCCTCTACTATCGATTGGCTTCACGTTATTCATCTTATTTAATGTTTTCAGAAACCTGAAATCAACACTCGTCTTGTTTCTTCAAGCCGCACCCGATAAAGAAACTCAAGAGCGTATTAAGCAATCATTAAATGAATTTCCTGAAGTTAATGGTATTCACCATATTCACTTTTGGTCATTGGATGGTGAAAGTCATGTTCTAACAGCGCATCTTGAGCTGAGAGACAACTTTGAAGTTAAAGAATTAATTAGACTTAAACAAGAAATTGCAGCTAAATTATCTTCCTATCACTTATCGCACACGACGATAGAGTTTGAGTTTTTAAATGAAAATTGTAGAGATGAAGCTCAGTAAGCTTTATCAACCAAATGTTAGGCATAAAATATAACAAGCAGCTTAATTAGGCATAACCTAGTAATTAAGCTGCTTTTTTGATTTTAAATTTCGTCGGATTGCTGTTTGCTACTCTCAGAGCCATGCGCCCATTGATATAAAATAGGTAATACAAATAAAGTTAAAATTGTAGAAGATATAATACCGCCGATAACAACTGTTGCTAGTGGTCGTTGTACTTCTGCACCAATACCAGTATTTAGCGCCATTGGAATAAAACCTAAACTAGCAACCAGTGCCGTCATTAAAATAGGTCTTAAACGAATGATGGCACCTTCAATGATCGCTACGTAAAGGTCGCCTTTTTCATGCCAAAGGTCTCGAATAAAAGCCAACATAACCAAGCCATTTAATACGGCAACACCTGACAATGCAATGAAGCCGACACCTGCCGAAATAGATAAAGGCATGTCTCTTAAATAAAGAGAGAATACGCCCCCAGTTAATGCTAAAGGCACGCCACTGAAAATGATCAATGCATCTTTTAATGAACCAAATGCAATAACCAAAATACCTAAGATAACAACTAATGTGATCGGCACAACTAAGCTTAATCTTTTACTCGCTGACTCTAGTTGTTCAAACGTTCCGCCATAATCAAGCCAGTATCCTGCTGGGATTTCTCCTTCCTGATTAATTTTAGCTTTCACTTCTTTGACAAAACCGCCTAAATCTCTACCACGTACATTGACGGTAACCACAACTCTTCTTTTTCCGTTCTCACGGCTAATTTGAGCAGGTAAATACTCTGATTTAAGCTCTGCAAATTCTTCAAGTGGCACATAGTTACCATTCTCAAGTGGAAGCGGCAGATACTTCAAGCCATCGATATCCGTTCTTATTTGCTCTGGTAAACGAACAACTAACTCAAACCGTCTGTCACCTTCATAAATGATCCCCGCAGATTCACCGCCTATTGCTGTGGCAACCCAGTCTTGCAGTTCAGTAACACTCAAACCATACCTACCAAGCGCTTCGCGTTTAGGGATTACCGATAAAGATGGAACACCTGTGACTTGTTCCATTCGGGCATCTGCTGCACCATCGACGGTTTTCACAATATTTAGAATATCTTTTGCGGTCAGTAATAACCGATCCAAATCATCGCCAAATACTTTGATACCTACGTCTGCTCTAACACCTGAAATCAATTCATTGAAACGCATTTGAATAGGTTGAGTGAATTCATAGTTGTTGCCAGGAATGTTTTTCAATACCTCTTCCATTTCTTCAACTAATTCACTCTTCGGTTTTGAAGGTTCATTCCAATCTTTGCGTGGTTTTAATATAACAAAGATATCAGCAATACTCGGTGGCATTGGGTCAGTCGCAACTTCTGGAGTACCGATGCGCGAAAATACTTTATCAACCTCAGGAAATGCTTTAATACGTTTTTCAAGTACTTCTTGCATTTCTACTGATTGCTCTAGGCCAGTCGAAGGAATTCTTAACGCCTGTAGTGCAATATCACCTTCATTTAATTGTGGAACAAATTCTGTCCCAAGCGTAGTTGCTAACCAAAGGCTATACCCCATTAACAGCGTTGCAAATGAAACAATAATCCAACGAAATTTCATTGCCATAATTAGCAATGGTTTATAGATAGACTTGGTTGAACGAATAACAACACTTTCTTTTTCGCTGATTTTACCTTTCATAAATATCGCAACAGCAGCAGGAACCAGTGTAACTGAAAGGATCATGGCTGATATTAACGCCATTACGACAGTTGCCGCCATAGGATGGAACATTTTCCCTTCAACACCAGTTAGGGTGAAAATGGGTATGTATACCACTGTGATAATGGCTACACCAAACAGGCTTGGACGTATGACTTCTGAAGTGGCTTCAAAAACAGTATTTAGTCGTTCCCTTAGGTCTTGCCTATGACCGTTGTGTTGCGCCTCAGCTAACCGACGAACAGAGTTTTCAACGATGATGACAGCCCCGTCCACTATCAAACCAAAGTCCAATGCACCAAGGCTCATTAAGTTAGCAGATACTCCTGCTTGTACCATACCTGTAATTGTCATTAACATTGATAGTGGTATTACGGCGGCTGTTATTAATGCGGCGCGTAAATTTCCAAGCAACAAGAAAAGTACAACGATAACTAATAGCGCACCTTCAACGAGGTTTTTGGTAACGGTTGCAATCGCTTTATCTACTAACGTTGTTCTGTCGTAAACAGGCTC
>NZ_CAKZKO010000163.1 GCF_937123705.1 uncultured Paraglaciecola sp. | reverse complement strand
CAGAAGATATTGGAACTGCAAGCGGCATATGCTGCAGAGATATACGCAAATATAGACTATGACAGCAAGACTTGGGTAGCTGATGAATTAGCACAGGAAATATTAGCAAAAGTATTGTCTCCCGGGAGTGTTCCTCTCACTCAGCATTGGAGAGATGCTACGGAAACCAACTATACGGTGACACATATTTATTTGCAGGGTCTTGCTCTGGCAATTTTGACAAGAAACGCCCCAGCGGAAGCAAATCTAAACTCAAAAGTAACTTTGGTTAATTCAGCAACAACAGAAGAAGCAGTTAATGCAATCACATATTAAGGATCAAATGATTAGATTAGCATCATTATTGATTATATTGTTTATTTCATCGCCTGTTTTGGCTGAAACACCTATTGTTTATTCTAAGTGTAAGGCCACGACTGCGACGCATACCATTACGCGTGATGTTGTTATTGCGGGACAGACGCAAAATATAACCAAAGAGTTTATAGGCCTTGATGTTTTTGATGTGCTTCCTGATGTTACTAACTTTGTAACTAATTTTTCAGCGCCATGTGATCTTGTTTATCGTGATGCTGTTGGTGTAGAAACAATTATCCATGATTGCTCTACAAGTGGGAGTGTTGTGGGCGGGTCAACATGTGCAGCGCTTGATTCAGCTGTTTCATTTGATGGTACACAAATAACTTATGCAGTTTTTGAAGGCACTCTTTTTAATTATGAGCAGAGCTTTGATAATAAAGCCATGCATCCTTTTTCAGAAGCTGATAACAGCAACCCAAGGGAAGTTTTACCTAATACTCAAATATCAACGACCGGCTCACATCTCCGTACATATACCGTTGCAGGCGGGGCGAACTTTGATCTAACTCCTTCCGTTTCTGGTCGGTATGATTCTGGGCCTGCTTACATAGCAAATGGAACTCCAAATGGGCGTATAGCTTTTACATCGAATAGATCGGGTCATACTAGTCAGATGGTCTTCAGGACTGGTAAGTCAAACATGGGTTATGCGGTGTATTCGCTTGAACTTGATGGTACAAATATTACGCAAGACAGTCATCATGCACGCAGTCAAGAACAGCATCCTATTCAGTTAAAGGATGGTAGGGTTGCTATTTCAAGTTGGCAGACTGGTGCGGGTATAGCTTTTAGAAAAGGAAACAGCCCACTTCTTGGATCGACTACTTTAAGTAATATGTTTAAAGTTTGGGGTCAAAGACCGGACGGCACCCTACCATTTCCAATACTTGGACAGCACACGAATGATACCGGTGCGGCTGATCACGGAGAAGATCATAACGCTCTACATAACTTTGCGCAAACCACGGATGAAAGGTTTTGGACTGGTAATTATTACAGACAGAACAACCAGGCGCTGGGAGTAATAACAGGAATTGTTTTAGAGCCTGCAGGCAGGGAAGGCCAAGACCCATTAGTAGCAAACATTAACAATGCTTTCTTCCCTAATACATCGATTAACTTCGCTTCTTGGGCAACAAATAGAGACAATATGCCAATTGATGTTGTGGGTTTTCCTACAACTGTAGTTTCTCATCCTTCCTATTCCGATCCTATGCCATGGAATCCAAAAATAGGCTTTCCTTTTGCATTGCCATCTAATGGTCTTGGAATGGTTGCTGGATTCGGAGCTTGTTCTGTTGTTGGTAATGGTTCAGCATGGAATAATCTTACTCAATCACAGCCGCAGCATGTAACAGGTAACGGTAGCGGTGTTATGGCTAATTTAATCACTGAATTGTCTAAATCAATGATCGTTGATGGCATGAACGGTGATATACCTGGATGTAATTTAGGTATATACAAGGCTTCCGTGATCCCTTCTGCAACACCTAATGATTTAGTTGTGATTGTTGATGAAAAAGAGTATCACGAAATATACCCGCGGGCTGTAGTACCTTACACAGATATACATGGGGTTTCTCAGCCAGCTACTTTAACAACGCCAAAAAGTTCTGCGCTTGGTAAATCAAGCCCATTTGCAATGCTTGGCGCTGCTTCAATCACAGACAGGGAGACTACATCGCCAGACGGAATAAGATCAGACCCGTTTGATTTCTCCCTTCTTCATGCCTTCCATATGCAAGGTACTGACACGATTGATTATACAGACGCTGACTTATGCGGAGTCAGGATATACGGTCAATTGCCAAATACGAATATAAATGTAGTGAAAGACATCTTCAATGTTTTAGGTGAAAGATGGCAAATTTTAGGTGAGTTTAATACAAGAAACAGGCTAGGCAACGGCAATCCAATAATTGATGCATCAGGCAATGAAGATACAAGTTTCATGGTACGAATGCCTGCGAATATGTCTTACACGATGGCTGGCTTAGATTGTGATGGCCGTCTCTTGAATAAGGATCAAACATGGCAATCGTTAAAGTCTGGTGAAGAAAAAACTTGCGGCGGCTGTCATGTCCATAGTAGGGATACACGGATAACATTCGCTCAGTCACATGCTGCTACTCCGGGTTATGTGCCTTTTGTTTTAGGTGAGGGCACCGTACCTTTAATGAATGGCGTTGATGGCAACGGTGATCCTATAGTACGTACAGAAACAGGATATGGATATGCGCCTTATTTTGATTCAGACATAAGACCTATATTACAAGCTAGGTGTGTTTCCTGCCATGCTGCCGGTGGTTCACCTGGTGCTGGATCAAATCCAAGGCTTGAGGGTGGTTTGGTATTAGATGATTACACAATGGATACATTCCCAAATGCAAACCTTCCGGCTCCTGGTTCTACTTGGTGGAGATTGGTAAACGATCACACGCAGACTTATGTGCCTGCAGGGTTTAAAGTTAGTGGAGGCACATTCTTTGCTAGACCTTGGTTAACAAAATACATGAAAGCTTTTGATAGCCGAGGTAGCTTGCTCTATTGGAAAGCAGCGAATGAGCGGACAGATAATAGAACTGATGTGCAGTTTTCTGATGATATCGATTTTGGTGCAGCGCATCCAACATCCATTACTAAAGATGAGTTGGGCACTCTTGCCAGATGGATAGAACTAGGTGCGCCTGGCGGTGCATTAGACCCGCTTGATACTCACAATCCCACATTGGTTATGAGTGCAACCGTACCTTCAGCAGACACTATATCAGAATTGGTAATTGGTACTGTTGATTTAGGTACAGGGATTGACGTTAACACACTGAATGTCTGTCTAAGAAACGGCGGAACTTGTGCAAATATAGCACCATCCGCGCAGTTGCACGGCATTACAACGATCTCACTGGGATCAAACATAACCGACATGAATCAGGTTATTGAAGCTTCGGTGAGTGATGTACAAGGTAATACCACAACGCTTATTCATACCGCGCAATTTTTGGTTGATGGTGGCAGCTCAGGTACAGGTACGCCATCTACTCTTGCGATTAATGCTGGTGCTAATGCCACCGTAACACAGGGAGATACCTTCTCAAGAACCGTTACTTTTTCCGATGGTGAAGACACTAACGCGGATGGCTGGACGGTGGTTGTTGACTGGAATGGCGTGACTGAAAATATTAATGTTGCGGCAGGTTTATCCTCATTCAATATTAGTCGTTTAATGTCAACTGCCGGCAGTGTGCCTGTAACAGTCACGATCACTGATGATGTTGGTGAAACGGCTCAGGGTTCTTTCACTATTACAGTCAATTCATCAGGCGGGGGTGGTGGCGGAGATACGCTTGTTATCGATACGGGCGGCAATGCATATGTCAATGAAGGGACAACGTTTACGAGAACTGTTTCTGTAACTGACTCCGATGGGAATGGCGGCTCTTATACTGTTGACTGGGGAGGATTGCAAACGCACAACGGCACGATATCGGCGGGTGCAACGTCTTTCGATATCACACGGCTAATGCCGGATGGCGATGCAATAATGACTGTTAATGTCACTGCGACTGACATCGATGGCGGGACAAGTGCGGGATCGTTCAATTTGACAACACTCAATGTAAATCCAAGAGCAGCGGTGACGTCTGGGAGTACGGTAGCTGTTGATACTTTGTATACACTGACTTACACGGTAACCGACCCAGGCCAAGACACAATAACCCTAACGTCAGTTGATTGGGGTGATGGTACTTTTGATAACCAGTTGACGCACACATACACTCAAGCTGGAACTTACAAAGTCAAAATACAAGTGATCGACGAGGACGGGTTGCACACAATAGCAAGACATACGTTAACGGTTCAATAGGAGAAGAAATGATTGGTAATTATATTCAACAAGCTGCGACTGGCAGTACGGGAACGATAACTTTAGGTGCCGCATCTGGTGCTAATCGTCAAGTTATATCAGGAAATGTTCCTATTGGTGCTGAATTTCAAGCAATCGTTGCTCTTGGCGATGATCGTGAAATCGGTGTTTATCGACTCTTAACATCTACAACTGCGGCAAGGGTAAGAATTAAAGAAACATTAAAATCAGGGACTTTTAACAGGTCTAACCCAACAGCTGTTGATTTAACTGCTGGCGGGGCAACTATACAGCTTGCTACAGAAGCAGGAAGTTTTATTGCGGCATCTAATGGTGCAGCTTACGATGACGCAACGGGTATAAAAGGAAGAGCAAGCGTAGGCGAGTATGATCTAGATAATGCTAATGTCGGAATTGGTAATACAAAACACTTATACCCTTGGCTCAGGAGTGCACATGGTTTTGTTTCTTCTGCAAGCATAATCGTAGGTGTTGCTGCAGCTCAGACAGTAAAGATAGCCGCATATGAAAAACTTGATAATGGTGAAGTTGGAACTGCTTACGGTGAATTTACATCTGCAGGAGCGATAGATGTATCGACAACAGGTATTAAAACCGCAACACCGGCATCGCCTATATTTATTCCTTCCGGAGAACTTTATGTTGCTGTCATGGCATCGGGAGCTGGTTGCTCGTTAAAAGGCACAACAAACCCGAACCCATATTGGCTTGGAGCAAATGCATCAGGCGTTATAACAGGTTCACTATTCCGTGGAGGGGATTTTGCAAATTTCACTGAGGATGAAACGTTAAGCAATTGGTCGCGTGATGCTAACCGAGTAACAGTAATTTTAAACGGATAATATTATGCTTGGAGAAATAGTACTAGGAGAAGGCGTATTTGGTGATAGTGCAGTGGCATCCGGTTCTCCTACACCTACGCCAACACCAACACCAACACCAACACCTACGCCGACCCCCACGCCGACAATAACTATTAATTTCAAGCACATAAGTATTGTAGATACTGGCGTAAAGATTCCAAGTGGGAATACTTCAACGGTCGTTCATTTTATTGCTACTGATACCGAGGGAAATAAACTGACCGATTTAACGTCGTTCGGAGTATTGAGAATAAAGGGCAACTCATCGCCTGTAGCAATGACATCTCCCACAGTTGCGCAGGTCGATAAGTCATTAATGCCAGGATGGTATACGCTTCTTTGCGCTGAAGGCACAACCATATCAACAGGGCTAGATTCTGAAAATGCTATTTTTTATATCACTCAGGCAGATATGGCGACTATAGCATTGAGAGTGGAAGTTGTACGGCCTAAATTAACTTTAGGAAGGACTCTTGTTGTCGACATAAGTGGTCGCGTTGTTATGCCAGATATAACAAGCAACTGGCTAACTATTGATGGCATAGCTAACGGAGTTTTGCCCGATAACTTTGATCAATTAAGTATTGAATTGACAAGTGGTAAAGTCGATCTAACAGATAATAGCCTGGATGATATTGCGTTAAATACGGGTTTTGATCCTGCTGGGATTAATGCTCTTGCAATGTTAGAAATTTTGAGTAGATTGCCTGCTTCATTGAGTGCTGATGGAAATATGGTCTCTGATATAAAAGAGATTGCAAGCAGCGCTGATACTTTATCAAGATTTACACGCGCAGTAGATGGGAACACTATGTGCACAGTTGGTAACGGTTCAACCATTAACTCAATAGTTACGTCTGCGTGTGATCCTGCTGGGAGTGTCCTCAATCAATTTGAAGGTAAGTCTGGAACATTCAGCAAAAACACCGCAACGACTGCGTTAAGAGGTAGTTCTTTCAGGATAACAGGTAGCACTAATGCCGCGAATCCAGTGTTAACCGTGACTGACTTGAAAGCTATTCCCGCTAATAATGACATTTTCACAGTGCTTTAATAAATGGAATTAACGTATCCAGGGACAAGTGGTTTTGGAGTAGGGTTTTTTAGCCCGTTTAATGCTGTTTCCGAAACTAATTTAACTGCGTCATTATTTAATGATGATGATCAGTTTTATTCGCACAACTTGTCTCTTGTTGGATCTATTCAAAGTCTAAGTCATTCAGTTTATTTAGATGATGACAGTTTTTATGCTCACGTAGTTTCTTTAGGTGGGGCGACTCAGGATTTATCTGGAACCATATATTTTGATGATGATTTATTCTATACCCATAACATTTCAAATGTTGGTTCTGCGCAAATCCTATCACATTCAATATATTTAGATAATGATTCATTTTATGGGCACACCGTTTCAATAGGTGGTCAGGACCAAAATCTATCAGCATCATTGTACTTGGATAGTGATTTATTTTTCGCTCCTTCAATAGTTATCGATCAATTGCTAGGCGCTTCTTTGTTCATTGATGATGACTTATTTTATTCTCATACGGTAGGACAGGACGAACCAGACATAAACCTGAGTGCGTCATTGTTCCTAGACACAGATTTATTCTATGCGCACGCAGTATCGCCAATAATCACATTATCAGCAACATTATTCAATGAAGAAGATCAATTTTACAGTCATGCAATCTCCGTTGAGGTTGTTTTGATTACGCCGGACTCGAGAATATACAAGGTAGAAGGTAGGAAAAACAGTTTAACTTAACAGGAGAGAAATTATGGCTAATAGTATATACCCACTTTATAAACAAGAATTAATGAAGCATACAGCTAATACTGAACTTGATTCGGCAGAAGGCGCAACAGGTGTGTACGTGGCATTAGTAGACACTGGAACATACACATATTCTGATACTCATCAATTTTATAGTGACCTATCAGGAATAGTTGGTACAGATCAAGAAATACTAAATAAGACGCAAACGGGAAGGATATTTGATGGTGATAATGTAACCTTTCCAAGTGTCGGCGGTGATAGTGCTGAGGCTTTAGCGTTTTATCGTAGGAATGCAGGCGCTAATACCACATGGCGTCTAATTGCATATATAGATTCCGGTGTTGGCGGTTTACCAGTGACGCCGAATACCGGAGACATTCAGCTTGCATTTGATGCGCAAGGAATATTCGGACTGTAAAGGAAAATCCTGTGGCGTTTAAAACGTTAGAGCCAAAAGATCCAAACTCAGAAGGCATAGATTATATGGTAGATCTTGCTGCTCTGAGGAATGGACGAGGAACACAAGACTATCTTCAGGACGGAGAGTTCATTGACGAAAATGCAATGAAAGTCGAGGCTTTTTCTGATGACCCTTCTTTAGTTATAGATGATTTTTATGTGACTGATTCGAATTCATCTATAACGATAATATTGTCGGGAGGAACGGTTAATACATTTTCTTCTGTAACAGCACGGTTTAAGACAACACTGGGTAGAAAAGTGGACAGATCATTTAGAATTTTCATAAAGAATCTTTAGGTATGAGTGATTCTGAAAAGGACAACAATCCAAATAAAAGACGTAGGGAAGACTGCACTATCCCTGATCATGTTTCAGATATTGATATCTACAGAATGCTTTTTGGAATATCTAGCAGAGTCGAGACATTAGAGAAATCTCAGTTGGAAAGCAAGAGCATTATTAGTCTTTGTATTAAAGTCTTGCTTATTGTTTTCGCTGGCTTTGTTTCTATTATTTCTTCTCTTTTTTTTAATATTGAAAGTATATTTAATGTCTTTAGCATGGTTGGTTTAATAAAATAATGAGTAATCAAAATACAAAGATAATTATTTGTTTATGCATTTTTATGTCTACTTTTCTTTTTTTTAATACCATGAAGATAGTAACAAGTGTAGAGCAAAAAGAGGAGTTAAAAAAGTCTATAAAAGAATTGAGTATAACTTTAGATCTAAATAGGCAGTCCTTGATACTTAATACATGCATGATCTCAAAGTACGTAAGAGATGTTGACGAATCAATAGATACAGATATTTGCGAGGAGTAATATGGGTTCAGAAGAAAGAGTGAATGAAGAACTAAAGGAAAAGCATATCCAATTGAAACACCAAGCTTCAATTCAGGCTAAAGATTTTTTTTGTAAGCAGAGAGATGAATACATTAAATTCTTTAGAGAATGTCCGCAGTCTGGTAGGTATATTGCTGTTTTCTTGGCGGCAATCTTCGTTTGCTCAATGCTTTAAGGATTAACTATGTGGAATTTTTTGCAGCCGATGATAAGCCCGATTGTTGGGAAATTGATTGATTTAATACCCGACAAAAATGCCAG
>NZ_CAKZKO010000162.1 GCF_937123705.1 uncultured Paraglaciecola sp. | reverse complement strand
GACGATAACGACTGCGGATATTGTTGGCGCAATCACATTGGATCGTTCCTGCCTGAACTATTGCATTACTGGTGTCTGTGTCTGGCTGCGTTGCAGTATTTATGAATGCTCTATTGAGACCAGTATTCGCGTCGCGCACTACAACCCGGATTTGGTGGTGAGTGTCTATGACGAGCCCGGTGATAATCCTTGGCAAGAAATGGAGTCGTTATTTGGTTCGTTAGATTCCGGCATAGTCAGTGGGATTGTTAGCACCTTTCATGGAGCCTTTGTTGGTGGAGGGCACCGTGTTGAAGGAGGAAGTTCAGCGACTGATCAGAGTCTGCGATTCAAAGAAGTGACCGCGATTGGTCACCCGTTCTCCTCAGTTTCTGACTTTATCGGCAACACAGGGTATTACTGCCCGTCCGAAGCTGAGTCTTTTAATCCCTACCTGCTCTCTTCTCTGGATGCATTGACCTGGCGTCTTGGTTTGCCCGAGATGTTGTATTTGCAAAACCTGCTACCCGGTCGGCGTGTCGTGGGCGATGGAATCCAGCAACAATGGGGGCCGGTTTGGCCGCGTACAGGATTTATCAATCAAAAGGATGATGCCAAAGCGGCTGCGGTGGTTGCACAGCGGGCTGGCAATATCGTTACCCAAACCCGCCAACCCCATGTCTATAACGCACTTGATGGTAATGGTTACAACCGTACCTGGTTACCGGGCGAGTTGGTTGAGAATGATCCGGATACGGGGGTATGGCAAATGCTGGCTCCTGAAGTTGATGAGCAATGTTATGCCTTTGGTGAAAACGATGTGTTGAGTACGTCCTGGTCCGAAGGGCGTCATTCCGAAGATAACCGATACGCGTTCACCTTGTGGCGTCCCTACGAGTGTTGTGAGGCACAAGGTGCTTACTTATTTACCGTTCCGGTGAGGATTTGCTTATGATTCTTGAATATGTGATCCCCCGGTTTTGTCGGCAGATAATAATCTTGGTTGTTAGTTTTATAACCTGTCACCCGCTAATTGCCGCAGAAGCGCCAAGTGACGATAGCCTGTTCTATTACAAGATTGGTGGAGGGCGGGATATTGCAATTCCCCCCAGCCTCAATATCACTACGATTGATTTATCACTAAGCGGACAGGCCTCTGCACTCAGTTGCAGCGGTTTTGATCCAATGGTGGCTATCGAAAGTTCACTGGACAATTTAAGAAACGGTGTCGATAACGCAGTCAATGCCATTGAATTGGCAGCCACAGCCGCGATAGCAAATTTGCCTGGTTATATTCTTCAAAAGGCAAATCCGGGCTTGTATGACCTGTTTCAAAACGCCTTATTGCGCGCCAACGAATCCTTTTCGCTGGCCACTAAAAGCTGTGAGCGTATTCAATACGAGATCGCCAATAACACAAACCCCTTTGATGAGTGGATTACAGTCAGTTGGGGCGATTCCTGGAAGCGTTCAGTAGGTATCGGTGGAGCCAATATTCACGATGCGGTCGACGATGCAGAAGATGCGCCTAACGAGGGGATTGAATGGGTCGGTGGTCTGAGGGCGGGTGGTGTTAACCAGCCGCCGATTCGCGTGCTGTCAGATGTTGCCAAAGCTGGATTGAATATATTGTCGCAACGGCCTCCCGAAACAAGTAGTAACTTGCCTGGTAGCGCACCTCTTGCTCAGCATTTTGCCGGTCCTAACGCGGTTGACCGGTGGATCAATAATGTACTGGGTGAGATTGAGGTAGGTCTCTGTGACAGCTGTACCAAAGGGACAAGGCCTGGAAAAGGATTGATTCCCTATATTGAGGAGACTACTGAAGATATCGTGCAGCTGTTAATGGGTCTGGTTTCAGGTTCAACGCAGCCTACACGGGTAAATCTGGAGCAAGTCGAAGCGCCGGGTATCGCGGTGACGCTGCAAGTCATTCTGGCGATTCGAAATCAGTCTCCCGACGAAATATCAATTGTGATTAATAAGCTTAGCCAGGAGATTGCCGAGGCACGGGTCATGGAAGAGGCCATGATTATTCGTCGTTTGCTATTGGCAGGTCGCAAAGAGGGCTATGTCGCAGCGAATGAGATTGCGCAGCAAGAGGTAATCCAGGCGCTGGATGAGCTGGAAAGCGAAATCAGTAATGTGATTTTCGAGAAAGATGCCCGCGATAAATTTGTTACTTCGACCGTTGTAGAGCTATTGCTGCGGGACAATGCGATCCGGCAATCGTCTGTGAATACGCCTGCCACAGTACCGACTGATCCTCGTCCCCTGAAAAATGGCAGTGTTGAACAATGAGAGCAGAGCAATGAAATTTGCCGCTTTAAAGAGACAGTTCTTGCTCTGGGGATATACCTCCGCTGCGTTGGTATTACTACTCATAGTGGGCGTCGCGGTCAGTATCTGGGGGAGTTCGCAGCCTCCTCAGGCGATAGGTTCACTGGTCGCGAACTTGCCGTTGGGTTGGTGGCGCGCTGGTATCTATAGTTTGCTGGTGCTGTGTTGGCCTCGGTTTGTCTGCCATCTTACCCGTGATCATCGGCATGACTCTTCATCCTCAGCAAGTCGTCGCCCATTAATTATTTTGATCATTCTTTATGAATGTTTGATTGTTCAGAATCCTTTAGCGGCTTTGCTGGACTGGGTGGCTTAATAGTATGGCTGTTGATAGTACGCTTGAACTCTACACCACGCTATTTGGTTGGCTGTTTTATAACAGTATTTGGGACGTGCTGGTGGCTACCGGCATCGTGTTTCTGCCTTTTCTGGGTATTCTTCTCGATACTATTATTCGCTCGTATGCGGGTGAAGATGCTGAGGAAGCGGGTAATACCACATTACGTATTGTCGAGGTGGAGTTCTTTGTGGCCTTCTTCGTGATCTTGATTGCAGCTGTACCGGCGACACCGCTGAATGCTGTCGATTTGTCGTTTACTCCACGCGCGGTCATTGGAACACCTGCACAGCCAGTGGCGACGGTCAATAACTCACGCACTACCTATGGGGGAGGCATTTCGTTTAATGCCGCACCGGTTACTGTGAGCGTGCCCGTGTTCTGGTATGCGGTGATGAGTTTTAGTTCGGGTTTTAATCGCGCAGTGATGGAAAATGTACCACCCACTTTGGATTTTCGGGGGTATGTCGATGAATTGCGCGATGCATCCATTCAAGACCCTAATTTGCAACATGAGATCAACGATTTCTTTCGAGACTGTTTCGTTGAGGCGCGATCAAAATACCTGGCCGAACGTCCCAGCAGTGCAGCAATTACAGCATTGCTAAATCGTTATGGTGAGAGTGACCCTGATTGGATTGGCTCGCATGTGTATCAGGAAATACCGGGATATTACGATAGCATTCGTGCTGATACCGTCAGGGAAGGATACCCTTGGTCAGCCCTCAGGGACGTAGAGTGGGATGCGTCTAATAACCCTGTTTATGGAAAGCCATTCTGCACAGAATGGTGGCAAGGCATTCAACAATCAATTCTTAATGAGCTAGGTGATCTCGATTTACTCTCTGCTGCCGCTGAACCGGGGTGGGACCCTGCGCCACGTCGCGATGCGGTTATACAAATTGCATTGATTAATTCTCCGCCGCGTTGGACTACTCGCGGCTACGACTTCGCCTATGGGAATATGGTCGATTTCAGCGTCGGGGAGCCTGGGGTGATGGTATCGGTGCAGAATGCTGCGCAACAAGGTCTGGCTGCTTACGGCCTTGGAAAGACCAGTGTGTCTTTTGCCGCCTATTTGCGCGTCTTCCTTGAAGCGGCACCGATGGTGCAAGCGCTGATCCTGATGGGACTCTACGCGTTGCTGCCGTTCTTCATTTTGATCAGCCGCTACAAGTTTTCTTTATTGATTATCGGCGCATTGATCTTGTTTACAGTGAAGTTCTGGACAGTATTGTGGTTCTTTGCCTGGTGGGTGGATCAAAATTTAATTCAGGCGTTTTACCCTGCTCCCGGCAGCGTGACCACGCTGTTTAGCATTGACCTCACGCTCAAGCGGATCATTCTTAACTTTCTCACTGGTGGGCTGTATTTAGTGTTGCCGTTACTGCTATCCGTTTACCTCGGTTTGGCAGGTATTCGAGCCGCCTCTCAGCTTGATGGTGCTACCCAGGCGATCACCCGTGGCACAGCCGGGGCGGGGCGTATTAATCCCAGACTAGGAGGGCGTTTTAAGGGGAAGAAAGGGGCAAGTAAATGATGTTGTCAGCCAGCCTAACAGTTACCAACAGTCGCTATTGCTGTCTCAATAGCACCTTACATACCCGGATCAACGCTTCGGCGTGGTATGCAGTAATTCCTACGGAAATACTGAATGATCTGTTTGTTCACTCACCCAACCGGGGAGCTTGTTGCCCCATTGGGTCGGCGGCTCTTTTTATCACATCAACTCATTGAATCAGGAGCACTGCTATGAGTAAACCAACTGAAAATACAACAACGTCCTCTGCTACTGCAGAAAACAATCGGTACTTCAACGAGTATGCCAATGGCATCGGTTATCTGAACAGCATTCGTGAATTCGGTGCTGAAGGTAAACCTGAGCGCTATGCAGCTCAAGTATCGGTTATCCAGGGGCCAGCGGATAACGTGCATTATGAATATCATGATCTCGTTATTTCGTCTGAAACCGTGCTCGGTGTTGTGTTAGAACACCGGGAAGCTATCGAAGCCGAGGATGCCAATGTGCTGATTCGCTTCAATATGGCTAACCCTCGTGCCAAAGCATTCATCTATAAACAAGGTGAACGTGCCGGTGAATTGGGGGCTGCGATAGGTGGCTTCTTGACGCGTATTCATTCCATGAAAATTAACGGTGAACTGGTCTATGAAGACCAACGTACTTTTGATGATCATGAGGACACGCCTCAAGTCGCAAATGGATAACACGCCACCAGGGCAGTATTGATCTAGCGTTAATATGCTGTCCACTCCATCCTTATGGGAACCACCGTTCCCATAAGGACCTGGTGTGTTCCCTATTCCTATGGGAGCACATTATGAAAACCGTTAAACCTTCGAATGAAATGTATTCTACCGAAACGGCATTCGAGCAGGAAAACCAACTGATTGCTGAAGCCAAGCACTTGCTCTATGCACGATTGAAAACCCGTGACCAGGTGTTTAGTTCCCCGCATGAAGTACGCGATTATCTGCGCTTACAACTAGCAGGTCAGCAGCGAGAAGTGTTTAGCTGCCTGTTTGTTGATAGCCAACATAGACTGATTGAATATCGGGAAATGTTTGCGGGCACCATTGATGGTTGCAGTGTTTATCCCCGTGAAGTGGTCAAGGCCGCTTTGCAGGTGAATGCTGCTGCAGTGATTTTTGCTCACAATCATCCATCGGGAGTGGCTGAGCCTAGCCAGAGTGATAGAAGTATCACACAACGGCTGAAAGAGGCTTTGTCATTGATGGATATCCGGGTGCTGGATCACTTTATTGTAGGTGATGAGACAGTGGAATCGTTTGCTGAGCGAGGATTGCTTTAGTTGATCAAACCCAATGCCCGTAGAACTTCGGTTTTACGGGCATTTTCTATAGTTTATTGTCGTAAAGGCCGTCAGTACGTTTTACTGGATCAATCTCACCACTCCGGTGGTTGTAATGAATAATACTGTCGGTTGGGGCGTGGTCATTTTCGTCATCGCCGCCATCGATTAGATCAATTAAAAACACCAAGGTACGCCAGCATAGACTAAGTACACCGGTAATTAGTGCCGTAATCAATAAACAAAGCGCTTTGATCCATCTCATCGCGTTAGGTACCTTTTGCCGGGCGCTTAAAAATACAGGTAAGTTTAGCGCTACCTTTGGCGCAATTTACGAGTTCCCACTGCTGTTGACCTAACTTATTCAGTGTTTGGGTCAGTGCACCATCATTGCCGAGCAAGGGGTAGGTTTTGACCAGGTATTCCCAAGTTTGTCCCGCATTTGCCGTGGTGGACAAAAGCAATATTGCTATTAGGTAAGAAATACGGAAAGAGTTATTGGTAAACATCCATTGTTCTCCTTAAAGGTTGGAGCCCATTTAGGGATGTCTAATTATACTGTATTTAGCAATAGAAGAGAGGTATCAAGGCGACATTTTTGATGGTCAGGTATCAATATGATCGCGTAAAGCGCTCCAGATGAGATGAAAATCGAGGCCGGTTTCGTCTGCTATTTGGAGAAAACGTTCACGTTCATCCAGTTGCTTGTGGTGTAACCAGGTCTTCCAGACCAAATGGTCAGTCCCTTCATCACATAAAGGAGGTCTGCCGCTGCCTGCACCTCGAATATTAAGGATAGTCCGGAGACGGGAAAACTCAGAAGCATGCATGCCGAATAGCCGACGCATAAGAACCAATGGTGCGCCATGAAAAAGATAAATATCTTCTAACTCACGCTCTTCGCGTTTGTCTTCCAGCTCTTTTAGCTGTCTTGTCAGTGCTTTTTCATCTACGCCCACTTTGAGAAAGTAGCGAGCGCGGTTTATAAGCGATTTTTGTTCGGTGAGATTGAGTTTGGATAGCGTGGTGAGTAGTTCATCGGAAAGCTCTTGCGTTTCAAAATGAATAGAGTGAAGAGACTCTAGGGATGACATCAATGTTTTAGCTGCAGAGCGACACATCTTATCCTCAAAATTAGCCATAAATCGTAACTCCATCGTTCCCTGACGGTTGGTCAGTCCATGTTGTTCGGTAGCAATTCCATACTATTGACAACGAAGGAAAATAACGTTGAGAAACTTTTCATAACGAAAAGAAAGTATTGCCCGTGATGCCTCAACAGAATGCGGTTTGACTCGTGAGCTACTGATTTGCCGAAAGCTGTGTGATGCAGTTCACATTTGTAATTATCGGCTGGATCAAGGCGTTACCAATTGAGACGCTGATCAATATCGTTAGATGGAAAGTTTATTGATGGTCTGTTAACTATCGGATTGTTGTTATAAGTGGTCTTGGCGACCATTTAGAGCTACAAAATATTTTGTGGCTTCTTTTATGCTTCGTTTGGTTCAGATCACCCAAGCTATTTTCTGTCTTGTCAGTATGATTTTGACAAGTCTGTTTTCCTTGTCTCTTTCTGGCGTGACTGTTGATGCCTTGCCCGACCAAGAAGGTTGGGGGAAAACTGTATTCTTAGCAGCTTTGTTTATATTAATTGGGTGTTGCATTGATATAGGAAAATATCTCTTTTGGTCTCAGCGTCAGAGAAGCCTCTATTATGGAATCCTTAGTCTTGTTTTGATGGTTTTTTCTTGGTTGGCCAGCTGTGCTTTTTTGGTTACTTCAGAGCATGATTTAGTGAGGGAGTCCCAGGTTCGATCTGATCAATACATT
>NZ_CAKZKO010000161.1 GCF_937123705.1 uncultured Paraglaciecola sp. | reverse complement strand
ACATCTGGCTTATTAAACCATGTAAAAACAAGTAAAAAAGAAAAGTTTATTGTAGTTAACCTAAACAACCAGTACAACATTATGAATTATGAAGTAGTTGCTACTGGCACGGTAAGTAGTGTTCAGTTACGCACTGTTGAAATATTACGAACAGCCATAATTTGTAACTCTCCTGCCGTTGTTCTTATTCACAATCACCCTTCTGGTATCAGCAAACCAAGTCAGGCTGACATTAGTTTTACTCAGGCGATTATTAAAGCTGCTAGCACATTAAATATTGAAGTGCTTGACCATGTCATTATTGGCGAGCGTGACTTTTACAGTTTGAAGCGTGAAGGTCATATGTGATGTTGTCGTAAGTCACAGCAACACTGTTTCAACTTTGAAATTACATAGTTCGACTGTCGAACTTTCAACGCTAACTTTATAGATTCGATATGCGCATTTAATTTTAACTCAGTACGTAACGTTATCAGATGTAATTATCGTTCAGTATTGACTGCCTGTGACGTTGTGTGAGTAGAATATTACATAGTTCACAACATGAACCTTTCAACCAAAACCATTTAGTTACAAATTCAATCTTGTTTATTTCACATTGAGGGGGAAGGAAGAGTTGTGTGTTGGTGCGGTAGTTGAATTTTGCGCTATAAAGCAACGCCTGAATTATCTTAGGCAGCCGAGACTCACAAAGCCTACCTTTGCAGCGCGATTAGCATGCAAATTAACCTTACTTTGCTCTTCAATAATCTTTACAGGAGTTTCTAGGGTAGTGGTTTGTTTTGGGTCGAATTGTTTTACTGTCATAGTGCGCTCTGTTGCTTTAACTGGCTTAAACGGTATGGGTAGTAGCGTTAAAGCGTGGTTTAACTGCCTTGAGTATTTGTTAAGACAGGTGTTTTAATTGCGCGGGATTATACAGGAGTGTTGGGGTGGGTGATAGCGGCAACATTTATTAGGACAATGTTACTAAATAGGCGCGTTTTGATTGAAAAGTGTCCGTTATTATTACAGGTTTTATATTTACAATTCCGTATGGTAAGTTAAGTTATTGAAAGATAGGTGGTTATTTTTTTGGTGTGATTTTTGCTTTCTTTGATAATAATAAAATATGATTAACTTTCAAGGAAAAAATAATGAGTATAAAAATGTTAAAAGCGGCTTTGGCTGGATTGGTTTTATCTGTGAGTAGTTTTGCAAATGCTGGATTGATTACATTTAATTTTAATGGTGCGGACAATGACTTAGCCTCTGTTATTAAAACTGTAAATGGAGTCACTTTAACTGCTTCAAGTTTTTCTCCGGACTCTTTATCAACTGCTGACGCAGATGGTTTGTGTATTTCTGGTGGTGGTGAAATTGCTAGCTTTTGCGGGTCACTTAATGACCTTACACTGACTTTTTCGCATGCAGTAAAACTAATTAGTTATGAAGTAGGTTATCTATCTACAGGTAATTCAGGCGCAAATATCTTGTTTACACAAGGTCTTAATTTTTCACTACAAAGTAATTTCGTTGACGAAAACACAGATAATTTCACCAATCAATTTAATGTTGTCGGAAACCAATCTATAAATGTGTCAGCCTCCAATTTGGGTGGGAATGGCTCTTTACAGTTTCGTCAAATCACTATCGATGATTCTGTAAATGTTCCAGAGCCTTCTACCCTTGCTATCTTTGCATTAGGTCTTATGGGATTAGCGTCTCGTAGATTCAAAAAACAGTAAATTCATCTGTTTTACAACTAAACAAAGCACCATTCATCTGGTGCTTTTTTATTATCTGCCAATTACTAAACCAATCTAATCGGTTGCTCAAACCACCTCACCGAAAGTAACTTGTGCTTATTGTAAGTCTTCAATAAGGCATTCGATTTCGTGTCTGAATGCAAAATGGCAAAAAACACTATTAGCGTTTATTCTATTTTCATATCGATAATCTGAGCCAAGTATGATGAAAACATTAGGTCAATTGTTCGCCGTTTGTTTATTGATTTGTAGTACAACTTTGTTAGCGGATTGTCAGACTCAATTAGCTGAGATAGATAAACGCTTAGCGAAAAATTCAAATGCTCAATCAGCTATGTTGCAAGGTCTTCGGTTAATGCGGGATCAAGGTGCGGAATTTTGTCGGTCTGGTGATGAAATTAGCGCAAAAGATACGTTTAACTCAATTACCGCAATGTTTACTTTATTTGAATCAAAGGTCGTAGCGAAACAAGCGTCAAAACCTGCATCACAGCATCTAGAAACTCCCCTTCCTAAAGTTACGCCTTCTCTCGAAGAAATGGTTAGAGTGGCTAAACCTCAAAGTGGTTTGACGCCTTATGTGGTGGTTACTAGTGCACACGTTGCAGATCGCCTTAACTGGAATGGGCTGCGTCGCCTTACAGCAACAAACTACTCGAATCGCTGGGATGATTTAAGCATGGTGGATAGCTGTCTGTGGATCAGTGCCGACGAGCTGGCCAAACGACTTGGATTGTCAGTTCAACTTACTGCCACAAATAGTGATTTTCAATGTAAGTACCGAGTAAAATTGCCCAATGGAAAGGGTGGGGTATTGTTGTCTCTTTATGTAGAGTTTCATCAGCAATCACAAAATACCCGTAACGCTGAGTCGCGACTTAGTGAGGGGCCTGCTAGTCGACAATTTTCGCCCTTTAATCTTAGTGTCGATGATTTGAACGTTTATGTTAATAAAAGATCGCGATATCTGTATGTATTTCCAAAAAACGGCCAGACCTTGTGGAGAATTGGATACAAAGCGCCATACGGATTAAAGGATATCTATCAGCCGTCAAGCAATGCGGGTATTGACCAACATATTGGCTCAGTTTTTGTGCGCATGATAGTAGAAAAATTTGCAAGTCGACTGTAGAGTATTTAAATCGAGTACTTCATCCCCTTAAAATCAATATTCACCACTCAGAATCATAATTGCTTGGTATGTCGCCGTGATCTTCATTCATTTTTGTATTTATGAGGTTTCTTTGTCACATTCCAATTTAGTGTCAACTTAATTTACACTAAATTGGGGTGAGACCAGTTTTTTTAATTGTATTCGTCATAACTCATTGATGTTTATGTGTTTTATGATTATGGCGCAATAATTGCCTAATGCCGGCCAGTATTAATTAACTGCATACTCTAATTTCAGGGATGTTTAAAAAAAGGAAATAAAATGAATTCTAAAATGTTAAAAGCTGTGTTTGTTGGATTAGCTTTAACCTTGGCTGTGACCAGCAATGCTAATGCTGGGATTATTTATGATGCGGATGTTACGCCGGGGGTTTTGTTTGGTGGTGGCAATCAAAATGGATCCTTTGTTGTAAATAAAGCATGGAAAAACAATCAAAATAACATTGAGCTAGGACTTCGAGCGAAAGTACCTTACGAGGAAACTTATAATAGTAATGGTGCAGGTGTATATACAATGAATGTTGGTGCACATTCAAAATGGGGCGCTCCAGGCGCAGCTTGGAACTTTGAGTTTGCCATAAACCTCAATTACGATGGCTCAGATGTCGATAGAATGTTCGAAGATTATCTAATTGAATTGAGTATTGATTTGAACCCTAGTAAAAAGAAAAATTGGCTTAAGTTTGATCCCGTTGCTTCTTTTAATGACAATTATGTCAACGCAGGTAATTCAATTGCTCAAAACTCAATGAACATAGGATGGTTAGGACAAGATTTTGATATTTGGACTGCAGGATTATACGACTTCAGATTAAGAGTGCTTGATAAAGACACCAATGAAGTTTTGGCTGGGACCAAAATGAGAGTGAATGTTGTGCCAGAGCCTTCTATCTTAAGCCTTTTAGCTTTAGGTATTATAGGGTTGGCTTCACGCCGATTCATAAAACAGTAATTTTAGCTGTTTAATCGTTAATCAAAGCATCATTTATTTGGTGCTTTTTTTTCCCTGCATTTCAATCCCATAAAAGTATCAATCAACACCCCCAGTCATTCTCACAAGGTTATACCAATCCATCCCAACAATTAGTCGTCTCCATCCATTCGTGTGTTTGGACAATTTCCTATAAAAAATACGGCTACTTTATTGGGAAGGTTAAATAAAAATTGAGTGCTTCCTGTTCTATAAAGACAAACTAAAGGAGACCTTTAATCCTCCTTCGACTTGGTTTTCGAGCTTCAATCTACCTCCATGTGCAATCACTATTTCATTGCATAAGGCGAGTCCAACGCCTGTACCTTTAGATTTTGTAGTATAAAAGGGGAGTAGAGCTTGCAACAGTTGTTGCTCTGTCAAGCCTTTGCCTTGGTCGGTTACTTCAAATGTTATTTGATTAGTTGATTGATACACATTGAGTGCTATTTGTTGTTTATCTGAACCCGATTCTTCGGCATTTTTTATTAGGTTTATTAATACTTGCTCTATTTGAGCAGCATCACATAACACAGTCTCGGCTTCAAATCGTGTTGACGCTTCTACTGCACATAACTGTGTGACGGTTTGTATAAAAGGTCTAATTTTGACTTTTGTTTTGTCTGGTTTGGGTAGACGTGCGAAGTGCGCATATTGTTCGATAAACTTATGTAGATGTGCACTGCGTCTTGAAATAGTATTTAGAATATCAGGCAACATATGTTGGTTTTCATTTGACGCGATAATTTTTTTAGCTGAATGAGTCAACGAGCTAATTGGTGCCAAAGAATTGTTTAATTCGTGGCTGATTAAACGGATAACTTGTTTCCATATGTCACTTTCTTTACGTGAAATATCTGTGGTCAGATTTTTGTACAAATATAAGTGATGTCGTTGCTTATTTAAGGTAAAAGGCTGGTAATTCAAGTGGTAAACTATGGTTTCATCATTTAGTTTCTCGGTGATTAATCCATCGAGTTTGTTAGTGGTGGCTTCCATTAAGGCAGTCGGCATATGTTGATAAATATCTGAAAACTTCATGCCGTCTAATTTTTTTTTCTGATTAAGTAAGGTTTTTGCGGCTAGATTGCTATATACAATTTGATCATTATTGTTGGTCAAAATAAGCGCTACTGGTGTGGTTTGGATAACCGTATCCAGTAATAATTCTCGCTGGTAAATGGCCATACGTTCATCACGCATTATTTTTGCAAGCTTGTTGTAGGTGTCGATGATCATCGTGAATTCTGAATAAGCATGATTGTCGATGGTGATACTAAAGTCTTTGTCATGAAAAGAGTCAACGCCAATATCTAAGGCTTGTACCACGTTTTTAATTGGTGTTAATGCTTTGATAACGACCCAAATGATGAGCACGTTAGTGGAAAATAGAATGACCCAAAACCAGTTGTTTAAGTATGTATCTGAAGGTATTAACACACTCATCAATATGAGTTGCATTGCGATGACCAATAGCAATTTTTGCACTAAGTTTTTTGTTAGACTGTTTGGTTTATCCACAATAGATTAACGCCCTAATTTCCTTAAATATTGAATTTTTTCATACGCCGGTACAAAGCAGAGCGACTTAATCCAAGGTTTTTTGCTGCATCTGAAATCACCCCACCCGCCGCTTTTATTGCATCTATTACTTCGATTTCTGTTACATCTTCTTTAGGTGCAATACTTGTATTTGTTTTTAATTCGATGCCTAAGTGTTGCTCAGTGATTATGCCATCTTGACACAACAGCTGAGCGCGTTTGATGGTGTTGAGCAACTCTCTCACATTACCAGGCCAATCATGAACCAATAACAACTCGCGGCTTTCTGCACTAAGTTGATGTTTGCCTTGTAGCAAAGTATCTACCAGCGGAAGAATATCCTCTTTTCGTTGATGCAAAGGCGCTATTTGTAAGTTGATTACGTTAAGCCTGTAATATAAGTCTTCTCTGAAGGTTCCGTCGACAATAGCCTGAGGGATATCGGTATTGGTTGCACTGATGATCCGCACTGACACTTTGATGCTTTGATTTCCACCAATTCGTTCAAATTCGCCAGTTTCTAACACTCTTAATAATTTGGCCTGACCTTGCATAGACAAATTGCCGATTTCATCTAAAAACAAGGTGCCGTTGTGAGCGCGCTCAAATCGACCAATGCGGGTTTTGTTGGCGCCAGTGTAACTTCCAGCCTCAGCACCGAAGAGTTCAGCCTCAAGCAAATCTTGTGATAAGGCACCAACGTTCACTTTTACGAATGGCCCAAGTTTACAACTGGAATTTGCTTGCACCACTTCGGCAATTTTTTCCTTGCCGGAGCCATTAGGCCCAGTAATTAAAATAGGCACATCCGCAGCAGCAACTTGCGTCGCCATTTGCAATAGCTGTAACATCGAATCACTACGAAATTGTGTATTGCATAAGTCATATTTTTGTTCGAGTTGTAACTGTTGGCTTTGCTTACGTTTAGCACTTTTCCATTGTTGTTGTTGTAATTCGTTGAGCTCCAACAAATTGTTGATGGTGACTAAGAGTTTATCGTCGTTCCAAGGTTTGGCTAAGTAATCGGCAGCTCCAGATTTGACTAATTCAACCGCTGTTTCTAAATGAGTCCATGCTGTGATTAAAATAATCGGCATATCAGGACTTAGCTGACGAATGTCATTAAACAGTTGCATGCCTTCCTCACCCGAAGTGGTATCTGCGGTGAAGTTCATATCTTGAATGACTAGATCGAAAGTTTGTTTTTGAAGAAGTGCTAAACCTTCCTGAGGGGAGTAAGCCAATTCACATTGCAGGTTGTTCAAAGTGAACAATACCTGCAAGGCGTGAGCGATATCCTTATTGTCGTCTATTACGAGTAGGTTAGCTTTCATCTGGGTTTGTAATCTCTTAAGCCGCTCTAGTGACAATGGCTGGTGCAACACTAGCCGCTCTTTTTGCTGGAATAAATACAGCGAGCTGATTAATGAGCAATATAAAAAAGGCGGTTGCGAAAATATAACTCATGTCCAGTATATTAACACCGCTTTCTTCGGTTAACACAAAGGTAAATAACAAACTTAGGGCTAAACCAATCATTATACCTAAACCGCTCAAAATGCCGTTTTCTAACATAAAGTAGCGCACTACATCCCATTTTGTTGCGCCTAAAGCGCGGCGGGTGCCTATTTGTTTTTGTCTCTGCGTGACTAAAAACGAAACCAGACCAGCCATACCAAAAGCAGTAATTAATAACAGCACAAAACTAATCACCAATAACAGTATGGCTTGGCTACCACGGCCATCATACATGCGCTTTTGAGTGCGCGTTAAGCGTTCAACTTGATTGACGTACCGCCCTTTGGTTTTATATAACTGGTTACGAATAGTCTCAAGTAATCCTGTGGCTAAACCTGGTTCTACTCTGACTAAGTAGTTGGGGTCATCGCGAGTTTGCCAAGTCACCAAAGGTTGCAGAACGGTATGATAAGATTTTCCTATAGCATTAAGTCGTTCTCCATTCATAAAATTACTATATATGCCAATAATCTCTGCCGGAGAGCCTCCTTTTGTTAACCAAATGGTTTGGCCAAGGGCATCTCCTTCAGGAAATAATACTTTTGCCATATCTTCACTTACCATCACAATGGAAGGATTGGCAGATAGTTGTTCTCTATTGCCGACAATAATATCGTCTTCTCTGAAAAAGCGGCCTTCGATCAAGGTTAGCCCCAGAACATCATGAAAATTAGCATCGCCTGTAAAGATGTTGGTGTCATATTCTTGAGCTTCTTCGGTTGCTTGTAAATATACCTTTTGAGTACCTTGAGCATCAAAAGGGCGTTGTGTTATTGGTGTGGCGTTTATCACCCCAGGGGTGGCTTTAATTCGCTGTAAGTCATCCACCAAAGTTTGGCGAACATCAATGTCAGGATCATAGAACTGTGGCACCGCCGAGATAATATCGTTTTGAGGAATACCTGAGGGTAAATTCCATTCTTTTAATGTTGATGTTGTCATTAATAACGAGCCACTTAACACCGTTAGAGTAATGGCAACTTGAATAATCACTAATAGAGCAATGGCTTTATTGTGTTTGATACTTAAGAAAATAGGTCTAAATTCCATAGTGTTCACCTAGGTAATGGGTGCAGACAAATTACCATCCATCTGCTTAGTAATAGAGTAAAAGTAACGGCTAAAAAACTCATTGTGCTTTTAACTGACTTGCTGGCGAGACATTGCAGATCCGCCAAATGGGATAGAGTCCAACTAGTAAAGTACAGCCAACTGACACTGAAAACGCCATCATGATCATTTCCCAATCCATCTGGTGATAAGGCATTAAATCAATGGCAGTGCGGGTATAGTCACTAGAATACAAACTCACCCTTAACATGCCCTGTAAACCCACATAAGTGAACACTATTCCAATGAGCCCACCAATAATGCCGATAAATACCACTTCAATTAAATGTTGTTGCAAAATGGTGCGCTTTTTAGCGCCTAAAGCTCTGCGTAAACTCACTTCCTTAGTACGGCGCATAAATTTAGCCAGCAGAATACTTACAGCGTTGATAAGGCATACCGCAAAAAACATGTAGCTGATCATGCCAAGCATTTGTTGTCTGCCATTGGTGCCACTTATTAGGGCTATTTGTTCGTTAATATTGGTTAGAAAAAATTGGTTCTCTCGAGGAAAACGTCCTAAATTACTTTGAGAATCAATGTATTGACCGAGTAAGGTTTGGTAATCTTCTTTGGCGTTACTGGGTAACTTTGCCCAAAAAGTGATCCAAGCACATTCAGAGGTTTTTAACTCCGTCAGAAAATTAGTCATAAACTTTCTGGGGTTTGAAGTAGTAGACCAGCAATCAAAACGAGCATTTCTAGGTAACTCATTATTGAAAGCCAAATTACTAGGGATCAAAGCTTGATCTGGGCGCGCTTGGGAATAACTGCGGTCATAAAATTTCTGAGCTAAAAACCAATCATCCAACACACCAACAACCGTTAATACTTGCGTATTCAATCGAATTTGTTGCCCAACACTATTGGTACCGCCAAACAGATAATCATTGCTAGCCTTACTTAGAACTATCACGCTTTGACCATATTGGTCTGCCGCTTTATCCCAACCATTGCCATATAAAAATGGTACATCAAACATACTAAAAAATGCGTGATTTGTAGCAACCAAGGAAGACCGTAACGGTTGAATATCTTGCTCTTCGACATTCAAAATACCATGGGTATTCCAAGCAAGAGACTGCTGTACACCTGCAATATCCATGTTTAATAGATTTTCGGTATCTTGATAGGTAAGGTCGACCATTTCATAAAATCTTTCGGCTTCTTCTGCGTCTACTTCACGATTATCTAATTGCACTAGATGAATTTGTTCACTGATGTGAGGAATAGGGATTTTACTAGCCTGATGAGATAGGGTTAGCATAGTCATAAATAAACCTAGTCCAATGGCAATAGCTGCCACCATTAATATGGTTAAAGAAGGCCTATCGTTGAGGCTCTTAAAAGCCAATTTTGCGTTATATGCAAACATTGCTGGGCTCCTATTGTGATTTAATTAAAACGTCAGTTTGATCTTGAGCTAAGTCACTGACTTGGCCATCAAATATTTGGATGTTGCGATGCGCTCGGCGGGCAAGCTGATCATCATGAGTCACCATAATAATAGTTGTGCCTTGTTGGTTGATTTTTTCAAGCAACTCCATCACTTGTTGCGCCATAAGCGAGTCCAAATTACCTGTAGGCTCATCCGCTAATAAAAATTTAGGTTGCCCGGCAATCGCTCTAGCAATAGCAACCCGTTGCTGCTGACCTCCAGATAGTTGCGTAGGAAGGTGTTGCATACGAGAAGATAAACCCACAATCTCTAGCGCGTTCTCGATACGCTCTTTGCGTTCTTTTGCATTAAACCCTCGATACCGCAGCGGTACATCTACGTTGTCAAATAGTGGCAATTCAGGTAATAAATTGAAGCTTTGAAAAATGAACCCAATTTTTTCGTTTCGTAACTCTGATAATTGATTGTCATTAAGTCCTTTGACGTTTTGACCATCTAAATAAAAATCACCTTCTTCAAAGGTTTCGAGTAATCCTGCCAAGTTTAAAAAAGTTGTTTTACCCGAGCCAGACGGGCCAGTAACAGAGACAAATTCTCCTTCGCCGATTTGTAAATCAACTTTTCTTAGCGCGTGCGTTTCGATTAAGTTGGTGCGGTATATCTTGCTGACGTTTTCCATCTTTAACATGGTGGTTCTCCGATAAAATTTAGTTGTAGACTGCTATTATTTGGTAATGCTAATAAGTTCGCTTTTGTTGAATTGAGACAGGCTAGAAATAATGATTTCGTCTCCTTGTTCAAGGCCACTTAGCACTTCTACTTCGCCTAAGCTTCTGGCTCCTAACTGAATAGATCGCCTAGTCGCAGTTTGATTGTCGACCACATAGGCTATGCGTCCGCCACCAGACTCAACAAAAGCCCCTCGTTTAACTTTAAGGACATTCTCTTTTGATTCGATCAACACCCTAGCGGTAACTCGTTGATTTTGACGCAGCCCAGCTAAGTTAGACTGAGAAAAACGAATTCGGCCAACAACTTGCCCTTCAGATACTTCAGGTGAAATAGCCGTGACTTCCCCAAGATGGGTTTGGCCGTTAAAGCTAATTTCAGTGGCAAGCCCTATTCCTAAATCATCTGCGAAGTTTTCAGGAATATTCACTTCCACTTCAAAAATGCTTAAATCAATGATGGTTAGCAGCGGGGTGTTGTCTGTCACTGTGTCTTTTTCACGGATATTGACGCTTCCAATAATGCCCGCTATGGGTGAGGTAATGGATAAGTTACTCACCTGTCTGCGCAGGTCGGTAACAACAAATTCTTGCCGCTCTAATTGAGATTGTTTGCTTTTAAGATCAAATTCCATACTTTCTTTTTGCAACTGATGATTTTGTAACGCATGGCGATAGGAAAGATTGGCGCGTTTAAATGCGGCCACTTTCTCTTCAAGTTCTCTTTGGCTAATGAGTGAGTTTTGGATGCTGGTTTCTGCTCTATTTTTTTCTACTTTGGATACTTCGAGATTCACTGACGCTAACTCGATAGCCTGTTGGTTATTTAAAAGGGAACTTTTAATCTGAATTTTATGCCGACCCACTTCAATCGCTAACTGATCGTAGGTTGCCTCTTCTTGAGAGAGTCTATTGGTTAATTCTGGGCTAAAAATTGAAGCTAATTTTTGTCCAACACTCACTTTATCTCCTGCCTTAATTTGCAAACTTACAATGCCTGCTGAAGGTGCAAATAGAGTAGGGCTATTGGCTGCAATGACTCTACCTTGAACAGAAATGTCGCGCTGTAAGTCGCCTTTTTGCACTTTAGCAAAACGCAATTGCGACTGAGAGATGGTTTGGTCGGCGCTAAATAGACGGCTTAAACTAGGCCAAACGTAAATTAATGTGCTTATGACAATTGCTAAAATGATTATGGATATAATTGGTTTTTTGTAGACCGTATTGGGTCTTTCAATTGCCTTATCTTGTCCAGATGTACTTCGCATATTCAATGTGTTGGCCCTGTCACTGTTTTATATAAATGGGTTTAGAAGAATTAATACCGGGATATAGCAAGGACCTTGCCAATTTAAAAAGTGTATAAATTACAATGAGATAATGATTTTTGGCATGACTGATTTGGTGACCGAACACTAGGCGAACATCAAGCGAACACATTGAGTGCACACCTTAAATAAATCTTGAATGTGCAGAAATTACAGGCATAAAAAAGCCGGCTATTGCCGGCTTGGATCTTGTTGTTTAAGAATCACTGATTAGTAAAACTCGTAGGTTACACTAGCACCAAAGGTTCTAGGCTGATTCGGATAAACTTGAATACTGCCAGATTGAATTGGGCGAGGGAAGGCAGTTAAGAAGTATTCATCGTTTGTTACGTTACGTACATAGAACTGAAATGCTACACCATTTTCCAAAGTTAAACCGGCACTAAGGTTTAGTGTGTTTACTTCACGTGTTACTTCTGGGGCGATATTGCCCACAGCGCGTACTTCACTTTCGTAGATATAATCGGCACGAGCATAACCATACATGCCATTATCGAATTCAAAGTCGTAAGTGGCACCGAAGGCTAGACTCTGTTCATGTACACCCGGAACTGTTGTGCCAGACAAATCCGTTGGGCCATTTTCATCTTCACCACCTACAAAGGAAACATATTCTGGGTCAAGTAAAGTACCAGCAAATGTTAGGGTTAGGTTATCAGTAGTGCGGAAAGTTGAATCAAACTCAACACCTCGAGTATTTTGCTCTCCGGCATTTGATAGCACAAAACCTGTTCCAACAAATATACTTGATTGGAAGCCTTCAATGGTTTGGTCAAAAATTGTTGCATTGAATGAAACGCTATCGAAATTTGATTTAATACCTAGCTCGTATACAGTCGCTTCTTCTGGGCTAGCAAAACGTGTGCCTGGCGCTACGTTAGGCTTTGCAACACTTGGCGCTGCAATAATGGCAGGAATATCAGCAGCAAATGGTTTCGTATCACGAGATAAGTTCCATGAAGAAGCTTTAAAACCTGTGGCTGCGGTTGCAAAAACGTTAACATTTTTGTTTACCGTATATGCACCACGAAGAGACCAAGTAATTTTATCGTCATCGGTGCTGTTTGCCTCTACGCTGTTTGGTAGCTCAACCATTTGTGGTTGGAATTGAAAAGCTTTCAATGCTTGAACTGTACCTACCGCAACGGGTAAGGGCATGCCTTGACCAACAAACACTTGCGCTAGAGGAACACCAAACGCAGTTAAGTCAGTATCAAATTCAACTTGTGAAAGCGAATCGTCATTACTTTGTTTAACTGTCACTTCCTTTTCATCTTTAGTGTAACTTACGCCTAAGGTGGCAGTGAAATTATCAGATAGATGATAATCAAGATTTACAAAAAATGAATAGGCTTGGTTATCTTGTACAAAGTCTGTGGCTATAACGGTACCGGGTCTTAGCGCATCTCCAGCATTAAGAGCAGGATACAAACCTTCAAGAGTGGCAAAAATACCATCAGTTGCTGGATCAAAAGAGTTCAAAACATCGAAGTAAACTCTTGAGTGAGCCCCATATGTTAGTGTATCACCCGTCACTACTTCTTCATCAAAGTAGAAAGCACCAATCATCCAATCTAGGGTATTTTCACCCGTTGAAGTAAGACGGAACTCTTGAGTTACAGTAGAAATATCAACATCGGCCGTCTCTCTAAGTATGTCTAGAGAAGTGAAGTCAACGTCGTTTGAGAACCCTGAAACGTTTGAGCGATATGAGGTAATTGAGGTGAAGGCAAAACCGTCATAATCGATGTCGGCTTGTAATGAAATACCGCCGTCTTCTACAAAGTTTGTTGGGATTTCATCTAACGCTACTTCATAAGAAAATGGGTCAGCATCTGACGTCACCATACCACCTAATGCTTCTACTGCTGCTGCGGTAGGGCCATTTCTATAACCGGCTGTTGTACAACAAACTTCATCAATTTCGCTATAGTCGGCGATTAGACGGAATGTGGCATCTTCGGTTGGTTCAAACAGCATTTGCCCACGAACATTCCAACGATCACGATCGTTAACTTTACCACCAGCACTGGCAATATTGTCGGTGTAACCATCACGAGTGTTGATACCACCAGAGATACTAAATGCCAGCTCATCGGTAATACCATTTGAGAAATAACCTTTAAAAAGCTGCTGGTTGTAATTACCAAAACTTGCTTCTATTTTTCCTTCTTTATCATAAGAAGGAGCGCCAGTACGCACGCTGATTACACCAGCAGAAGCGTTTTTACCAAATAATGTACTTTGTGGACCACTTAATACTTCGATTTGTTGCAACTTAGGTAAATCACCAATGAGTGCAGCAGCACGAGAGCGATAAACACCATCGATAAATACACCCACAGAAGGCTCGATACCCGTGTTGTTGGTACCATTACCAAAACCACGGATAGCAAAACCAGTATTAATAGAACGTTGTAATGGTGTTACCCGTAAGGTAGGTACTAATACTTGTAAATCACCAATATCTAATACTTTAGCTTGCTCAACGGCTTCACCGCTGGTGACAGATACTGCAATAGGAGTTTGTTGTAAACCCGTTTGGCGTTTAGATGCAGTAACAAAAATACGTTCAACGCCTTCTTCCTCGGCATTATTAGCGTCGCTTTCCTGGGCTTGTAGGCTAGTTGCGCCAAATGCGCTTAGCATGGCTGAAACTAAAAGGGTTTTTCTAAAGCCCCGGTTGGCACGGGGTAGGGTGTTGAATGTTTTTTTACTCATTGATGCTTTCTCTTTGTGGTTTTTTATTAAAAAATGACAAATAGCAGATTTTTGTAAACTCTATGGCTGTACATAATAACCCACTCATCAGACCTGCATGTTAGCAATAACACAAGTTGAAAGTAAATGCATAGTTTATTAAATGTTAATAAAATGTTTTTGGGCAGGGGTAAGGTTAGGATCGATAAATAAAAAAGCCGGCTATAGCCGGCTTAGATTTTGTTTTCTAAGGTTTACTGTTTAGTAAAACTCATAGGATACATTTACACCAAAGGTGCGTGGTTGATTAGGATAAACAGCAAAGGTTCCTGTTTGAGTTGGAGGTGGGAAACCTGATAGGAAATATTCGTCATTAGTGAGATTATTTACGTAAAGTTGCAATGCTACACCGTTTTCGAAGTTTAGGCCGGCACTTGCGTTTAAGGTATTAACTTCACGTGTTAGTGAGTCTGGTACATTCGACACAAGGGTTACCTCGCTTTCGTAAATGTAATCGGCGCGCACATAACCGTACATACCGTTGTCCAACTCGTAGTTGTAAGCAATGCCCGCGGTGATGCTTTGCTCATGAATGCCAGAGGGTTTAGTACCGGATAGATCAATTGTTCCGCCACCTACAGCTGAAGCACCTACAAATGAATCATATATTGGGTCAAGAAAAGTACCAGCTAGAGTTAAGGTCAAATTATCAGAAGGGCGATAAACAGAATCAAACTCTATCCCTTGAGTAGATTGCTCACCCGCATTGGCCAACACAAAACCGCCACCAAGAAAGGTACTGGATTGGAAACCTTCAATTGTTTGGTCAAAAATGGTGACATTAAGCCCGCCATTCTTAAAGCGTGACTTCACGCCAATCTCATACACAGTCGCTAATTCAGGCGTCGCATAACGTGTTCCGTAACTTTGATTTGGTTGAGTAAGTCCAGCGGCAACCAATGCAGCTTCATCAGTTGGGAAAGGTCGAGAGTCACGGGATAAATTCCATGAGGTCGCTTTAAAACCTGTGGCTGCCGTAGCAAAGACGTTAACATTCTTATTTATGGTATAAGCTAAGCGTACTGAGTAGGTAGTTTTACTATCATTGGTTGAGTTGTCTTCCACTGAATTTGGTAAATCTAAGTTAGGTGGTAAAAACTGCAGCGCTTTTAAGCCACTTAATGGGTGAGGTGCGGCAGGAAATGGCAATGCTGAAAAGCCAGCATCATTACGGGGCTGAAGCACCGAGACTTCTTTTTCATCATTAGTGTAAGCTACGCCAAGTGTCGCGGTTAACGCATCGGTTAAATGATAATCAAAGTTAGCAAATATTGAATAAGCATCGTTGTCTTGGGTCAAATCGGTATTAATCTGCGAACCTGCCGAATAAGAAAAACCGTCGGGCAAACCGAGTGCAGCTTCAACACCGCTTAGTGTTCCAAGGCCACCAGCTAAAAAGTCCATAAAGTTTCTGGCATCACTACCAAAACCTAGGCTGTCACTGAATATGACCTCTTCTGTAAAGTAAAAGGCACCTACCATCCAGTCAAGAGTACGCTCACCTGTAGAAGTCAGGCGGAATTCCTGAGTAGTGGTTTCTATATCAGTAAGAGAAGAAAGGTATAAAACATCTGAAGAGTTATAATCTACATCTTGTGATTTAGTAATGTCGTTAAGATCACCGGCAAGCACTTCATTAGTACGGTAGGCTGAAATAGAGGTAAACGCAAAATCTTCAAAATCTACATCAACCTGCACAGAGACACCGCCGTCTTCTACTTTATTAGTAGGGCTTGTAGAAAGAGCTGATTCATATGCAAAAGGTTCTTCCTGACTCAGTACTATGCCACCTAAGGCTTCAGAAATTGCATTGGTTGGGCCGTTAATACCCGTCGCTACAGTACAACATATTTCATCGATTTCGCTGTAGTCAGCAATAAAACGAACCTTCACATCTTCGGTTGGTTCATACAGCATTTGACCACGTAAATTCCATCTGTCTTTGTTATTGAGGTCTTTGATCCCCTCAACATTACTAATACTTGTAGTGT
>NZ_CAKZKO010000160.1 GCF_937123705.1 uncultured Paraglaciecola sp. | reverse complement strand
TTTAAACTTACTGAAACATTTCCTTCACTTTCTGAAAAAATCCTTTCTCCTTGTGGTCAGGGCTAGGAATAAAGTTTTCTGAACTTCTCAATTGCTCCAACGTATTTTTTTCTTCCGCAGTAAGTTGTTTTGGAGTCCAAACATTAATATTTACAATTAAATCTCCTCTACCATATTCATTTACCGAGGTCAATCCTTTTCCTCTTAGCCTAAGAAGTTTGCCGCTTTGGGTACCTGGCTCAATTTTAATTTAAGGGTATATCCAGGACAGATAATAATTTGAAATTTCAGGCCTTTAAACCCCTGAAAAAGAGAAGAGTCCACGTCAAAATATTCATTAATATATTCCAGCACCCAATGGGTCAAAGCGCCACCTGGTAAAACCGGAGCATTGGTCAAATGCCCTTGAAAATAATACAAATTTTGAGGAATTTTAAGCTCTAATAAAACCGAATTATCTTGTTTTTCAACAGACATTAACTCGCCATGATAAACGCATTCACTCAAAATCGGACTCCATTGCCTTTCGGTTTAATTTACCTTGGCTATTATAAGGTAATTGCGGGGGATATCTAAATCTTTTTGGCAAGGTCACAGCCTCAAACCATTGCGCCAAATACCCTTTAAACATGCGATTAAACAAGTGGATCGGCATAGTATTTTTGGCTTCTTTGCCTAATGCATTTAATTCAATTACCGCTGCCAATTGTTTACGTTTTTTACCTATCACCAGCACACACACATCATGTACATATTGATGTTGTTTGCAACGTTGTTGCACTTCTTGCAAAGAAATCCGTTTTTCCTCGATTTTAACTACATCATCAGCTCTACCAAGAAGCCGAAATTGTGTCGGACTGATTAACGCTATTTTGTCGTCTCCGCAATACTGGTTTTGATTCAGATAAGGAGAAGACAACAATAACAAATCGCTGTCAGCTTGGTGGGCTACCGTCACGCCAGCGAACGTATGCCAATCATCGTCTGTTATTGTGTCTCGATTACGCCAGGCAATACCGCCGGTTTCGGTACTGCCATAGACTTCTGTTAATTGGCAATTTAAATTTTGTTGCAATGCAATATTCGCATCTGCATCTAACGGGCCACCAGAAGAAAAAATACCTTTCAAACGATCTTGAACTGATAGCAAAGGGTTATCTAACTGTAAACGATGTAAGTGAGCAGGACTTGCCACCAAAGTGAAATCAGCAATATTCTGATTGTTCACCTGATTAACAATATGTTCAGGATATTCAAAGGCTTGGCATACCACTCCATGCTTTTTTGCAAAAGGCCAAAGCACCTTAAATAACAAACCATAAATATGCTGATGAGATACAGTTGATAAGAAAACCGTGTCCTTTACCTTTTCACCAAAATTGGTTTCTAGGCAGTCAACTTCTGTTTGTAACTGGTGGTATTGCTTAAGTATTGCTTTCGCTTGGCCGGTAGAGCCTGAGGTGAAAAATGTGACCTCAGTAGCGCCTTCAATTTCAATACTCGACAAAGGTTGTGAAGGCCAATCTTTGGATGTGGGTAAGTCAGGAGAAATAGCGTCACAACCAATACTGGCCTGGGTATGTTTTTTAATTTCGCGGATATGCTCTGATTGCGCATTTTGTGGCAACACAATTGACTTGCCAGCCGACAATAACGCGTAAAACATGGCTGAAAATAAAAAAGTATCCGCTTCGAATAATAACCATTTTTTAGCGGATGAATTCAATAATTCACTGCGATAACCAGCGACAATGTTAAACCATTCAGTATTGTCGTGTGTGTCATCAAAAAATTTAATAGCCTGAGGATCAATTCGGTAGGTATTTAAGTCCATCTATAGTTACTACCTTAAGGCTTATGTTTTAGCTTTTACCGCTACTCATTACCGTTGAGAAAATTAAAGTAGCGTGGTTTGAGTGAGATTAATCGTTAATAAGTTTGTCTAACGCATTTAACAAATCATCGATAGTTCTGACTTGTTTAAAATTGCCAGGTTCAATCGAGCGCCCCGTTTCGGCTCTAAGGCGAACCACCAAATCGACCACATCGATGCTGTCGATATCTAAATCTTCATAAATATTGGTTTCAGGTAAAATATCCGCTTCGTCAATTTCAAACTCGTTGACTAGTATGCTGGTTACCATTGATAAAATTTGTTGTTGATCCATCTTTTTTGAAACCCTATTTACTAAGTTGAATAAAATCACTCAACGTTTTTACCGAGTAAAAATATTTCTTACTGTCTTCTGTATTTCCATCAATCTTAATGTTGTAAGCGTTTTTAATAGCTACACCTAGTTCCAATGCATCGATAGAATCAAGTCCCAATCCATCGACAAATAAAGGAGCATCATCTTCAATATCATCAACAGTTATGTCTTCCAAATCCAAGGCTTCAATAATTAGCTGCTTTATTTCATGGTTTAGGTTGCTCATCTACTTTCCTATCTTAAGGTTCTTTTGCGAATGCAATGTGTTGCAACACTCGCGAATGGCTGGCTTCAATCCTTTGCTATGATTAGTCAAGACCTCAAAACAGTGGGAAATGAAAGGCAATATAACAACTCAAAATTTGTAAGAGTCATCATTACATCTGTGCCTACAATAATATCATTCTGTAGTTAATTCGCAACAGGTTCGCATACTCTAGGCTTGATGTTATTTGCTAATTGCTAACTTAATTTAAACGAGAAACGTGCCAGTTTTGTTGATGCACATTAGCTTGCATATGGTGGTTACTACTTAAAATGAAATCCATAAAGCTTAATGCTTGGCAGTCACTTAGCGCCTGACCTTCCGACTGTTTATACTCTAGATTAAAGGAGTGGCTATCATCCTTTGCTGGCTCTAACAGCAATCCGATGGCTATGTCATCGTCATCAGACACATAAGGGCGATAACATTCAGGAACCTGTAAATCACAAAACACATACAATATTCTTGGCAACTTATTAGCGTGCATTTTTGCCACACTATCGAGGAAACCTTGCATAAAACTAGTCTGCCCGCCTGAAACGGCAGATATAGGAGCGCGATTTCCAGTAAAAATACTAAATAGTCCCGCAGCGGCATTATGCACCGACAATCCAAATTGGGTTGGTGATAAGTCCTCTGCTGCAGCAATGTTTTCTATCAAACTGGTAGTGCGATGTAGATCGCCGTGACGGGAAGAAAAAACTAAAGGTATATCGGCTTGATGGTCACCGCTGGCTTCCAATGCGCAGTGTAAAGCCACTTTTGCAAATGGACTTAAACGGCGGCGCTGCATTGCAGGGATTGAGGCTAATTTAGGTAAAGTTAATTCATCAGCCAAAGACTTTTCGCCACTTTGCCACAATTGCCAGTCTTGCTTGGTTTCTAATCCTGGCGCCCAAGCCACACAGTTGGCGATACTAAAATTCAAGGCCATGATACTTCCCGGTCAAAAAAGAAAGTCTACTAAAGCAAGGCTTATGGTTCAACGCTTGGCTTTGGCAACTTTATAAATTCAACAGGAATGACTGCCGCATTATCTGTCATGACACAAAAACTATAAGCCCCTTTTTCTAGCTCCCCACTTTGAGAGTGGAACCCAGCTACTGTTGCTAGCGATTGCGTCATACATTGGTTCATCTCTTGTTTGTACACTAAGTCGTTTGCAAACTGGGTTACTTTAAAAAAAGCCTCTTTTGCCGTCCATAATCGATAAAAAAGACGCGATGTATCACCTCCGTTAGAAATAAAAGCTTGTTCTTGTTCGGTACTGAACACTTGCAGCAATGCTTGAAAGTTTCGTTTTTTGTGTTTTTCGATATCAATGCCAATTGCACAAGGTGAACTGGCTAGGGCAACAGCAACCATGTCGCCACTATGGCTAATAGAAACCGGAAAATTTGAACCTGTTGCTTTTATTTGCCACAACCTAAATTCATGAAGGTAATAATCATGTGCAATATCAATATTAAACTGTTCATTTAACGCTTGTTTAACTAACCATCTGGCGATGGCAAACTGACGTTGGCGACTTTTATTTTTAAAGGCTTGAAACCTTGCTTGGTCTGATTCATTAAGCAATTCGAGCAAGCTTTTATCAGTCATAGATAGCTGTTGCATGTCGCAAAAGTAAACGTGGATTTTGTTTTTGGTTAACTGCATTTTTATCTACTCGTTACAAAATCGAATAATCAGCTTTGGTATCATTTTACAGATTCATGTTAAACTGGATTTATTCTCTGCGATATAGAAAGTTATATGCCCTACCCCCACTTATTGTCTACTCTAAATTTGGGGTTCACCACTTTAAGCAATAGAGTCATCATGGGCTCGATGCATACCAACCTTGAAGAACAAGTAGACGGTTTTGCAAGATTAGCCGCATTCTATGAAGAGCGAGCAGCGGGTGGCGTAGGCTTGATCATCACAGGCGGTGTTTCTCCCAACGAATCGGGGATCTTAGCACCTAAGCGCGTCATTCTTAGTCGCAAACAAGATATTACTGACCATCAACTTATCACAAACGCTGTGCATCAATATCCCACCCAAATATGCATGCAAATCCTGCACGCGGGTCGTTATGGTTACCATAGCCAAATTGTTGCACCAAGCGCCATTCAAGCGCCGATTGTGCCATTTATTCCTCATTCACTCAGTGAAGATGAAATAGAACAACAAATTGAAGATTTTGTAGTCTGTGCCGGTTTAGCTTTTGCCGCTGGCTACGATGGCATTGAAATTATGGGTTCTGAAGGTTACCTGATTAATCAATTTATTTGTCGGCATACCAATAAAAGAGAGGATAAATGGGGCGGCAGTTTCAAAAGCAGAACACGCTTTCCGCTGGAAATAATTCGCAGAATTAGGCAACGCTTTGGTGACAATCATATTGTGATATTCCGGCTATCGATTTTAGACTTAGTCGAAAACGGTAGTGATTTTGAAGAAGTGATTCAATTGGCTTTGGCCTTAGAAGAGGTAGGAGTAAATATCATAAACAGCGGCATAGGTTGGCATGAAACACGGATCCCAACTATTGCTAGCGTTGTTCCCAGGGCAGCATTCAGTGGCATTACTGCCAAAGTAAAAAACCGTACCAACATACCCATAGTGGCGTGTAATCGTATTAATACGCCAGAAGTAGCAGAGGCAATATTAGCGGATGGTTTAGCCGATATGGTGTCCATGGCTCGTCCCTTTTTAGCAGACAGCCAATTCGTAAAAAAGGCCGAAGCGGATCAGGCGCAAAGTATTAATTCCTGCATCGCCTGTAACCAAGCTTGTTTAGATCATATCTTTGTCAATAAAGTCGCAAGTTGCTTAGTCAACCCAAGAGCAGGTTACGAAACCCTATTAAATTTTAATCAAACAGAAAATGTAAGCTTCGATATAGGCGGATCAGGAAATATAGATTTTTTAGCTTTACTACTAATAGTCAATAATTGCCCACTACCAAATTTAGAGCTAAATACAGTTCATTAAAGTTTAATATAGCGAAAACCTTTATTTATCTATTATTCAGCTTTTTTAAACAGAATATCAGCATATCGTTGTCTTGATTCCTCCTTAACGGTCCTCAAATTCAAAAAGGAATATAATTTAAACCCATGACTCATTAAGAAAGAGATGAGCTCTTCAAATTCATAGCTCTCTTCAAATCTCTTTACGATTGACACTTCAACAATAATCGAATCAAAAAATGGAAGTGATTGCTCGGCACCCTTTAAGATAGATACCTCCCCTCCTTCGGCATCAATCTTTAATAAGATCGATTTTCCATTTAACTCTCTATTCTCTAAAACACGATCTAGTGTAGTAACTGAGATTTGCTTTTTAGTTAATACTCCTTCATTTTTTGAAACACTTGTTCTATTAAATAATGATGCTTTGGTTGGACGATTAGGGTCATAGCTAATCTCCATCGTACTTTCAGTAGCTCCTAATGCCTTACCAATTAGCTCGCATGAACGTTGTGTTTGAATATCTTTCAACGACTGATTAAATTCCTCAATAAGAGGCTCAATCAGTAAGATAGATGCATTAGGGA
>NZ_CAKZKO010000159.1 GCF_937123705.1 uncultured Paraglaciecola sp. | reverse complement strand
CTATGTAACTCGCATGGAGCATGGTAATTTCTCGCAAGTAAAGAGTGTTGGAAACGGTGTCTTAGAGCTTGTCATTGATTGGGGGGCTGGATACCGCGTTTACCTAGGAAAAGACGGTGTATTAGGCGACAATTAACCTGTCCACTTTGACGACAATTATCATGTCCGGTTGAGTGACTATAAAAGCTTGTAAGGTTTCACCTTAAAAAGGAGGTGAACTTGCCAGGCAAACACATCACTCAACAGCAAAGGAATTTGTATATGAAGAATCGCCAGACAGGTTTAAATCAGGAAATCAGTTCAGCGAAATCGGGGATTAGCTCTCGCTCGGGTCGTCGTATTGAGCAGTATGGAAACACATCTAAAAAGCCGCATGACTGGCGCACCCGAGAAGACCCATTTACCGAAGTGTGGGAATCGGATTTGGTGCCATTATTAGAACAAGAACCCACGCTGACTGGATTAACCTTATGGGAGTATCTGGAAGAACGCTATCCGCAACGATATCCCTATAGTCAACTGCGAACATTACAACGTCGGGTCAAACATTGGAGAGCGACACTTGGTCCTGAAAAGCCAGTTATTTTCCGGCAGTCCATCCCGCCGGGACAACAAGGACTTTCTGATTTCACGCACCCTGATAATGAAGTTACGATTGCAGGCCAGCCCTTCAAACATCTGATCTATCAATTCCGCTTGGCTTTTAGCGGCAAGCGTTATGCACATATCGTACAGGGCGGTGAAAGTTACTCGGCATTAGCTGAAGGGTTACAGAATGCTTTGCATAAAATGGGTGGTGTGCCTTTAGAGCATCGCACCGACAGCTTAAGTGCGGCGTATGTGAACCAGTATGAGCACAAGCAGCTAACTCAAGCTTATGAAGGGTTGTGCCAACATTACGGTATGACAGGCACGACCAATAATGTCGGTGTTAGTCATGAGAATGGGGCGATTGAAACAGCACATGCTTCTTTGAAGCATCGCTTGGATCAAACACTTAAGTTACGCGGCAGCGCTGACTTTGCCAGCATAGCTGATTACCAGGCTTTTATTGATCGTAGTATTGAACGCTTAAACCGCATGACCAGAACACGTTTTTTGGTAGAGCAAGAACAATTGCAACCCCTGCCGACCTATCGTTTCATGGATTATGCCGAGCTTTGTGTCAAAGTGACTACCAGCAGTACGATTTCTGTTAAACGAGGACTTTATACCGTCCCGTCCCGGTTAATTGGAGAGACGTTACGCGTTCATCTATATCACGACAAGCTCATCGGTTTTGTCGGCCAAACTAAGGTCATTGAATTGCCACGAGTTTATCCAAAAAAGCCAACCGAGCGGACACGACGTATTGATTACCGTCATGTGATTCATGCGCTAGCAGCCAAACCCCAGGCCTTTCGTTTTTGTAAGTTTCGAGATGAATTATTTCCAGACGACAATTATCGGCAATTGTGGCAACTGGTCGATCAGCAATTGTCAGCCAGAGATGCCTGCAAATGGATGGTAGTGGTACTGCGCATCGCAGCAGAACACGCCTGTGAGAAAACACTAGGCAGCACCTTGCTGCAACAAGCTCAGACAAACAACTTGCCCAATATCAAAGCATTGCAAGCAAGCTATCTGAAACCCACACGTCAATCGACGACGACAAAACAGCATCAAGTCAGTGATTATGACTGTTTGCTTCCTTGTTACCTGAAAAATAGTCAACAACAGCAAGGGAGTAACACATGCCACTAGAGATGATGTTAAAGGAACTGCGCTTAACTACTTTTAACCAGCACCTGGATAATTGCCAGCATCAGGCCGTCAAAAATACCTGGAGTTATACAGACTTCCTGAAAAAACTTTGTGAGCAAGAACTGGCGCATCGCTTCCAGATCCGAACGAGAAATTGGACGCGAGAGGCAAAGCTCCCTGCTGGAAAGAGTTTTGCAACGCTCAACCTGGAAAACCTGCCCAAAAATGTACAACAAGCTGTGTTACAACTTAAGGACAATCAACAGTGGGCTTTGCAAGCTGATAATGTGCTGCTATTTGGCCCATCCGGTGTCGGTAAGTCTCATCTTGCCTGCGCCTTGGGTTATCAACTCATCGAGAAAGGTGTACGTGTTAAATGGCTGACTGCTACTGATCTGGTACAACAACTCCAGGTGGCCAAAAGAAATCTCGACTTAATGACCTATATGACGCGCATGGATAAATACCGGGTACTGATCATTGATGATATCGGATACGTCAAAAAAAGTGATGGTGAAACACAGGTGCTGTTTGAATTCATTGCACATCGCTATGAAAGTGGCAGTTTGATTATCACCTCCAATCAACCCTTCAGCCAGTGGGATCAAATCTTCCCCGATTCCATCATGACTGTTGCAGCTGTTGACCGCGTTATCCATCATGCTCACATCTTAGAAATCGAAGGAGAAAGTTATCGGAAAAAACAACATTTGAAAAAATAATTTACAGTCATTCAACCGGACAACTTAATTGTCGCCAAACCGGACAAGATAGTTGACGTGAGACAAAAATGTGTCGTATGTGGTCGTCTCTAGCAATTCGAGTTGCCAGTTTTGTGTTTTAGGTAACGCCTTGCGCACTGCAACAAAACGACGAGCGACGCGCCACTCAGCGCAGCGATATTCAAAGATACACTGTTCCCAGCTCGGTTGTCCCGTTATGGCTGTCCAGTGTTGTTTGGCTAAAATAGCAGCTAAGTTTTTGAGTTTAACTTTGATCAAATAGCCATGGCCTTGTCTATCCAGCAAATCGAATAAGGTGCCTGCAAAATAACCACTATCCGCTCGAACAATGATGCGCATTCTGTTGGGTAAATGTGCAAGTACTTGCTTGACGAATTCAACAACGCCATTGCTAGTATAGGCGCCGCCGGTTCTAAACCAGGCTTGCAGTATTTCTTTACTACCCGCCAAAAAGGCTAATTGAGGATGGTAAGAGCGCGAGCCCTTATTCTTAGGGTTGTAGCCTTTAGCTGCACCGGCTTGAGTGCCGCACACCGAATCAACCGTGGAGTCAATATCAACCCATTGCGTTGGGTTAAGTCCAATTGCGGATGCGCCCGAACGGTTGGCTCGGCGCCAAACCTGCCCTCGCAATCGATGATTAACACTTTCAAGTTGATTGATCTGTCTTTCTGTCACTTCTTTAAAGAGCCGACTTATAGTAGTCTCAACAGGCAGTTGCATCCAACCCGCAATTTCACGCAAGACACCATCTGACCACACCGCACAAACCTTTGCTATGGAGGTGGCGCCACCAATCATGCCAACTAAGGTCAGCATAACCACATCGGACAACTGATAGTTTGCGTTATCACCTCGTTTGTGCGGAACATCTTGTTTGACTATTTTCTCAAAGCCAATACGACCCAAATATTTTACAACCGGTAAAAGACCTGCTTGGCTGGTTAATCCTCTTGCTGTTGAGGACATATTAACTTTACCAGTTTGTTTGCGAGAGGTTGATTCTTTTCGTTTTTGCGAGAGTTTTTCTTTCATTAGAATAATGACCTGAATAATGGCGTAATGTTGGCATTATCCCATTGATCCGTTTATGTTATTTAATATTACTAGCCTTTTGATTGCAGGATTTAGGTACCAGTCATCCCACCCAAGCCCAGCGGAAAACGTGGCAAACTGGCTAAATCAGATGCGCATAACCTTTGGGAAAGACTAAAAAAATATGAGGTCGCTGTACTATTGTTTGCCAAAAACCCGCATGTG
>NZ_CAKZKO010000158.1 GCF_937123705.1 uncultured Paraglaciecola sp. | reverse complement strand
CGTTCAGTTGAACTTGATAAAGATGAAATAAAACTTATCAGCTACATGAACTTCTTAACTCTTAAGCCCACTATGTACATTGCCAACGTTAACGATGATGGTTTCGAGAATAACCCATATTTAGATAAAGTTAGAGAAATTGCCCTAGCAGAAGGCGCAGTAGTCGTAGCCGTATGTGCCGAAATTGAATCTGAAATTGCTGAATTAGACGAAGAAGAAAAAGCCGAGTTTATGGCCGACCTAGGCCTAGAAGAACCCGGTCTAAACCGCGTCATCCGCAGTGGTTACGAGTTACTTACCTTAAATACCTATTTTACCGCAGGCGTGCAAGAAGTACGAGCATGGACTTACCGAGAAGGTTCTACTGCCCCCCAAACCGCAGGCGTTATTCATACCGACTTTGAAAAAGGCTTTATTCGCGCTGAAATCATCAGTTACGACCACTTCGTTGAATTTAAAGGTGAACAAGGTGCCAAAGACGCGGGTAAATGGCGTTTAGAAGGCAAAGATTACATAGTAAAAGATGGTGATGTGATCCACTTTAGGTTTAATGTGTAGCGTTTTAATCCCAGAATTAAATTAGCCCACTTCATAGTGGGCTTTTTTGTGACTGAAGGTAAGAGATTATTTATTCATGACTGATACGACCCTCCGGCTAGCTAGATATATGTCATCAGCTAACAGTCCAAATCCCATAAAAGCTGATTGAAAATCATATAATTGTGCAAAACATACTAACTCTTGCTTAGTATCTAACCAAACAGACATTTTTTGCAATAAAACGGTTGACGAAAAAATTCTAGATCAGCATAATACGCGCCACTTCGGAGACGGAGTGATTTAGTGGCTACATAGCTCAGTTGGTTAGAGCACATCACTCATAATGATGGGGTCGCAGGTTCAAATCCCGCTGTAGCCACCACTTTTATCTATTTATAGAATGAAAGTATGCGGGAGTGGTGGAATTGGTAGACACGCTGGATTTAGGTTCCAGTGCTTCACGGCGTGAGAGTTCGAGTCTCTCCTTCCGCACCATTTGTAAGACATTGTTGGGGTATAGCCAAGTGGTAAGGCAACGGGTTTTGATCCCGTCATTCGTTGGTTCGAGTCCAGCTACCCCAGCCATTCTTACAAAATAAATTGGTTTTTGTGATAGAAGGTTTTGATCCGCAGTTATATCGTTGATTCAAGTCCAGCTAACACAGCCAATCTTATAAATAAAAAAATGTCTGAGATAAATGGTTTTGATCCGCAGGAATGTCGTTGATACGAGTCCAGCTACCCCAGCCAATTCTTCTTTCAGATGTATATGGGTAACAATTGGTTTTGATCCGTGAGTTCGTCTTTGGTTCTAACCTAGCTTTCCCAGTTAACTTTTTACTAAACTGATTTAATTCAACATTTCATCAGTAAAAGTTACAAAACAATTTTTCCTGTTTTGGGGTATAGCCAAGTGGTAAGGCAACGGGTTTTGATCCCGTCATTCGTTGGTTCGAGTCCAGCTACCCCAGCCAAATTCTTATAATTCGATTTCCGATATTATTGTTTTGATCCGCAGCTATGTCGTTGGTTCGAGTCCAGCTACCCCAGCCAAATTCTTATAGTTCGATTTCCGATATTATTGTTTTGATCCGCAGTTATGTCGTTGGCTCGAGTCCAGCTACCCCAGCCATTTTCTTTCTAAATAATACGATAATTGGTTTTAATCCACAGTTATGTCGTTGGCTTGAGCTTCGAGAAACGAGCTAGATGCTTTAGGCTGAGTGAGCAAACCGGCTTAGTTCCTTTCATTCTTAGAAACCTCCTTTTGCTTTCACCTAGACATATCAGCCATTAAACGGCACACTTCTAGTATCAACTCAATAAGTTAAAGGTATCCTTTTGATTAACGAAATAGTCGCATTTATTAATAACATTCTTTGGGGCAACGGCCAGATATTGATCTACATGTTATTAGCGGCGGGCGTATGGTTCTCGGTAAAATTAGGATGTATTCAAATTCGCCACTTTGGTCATATGTTTTCGGTAATGAAAGGCAGCCTTAAAAGCGACAAGGCCGGTATAAGCTCCTTTCAAGCCTTGTGTACCAGTTTGTCTGCCCGTGTGGGCACGGGTAACTTAGCCGGTGTAGCAGTGGCGATTTCGTTAGGTGGCTCGGGCGCTATTTTTTGGATGTGGGTGATTGCGATTTTAGGCATGGCCACAGGTTTTGCAGAAAGTGTGCTTGGGCAACTGTACAAAGTGAAAGATGCCAACGGCGAGTTTCGTGGCGGCCCTGCTTATTATATTCAGCAAGGGCTAAACAAGCGCTGGTTGGCGGTGATCTTCTCGTTATTTCTATTCCTCGGTTATGGTTTTATTTTCAGTGCTGTACAAGCCAATACCATTACCGATGCCCTCAATCATGCATACAACATCCCTACCCTGTATTCAGGTTTAGTGATCATATCTTTAGCGGCGCTAATTGTGATTGGCGGATTACGGGCTATCGCAAAGTTTGCCGAGTGGGTCGTGCCTTTTATGGCGGTGAGTTACATCTTAGTGACCTTAGCTATCACCTTTTTAAATATCGATTTAGTGCCCGCTATGTTGTGGGACATCATTACCTCGGCCTTTGGCCTTCAGGAGGCCGGTGCTGGCGCTATAGGTGCGGCTTTTAAACATGGGGTGCAACGTGGGCTTTATTCTAACGAAGCTGGCTCTGGTAGCGTACCTCATGCCGCAGCAAGTGCCAGCCCTAATCCAAACCACCCAGTGTCTCAAGGATATGTGCAAATGTTGGGGGTGTTTATCGATACTATGATTTTATGCACCTGTTCTGCTGTGGTGATTTTGTTAGCGGGCGGCGCATCGGGTGAAGGTATGGAAGGCATACGCTTAACTCAAAATGCTATGAGTTCCCATTTAGGTGCCGGCGGCGGAGATTTTGTGGCCGCTGCTATTAGTTTATTTGCCTTTACTTCGGTTGTTGCCAATTATGCCTACGGCGAGAGTAACTTGCACATGTTCAAACTCGATAATAAAGCGGGCCGTGCAGCTTATACAGTTGGCTATCTGTTAATGATTTTATGGGGTTCAATGGCTGCCTTACCCGAGGTTTGGGCAGCGGCAGATATGGCGCTAGGATTAATGACAGTCATCAACATCAGCGCCATAGTGTGGATGACACCAACTATTGTTTCCATCAGTCAGGACTACTTTAAGAAACGAGAAAGTGGTAAAGAAATTACCTATAAAGCCGGGGACTGTAAAATTCAGGGTAAGTCAGAAGATGGTATTTGGTAGATTGCTATTATTCGTAGCTAGGCCGACTGTCTGCGAGCAAGTTGTCTAAGTCTTTTTGTGCTTGATGGGGATTATCCACATCCCCATCTTGTAACATTTCACATTGGTCATTGATCATTTGTTTAACGGTGACGGGGTAAAAGCGGCAATCTTCTGGTCGGTCATAGTAAATATCGCAGCTGTAAAAGGGCTTGTTGGGATGTTGGGGATTTTTTACTTCTCGTAAAAACGGGCACAAAGATAATTGTTTGCCACTTTGTGGCGAATACCAAATCAGGCCCTTTTTAACGTAAGCAGCAATATCGGGCTTGAATAACTGCCACATGTCGATATCTTGTTCAGATGCCGACAAGTCACCATTGCTGTATTTAATACAACATTTGCCGCAGGAATTACATGCTTGCATCAGCCAAGGCCATCACTAACATCATTATTTCCTGCGATTCGATTGTTTTTTCATACGCGCCGACTGCTCGGCTCTATCGTTTTGGCGTTTTTCTTTACGATCTTTTTTGTCAGGCGTCAGTGAGCCGGTTTTAAAGCGAGCTTTACGATCAACTTTATCGGCTGCTTTTTTAGCCTCCACTTTAGCCATTTCAATCACTTCAGCTTCAATCATTTGCGGCGTTTCAAGACTTACCCGCCCTAGTTTCCCCGAGCGCAATTCATTGATTAGCACCTCACAAATTTTATGCAGGTTCACCCTACCGCCTGCCATTAATGCCCCGCGGCGGGCGGCGGCGAGTTCTAAAAATTCAATTTCGGTATTGGGTATGTCGCTTAAATCAAAACGCGCTTTAAGCAACTCTGGGTAGGCTTTAATTAAATAATCGGCGGCAAAAAAGCCCACATCGTCGTATTCCATGGCGGTGTCTTTAATGGCACCTGTAGAAGCAAGGCGATAGCCGCTATTGGGATTTTCTAATTTAGGCCACAATATACCCGGTGTATCAAACAAGGTAATACCATTACCTAAGTTAATCCGTTGTTGGGTTTTAGTCACCGCCGCTTCGTTACCGGTTTTAGCAATCACCCTATCGGCTAAAATATTAATCAGTGTGGATTTACCCACATTCGGAATGCCCACTATCATAGTGTGAATCGCTTTTACGCTGGCCTCTTTTTCGGGCAACATTTTTCGGCATAATTCCAAGATTTGTTTCATCTTGGCCGGCTCTTCTGTAGTGGCGGCAAAGGTTTTTACGGATCTTTCTTTTTCAAGCGATGCTTGCCATGCTGCGGTGATCTCAGGGTCGGCCAAATCAGTCTTACTTAATACTTTGATACAAGGTTTATCGCCTCGAAGCTGAGCAATCATGGGATTTTCGCTCGAATAAGGAATACGTGCATCTAACACTTCTATCAACACATCGACTTGTGGCAATACCTCTTTTATTTCTTTTTGGGCTTTGTGCATATGCCCGGGATACCAATGAACTGCCATTTAATCTGCCTATTTAAATAATCTAAATTTCGTTAACAACACAGGTTATTCACGTTTATGTGCCGTAATGCATAACCAATTGAATAATCACCATCACAACTAACAAAGGTAGGATCCAGCGACCCAATTTGCCCATTTGTTCATTCGACATTCTAAAGTTAGAGCGTTCAACAACAGGTATAATCACCACTAAAGCTATAAATAACACCGCCAAAATAACTAATACTGTCATCTGTTTTCTGCTCTCAATTTTAAACTGTTGGAATGTATCATGCCGATTATAAGTTTACTGTATGCCCATGGCGTATTTCATGGCATTATTTTTTATGGGGCCTGCATGATTAGCTAATTTCAACCCTAGATTACGTAGCATTTTCAGGCCCAAATTATTGGTACTAAAAGTAGCATATAGACAATCCATGGCTGTCATCATGGCAAGATTATCATTACGGCGCGCTGACTCATATTGTTGTAACCAAGTTGGAACATATTGAGGATCTAAAAGCCTTGTTCTGTCGTATATTGCAAGACCATCTTTAATGACAGCAAGTAATGCACTCACATCTTTAAACCCTAAATTAACCCCCTGTCCCGCCAATGGATTGATGGTGTGGGCGGCATCGCCAATAAGTAGCGTGTTTCCCTTGAAATATTGATTAGCATGCATACGTGTAAGCGGAAAACTAGCTAATTCTAGCACCTCAAAGTCTACTAAATCAGCAGGAAAATGTTGCACTATAAGTTGTTTTACCTTTTCTTTAGACATTGATTTTAACTGCTTGATACTAGCAGGGTTGTGATACCAAACAAGGGAAGCAAAACCATCATATAAAGGTAAGAATGCCATTGGGCCATCGGGTGTGAATTGCTGCCACGTGATGTCTTGCTGTGCAACATGAGTTCTAATTTGAATACCCAATGCTTGCTGGGCATATTGCCAGCCTTGAACACCTATATTAGCGGCATCTCGCACCACCGATTGAGCACCATCAGCAGCAATCAGCATTTTGGCTTGAATAAGCTCACCATTGTCTAACCTTATCTCGGATATCTCATTAGACGCTATACCAGTAATACTCAAGTTTTCAAAAAAAGTAACGTTTTGCTTGGTGTGAATGCTCCTATGTAAACCTAATTGCACTACTCGATTTTCAATTATGTGGCCTAAATGAGGCTGGGCAATCGAGCGACTATCAAAGTTAGTACGACAAGACGGGTTATCCCATACCGAGAGTCTCTTGTAAGGGCATAACCTCATGCTCTTGATATAATCCCATGCACCTAATTCATTTAACAGGTTTTCAGAAGTCAAACTAATTGCAGACACCCGCATATCGGGAGGTTGTTCAGGCGAAAAAGGTTGGGGTATAGCAGGCTCAATAAGTGCCACGCTAAACCCCAACTTGGCTAAACCTAGCGCCATGGCAGAGCCCACCATGCCTCCTCCCACTACACAATAATCAAACACGTTATTTTTCCTTGTTACTAGTACGGCTTATTCTAACAAAAATGCCAGAGAACTTTTTCCAAAACAGCTTATCTTTGCTTGGGCCTACCTAATGCCGTCAATGCCGAACCTGCAATTACAACAGCTGCGCCTATATAGGCCCAATAGTCTAAATTGCTGGCGGTAAAATGTCCCGGTAACCATTTTACGGCCACTGTCATGCTCAAGAATGTAAAGATGGGCGACATAGCCAAAACCGCACTGACTTTAGACGCAGGCCATATATTAAGAGCTTCGGTAAAAGCGCCATAAGCAACTATGGTGTTGGCACAACAAAATAGCAAAGCCAATACATGGATCATCTGCATATCCATTAATAGCGATACCCTAGAGAAAGGCAATAACACACAAAATCCAATAATATATATGGATAAAGTTAATTGTTTTGCCGTTAGACTTCGTAATAGTGTTTTTTGCATCAAGGCGTAGGCGGCCCAAGTCGTGGCTGCAAGCAAAATGACAAATACCCCCACGCTAAACTGACTAACTGAAAGAAACAAATCTGCCAATCGATCATTAAAAAACAACATCAACCCCGAGAAAAGCAACAAGGCGCCACAGATCTCAAGGCGGGTTAAACGCTCTTTAAAAAATACCACTCCTCCTAACATCAGCATAAATGGCGCGATTTGCATTACAATCTGCGCTGTTTCGGGATTGAGGTACTCTAATCCCTTAACATTCGACACATAATTCACGACTAAAAACAAACTCGCCACAAATAACAAGGTACCTTTGCGGCCTGCAAGCGCCGCTAAACGTGGTAAAGATTGATGTTTCCACAAGACAAAAAACACAAATACCCCGGCCACAAAAAAACGGTATAAGGTAATAGTGATAGCGTCCATCTTTTCTAAACTTAGTGTTAAAAAAACGGGTAATACGCCCCACAAAATAGCAGTCGTTAGGGATAACAAAAATCCGTACCAATGTTTTGTTCTATCTAAGTTTGTAAGCTTCATAGCTTTCCCAAATAAGTCGTAATTTACCGTTAAAAAATTTCACTAACCCGCTAATTTTTATACAAATAATCTTGTTTACAAAGGAGTTGCATTCTACCCTAGGTTAAACCAATTTGTACAAGTCACATTGAAGGGAAAGTCATGAAAAAAGTTGCCATTTTAACATCTGGGGGGGATGCTCCCGGAATGAACGCCTGTATTCGCGCCATAGTGCTTACAGCCGAGCATTATGGACTTGAAGTGATTGGATACAAACATGGTTACAACGGCCTTATCGAACAAGAGTACAAACTGTTGGCTCCAGTTAATGTAAACAATATAGGTCAAAGAGGCGGCACCATATTAAAAAGTGGACGTTGCGTAGATTTTCATACCGAAGAATATGGTAGAGCCGCAGCCAAAAACCTACTGGATTTGGACATTGATGCTTTGTTTGTCATTGGTGGCAATGGCTCTTTTCGTGGCGCTCATCATCTAAGTAAATACTACAATGGACAAGTGATTGGACTACCCGGCACTATTGATAATGACATCAGTGGCACTGATGCCACTATAGGCTATTACACGGCTATTGAAACTGCCCTTGACTCTATTGATAAGGTTCGAGATACCGCTGATGCTTTTGAACGCATATTTCTCATCGAGGTAATGGGCCGACATGCAGGATTTATTGCATTAAGTGCAGCTGTGGCTTCTGCTGCAGACCGAGTCATTGTTCCTGAAGATTGCGGAGATATTGAAGTAGAAGTTGACAACTTAATCGAGCATTTGCAAGCCGTTTATCGGGTTCGAGGTCTATCCAGCTATATAGTCGTGACTAGTGAAAACTTATTACCCGGCGGTGTAATAACGCTGGCAAACATGATCTCTGAAAAAACTGAAATCGAATGTCGCCCTGTAATCTTAGGCCATGTACAACGTGGAGGCTCACCTGTGAGTCAAGACAGAATTTTAGCGGCAAAATTAGGTGCTTATGCAGTTGAACAAGCCATTGAAGGGCATAATGCTGTAATGGTGGGTGAACACAATAATCAATTAGTCACCCTGCCAATTGAAGTCAGTTGGCAACAACAAAAACCATTAGATAAATACTTACTCAAGGTCCAAAGACAGTTGTTAAATCTATAATTTAATCATTTCTTTAACGCGGTCTCTATGACTGCGACTAACCTTTAGTTCGGTATCGTTATCCAATATTAGGTGATACTCACCACTAATATGACTGACCATCTTTCGCACGAACTTAATGTTTACAATTGCCGAACGATGAGCTCGAACAAATTTTTTGGGATCTAAGTCTTTTTCTAACTCTTTCATAGTGCGGCGCATAATGTGCGTCTGCCCTATAGCGTGAACACACATATAATCACCAGCGGCATCAATCCATTGGATATCATCGACCGCTACACGGGTCACTTCTGAGCCATCTTTTATGGCTAAAACATCTGGAAACGGATTTGCAGTAATCCGCTCACCGCTGGCTAATTTTCGTAAAATGTCTTCACAATCATCGCCTGTTAAGTCAGCAACCAACCTAGTAAGCTTTAAGTTATTGCCGTCCTGTTGCTTGCGTTCCAGTGTTAAAAAGACTTTATCCACCGCGTCTTTCAAACGCCTTTCATCTACGGGCTTTAAAACATAGTCCAAGGCATGTATGTCAAAAGCTTTAATCGCATAAGAATCAAATGCGGTAACAAACACGATCAAAGGGATGGGTTGTTGCAATTCTTGTAACTTATTAATCACTTGAAAACCATTAAGCCCTGGCATTTGAATATCAAGAAAAACTAAGTCAGGTTGCAACTGCGGAATAAGCGTAACGGCTTCTAAGCCATTCTTACATTCGCCTACAATATTAATATTATCATATTCAGCTAAACGCAAAGCTAAGCCTTTACGGGCCAAAGGTTCGTCGTCAACAATTAGCGTGTTAATTTTCGGTTGTGTTGTCACTAGAGCCATCACCTTTTTCGAAAGGAATGCGGATATTAATTTTAATCCCCGCAGGATAATTATGAGATATCACAAAAGAATAGTTTTTAACATATAAAGCGGCCAATCGCTCCTGAATATTATGCAGCCCCACTCCACTACCTTTACTTATCGGTAATTGCCCATTTTTAATGTCAGCGCCGGGGCCGTTATCACTTACATTAAGCATTAAGTCTCTACCAAATGTTTTGGCAGAAATACTGATTTGCCCACCTTCTTGCATTTTGGAAATGGCAAACTTAATTGAATTTTCGATAATAGGCTGCAAAATCAAACTAGGCACTAAGGCATCTTTAGTTTCTTCTTCTATATCCCAAACCACCGTAAGGCGATCTTCAAACCTAACCTTCTCAATTTCAAGATACAACTCTAAGGCTTGGATCTCTTGGATAAGTGGAATTCGCTGAATAGGATCTTTGTCGAGGGAATACCGTAAAAAGTCACTTAAACGACTGACCATAGCCTCGGCAGTTTTGTTTTCTTTCATCAGCACAAGGGTTGAAATGGCATTTAATGTATTAAACAGAAAATGGGGATTTAATTGATATCTCAGCATTTTAATATGGGCTTGATGGGCCATTGAAGAGGCTTTCAGTACGTTTTGTTTTTCCTTTAACAACATTTGGTAATTTTTCACACCAAAATAAGCGCCTGTCCAGCACCCAATCATAATGAGTGAGTTTATGGTGCCCCTGAAATACCAATACCATTCATCTGGCCGAAAACCTTTTTTGTATATCTCCCAATGATTCACATTTTTAACCATGGCCCAAAGCAGCGCAATCACATACAGACTTATCGCAACCAACAGCAACATTTTTAATGGTGATAATGTTAGCGCTTTACGGTAGATATATCGAAGAGGAATAGTCAGTAACCAACCCGCATAGGCATTAAGTATGATGACAAACAACCAAATACTGCGCATTTCGTGCATAAATGAACCAATCCAATACACTATGGCAAAGCCGCACCAGCCCGCTGTATGCAAAGTCCAGAACAACCGCTCTCGACTATCGACTAATTTTTCCCATTTTGGCACAACTATTCTCATCCACTTATACATGGCGCCAGTATACAAAAAACAGACCAAAGAAACGCCACCTTGGTCTTAGATTTAGAGGGTTCTATCGCAACTTTCAGGTAGGATGTAATTCTTACTATTAATATTGGATGTTTAAGCGCTTTAACCAATGTACCCACCACCAAGCTGGGCCCACCAGTAGAAACTGCAGATCTTTTAGGAAACTAGGTTTTTTGCCTTCGATATGATGCCCTACAAATTGCAAAATCCACATTACAATAAATAACACCACACTGAATTTCCAAACGGATATATCTAACGCTATCAATAGCTTAATTCCAAAAAATGAAATAATTGAAAGCAGTGTCATAGCTGCGCCTATAGGACCTGACAAACGAAAGTAATAATATAAAGTTGGAATAACCAGCACATGGGCCCAAGTAACATGGAAATAATCTAAAAACGCGGGAGTAGGAATGGCCCAAACAAGTGCGAGGGTGACAAAATAAATTGCAGGAACTGCAATTGCATGGATAAGAATATTGGTTCTGTTTTTATGACTTTCACCGTATTCATTAATCAAGAACTCTATTTGGCGCATGTAAACCTCATTAGTATTTTATTAACGCCAATTTAACAATTTCATCGCCCTGCGGCAATTAAAACCTAAGGGTTAATCAATTCAACCTTTAGGCACTGACTAACAGTAAATCCTGCAGCAGTTGATTAACTTCTTCTTCGGGTGTTTCAAACTTCACCCCATAATACAAATTAACTTCATCAGACTTGCTGTTCATAATAGTGCCTGTTAGATAAGTCATCTTATCTTTAGAGGCGGCAAAATACATATTTACTACTTGCCTGAGTTTAGGCCTTGTACCTCTTGCTCTTTTATCAATACTCATCCGACAGCCATTAGTAGAAATGTCTAATACAACAGAATCGCAGATAGTCGAGTTATTACCGGCGTCGACAATATTCGTAGCAATACGAGTTTGAGCTCTAGTTTCCGCTCGTAAATCATGGCTTTGGATTGCCGTAGGAAAGCTTGTAAAAATGATGTGGCTTGGATGAGTGACCACTAAAATAACCTGTACTTTAAAGGCAATTATTTCACCGGTTTCGTCCTCTAATATGTATCGAGCAATAACAGAGTTGCCTTCGGCAACACCTTCACTTAGGGCTCCCCACTTTTCTTCATCAGGATATCGAAAAATTACACACCGGTTACTATCCATGCCTATGAACTCTGTTCTGACCCTTTTAGTTTCCGATCCAACAGTTAATTGTAAATCAACAGGACTTCCTGGACGTGTCGAACGAATTTTCCTTAATTCTTCATTAGACAAGCCTACTTTCTCTTGCAAAATAGCCATTGGATTATATATTCCTTAAAAATATCTATTGTCGTCACAGATTTCTTTATCCTTAAACTGATGTTAAATAAAGTTTAAAGAAACAACAAGATAATGCAGTATAATTATCACCTAACTACATAAAAATAATAACATTTTTACCATATAGAGACTCACCATGCTTTCAAAAACGGCCACAATTCACTATCAAGTTAGTGTTTCATCTATTGCTGGACATCTGTTTGATGTCACGTTGCATATTAAAGAGCCAGACAAAAGCGGCCAAATCCTAACCTTGCCAGCATGGATCCCAGGTAGTTATATGATCCGTGATTTTGCCAGAAACATCGTTACTATAAGCGCAAAAGACGCCAACGAGACTGAGCTATCACTGCAAAAGCTCGACAAACAAAGCTGGCAAGTTCAAGCAAGTGATTCTGCATTGACTATTCGCTATCAAGTCTATGCGTTTGACCTATCGGTAAGAGGGGCCTATATCAATGACGAAATAGCATTTTTTAATGGTACGAATATGTTTTTGGCGGTGGTTGGGCAAACCGATCAACCGTGCAGCTTAACCTTGGAAAAACCCGCTCAAGCAGAATTATCCCATTGGAAGGTTGCCACCACTATGCCAACCAAAATGCAAGCAACACATACATTTGGAGAGTTTTACGCCGAGAACTACGACGCGCTAATTGATCATCCAGTGTTACTGGGTGAATTTGATATATTACCTTTCTCAGCTTCTGGCGTTGACTTCGAATTGATACTCGCAGGCGGGCATCAAGCGGACGTCAAACGCATCACCACAGACTTAACTAAAGTCTGCCAGCACCACATTGAATTCTTTAACGATATACCTCCGATTAACCGTTACCAATTTATCACCTTATTAACAGACAACGCGTTTGGTGGGCTAGAACATATAAGCTCAACCGCACTAATGTACAGTCGAAGAGATTTACCATCTTTATCCGAAGCCGCGCAAATGACAGAGGGTTATCGAGTATTTCTAAGTTTGTGTAGCCATGAGTTTTTCCATACTTGGCATGTAAAAAGGATCAAACCTCAAGAATTATTTGGCGCTGCATTAGACCAAGAACGGTATACGGAGCAGTTATGGATTTATGAAGGCTTTACTAGCTACTACGACGACTTTAGTTTACTTCGAAGTGGACTCATTACTCAGTCAGAATATTTAAAAGTGGTAGGCCAAAACCTCACTAGGCTGTTCCGCAACAAAGGGCGCTTCAAACAGTCCATAACAGCCTCTAGTTTTGATGCATGGACCAAGTTTTATAAACAAGATGAAAGCGCCATCAATAATATAGTCAGCTACTACAACAAAGGGGCGGTTTTGGCTATGTGTTTGGATTTAACCCTAAAACATCATAGCAAAGAAAAATTTTGCCTAGACGATCTAATGCGACATTTGTGGAAACATCACGGAAAGTTAAATATTCCTACCCCAACAGACGTCATTCAACATATTATCAGCAACGAGTTCGCCATAGACTTAACTGATTTTTTCCAATCTGCACTATATTCAACCGAAGAATTACCTTTTTACGCACTACTAGAGAAATTTGGCGTTAAATGTCACTTTTCTGCCCGGGAAAGTATTGAAGACAAAGGCGGCTTGATGCCAGTTGCACCACTAAAAATTGAACTGGGTGCACAAGTAAAAGCGCGGGAAACAGGCGTACAAATCACCCAAGTGACTGAACAAAGTGCTGCATATATTGCCGGCTTACAAGTGGGCGATATATTGATCGCTTTGAATAAGTGGATTGTCAGTAAAGACAACTTAAGCTCGCACCTCAACTACCTTTCGATTGGGCAATCCGTTTTAGTTAGCATTATTCGAGACAAAAAGCTCAAGGAGCTTAACTTCACAGCCAAAGCGGCACCCAATGACACCATTGCCTTAGAGGTCATAGACCAAACACTGTGTAACGCTTGGTTAGCGTAAATACGAAACTCAACACCTAGGGTACGGGGTTATCTTTCATATTTTTAAGGCCTGCTAAAGCACAGGCTTTAAAGCTGAATTGAGTTATGAAACCTCATACCTAAGTATCGCTTTGTAGATTTTCCAACCGAAAAAAATACTATTTAATGGCCTCACTTAACGCAACAACAGTTGCACATTTACTAAAACACCGAGGAACTTAACCATGTTGAAAATAGTTAAAACTTCAATCGCAATCGCAACCGCTTCTTTAATCTTTGCTGGCAACGCACAAGCCGATGTAAGCGAAGCATTACAAAACATCTGTACTATTGTAAAAGCAGATGACAAAGGTGAACTACGTAAAAAAATGAAACGTGTTCAATCAGATTACAGCTTAAAGTTGAAAGATTACTACACAGGTGTGTCTTGTGGTGGCAACAGCCTTATCCGTACCGCTATGCTTAACAATGCAGAAAAAACCGGTACTTTGATGGTTAAGAAAATGCCTAAAGGCGACTTAAAAGCACCAGAGAAAGACGGCAAAACTGTTTTGGCTTGGGCGTCAGAGAATGGCTTAGATGCATCACCTATTGTGGCTGCACTTAACGACCGAATTTAAGCTTATAGCTTCAAAAATTGTTCATGAATGAGCTAAATGTTCAACATGGAAGGTAAGCAGTTTCTGGTTAAACAGTAAGTTGCATACCCTAGGAAAACGGCCTCTTTTGAGGCCGTTTTTTTATATAGGACTTTTTGGCTATCGCACTATAGCCGCAGACTTAATCTGAATCCATACTGTATTATTCGTTTCCAGCGCCATGTTTTTCAGAGACTTTTGAGTCAAACGCGCCAGCAAATAACACTCCCCCACTTTTAAGCGAACTATTGACATAGCGGGATCTTGATCATGGATTATATTAGTAATTGTGCCAGATAAAACATTAAGAATGCTGCTGTCGGTATGGGGAGATAGCGTTAAGCTTACATCACTTGCCAGCACTCTCACTCTTTGGCGACTCGCTTGTTCACGTTCAACATAAGGTAACCACAGCTCACCTCCGTCAAAAGCCATTTTCATTAAATGCCATTGGTTATCGGTGGCCACTAGCTTGCAATCTAGCACCGCTCCTATTTCATGACTCCCTCCTAAAGGCAGCTCGGCATCAGAAAACAGTTCCGTGACCCCGCCTTGTGCAAGCACCCGTCCTTGTTGCAAAATCACCACATGCTCAGCCAAGCGAACTATTTCATCGACGCTATGCGTCACATACACAATAGGGATATTAAAACTGCTACGTAGTTTTTCTAAGTACGGCAAAATCTCTAACTTACGTGCAGGATCTAGAGACGCCAGTGGCTCATCCATCAATAGTAATTTAGGTTGGCTTAATATAGCTCTGGCAATCGCCACCCGTTGCCTTTCGCCACCAGATAACTGTTCCGGAAACTGTATTAATACATTTTCAATACCCATCACCTGAACCACCTGAGCGAATAAATCAGGATCCCCAACACAGTTGCTACGTTTAACGGCATACAATAAATTATCTTTGGCGTTTAAATGTTCAAATAGACTGGCCTCTTGAAACACGTAGCCAAGACTACGTTGATATGTAGGTATAAAAGTTGTGCCGTTTTGCCAAATATCGCCATTCACCCTTACACAGCCAACTGCGCTTTGTTCGAGCCCAGCAATACAGCGTAACAGTGACGTTTTACCCGAGCCTGAACCGCCAAAAATCGCGGTGATCCCTTGGCCAGGTATGGCGATATCAATATCCAGTACAAAGGACCTGCTTGTCGCCCCCTTATAATTCAATTGAAACTGTAATTGAATGCCATTTGCAGGTGAGTCGCAATTGGCTGACTTTCCAACCTTATCCGCCATATAGCACACCTAAGGCTTTTCGCTTGCGCTGAACAGTATATAGCATCAGTAACACTCCAAATGAAAATGCTATCATAAGCCCAGATAACCCATGGGCTTGGCCATATTCTAATGCCTCGACATGATCATAGATCTGTACCGATACCACCCGTGTTTCATCGGGAATACTGCCACCAATCATCAAAACAATGCCAAACTCCCCGACTGTATGCGCAAAACCCAGAACGCTGGCGGTGATAAAACCCGGTTTAGCTAAAGGCAATACCACGGTAAAAAATCGGTCCATAGGCCCTGCTCCTAAGGTAGCTGCCACTTCCAAGGGCCTATGACCTATAGCTTCGATGGCATTTTGAATCGGTTGCACCACAAAAGGTAACGAATACAGCATAGAGGCTACAACTAAGCCCCAAAACGTAAAAGGTAAAGTGCCGAGTCCGAGCGCCTGAGTAAACTGACCAATGGCGCCATTTGGCCCCATAGCTACTAGTAAATAAAACCCCAACACAGTAGGCGGCAGCACTAAAGGCAATGCCACAATGGCACTGATCGGCCCTTTAAGCCAAGAGTGAGTTTTCGCTAACCACCAAGCAACAGGCGTGGCGAAAAGAAGCAACAATAATGTCACTGTAGTGGCAAGTTGTAGCGTTAAATAAATGGTAGCGATATCGGCATCTGAAAGACCCATTAGTCTGGCTCCTTTTTCATAGTATTTGCCACAAGATAGCCATATTCGGCAATAATGGCAGCGGCCTTGGTGCTATGTAAAAAATCTAAAAATGCTTTCGCCCCTTGGCTTTGGGCCGCTCTTTTCAGCACCACTACATCTTGTTTAATAGCCGGGTGCATTGCGATGGGGACTATCCAATATGCGCCCTGCGGGACTCTTTTTGCCCCTAACAGCTGGGACAATGCCACAAAGCCCAAATCCGCATTACCTGAGTCCACAAACTGGTAACTTTGTGCCACGTTTTCACCTATCACCCAATTGGCTTGGGTCGCTGTTGTTAATCCTAAATTATCCAGCACTGCAACAGCTGCCTCCCCATAAGGGGCGAGTTTCGGATTAGCTAGAGCCAACTTATTGAATGCACCTTGTTGTAATTTTTGTTCGATTTTATTTAAAAAGTCAGGGTGAGCACTCCACAGCGCTAGGCGGCCAATAGCATAAGTAAAACGGCTACCTCTACTCACTAGCCCGTCTCGTTGTAATGCCGCTGGTTTAGCTTGATCGGCAGAAAAAAATAACTCATAGGGTGCGCCGTGCTTGAGCTGGGCATAAAATTTTCCAGAGGATCCCACAGACATCACGATCCTATATTCAGAGGTTTTCTCAAATGCTGTCACTAGGCTTTGCATAGTCTTATTAAAATTTGCTGCCACCGCAATATGTACGGTTTTTGCCTCAAGATTAAGAGCTGCACCGGATAAAATAAGAGCGCCCAACCAATTTCTTATCTTCACGTACAAACTCATTTAATAAAATAGCCCCTAAAATGACGAGTTAGCTTGGGTCAAAAACAGCCGCTCTGCTTGGGTTGAGGTGCGGCCTAATATTGCGTTTCTATGAGGATAACGAGCAAACTTGCGAATAATATCACTATGCTTTATTTCAAAATCTAGAGAATTTTTTGAGCCATTTTCTGTGTATAACACTATAGCGAGATCATGGATCAACATAGACTCGCTGTGCATATAAGGCATATATAAAAAGTTCCTTTGACTTTGATTAAGTACTTTATCTGCCCCTTGGGCAATGGCTTCTTGCGCCAACGCTAGAGCCAAGGGATCTGATGCAAAAGACGCAGGCGTATCGCGAAACATATTGCGAGAAAACTGATCCAACACAATAATCTCTGCCAAGCGTCCTTCAGGGGTGCTCCGCCAATGAGATAATTCACAGCGATTTGCGGCCAAATGCAGATGGGCAAAACGTTGCTTAATCATCTGGTCAAATTGAAGATCTTTAGTCCACCACTGTGATGGCTCTATTTCTTCAAACCAAAATTTGAGTACCTCGTTACTTTCCGTCATGTTTTCTCGTACCTTATTTAGGCTTACCTAAGACACCTATTTATCTGACTCTGATAATAAAGTAACTTGCCGTTCAAGCCGCCGAATTTCACGTAATACCGACAAGCGATTGAGCTCCATAAACAGCCATAAGCGAGCAATGGCAAAAGCTACTACGGTTGATAATGTACCAGCTAGCCAGTTAATTTTTAAACTCAAATCTCCTTCGTTAACTAAGTGATAAGCACAATAAATGGCCATGGTGGCAAATATCAATTGCATACTGACAACGGCTACAAAAGTTAATCTGAATGTGCCTTTAAAGCTTTGCCCTATAAGTTGCAAGGCATTGGCTTGTTCTTCTGAAAACTCAGCTTGGGCCGATACTTTGGTTGATGACTTTGACATTTTTTACTTCTCCATACTATTTGCCTAGGCTGGCTAACACCATTGAATCCCACAGATAGTGTTATTCCAGCTGCAATAAATCTCCGGGCTGACAACCTAATGCCTCACACAAACTCAACAATGTAGAAAAGCGGATGGCTTTGGCTTTACCACATTTCAACTTAGACAAATTGGCCATAGTAATATCCACCTGTTGAGAAAGCTGCGTAAGGCTCATCTTGCGCTGTAATAGCAATAAGTCTAGGTTTATTTTTATGGTTTTATTCATTCAGTTCTACAACAAACTTAATTGGAATTTATTGATAATAGACATATATTTATCGATTATCAATAAACATATATTGCTAAATGATAAATGCATCACTATAGTTAAATCTAATTCAAACATAAGGAAGTTTACATGTACTCCATTATTCTTATTGCAGCTTTTCTACTTTTTAGCATTTTTGTTACTTGGTCAGCCTATCGTCTTGGCCAAAATAAAACAGAAAACGCCCGCACAGCGGCAATAATAGGATTTGTATTGGCCTTTTTTCCGCCCTTCGCTTTGGTATATTTGCTGATTTTGCTGCTCAAAAAAGATTCAGCCATAGTGTAAATATCTAAGACTTCACACTTTAGGCTTTATATAGGTTTGATACGCACTGGTACCCCATAAAGGAACAGTTGACAGACTGTGTTTAAAACTACCAGATGTTTCTTTGGTGGAATAGGACACATACATCAAGGTTTGACTCTGGTGATCATAAATACGGCGAATTTTCATACTTTTAAAAAAGATACTTTTGGACTTTTTAAATACCACTTCCCCCGACTTCGAGGTATCGATAGCCGCTAACATAGCTGTGGTTATTTCACCGGTTTGCCTACAGGCAATAGAGCTATCAGAAGGATCAGATAAGCTAAGATCGGCCTCGATACTGGCCACATGACAAGTCACCCCTGTAACAATAGGATCAACCAATGCATCGAGTTTAATATCCTGAGTGGTAAATGCCCCTAACGATATATCACCCACCTCATTATTATCACAACCCACTAACAACAATACCCCTACCCATACAGATTGCCACTTCATTAAGATTTCCTTTTTATTAAGTGTTAACACAGCTTGCTTGAATCACAAGTAAGCACTTATTTTATGCAATTTGCTATAGAATACTGTATATTCCGCCCTCATTTTTTAGCTTTGCACAGGATCAGTATGAAATTTTCTAACTTAGGTTTAGCCGAAGAAATCCAACAGGCACTCAAGATCTGTGGTTATACTGAAATGACCCCAGTGCAAGCACAAGCTATAGTACCAGCTCGTAGAGGCAAAGATTTATTGGTGAATGCCCAAACAGGCACGGGTAAAACTGCCGCTTTTGCCTTACCCATTTTGCAACAAATGCTGGATAAACCTAAAGATACTATATCGGGCAGCCCAAGGGCGTTAATTTTAACTCCCACACGAGAATTAGCCGAACAACTGGCCACCACTATCACTGACTACGCCCAATTTTTACCATTGAAAGTCACCGCACTTTATGGCGGCGTAAAAATGGGAGGCCAAAGCAATAAACTTAAATCTGGCGTAGATATCCTTATTTCAACTCCTGGTCGCTTACTGGAACATATAGAACTAAGTAACGTGAATTTAGCCAATGTTGAATTTGTAGTACTCGACGAAGCCGATCGCATGTTAGATATGGGCTTTATTGTTGATGTACAAAATATATTGCAATTCACCGCAAAAAAACGCCAAACCTTGTTATTTTCGGCCACTTCCTCACCTGCTGTTAACGAACTATCTCATAAACTGCTGAACAACCATGAAGTGCTGCGAGTAACTAAAATTAATGCCACAGCCGAGACAGTGTCTCATGTGATGTACCCTGTTGAAGAGTCACGGAAAATAGACTTATTTAAGGCCTTATTAAAAGAACAAAATTGGTTTCAGGTGTTGGTTTTTACTAGTACTAAACAACAATCTGATGAACTGATGGCGGCCTTAAAACGCAGTAAAATTGATGCGGCAGTATGTCATGCCGATAAAAGCCAAGGTGCACGACGCCGCGCAATTGCCGACTTTAAGTCTGGTAAACTACAAGTGTTGATTGCCACAGAAGTCGCAGCCCGAGGACTAGACATTCAAGGTTTAGATTATGTGATCAACTACAACCTGCCCTATTTACCAGAAGATTACGTACACCGCATTGGTCGTACTGGCCGTGCTGGCAACGAAGGTTATGCCATATCTTTTGTGAGCCGCGAAGAAGAAAACACAGTAGCACGGATAGAAAAGCTCATTGGCAGTAAAATAAAACGTATCGTAAAAGCCGGATTTGAAGTCAGCAACCGCGTAAGTCTATTAAAAAGTGTGGCCAAAAACACCCGACACAGCCGCAGCAATAAAGCCAGCGCCACTAAGATAAGCCGTGATAAGTCATCGCCCTATCAAGCCAAAAAATCAAAGGCGTCTAAAGCGAATAAAGCAAAAAAATAGCCGAATCCAACTTTTTATAAGAAATATCGAAAAGTGCAAGTCTCCGATTCTTTTTCAATATTGTATATCGCTCATTGTATTCATTTAAATTATGGGTAAGTAACTTACCCATAATTCGGATTAACCTATTAATTTTTTGCTACAAAGAACCTAGCAAGATCAATCGCCTTGACAAGATTTTGTTTCTTATCCCCATAACCTTTAACACTCAGGGCAAAGCGTTCGGTATCGGCGGCGACTTGCAACTCGCTTAATTTCGGTGCCCAAATCGCTTTATTGCCAAGACCTGTAATCCAATCATCAAATTTGACTTTAGTGGTATGGGCTTTCCCTTTAACGGTGACGGTCACCCCTTTAGACAGTTTAGCCACGGTATTTTCTAGACTCACAACCGCATCCTGTGCTGAAGCAAAATCTTGTTGCAATAGGGTCAAACTAACAGTGAAACTTGCCGGTGGCGGCGCGACTTGATCAAAGGGCTGCTTCATTGCCTATGCCATGGCCTTTTTTGTTTGAAATTGCAAAACTGCCCCATTCAGCGCCTCATAATCAGGTTTATTCCACGTCGCTGTACATAAGGTATGGGGAATATATTCAGAGCCTGGGCGAAAAGTGGCAGCACTGGCATGGCTGCCAAAAATACTCACTAGTGAACCCGATTTTAGCTTGTCACAAGCCTCATTCCCCATAACGTGCAGCGAACTGCTTAACAGTAAAAGGCCAACCAAACGTGAAATTAAATTATTCATATCTCCCCTCATCACTCCCTGCTAGACCCAAATATCGGTCTAGCAATCTTTACTTACCCTTTTTACATTAGCATTAATTATGTAAATGGGAATAAATCACCCGCAAGGTATTGTTTAATGAACGCTGCACCGTTGGCCATGAGATAGCAATGTTATCTACAAGGCCTTGACGGCAGTCATTCTCTAATCTAGTGACCACATCGGTCAGGGCTTCAGAATTCACCTTGTTAGCCACAATAACCAACTTGCGAGCCCCTCTTAAAATAGTGGTGACATCATCTTCGTCTACTGCAACGTCGGTTTCTTTGATGCCGTTTTCCAATTCATCCATGAGTTCATTTAAGGCAACGGGTAAAGGTTTAGTGATGTTTTGATTTTGTAAATAGGGTAATAAATCAAACCACACTGCAGGATTGCTAGGCATGGCAATTTTTTCGATCTCAGACGGCGCTTTGTTTTCTGCAACAGGCTGCTGTTCAAGGGCTTGTTGTAATTCTTCTTTGTGAGCTGTCAATAGCGCACTTTCTTGTTCTGCAAGTTTCGCCTGATTAGATTCAAGCTCTTGTTTGGCGTCTTGTAAGGCGTTTTCTTTGTCGCTTAGCTGAGATTGACTACTGTGTAAGTCTTGCTCAAGTTTTTGCAATTGTTTGGCAAGTTCTGCGTGATCGCTGTGCTGATCGCTCAGGCTTTCCTTACTGTCAGAATACTCTTTTTGTACGGCTTGCAATTGCTCGGTTAGTTGCGCTTGTTTTTCTTCTAATGAATGAATACTCTTTTCACTGCCTTGCAAGCTTTGCTGTTGCTTCTCAAGTTGTTGTTGCAACTTACGTTCATGCTCTTCCTGTTGCTGAATACGTTGTTGTAATTGCTCGGCTTCAGTGCGGGCATTATTCAATTCATCTTGCAGCTTTTGCTCGCCCGATTGGGTCTCTGACACTTGAGTTTCGGCTTCTTGAAGTTGCTCAAGGTTGCCTTCAAGCTTCTGCTTCATCTGACTATTTTGTTTTTCTGCTTCAACTAACGCTTGCTGAAGTTGTAGTTTTTGTTGTTCAATTTCTGCGTGATGTTTACGCCATTGTTCATCACTGCCTTCAATCATTTCCTTTTGCTTAACGGCGCGGCTTTCCACATCGGTCAGTTCAACCGTTAGCTGTTCAAGTTTCTGTTGCTGCTCTAAACGCGCCAATTTTTCGTTATCAGCTTGGCGTTTAATTTCATCTAAATTACCTTGAGTATTTTGTAATTCTTGACGTTTCGCTTCTACTTCATCTTGCAATGCTTGTTGTTGTTTTTGCCAATCTTGATCGCTTTGGGCAATTTTTTGTTGCTGTTGGCTGCTCTGTTTTTCCATTTCTTTGAGCTCGCCTTGGAGTTTTTCTAACAAGGCTTGTTGTTGTTCTTTTTCGGCCTTTTCAGCGGCTTTTTCTGCTTCTGTTTGTTGTTTAGTTTGCGACAATAATTGCTCAGTTTGTTGCAATTGTTCTTGTTTGGCTGTGAGCTCCTGTTGCACTTTTTGCTGTTGTAATTGCCATTCTTCGTCGCTTTTTGCCATCTGCTGTTGCTGTGCGGTATTCCTTGTTTCCATTTCAGTTAACTCGCCTTGTAATTTTTTGAACAAGGCTTTTTGTTGCTTCTTCTGAGCTTCAGTTTGCTCTTTGGCTTGACTCAGATTTTGTTCAGTTTCTTGCAATTGTTGCTGTTTGGCTTTCAGCTCTTTTTGCATAGTTTCTTGCTGTTTCTGGTATTCGCTGTCCCTCAAGGCAATTTGCTGCTGCTGTTTATTATTACGTTGTTCAACTTCCGACAATTCGGCTTGTAGTTTTTCAAATAAGGCGATTTGCTGCTCTTTCTCGGCCTTTTCTGCTTCACTTTGTTCCTTGGCCTGTTGCAAGGTGTTTTCGGTTTCTTGAAGTTGTTGCTGTTTAGCGGCTAACTCTTGTTGCACTTTTTGCTGCTGTGCTTGCCATTCTTGCTCAGTCTCAGCCATTTTTTGCTGCTGTTGCTGGCTGTTTTGCTCCATTTCAGACAACTCTTTCTGCAACACTTCTAACTGGTTTTGTTGCTGCTCTTTAGCCACTTTTTCTTGTTCGGCGGCTTGTTTAGTTTCGTCTAATGTTTGCTGAGTATCTTGCAACTGCTGTTGTTTTGCTGCTAACTCCTGCTCAAGTTGGCTTTGTTGTTTTTGCATATCGCCTTTTTGTTGATTCGACATTTCTTCGAATTTTTGCATCTCATTTTGTAAATGCTCAACATGGCGTTCTTTATTGGATAACTCCGACTCGGCTAATTTGTAGGTTTGTTCAAGGTTTCTGCGTTGCTCTTCTGCTTCTTCACTAGCTTTGCGTTGATCTATCAACAGTCGACGAAGTTTTTCACTGGTATCCCCTGAACTAGCTAACTCGGATTGCAATGTATTAATTTGTCCGCCAACTTCGTTTATCTGTAAATCTTTTTGTTCAATCGACTCCTTAAGTCCATCGATCTCAGCTACAAAGTCCTGCATTTTGGCTTCTTGACTCTGTTGTTCTTGCTTGAGATTTTCGGCATTTTTCTCACTTTCTATTAACTCTTGTTGCGCCGTTTTATATTTTTTCTCACTGCTCTGTAGGGCATCAGAAATTTCATTACGTTGCGCCTGTAAACCACTGACTTTTGCGGTTGACTCCTGTAACTGCGTCGCCAACTCGGTGTTAGCGTCTTGGGCTTCACTAAGCTGCGAGCGACTTTGATTATAATCTTGCTGAAGCTCTTGCAAGTTATCGGTCACACTCTGATGGGCTTGCTGCAAATCACTAAAGGCACTTTGTTTCTCAGATAAATCTTCTTGGGCTGCTTGTAGTCTTGATTCGGTATCGGCTAAGTTTTTCTCTTTAGAGGCGAGTTGGTCGCGACTAGAGGCAAGCTGATCACGGCTAGATTGAAGTAATTGTTGTTTCTCAGCCACTTCTTTCTCTGCCGCTTGATGTAAGTTAAGCGCTTGAATACGGGCTTCATCTGCCTGTTGTAGATCCCTAAAGTCGGTCCAAATACACAAAATTGAATCAAACTCTTGGCCCTTATACATAGGCACGTAAGTGGCTTGGCAAGGTAATAAGTCTTCCCCCACTTTATGCTCCCATTGCAGTGATTTTGCCTGTCCATCTAGCTTAACTTTTGTGACATGTCTTTCTAGCTCTGCTGATGCTTCTTGGTCTAGATTTAACGCTTCAGCATAAGGCGTACTGCCAAATAGTTCATGCTCGTCTTCTATATTGAAAAAAGCACAAGCAGCAGGGTTTAACTTACTAAAACCATCTTCACTTAATACCGCCATTGGCATACTACTGTGTTGCAACAAACCATCAAATTTGTCCTGGTGGAATTGCTCCTTGGTGCGATCGGATATCCAGCACAAGTACTCTTGGGTGTCTTTATTCAGTAAGTCAACATGGAGTTCACTAGGATGTAGTTCGTCACCCTTACCTTTTAGGTGCGCTACAAAATTACGCAACCTGCCTGACTTATGAATTTGTTTTGCCGCTTTACCAGCATTACTCGCGTCGTTAAATAATTGGTAAAAGGTGTCTTTTTTAAGCTCTCTTTCGCTTAGCCCGAGTCGGTCGGTCATGGCAATGTTGGCTCTAACAATGCGATCATCTGCATCTATTGTGGCAACAGCCACCGGAGCCAAATCTAATATAGTAATAAAATGTTTGCGTTCTTGTTCAAGTTGATTTTTGGTTTGTTTTAGTTCGGTAATATCTTGAATAACGCCCACTGAGCCGCCGCGTTTTTTATCCTTGCTCGAAAAGAATTTGAGTTTAATTTTAAGAGTATGCAATTCGCCATTTGGCAATTTTACGTCGAACTCTTTGTCGACACTGGCCTTTACTGCACTTACGTTAGTGGTTTTTTCCGAAGTCAAACGACTTAGTAATTCTTCAGGCAGTATTTCTAGCTCTTGTATGCTTTTGTTTTCAATTTTTGACAGTTTTAGTTTAAACATCATCTCAAAGGCAGCATTACAATCAGTGATTTTGCCTTGCTCATTGAGGAGATAAACGGGATTAGGACTGGTTGTGAGTAACGTTCTTACTTGTTGTTCGCTCGCCTGATGCAAGGTTTTTTGATGCGCCAGCTGTGACTGGTTATGCACCAGAAAATCTAAACGTGTGGTTTCGTCTTTATCGTTCTTTTTACGGCTAATGCCAATCAACCTTAAAGGAACTGTGTCTTGGTTTTGGGCTTCTTTGGGCGAGCTACCTTGAACGTTAGATTGGCCGGTCTGGCTCGCCAAAAACTCACAACTGATATCTACATGATGCTCTTTCTTACTGGTTTCCAGCGCATGCTCCCACTCTAGGGCGGCATTAGTGTTAAGCATTTTCTTAAGTTGATTGATTTCGCCTGTTAGCGGTTCTGGAGCTGATAACAAATCGGCAAATAGCTGGTTTGAGTTAAAGCTATTTTCTTCAAAGTCAATAGTGAGTTTAGCTATACCAGATTGCTGTAACCCTTGATTTAAGCTATTCAAATTAGCGCTTTGTTTATCTATTTGATGCTGATAATTACTGACATCGGCGAGGGAAATTACACTGGCTATCGCATTATTGACTTCAGACTGTTTACTAAACCCTAATTGCAAGTGGCGTTTACTGACGGTCACATAAGTTTGCAAGGGCACATATTGATTCGATCCTAACGCGCCACTAATGGCCTCTTGCACTTGTGCATCAAACACTTCAACTAAGGGTTTATTGATGAGTTTTTCTTCTTTACTGCCAAGTAAAAATGCCGCCACTCTATTAGCAAAAATGATCTCGCCAGCCTGATTAACATGCAGCATGCCTACTTTAAAATCGTTGAGCAGAGTTTGTTTATCGGTTAATTCTTTTTCGTGGTTAACTTGTTTTTCGAGTAATTGCCCCAGCTTAACCTTGAATATGATGACAAATGCCAGCAACAACACCAAGAGTACCGCTAGTCCTACTACCCCTATATTTATTGCAGTTGGACTTTGCGCAAGTACGGTTTGGCTTAACGCAAAACTCGCGGGGCTAACGAAAATCGACAAGATGAATAAAACCTTTAAAAACATTGTGTTCCAAACCCTGGGTGCCATTGCACATTTTCCAATTAAACTGATGACTAGTTAACAGAATATAACAGTGAAATGCAGTTAAATAGAAGAGATAGTGCAACAAAGTATCAAGATTTATACCTAGGAATGGCTATTTTTGACTAATGGCCAAAACTTGCGCATCAAGCTTGGCTAAAATGTGCATTAATATTTGATGCTCACTGTCATCTAAGGTGCTCAAAAACTGCTTCTCCCATTGTAATGCTTTAGGAGCAATATTTTGATATAGCTGCTCACCTAACGCGGTTAATGATAAGTAGGCGGCGCGGAGGTCATTTTGATCTATTTGCCGTATTAAATATCCTTTAGTTTTTAATATTTTGACTGCCCGGGACACTTTGGATTTATCCATAGAAGTAATTTGGCCGATGTCTTTAGAATACAGTTTTTGTTGTTCCGCCAGTTGCGCCAAAACCCGCCATTCGGGAATGCTGATATCAAATTCTTGTTTATATATTTTTGACAGAGACACACTAATATTGGCGGCTAAGTGCGCCATTCTATAAGGAACAAACTGCTGAAGTTGCACAACCTCTTTATCTGTCTGGTGCATATAGACCGACTCCTATTGCGTAAAGAATAAAATACAGCACAAATGAACTGAATAAAGCTTGATAATAGCACCAATATAGTTTCATATGAGACTATATTGACAAGCTATTTTACCGAGTACGCCAATGAGTGAGCCAACTGAAATTCGCTATTCCCATGGATTCAATAACGAACATGAATCTGAAGCCTTAGAAGGCGCCCTACCCAAAGGTCAATTTAATCCACAAAAATGCGCTTACGGCTTATATACCGAGCAATTTAGCAGTACCGCTTTTACCGCGCCACGGCATGAAAACCGCCGCACTTGGATGTACCGTATTCGGCCATCTATTAGCATGGGTGATTATTCACCTATTGATAAAGGGTTACTGCGCACTGCGCCTTTAAGTGGCCCGCCTTGCCCACCTAACGTGATGCGCTGGAATGCCCAGCCGATGGCGACTACCCCTACCGATTTTATCGATGGACTTACGACTGTTGCTGCTAATGGAGATGCCAATACCCAAATTGGACTAGGCATTCACCTTTATACTGCCAATCAAGCGATGGATAACCGCTACTTTTGTAATGCCGATGGCGAATTATTATTTGTGCCAGAACGAGGCGAATTGATTGCCCGCACAGAGCTTGGATTGCTACAAGTGAAACCCGGTGAGATTATGGTTATCCCTCGGGGAATTAAATTTCAAATAGAACCCCTTGATGGGCCTATTCGAGGTTACCTGTGTGAAAACTACGGAGCGCCTTTTACCTTGCCCGAAAGAGGCCCAGTAGGCGCAAATGGTTTTGCTAATCAACGTGACTTTCAATATCCAACCGCTTGGTTTGAAGATAACGATCACGCCTGTACTTTAGTCACCAAGTTTTGCGGTGAGTTGTATCAAGCGCAGTTGTCACATAGTCCATTAGACGTGGTAGCTTGGGTGGGCAATAGCGCACCGTATAAATACGATTTAGCCCACTTTAATGTGATCAACACCGTCAGTTTTGATCACCCCGACCCGTCTATTTTTACCGTACTCACCTCGCCTTCAGACACACAAGGCATGGCTAATATGGACTTTGTTATTTTTCCACCCCGCTGGATGGTGGCAGAAAATACTTTTAGACCCCCTTGGTATCATCGCAATGTGATGAGCGAATTTATGGGCTTAATTCATGGTGTGTACGATGCTAAAGAAAAAGGCTTTGAGCCCGGCGGCATGAGTTTGCACAATTGTATGACGCCACACGGCCCTGAAGCTCAGGTATTTGAGAAAGCCTCAAATGGCCAGCTTAGCCCGCAAAAATATGACAATACCTTGGCCTTTATGTTTGAATCACGTTATGTGATTGCGCCAACAGAATTTGCACTACACTCTCAAACCAGACAACAAGACTATCTAAGCTGTTGGGGCGACTTAAAAAAACACTTTAATGAAGAATTGTAGCGACGAGCAACTAGCTCAAAACTCATAATCAATAAAAAAGAGATTTCAAAATGTTAATGATCAATGAAACCCATGATGTCAATCTAACCAGTTGGGTTGAATCAGCCAATCAACAGAGCGACTTTCCCATTCAAAATTTGCCTTTTGCGATATTTAAACGCAAAGGCCAAAATGAAGCCTTTAGAGGCGGAGTCGCTATTGGCGACCAAGTGTTAGATTTGGCGGTATTAGCCAATGGCAATATTTTTTCAGGTGGCGTGCAAGTAGCGTTAGAGGCAGCCAGTCAAACAAGTCTAAATGCTTTGATGGACTTAGGGGCAGAAACCAACTCAGCCCTAAGACTGGCATTATCCAAGGCATTGCGCAGCGATTCAGAATTACAAAGCGCACTAGAGCCAGCATTAATTGACCAACAAGACATTGAATTTGGTATGCCTTGCGTGATTGGCGATTACACTGACTTTTATACCTCTATTTATCATGCCACCGCCATAGGTAAGTTATTTCGCCCAGATAACCCCTTATTACCTAATTATAAGTGGATCCCTATTGGTTATCATGGCCGCTCGTCTACTATCGGCATTTCTGGCCAAGCCTTTCCTCGTCCTGTGGGGCAAACCAAAGCACCCGACGCCACCGAGCCAAGTTTTGGCCCTTGTAAGCGTTTAGATTACGAATTGGAAATGGGCTTATTTGTGGGTAAAAGTACCGAATTAGGTGAGCTGATTAAAATTGAAAATGCCGAACAGCATTTATTTGGTGTCTGTATTTTTAATGACTGGTCGGCGCGGGATATTCAAGCCTGGGAATACCAACCACTTGGGCCATTTTTAGCCAAAAGTTTTGCCTCGACTATCTCTCCTTGGATAGTCACCATGGAAGCCTTAGCCCCTTATCGCAGCAGCTTTACGCGCCCAGACAGCGATCCACAGCCTTTGCCACATTTAAACAGTGAGCAAAATAGTCAGTCTGGTGGTTTAGATATCAATCTAAGTTGTTTTATTGAAACCCAAGCCATGCGCGACAACAATCAGCCCATGTCGCAATTGTCACAGTCTAACTTTAAATATTCCTATTGGACCCCAGCGCAACTTATCACGCACCACGCCAGTAACGGCTGTGCTATGCGCGCGGGTGACTTGTTAGGTTCGGGTACCCAATCAGGACCAACAGCTGAAGAAGCTGGCTCGTTAATCGAATTAAGCAAAGGGGGAAAATCGCCCATAGCCCTTACCAATGGCGAGCAACGAGTGTTCTTAGAAGATGGCGACAGCATCATAATGCGCGCCTCTTGTAGCAAAACAGGTGCGGCAAGAATAGGTTTTGGTGAAGTGGTGTCCACCGTATTGCCGGCCAATCTATCGTGATAAAACTATACAGTTATTATCGCTCATCTGCGGCTTATCGCGTCAGAATTGCGTTAAATCATAAGCAGATTGAGCACAGTATCGAGCCGGTTAATCTGCTTAAAAAAGAACACCAAAGTGCAGACTATAAGGCAAAGCAACCTCAAGGGCTGGTACCTTGTTTGCAAACATCTGACGGGCAATTTTTAGCCCAGTCAGGTGCCATGTTGGGTTACTTAGATGCCCTGTATGCAAACGCTCGTTTGTTGCCCGAAGATCCTTTTGAGGCCGCAAAAATTCAGAGTTTTGTGGATGTCATTGCTTGTGATATCCACCCTATCTGCAATTTGCGCATTCTTAATTATCTAACGGGTGAACTTAAAGTAGAGGCTGAACAAAAGCTAACTTGGTATCGCCACTGGATTGAACTAGGCTTTGCAGCTCTAGAAAGTATGCTTAGTAATTCACAATACTGTTTTGGCGAACAGGTCACACTTGCGGATCTGTATTTGGTCCCGCAGGTGTATAACGCTTTGCGATTCGAAGTGGATATGACCGTATTTCCTAAAATCATGCATATCTATCAAAACTGCAATCAACTGGACGCTTTTATTAACGCAGCACCAGAAAATCAAATAGACGCGCTGTAACCCCCTCAAAAATTTAAAGAACAACTCACCTGATTCATTTATCATAATGTTTATGTTACTTAAATCAGGTTGTTTATGACCATTCCATTTTCTGTGCTAGATCTCGCGCCCATTGCTGAAGGCTCTAGCGCTTCTGACGCTTTTAAAAATTCCCGTAGTTTGGCAATACAAGCAGAACAATTAGGTTATAAGCGGGTGTGGTTGGCCGAACATCATGGCATGCATGGTGTAGCGAGCTCAGCGACTGCCGTTGTTTTAGGGCATATTGCAGCCGCCACAGATAAAATTAGGGTTGGCTCGGGCGGCGTAATGTTACCCAACCATTCACCTTTGGTCATAGCCGAACAATTTGGCACCTTAGCCACCTTGTTTCCGGATAGAGTCGATTTAGGCCTAGGCCGAGCGCCGGGAACCGATATGGCGACCGCCCGCGCTCTGAGACGCAACTTCACGTCAGAAGTCGATAATTACCCAGAAGATATCAAAGAGTTACAAGGTTACTTTGGCGCGCCTCAAGCTGGGCAAAATATTCTTGCCGTGCCCGGCGCCAATACCCATGTACCCATTTGGTTGTTAGGTTCGAGTTTGTACAGTGCCCAGTTATCGGGGCAAATGGGCTTGCCCTACTCTTTTGCCTCTCATTTTGCGCCGGAGCAATTATTCGATGCGATAAGTTTGTATCGCTCTTCTTTCAAGGCATCTGCACAAGCGCAGTCTCCCTATGTTATGGCGGGCGTCATGGCAGTGGTCGCTGATACTGATGCAGAAGCCGAATATCTTTTCAGCTCTGTTCAGCAACAGTTTATGAACTTAAGGCGCGGGGTTAATCGTCCATTTGCCAGACCAGTCGATGACATTACGGCTATTTGCACGGCAGCCGACTTGGCCATGTTGAACCATATTTTGCGTTACGCCGTTGTGGGCTCTAAACAAACTGTGACCGATAAACTCAGCCAATTCATTGAGACCACTAAGATAGATGAGCTGATTGTCTCTACGCCAATCCATGATGTTCAGGCACGTTTAAAAAGCGTACAAATGTTGGCTGATACTGGGCTGATGCTAGGGTGTTAAGTTATTTATATTTATTAAATGAACATAATAATTAATTAGTCAAACTCGCTTCAAAGTACGCTAACCTTGACTAGCCTTTAAAATTGGATATATAGATGGCTTTACAATCCGTTATTTTACAAGATGAATATGTTGCGCTTAAACCTATGGAAATGTGCCATACCGACGGTTTGTTTGCAGCAGGAAATGATTTATCTATTTGGCAATGGACCACAGCTAATTATTGCGAAACCCTAGACATCACTAAAAAATGGGTTGAGTCATGCATAAAAAAGTTCGCGAAAAAGCAACTACAACCCTTTGTGATTGTTGATAAAACCCAAGATAAAATTGTTGGCTCTACCAGTTACCTTAATATTTCTCTTGAGCACAAAGCCATTGAAATAGGCTTTACTTTTTTACATCCTAGTGTGCAAAGAAGCTTTGTAAACCGTCGTTGCAAATTTCTACTTTTAAGTCATGCCTTTGAAACACTCAAGTTAAACAGAGTCGCCTTTCAAACCCATGAGAAAAATCAGAGGTCCAGAGCCGCAATTTTGGCTTTAGGGGCAACTTTTGAAGGTATTCATAGACACTGTAGAATTCAACAAAATGGCAGCATTCGTAGTAGTGCCGTTTACAGTATCATTAAACCAGAATGGCCGCAGACCAAGACGGATCTGTTGGAAAAGTTATCAACGCCAACCCACAAACAGGACTAAAGATGTTTGTTCCAGAACAATTTGAAATGCCCGAATTAGCCACGCAACATAACTTTATTAGAGAGTTTGGTTTTGGTGTAGTGGTATCGCATTCAGGCTCATTATCGGCTACTCATCTGCCTTTCGTTCTTGATGCTAATGAAGGTGACTTGGGGGTGTTATACGCACACTGCGCTAAAGCTAATCCATTTTGGAAAAACCTCGAAGGACAAAATGTATTAGTAATATTTACTGGTCCTCATGGTTATATATCACCTAGTTGGTACCTCAATAAGCCTGCTGTGCCAACTTGGAATTATACAGCTGTGCATGCCTCAGGTACCGCGACTTTACTGGACTCAAAAAATACCCTTAAAGCTGTCGATAAAGTAGTTGAACAATACGAACCCCAACTTCTAATTAACGGCGACATAGTTACCGACTCAATCAAGCAAAAGTTATTAGCTGGTATAGTGGGGTTTAAGATTGAACTAAACAAACTCGAAGGAAAACTGAAGCTTGGACAAAACAAAAATAATCTCGATCAACAAGCCGTTTATCAAGCGCTAAGTACATCCAATAGCTTCGATGACCTAGCCCTTGCCAACTATATGAACCAATTGAATATGATAGGTACCTAATAACGCCTCAACAGTTAGCGACTCACATGGTAATAAAGCGTTCAAAATATCGCCTGACACGGGCCTTAGCACTCAATGTATAATCAAGTTTTAGGAATATTTGATATAACAATAAGTCTATTCGGTAAAATTTATACTCTAGCCCAACATGAAATACTGGTGACAAAATAATGATATTAATTAAGATAGAACAAAAAGTGGCTGCCACATCTATTCAAGTGAGAGATACCTTGCTTGATCATGAGCAATTAAATCGCTTTTTTAATGCCGAATTTTTGCTTGTTCAGGCTGAAGACCAAGGTGAAATACAAGGTGGCAAAGGTGCAATCAGGCAAGTCAGTATGCTGGGCAATAGATTTCAAGAGCGTATTATTAGCGCCAATGAACAGCATATTAGTTATCAAATAATAGGTAATAAGCCTGTTGCCAATCATCAGGGTGATATTTACTTAAGCGAAGATACATCTAGCCCTCAACCTATCACCCACATTCAGTATCACATAAGTTGTACTGCACCTTGGTGGCAACCTAATTTCTTGGTGAAACATTTTATAACCAAGGATATCTCTCAAGCCCTTAACAAAATTGCCACGCTATTTTCCGGAGACAAGACATGAATGTAGAAACTATATTACTGGCGTTAAGCCCCGTTTTTACGATTTTTGTGATCTACGAATTTATTAAACATAAACACCATTACGATATTAAGGACAGCTTGGCCAATACGGTTTTAGCCTTGCTACACCAAGGTGCTGACGCCATCGCTTTAATCTTACTAATGCCATTTTTTTATTGGCTGTATGAATATCGACTATTTGATATTGAGCTATCTGTAGGTACCATTTTTATTGCCTTCCTAGTACAAGATTTTTTGTACTATTGGTTTCATAAGGCATCTCATCATGTGCATTGGTTATGGGCCGCCCATGTGGTACACCACAGCTCCACACATATGAATTTTTCTACTGCATTTAGGCAAAGTTTGATGTATCCCATCGCCGGTATGTGGGTGTTTTGGATGCCGATGATATTACTTGGTTTTGATCCCATCACAGTTTTTGCCACTGTGGCCCTAAATTTGGCCTATCAATTTTTTGTTCACACCCAAATAGTGAATAAATTAGGCTGGTTTGAGAAAATATTTAATACCCCTTCACACCATAGGGTTCACCACGCCATTAACAAAGGCTATTTAGATAAAAATTTTGCAGGCGTGCTGATTATTTGGGATAAGTTATTTGGCACTTATGCTGAAGAAGAGGCATCAAAGCCCTGCAAGTTTGGCATTATCGGACAGATAGACAGTTACAACCCCCTTACCATTACCTTTCATCAATGGGCACATTTAATGAAAAGCACTTTCTCTGCGAAAGGCTTTAGGGCAAAGGCGAAGGTATTATTTAGCTACCCCACCAGCTCCTTAAAACCAAGGTAGTTGTCATAATGAATAATGAAATACCGGCTCAAATAGTGATAAAAGCCTACAACCCAGCTTTAGCTAAACACTTTGAAACCATAAACAAAGAATGGATTGAAGACATGTTTGTGTTAGAGCCAGTGGATAAACAGGTGCTGGAAGATCCACAAAGCCACATCATCGATAAGGGTGGTAAAATATGGTTTGCCGAACATTCAACGCTAGGTATTGTTGGCACCTGCGCTTTTTGGAATAAAGGCAACAACAGTTTTGAGCTGACCAAAATGGGTGTGTTAAAATCAGCAAGAGGCCTTAAAATAGGCGAAATTTTGCTACAACATGTGCTCACAGAAGCGCAGACTTTAGGCATTAAAAAGCTATTTTTACTGACCAACGCAAAATGCGAGTCCGCTATTCATCTATACCAAAAAAACGGTTTTAGGCACGATCGAAGCATTATGCGAGAATACGGACAAAACTACGCCCGTTGTGATGTGGCTATGTTATATGCAGGCCCAAGGTAGACTAGGCAAACATAACAGTCACGTTTATGACACAAAGTTCAGTGAAATTATTTGCAATTAAGTAGAAACAATTTATTCTAGGATTTCGTAGTTGCCCATCAAACACATGGCTAAGAGGCAACGATGATGATTAAGTATGTCACTACTCACTCTAGGAGTGTTATGCCAGGTTCACCACTCCACAAAGATATTCAAAATAAAAACCATTCTAAGATTAGACTCACCATTTTGATGCTGCTTTTGATTGGCGGAGCAGCCATTGGTTTTACCACGCTCATTATTCAAGTCCAGTCAGGCACCGCAGGATATTTGGGGGCGGTGGGTATATGGTCAAGAGGACAACTTGACACCGTTAGGCAGGGTGATATTTACGCTCGTACCGGAGACCCTACTGCGTTAACCTTGGCTCGAAAACATTACCAAATACCGTTGCAGCATCTAAAAGCTCGAGTCATTTTGGAAAGTGATGATATAGATTATGATTCAGTTCGTCATCACTTTGCCAAAGGCGGCAACCACCCTGATGATATTCCTCGCATGGTTTGGTTATTTCGTTTTTTTGAAGACACACCTTATTTCCGCGATGCATTGCAGGCATGGCGCAACAGCGATATCGACGTCCTCACGTTAGGGGACACCCTCAACCAACTAGAAACTGTCTGGCAAAATCAACCGGTTGATGTGGTGAAAATCCAACAATTGCGACGTCAGTTAGATAACACTAATAATCGACTGGATGCCTTGCAAATCAATTTTCGAAATAAAATGATTTTTGCTAGCCGAATTATGACAACCATTCTGTCATTTTCTACCGTGATATTCTTTTTACTGTTGTCCGGTATTGCCACTTATGTGGTCTATAGATTAACCGCCGCGATCCGAATATCAGAATCGAAATTCCGTTCTACCTTTGAAAAGGCCGCTATGGGAATTGCCCAGTTGGACTCACAAGGCCATATTCTGGATGCTAACCTCGCTTTTTGTGAAATTTTGAATTACCCGCACCACGATCTATTAAAGTTACAATTCGAGCAAATCATTCATGAAGAAGATCGCGACATATCCAAGATGCAGCGACAAGCTTTAGATCAAAAAGATTATGACAGCGTCAGTTTTAAACAACGATTGCATACCAGCGACAATAGCCTAGTCTGGGCTAAAACCACTATGTCCCGATTTGATTGGCAACATCCTAGTGCCCAACGTTATATTTGTATTCTGGAAGATGTCTCAGAGCATCATTATCTTACCGAAGAATTAAGCTATCAGGCGCGGCATGATAACTTAACCGGTTTGATTAATCGTAGAGCCTTCGAAGGATACTTAGCAGATGCATTACTCAAAGCCCGCAGTGAAAATCGAATGCATTGTCTTTGCTTCATTGACTTGGACCAATTTAAAGTCATTAATGACACGCTCGGACACTTTGCCGGTGATCAACTTTTACTTCAAGTCACCCAGCTTTTTACTCGGCATTTAAGAAAGAGTGATTTATTGGCCCGTCTCGGTGGCGACGAATTCGGTTTGATCCTCGATTGTTGCGAACCAGATGAAGCGATGAAATTGGTAGACGTGCTGCGCAAAAACTTAACTGAATTTCCCTTTGTATGGAACGGAAGAGGGTTTAACATTGGTTGTAGCATTGGCGTTGTTCCCATTATGGCGGCCAGTTCTGACGAGGCTGAGTTATTACAAGCCGCAGATTCGGCTTGCCACATGGCCAAAGAACAAGGTCGTAACCGCGTAGTATTGACCTACCAAGACGATAAGGAATTATTAGCTCGACGTGAACAAATGGAATGGATTGAACGGATCAAGCATGCTGTTGAACACGATAAACTGTATTTAGACGCACAGCTTATCGATTCTTTAAACGAGACCATCAAGCCACGGATAGAAGTGTTAGTGCGCATGCTTGGCGAACATAATGAGATAATCTCCCCAGCCGCTTTTTTACCCGCCGCCGAACGTTTTGGACTGGCACATTTGGTGGACCGATGGGTCATTGAAAAAGTCTGTGATCATCTTATGAAGCATTCACAAGCGTCAAACCAATTTGATGCCTATCACATCAATATTTCGGGCCGCTCTTTTGACCACGACGACTTTACCGATTTCACGTTAAGAACGATCAAACGTTATAAGATCCCCGCACACAAACTGTGCTTTGAAATCACTGAAACTGCAGCTATTAATAATTTGGCTGTTGTGCAAACCTTTATGACACAGCTTAGGGAAATTGGCTGTACCTTTGCCTTGGATGACTTTGGTGCAGGTTTCTCTTCCTTTGCTTATCTAAAACAATTATCTGTAGAGTACCTTAAAATTGATGGGGCTTTTGTCAAAAACATGGCCAGCGACGACACCGATAGAGCGATGGTAAGAGCCATTACCGATATTGGTCACACCTTAGGAAAAATCATGGTGGCTGAATTTGTTGAAGATCAACAAACAGTAGAGTGGTTGCAAAAAATGGGCATTGAGCTTGCTCAGGGATATCATTTACATCGTCCACAGCGCCTTGAGGATGTGGTAAAAAAAACAAGTATCGAATCCCCAATTGCACCTAGTTAAGCTAAAAAATGCTGAGTAAAATTCGCAAGTTAATCATCCATGCTCAATGTGAGTGCCACAAGGATAACTCAACCGCTAGTAGGGTCACTAATCAAGACTCGGAAACGTCCATCGTAAAAATATGCGCTTCTTGACCATGAAAGATCTTATTGACGTAGTGATCTTGATTGATAGTCGTCGCTGGCATATCGCGAGCAGAAGAATTTTGCATCAAAAAAGACGCATACACCTTTCGAACAGGCGAGATAAATTACGCAGTGCGCGTTGTGCCACGAAAAGCTGAAATAACACAGGCAACCACAACAAAGCCCAAAGACATAGTAAAAGCCATTTCTACAGTTTGGATCAGTGCTGGATTTTGCGCCTGAGTAAACTGAGCATCACCTAAATAGTAATGCACCATAAGATTTACCAGACTCATGCCAAACAGATTGCCTATGGTACGGGATAAGTTCATCGAGGCTGAAGCCACCCCGACTTCGTGTAACTTTACGCCTCTCATGATGGCATTGTTATTAGGCGTAGAGAACAGTCCAAAACCAACGCCAATAAGTAGCAACGAACTTGCAATATAGACAATACTGGTTGTGCTGTTCATCAGGCTCAACACCAACAGCCCGCAGGCAACAATGACGCATCCAAGCGTGGCGATAAGTCTAGCCTGAAATTTGTCGGCTAACTTACCAGAAAATGGCGCCATAATTGCCATAGATAAGGCCTGCACCAGTAAAACCTGCCCTGCGTGCGAAGGACTTAGGCCTTTGACATATTGCAAATACAAACTCATTATAAAAATTAGCGGAAAATTACTGGCATACATCAACAGCGACGTAGCCAATGACATCGAAAACATCCGACTTTCGCGAAACATTTGCACTCGGATAAGCGGCCGACGACTGCGGCTCTGATGCACAATAAAAAACGCCAAACTAAGTGCCGACAGTCCTAACATCAGCACCCCAAAAATATCCGGCAACAGACTTAATCCATATACCAATGACGTTGAAAACACCGCAAAAATACTGGTTCCCCACCAGTCGTATCTGGTTTTTTCAGCATTTCTCCATTCCCCTTTTAGGCGCATCTTAATAAGTAATAACAGCGCCATCACTATGGGTACCTGAAACAAAAATACCGAACGCCACCCCCATAGGTCTGTTAACCAGCCTCCAACGGCTGGTGCGACGGTTAACCCAATATAAATACATGCCGCAGTCATCCCCAGCGCGGCACCGCGTTTATGGGAAGGCGTAACTGAAGTGATAATCGCCACTCCTGTGCCAAAAATCATTGCCGATGCCCCGCCTTGCACAAACCGCCAAAACAGCACCCACTCAATATTAGTACCCAACCCGCACATAAATGAGGAAAACGCATTTAAGGCCAAGCCGTAGGCATAGACGCGTTTTCTTCCATAGTTGTCTGCCAATTTGCTAGCGGGTAACATAAATATTACGCTGCTTAAGATAAACAATGTCGGTAGCCACGACACCATCTTGGCATTGGCTTGCAGATCAGCTGCGAGATCAGGGATAGCGATATTCACAGACGCCATGCCAAGCGGCCCAATTATTGACCCCATACAGACAATAATTAAAGCAAATTTGGCAACGGCAGGAGTTTTAGTGGAAGTTTCTGGCAAAACAGCGGGGAGTCCTTGTTACTAAGTTAAATAATTGTCATAGCCACGATATAGAGTCAGCACAGGGATAACATCACTTTGATCGTTTTTACGCTGGTTTAGCACGCTACAGCCTCATAATGCAGCGACACCAAAGTGCAATAATACCTCAATGTATTATTTCACGGCTATGCATATTACTGCTAATAAATAAACGGGATCACTCTTTTAACGCGTTGCATATAATCTAAGTAAGTGTCACCAAATTCTTTGATCAGGTCTTTTTCTTCAAAATACAAACCGACAAAAATGTAAGCGCTAATGCCTGCAGCAAAAACCAAATGACTAGCAGTTGACAACGGCACAGCCCACACACCAATCAGCACCCCCGTCTGAATAGGATGGCGAACAATTTTGTAAAATCCCGACATTTTAAATGTCGCATCAGGCACAGGTTTACCTTGCATGGGATCAAAGGTTTGACGTAATCCAAATAGTTCAAAATGGTTGATCATAAATGTCGCCAAAAATAGAAAGCCCCATCCAAAAAATGCGATACCGCGAAGTAAACTGATACCCATGTCAGACTCTATCTGCCAAACAATTGGACCAAATGGTATCCATATATAACACATGCCTGAAATAGCCAGCGCTGTTGCAAGGACATAGTTTGCGCGTTCGACACTGGGATCAATAAAACCAGCAAACCAGCGTTTAAAGGCGGGACGGGCCATAACGCTATGTTGTACGCCAAACAGCAAAAGTGCCAAAGTATTGATGATAATGACATGGGCCAAAGATGAAGATGGCACTATGCTATTGACTGTCTGCGGTAGCCAAAGATCGTTAACAAACAATATAAAATAAATTAAAGACGCCACACCTGCGCCATAACAAACTAGGGAGTAAATAAAACGTCCTGTGTTTTTCATTGAAGCCATGAGCCTACCTTTATCTATATCGTTTGAGGGAGTGTTTGTAGCTTTTATATTGACAGTTATAGCAGCTTGCACGGTTTTCATACTGTTAATCTTAATTTGTTCTACGAAGCCAATACTGACTCTGAATGCCTCACTGTTGGTTTTTTCATTTTTAGGCGGTGAAGTCACACATTGATGTGTACAAAGGTTAGATAATGGAGAATAACATCTTATGCGTTTTGGAGGTGATGAGTTTATGTTACTGGCACCTTTTACCCATAATTGCGAACAATTAGACCGCTTAGCTGAAACCTTGATACTGCAATATGCGTCTGTATTCGAAATCATACAAAATCAAGTCGTCATTTCAGCATCATTGGGGGGTCGCATGCGCCCCCCAAGATGGTACAGACCTTAAACAATTGTGCCGTAAAGCTGACATTGCCATGTATCAAGCCAAACAAGATGGCCGCAAGCCTAGGGCTAAAAACCATAGCCGAAGGTATAGAAGATGAAGCAATTCTTAACAAACTGCTGGCACTGGGTTGTGATATTGGCCAAGGATATTACTGGTCAAAACCCATCCCACAAGATGCATTACCTGAACTACTACGCAATCACCAACAAAACGCATGGCTTTCGGCTTAAAGTGAGTGTCAGAAAGTATTGAGCATGTACGAGGCTAACTTCTAAATGGTTAATTTAAATCGGGAGATAAAGCATTAATTGGTCGGAGTGATAGAAACCGAACCTACAACCCCTTCGCCCCAGCCAAAAATGCCGCTACCAAGTAGCGCAGAGATAAAATTTGAAATTGGTCGGTGTGATAGGATTCGAACCTACGACCCCTTCGCCCCCAGCGAAGTGCGCTACCAAGCTGCGCTACACACCGACCGAAG